>DASRIA010000001.1:0-61573 GCA_035650255.1 Solirubrobacterales bacterium
TCCTCGAACACGCTTGCCGAGAACGCCTTGAAGCCGAGCTCCGCGGGGCCGCGGCGCCCATTTGCGTCGGACGCGTTGAATGGCGGGGCATAGCTCAGCAGCGGGTTCGCGGACGTCGTCCAGTCGATCTTCAGCGACGACGGCGTGGCGCCGGACTCGGCGACCCACTTGTTCGAGTAATTGCCGAGCAGGGTGTCGTAGCCGACCTTCGTGTTCTCGAACGACTCCGCGAAGTCGAATCCGCAGAGCTCGCACGAGAAGAAGTTGCGGTCTGGGAGGTTCGCCCAATCGCCCAGGGTGGTGTTGCTGTTGTGGTACGAGCCGTGCTGGCCGATGTCGAGTCGCGGGTTGTCGTTGCGGTCGTTGATCCAGTTCATCACGTCCGGGTCGGTCCACAACTGCTTCGGGATCACGACCGTGGTGACGGACGCCTCCTTGCCGCCCGGCAGCGTGAGAGTCTGCTCGGCCGTGCCCTCGCCGGTGCCGCAGGGGTCGGCCGGGTCACCCACTCCGTACACGTCCCAGCACTTCGTCGCCCACTCGGAGGGCGACAGCGTCGCGGCATCCGTCATCAGCGCGGTGAACTCGTTCTGGAAGAACCGGCCCAGCGCGTCGATGCGGATCACGAAGTGCGTGTCGCCCGTGCTCCACTTGGCGCGGGCCGCCTTGTGCTCGTCGAAGAGCGGGTCGCCCGGGTCGGGACCATCCGGCACGTTGTCGCCGTCCCCGTCGGTCTCGTCGAGTGGGTCGCAGGCGTCGCCCTTGCCGTCCGAGTCGGCGTCCGCCTGTCCCTCGTTGGACGACAGGCGGCAGTTGTCGATCTCGTCCGCGACGCCGTCGTTGTCGTCGTCGGCGTCGGACGCGTCGCCCAGCCGTTGCCACGTTGCCGGGTTCTGCGGGTCGCCGAGGACCGTGTCGAAGTCGTTGTCGAGCTGGTCCTGGTAGTTGATCGTGCCGTCGGTGTTCTGGTCCAGCCGCGGCGCGTTCGGGTGGTTCGGCGAGTTGTCGAGGTAGTCGGAGATCCCGTCGCCGTCCGAGTCGATCGGCGTGAGCTGCTTCAGGAGCTTGACCTTGCCGTCGTACTCCGCCGCGACGATGTCGAGCGCGCCGTCTCCGGTGAAGTCCGCGACGTTGACGCCGCGCGCCATCGTCCCGATGTCCGTGAGGACGCCCTTGTTGACGTGCGCCGTGCCTTCGCTCGCGTCGAGCAGCAGCTCGCCGTCGTGCACGGTGCCGGATGCCGGCGTCTGCGTGCCGGAGTGCAGTCCGAGCACGACGTCCGCCTTGCTGTCGTCGTTCAGGTCACCGGAGCCGAGCGACGGCGTGAAGCCGACCGCTGCGCGGTACGTGTCGTGCCCGAGGTAGACGTTCGGCCTTCCGCTCACCTGCTCTGCGGCCGGGGGCGTCAACGTGAACAAGCCGGCCCCGTTGTTCTTGTAGAGGTAGACGTAGAGGGCGCGGTCGCCGACCCACAGGTCGCGATCGCCGTCGTTGTCGACGTCCCCGAACGAGAGCCCCCACGGGCTGTTCTGCGTCGAGGTGGCCGGGAAGTAGACCGGCGCGCACGGCGTCGTGCACGAGGCTGGCTGCGAGATCAGGTTCTGCACCAGGAAGCTCGCGCCGTTGTTCTTGAGCACGTTCACGACCGTGTTGGCGCCGTTCACCGATCCGACGACCACGTCGGGGTCGTTGTCCCCATCGACGTCCGTTGTGGCCAGCGAGCCGGCATCGATCCCGACGTTGGCCAACAGAGACCCGCCGTTGTGGCGGACCCCGCTCACGAAGTACTGGTTCTCCTGGAAGGTGCCGTTCCCGTTGCCGTACCAGACCCGGACATCACCGTCGGCGACCGTCACCGTCTGGCCGCCGGCCGACGCGCACGTCTGGCCGGTGGGGATGGGGCTGATGGAGCAGCCAGTGGACGCGGCGCTCGCGCCCCAGACCACGTCGAGATTGCTGTCGCCGTTCACGTCCGCGCTCGCGAACGACCACGCGTTGAAGAACGCCTGCTTCCAGGCGAACACGACCGGAGACTGGAACGTGCCGTCGCCGTTGCCCTTGACGAACGCGACGTTGCCGGTCGTGCGGCCCACGACGAGGTCGCGGTGGCTGTCGTTGTCGAAGTCGCCGGCGGCGACGCCGAACGGCCGGTTGGTCGCGCCGAAGTCGGCCGCGGTGGTCTGTGACGCGAACACCGGGTCCGCAGCCACCGCCCGACCGGTCGTCGCGACAAAGCACGTCAGAACGGCTGCGAACGCAGCTACGAGCCCCCAAAGCTTTGGCATGCCTACCCCTGTGTCCGTACGAGTTATGCGAATTGCGCGATGCCTGCGGCGGCGCAGAGGCGCAAAGTAACAGACGGATTCAAGCCGAGTGCCGGCACTGCCGGCCCGTTCCCTGTATGCGGCCTGACAGCGACGCGCCCTGGGCGGCTGGCGTTCAAACCTTGACGATCAGCTTCCCGACATTGTCGCCGTCGAACAGCATGTTGACGGCTTCGGGCGCCTTCTCGAGCCCCTCCACGACCGTGTGCCGGTCCTTCACCTTGCCCTCGGCGACCCACTGTCCGAGCTGCGCGATCGCCTCCGGGAAGCGGGGGAAGTAGTCGAGGATGATGAAGCCCTTCACCATCACGCGGTTCGTCAGCACGCGCCGGAAGCTCGGCCCCGGCTCGGGCTCGAGCGAGTTGTATTCGGAGATCAACCCGCACAGCGGCACGCGCGCGTTGAGGTTGAGCATGCCGAACACCTCGCGCATGATCTCGCCGCCGACGTTCTCGAAGTCCACGTCGACACCGTTCGGACAGGCCGCGCGCAGCTGCTTGCGCCACTCGCTGTCGTGGCGGTCGATCGCGGCGTCGAAGCCCAGCTCGTCGACCAGCCACTCGCACTTCTCCTGGCCGCCGGCGATGCCGACCGCACGGGCGCCCTTCAACTTCGCGATCTGCCCCACGACCGAGCCGACCGCTCCCGCGGCCGCGGAGACCACGACGGTCTCGCCCTCCTGTGGCTTGCCGATGTCGAGCAGGCCGAAGTAGGCCGTCACACCGGTGAGCCCGAGCGCGCCCAGCATGCACTCGATCGGCAGGCCCGTGTCCCCGGGCACCGGCGTCAGCGGGATCTCTCCCTCGCCCGTGACGACGTAGTCCTGCCAGCCCACGAGTCCCGTCACGAGCGACCCCTCGGGGTAGGTGGCGTCGTCCGACGAGATCACGCGGCCGAGGCCCACGCTGCGCATGCACTCCCCGATGCCGACCGGGGGGAGATAGGTGGGCTCTTCGCCGATCCATGCGCGGTTGGTCGGGTCGACCGAGACGTAGAGGTTCTGCACCAGCGCCTGCCCCGAGCCGGCCTGCGGCACCGGCTCCTCCACGAGCTCGAACGTCTTGTCGTCGATCCGGCCTTCCGGCCGCTCGCGCAGCACGTATCTGCGGTTCACGTTGTTTGCCATCACGCCTCCTTTGGTCCGCCGGTCTGCTCGCGCAGGAACGGGAGCATGTGCGAGGCGGCCTCTTCCGGGTTGTCGATGAAAGGCCAGTGCCCGCTGTCGGGAATCACGACGAGGCGTGCGCTCGGGAAGGCCTGCTTCTGCGCCTCGGCCAGGTCCAGGCCGAGGTACGGGTCGCGCGCGCCCCACACCACGAGCGCCGGGATGTCGTGCGGGCGCAGCGCGTCCGCCGCGCGGCGCGCGTCGGCCTGCGGCCGCCTCTCCGCCCGGTAGTGCTGCAGGACGGCGTGGCGCGTGTCGCGGTCGAAGTTGCCGTACATGGAGTCGACGAACTCGCGCGGCAGCGGCCGCTTCTGCTGGCCGCGCTTGATCAGCGTCCGGAACGCGAAGCGCGTGGTGGTCGCCATGAACAGCTCACCCGCCACGGGCGTCTGCCAGATGCGCGCGAGGATGTGCCACTTGTAGTCCACGAACACCCCGGTGTTGACCGGTAGGACGCTCGCTACCCGTTCCGGGTGGCGGGCAGCCCACTCGGCTCCCCACGGGCCGCCGAGGTCGTGCAGGACGAGGTGGACGCGGTCGATTCCCAGCTCCGCGAGTGCGGCATCCAGAAAGCGGACCTCACCCGGCACCGAGTATTCGAAGTCGCGCGGCTTGCCGGCCTGGCCGAAGCCGGGCATGTCGAACGCCACTGCGCGCGCGAACGCGCCCGTGCGGCCCACGAGGTCGTGCCAGTCGGCCGCGGAGCCAGGGTTGCCGTGCACGAACACGACTGCTTCGGTGGCGTCGCCCGGACCGGCCTCCAGCAGACGCGTCTGCAGCCCCGCGACGGTGATCCGGCGCTCGGTCTGCTCGCTGCGCGTTGCGGGGGTCGCCTCCATCGGACGGGCGGACAGCCGCCCGGACGAACCCTAACGCGTTATCTGCTGCGCGTAAGTGCTAATGGCACGCAGTCGTGCCGGTGTCCGTGAAGCCGCCGGGAGTGGCCGGCACGAACTCCCAGTCGTACTTGTCGGCGTGCAGTTGGAGGTGCAGGATGCCGAACGTCCAATCGGGCGGGCGTGGGGTTCCCGGAGGCCAGGGACTCGTGTTGCTGAGTGCCTCGCTGTTGGGCTCGGGCGTGCTCGAGACCGGACGCAGGAACCGCCCGCCCGTGCCCACCACGAACTGGCGGATCCCGTTCGGGTCCTCCACGCCGTTGGGCGTCTGAGGGGCGAAGCGCTCGTAGTTGTGGTCGTTGCCGCCCATCACGAGCTCGGCGCCGTGGTCGTACAGGACCTGCCAGAAGTCGATCGTGTTGAGGTCGTTCCCGTGCTTCTGCCCGGAGCTGAAGCGGGGCGTGTGGAAGTACGCCAGCGTGCACTGGTTGGGATGCGCCTCGAGGTCGTCGGCGAGCCACCGGCCCTGCGGCGACTCCGCGCCGCAGCCGCCGACCGCCGAGCAGCTGCTGTTCAGCACCACGACGTGCCAGTCACCGAGGTCGTAGCTGTACCAGCCCTGCAGCGGGTCGCCCGCGACCTCGCCGAAGTAGGAGAAGTAGCCCGCCCCGCGATCGGTGTTGTACTCGTGGTTGCCGATCGCGGGCCGCGTGCGCGCCTTGTGACGGCCCCAGGTCGGCTCGTAGTAGTTCAGGAAGTCGTCGTAGGAGCCGTCGGGGTATGCGGCGTCCCCGAGCACCGCGATCGTCCCCGGAAGGTCGTCGAGCAGGGCCGCGGTGGACTCGGCGTCGAACGTGTCGTCGGCGATGTCACCCGCCGCCAGGAGGTGCGCCACCTCGGGATCCGGGTCGGGATCCGGGTCCGGGTCGGGGTCGGGATCGGGATCAGGGTCGGGATCGGGATCAGGGTCCGGGTCGGGATCGGGGTCCGGATCGGGATCGGGACCCGGGCCTGGGTCTGTGGGACCCGGGGTCGGCGCCGGGCCGGCCGGGCCGGCGGGCGTGGAGCCGCTCGGGCCCGTGGCGGGCGCGGGCGGTGCGGGACTCTGGACGACCAGCTCGCAGCCGACGGCCGTGTCGCGCCAGTCGAGGACCGCGATGTCGAGACCCGAGCCGCATGCGATGCGGTCCCGCGAACGGTCGCGCGCCCGGATCACGTCGTCGCCGCCCCCGGCGTTCAGGACGTCGTTGCCCGCGTCGCCACGCAGCCGGTCGTGGCCGGGCCCGCCCGAGATCCGGTCGGCGCCGGCGCCGCCCGAGATGCTGTCATCGCCGCCCGCGCCGCTCAGCCGGTCGCGGCCGCCGCGCCCGTTCAGCGTGTCGTCGCCCCCGCCTCCGGAGATCACGTCGGCCCGCGCGGTGCCCGAGATCCGGTCGTCGGACGCGGTCGCGCGGGGTGCGGCCTGCGCCAGCGGCGCAAGCATGAGCAGCGCCATGGCGAAAAAAGCGATGGCGCGGCCGAGCAGGTAGATCTGCTTTCGAGCCAAGAGTCCTCCGTGACTGCGGGTGTGCGGAGCCTTCCCTGCGGGAGAGGCCTATTCCATTGTTAGCGGGGCGAGGGCGTCCGCGCCAGTCGAATCCGTCCCTCGGCGCACCCGGAATTCGCGGCTAGGCGAGTTCCGGCGTCAGTTCAAACGCTCCACGATCATCGCCTGTCCCTGGCCACCGGCCACGCACATGGTCTCCAGCCCGATCGTCTTGTCGTCGCTTTCGAGGTCGTTCAGCAGCGTCGTCATGATGCGCGCGCCCGTCATGCCGAACGGGTGTCCCAGCGCGATCGCCCCGCCGTGCGGGTTCATCTTCTCCAGCGGGATGTTGCACTCGCTCATGATCGGGATCACCTGCGCGGCGAACGCCTCGTTCAGCTCCACGACGTCGACGTCGTCGATCTTCATGCCGGCGCGGTCCAGCACCTTCTTGATGGCGCCGATCGGGGCGACTCCCATGATCTCCGGCTCGAGGGCCGCGGTCGCCGCGGCCACGATCCGCGCGCGGGGCTGGAGGCCGAGCTCCTTGGCGCGAGCTTCGGACATGATCAGCACTGCGGCGGCTCCGTCGTTGAGGGGACACGAGTTCCCCGCCGTCACCTTGCCGTCCTCGCGGAAGGCGGGCTTCAGCTCCGCCAGCTTCTCCAGCGTGGAGCTCGCCCGCGGACCCTCGTCCTTCCCGACGACGGTGCCGTCCGGCAGGGTGACCGGCACGATCTCGCGGTCGAAGAAGCCGGACTCCTGCGAGGCCACCGCCAGCTCCTGTGAGCGCTGCGCGTACTTGTCCATGTCCGCGCGGCTGACCTCCCACTTGTCGGCCACGTTCTCGGCGGTCAGGCCCATGGCGATGTAGGCGTTCGGCTGGCCGTTGTTCCCCTGGAGCTTCTCGTTCTGGTCCGCGACGCCCGCCGCTTCCTGGCGCTCGTTGTAGCGGCTGACCCACTCGACGCCGGCCGCGACGTAGGTGTCGCCTTCCCCGGCGCGGACGGCATTGGCCGCCTCGCGGATCGCCTCGAGGCTGGAGGCGCAGTACCGCGAGACCGTCACGCCGTTCACCGTGTCGGGGAGCTGCTCCGACAGCAGCACCATGATCCGCCCGACGTTGAACGCCTGGAGGCCCTGCGGCAGGCCGCAGCCGGCGATCACCTCTTCGACGGACTCCGGGTTGACGGCCGGGTTGCGCTCCAGCAACTGGTCGATCACGAACGCGCCCGTGTCGTCGGGCCGGAGGCCGGCCAGCTGGCCCTTGAAGGCGCGGCCGATTGGGGTGCGGACGGCGTCGACGATCACTGCTTCAGGCATGAACTGGTCTCCTTGAAGGATTGTTTGCGAGCAGCGTCAGCGGCGGCTGCGGGTGATGCTGCGTTGGCAGCCTACCGGACCACAAATGGCGCTCAGTGGCAGGCGGCCGCGCCCGCGTCGGATGCCGTGCTGCCGGGCTGGGCCACGAAGCGCCAGTGATACGAGGCAGCTCGAAGCCGCAGGGACAGGACGCCGTACACGCCCGCGATGCGCGCCTCGCTGTTGGGCTCGGGCACCGGCCCGAACTGGCGCAGGCTCGCGCCGCCCGTGCCGACCACGAATTGACGCACGCCCTCGGGGCTTGCGACTCCCTCGGCGGTCTGGAGCGCGAAGCGCTCGTAGTCGTGCTCGTGCCCGCTCAAGAGGAGCTCCGCGTCGTGATCGAGCAGCGCCCGCACGAGTGGCCGGATCCCAGGGGATCCTCCGTGGGTGTTGCCGGAGCTGAACGCGGGATGGTGGAGGTAGGCGACGGTGCACCGCGCGGGATGCGCGGTCAGGTCCGCGCGCAGCCATTGCTCCTGCGGGGAGCCGGCCTGACAGCCACCGACCTCGCCGCAGTTGCTGTTCAGCGCCACGACGTGCCAGGCGCCGAGGTCGTACGAGTAGTACCCCGTGCTGGGATCGCCGGCTGCCGCGCCGAAATACGAGAAGTACCCGCTCGCTCCCGGCGTGCGGTACTCGTGGTTGCCGACGGCGGGCCGCGTGCGCGCCTTGTGACGTCCCCATGTCGGCTCGTAGCAGCTCGCGAACTCCGCCGGCGTGCCGCTCTGGTAGACGGTGTCCCCGAGCGCGGCGATCGTGCCCGGCAGCGTGTCGACGAGCGCCGCCGTGATCGCGGCGTTGCCGGGGCACTGCGCGATGTCCCCGACTGCGACCAGGAAGGCATCCGCCACGGGTGGGCGCTTGACGACCTCGCACCTGCCGTCCGGCCGGATGTCGCTTGCGTCGAGGATCACGTCGAGCGAGTCGAGCGTCGCCCGGTCGCGGCCCCGCCCGCAGGAGACACGGTCGCGTCGCCCGTCGCGCGCCCTGATCGCGTCGTTGCCGTCTCCGCCACGCAGCAGGTCGGCGCCCCGGTCGCCCACCAGCCGGTCGCCGTGCAGGCCGCCGCGCAGCACGTCGTTGCCCGTGCCCCCGGAGAGGCGGTCCCGGCCGCGGCCCCCGAACAGCCGGTCGCGCCCGCCGCGGCCGCGCAGGCGGTCGTTGCCGCCCAGGCCGCGCAGCGTGTCCGCACGGGACGTGCCGGAGAGCGTGTCGCGCCCGCCGTCGCCGCGCATGGTCAGCGCAGGGGCGTGGGCAGGGAACACCGCGCACGCCAGCACGGCGCCCGAGAGCGCGAGGGAGAGTCGCATCTAACTCACGTTAGCCAAGCAACGGGTCGTGGGCGCGCGTTGCTCCCGCGCAGCGCGCGCCCCACCCCCTCAGGTGACCGGTGCCCCGGTCACCTAACCGCCCTCGACGGGCGCGTAGCCGTACCAGTCCCCGGCTTGCACGACCACACGTGCCGCCCGTCCTTCCAAGAGCGACCACGCGTACAACCACATCTCGTCGTACTCGTCTGTGCTCAGGGGGATGCTGGCGAGCTGTGAGTCAATCGCCCCGATCGTGACTCCCTCGTCGGCGAGGCCTTCCAGCTTCGAGCGAACTACGTCTCGCTGCCGAACGTCCATCGCACACCTCCCTCTCGGAGTCGGCGGTCGGTACGAGAATTACGCAACTCGCGCCGAGTGTGAAGGGTCTGGGCCGAGATGTGCGCGGAACGAGCGGGAAAAACCGGTGCGGCTCAGGCGGCACCGCGCCTGCGCGGGCGCTCGAGGCGCACGAGCGCGGCCGGATAGGGGGCGAAGAAGGTCTGCTGCGCCAGGTAGGGCACCTCGAACCGGGCGGCCCACGCGCCCACGATGGCCTGCGCGGCGGAGAGCGGGACGCGGCCCTCGCGGTAGGCGTCGAGCGTGGCCAGGAAGTGGCTGCGCTCCGGCCCGGACAAGCGCTCCGAGACGTGGCCGAGCGCATGCATCAGCACGTTGACGTTGTTGCCCGGCCGGGAGGGGCGGCCGAGCGCCGCGCCGAGCCCGCGGCGATACTCCGCGGTGAGCTGCTCCGGGGGTGCCCCGCCCGCGGTGGCCACCAGGCGGCCGAGCTCCCGTGCCCGCGTCTGGTTGTGCGCCATCAGCAGCAGCTTGTTGCGGGTGTGGAAGTCGACGACCTGGGCGGCTCCGCCTGCGGCGGCGACCCGGAACGCGGACAGCGCCCAGAGCTTCGTCAGGAAGTGGTCGCGCAGGCGCAGGTCGTTCAGCCGTCCCTCGTCCTCGACGGCCGCGTGCGGGAACCGCTCCAGCACCCGCGCCGTGAACAGCCCGGGCCCGCTGTCGTGCCCCGCGTCCTCGGCCTCGGAGTGGAAGCGCTTGGCGTTCCGGATCCCACACGAAGGCGACCTGCTCTTCAGGATGAAGCCGTCCGCGTCCGCGACCGTGTCCAGATAGTCGCGCGAGAACGTTTCCATCGCGCGCGTCAGGTCGCGGCCGGTGGAGGGCTGCACCATCCGTGCCCCGGCGCCGGACCGCACCAGCCGCACCGGGTCGCGCGGCACGCCCAGCCCGATCTCCAACTCCGGGCAAATGGGGCGCAGCTCCATGTGCGGCTCGAGCTCCTCGCGCAGGCTGGCGCGGATCACCTGGCCGTTGTAGCGGCACGCGTCGAAGTCGATGCAGCGGCTGATCACGACGATGGGGCGGACGGGAGGCATGGAGCGATCATCTGCAAGTCTGCCTGACATGACCGTGCGCAAGGCAACCAGCGATGATGCCCCGGCTGCCGCACGCCTGCTCGCGACGGTGGCCGAGGAAGGGACGATCGCAGCCGAGCCGCCGGTCGACGTCGAAGCGCGCGCCGAGAAGTTCAGGCAGGCGATCGAGTCCGGCGGCCCCGCCGCGGTGCTGATCCTCGAGGAGGAAGGCCGGATGGTGGGCCACGCCGGGGTGCAGGAGCTCGAGACGCCGGGGGTGTTCACGTTCGGGATGGCGGTCCACCCTGATGCACGCGGACGCGGAGGCGGGCGCGCACTGCTCCGCGCGATCCTCGAACACGCCCGCGCCTGCGGGGCGCACAAGGTCGAGCTCGAGGTCTGGCCCGACAACGCGCGGGCGATCGCCCTGTACGCGTCCTCCGGATTCGAGGTCGAAGGGCTGCGCCGCGACCACTACCGCCGCCGGGACGGGACGCTGCGCTCCGCCCTGCTGATGGCCCGCGCGGTGTAGCCGCGCTAAGCGGCGCCGGCCAAGCGCTCCGCCATCCGGTCGAAGAAGCCGCCCCAGCCCTGCTGGGCGCGCTCGTACTCCTCAGGCGACATGCCTCCGCGTTGCTCGACGTACATCTCGGTGCGGCCGTCATCGAGGTCGGTGAGAACCACCGTGACGAGGTCGTAGACGTCCCCGGGCTCGTCGGTGACGGTGAAGACGAGCCGCACGGGCGGGTCCACTTCGATGAACTTCCCGCGCCACTGGATCTCTTGCCGCTTGGGCCCGGCGTACATCGTCGCCCGCCAGCCGCCTCCGGGCCGCACGTCCATGGAAACGCTCTCGACGGGCACCTCGGCCTCGACGCCCCCGAACCAGTCGGCGAACGCTTCGGGTTCGGTCCATTCCCGCCACACGCGATCCCGGGGCGCATCCATCACACGCGTCGTCTCGAACCCGTTCTCGCCGCCGATCTGCTCGGTCATCCCGATCGCCCCTTTCGCGCTCGCAGTCTCTCGTCCATGCGATCGAATCCTTCCTCCCAGAACCGCCTGTAGGTCTGTAGCCACGCGCTGGCCTCCTCCAGCGGCGCCCCGCGCAGTCGTGAGGGCCGCCGCTGCGCGATGCGCATCCGTTCGATCAGGCCGGCCTGCTCGAGCACCTCGAGGTGCTTGGAGACGGCCTGCACGCTGATGGGCAACGGCTCGGCCAGCTCGGTGACGGTGGCCTCGCCGGCGGCCAGCCGTTCCAAGATCGCCCGGCGCGTCGGGTGGGCGAGCGCGGCAAAGCTCGTGCTGAGCCTGTCGGCCGGGGTATGTTCAGCCTGCTGGTTGAACAACGAACTGGTTGAATATGCTAGCCCATCACCCCCTGGACCTCGATGAAAGGAGCCGCTGATGGGAAAGATCGTCGTGACCGAGTTCATATCGCTGGACGGTGTCATAGAGGACCCGGGCGGGTCGGAGGACTTCGAGTACGGCGGATGGAGCTTCAAGTTCTCCCGCGGCGACGAAGGCGACCGGTTCAAGCTGGATGAGACGATGGACTCCGAGGCCCTGCTGCTCGGCCGCGTGACCTATGAGGGGTTTGCATCGTCCTGGCCGAGCCGCACGGGCGAGTTCGCCGACAAGTTCAACGACATGCCGAAGTACGTCGTCTCCTCGACGCTCAGCGAACCGGACTGGACGAACTCGACGGTGCTGGGCGGCGATGTCGGGGACTCCGTGTCGAGCGTCAAGCAGCAGCACGACGGCAACATCGTCGTGCACGGCAGCGCACAGCTCGTGCAGGAGCTGCTCGACCAGGATCTCGTCGACGAGCTGCGGCTGATGGTGTTTCCGGTCGTGCTGGGCAAGGGCAAGCGCCTGTTCGGCGGCACGAGCGAGATGAAGGCGCTACAGCTGGCCGACACCAAGGCAGTGGGTGACGGCGTCGTGATCCTCGTCTACACGCGCGCCGCGGCCTGATCGCGTAGAAGTCCGGGCATGACCCGGAGAGGAAGGCACGCACGCTCATGGCGGGCACCCCGCCGCTCGTCCTGAGACATCCGATGCGGGTCGCCTTGCTGGGCGGTGAGCTCGTTGCGAACCGGCTGCGGGCCCGGCCGCAGCTGCGCCTGATCCTTCCCACCGGCCATACGCCGCTCGGCATGTACGCCGCACTGCGTGCGCACGCGGCGGACGGCAGCCTGCCGGTGGAGCAGGCGACGCTGTTCCAGCTCGACGAGTACGCCGGCCTCGGCGCGGCCGACCACCGCAGCTACCGCGCGTATCTCGCGCGGGAGCTGCGCGGCATCCGGTTCGGCGCGGTCCACGGGATCGACGGGACGGCCGCCGACGCCGAGGCCGAATGCGCTCGGCACCAGGCGCTGCTCGACCAGGCATCGATGGACCTCGTGGTCCTCGGCCTCGGGCGCGACGGGCACGTCGCGTTCGACGAGCCCGGCTCCCGTGCGACCGACGGCGTGCGGCGCGTGCGCCTGCACGAGACCACGCGCGCTGACGCTGCTGCGGATTTCGGGGGAGTCGAGCATGTCCCACGCGAGGCGCTGACGGTCGGGCTGCGGACGCTGGCCGAAGCGCGGGAGCTGCTGATGCTCGTGTCGGGAGCGGCCAAGGCGCCCGCGCTCCGGGACATGCTCGAGCGTCCCGCGGGACCCTCCTCTCCGGCGTCCCTGCTGCGCGACCACCCACGGCTGACGGTGGTGTGCGACACGGCGGCGGCGGGGCTGCTGGAGCCGCGCGCGAACTGGTCGAGCGACCGCGTCCTGATCGTGCTCGGCCATCGCGAGCCCAGCGTCAGCCCCGAGCACCGGATCTCCGGCGAGTCGCACGCTCGCCTGCACCGGGCGGCGCGCGAGTGCCGGCGCGACCCTCCGCGGGCGGTGATCCTCACCGGTTACACGAAGGGCGGCGGGCTCTCCGAAGCCGAGCAGATGGAAGAGGAGTGGTCCTTCCCTGCGGTGCCGGCGGTGCTGGAGGACGCCGGCCGCGACACCGCGGAGAACGCGTCGCGCTCGCTTCCCATCATCCGCGCCATGGGGGAGATTCGCCGGGTGACAGTGGTGACCTCGGCCTGGCACGTTCGCGCTCCGTACTTCTTCGCGCCTTATCGCGTGCTGGGGCTGCGCCTGTCGTTTCGCTGCTCGGCTCAGGGGAGCTGGTTGCGGATGCTGTGGCACGAGTTCCGGAACCTGCCTGCCGTGCGTCGCGAGCGCCGGCGCGCGATGGCGGCGGTGCGGCTGCCGCCGGAGGTCGCGCTGCCTCCGGCGGATGCGGAGCTCCGGGCGGGAGGCGCGAGTTGAGCCTGCTGCTGGCAGGGCGCCTGACCCGCGGCGGCGCGGTCGTGGACGGCTGGCTGGAGGTCGAAGGCGAGCGGATTGCCGCCACCGGTGCGGGGGCGCCGCCCCGTCCGCCCGGCGAGCGTCACGACGGCATCGTCGCGCCCGGGTTCCTGGACCTCCAGGTGAACGGAGCGGGCGGCCACGAGGTGACCGACGGCCCCGCGGCGCTCGACGCGATCGACGCGATCCAGCTCGAGCACGGGGTGACGAGCTATCTGGCGACGGTCATCTCCCTCGACCCTGCGACTGTGGAGCGGTCGCTCGCCGACATCGCGGAGCGGGCTGCCGACCCTGCGTCACCGGTCGTGGGAGCGCACCTGGAGGGCCCGTTCCTCAGCGAGGCGCATCCCGGCATGCACCCCCCGGACCGCCTCTGCGCACCGGCGGACGGCGTGCCGCCGTACTTCGCCTCGGAGGCGGTCAGGCTCGTCACCCTGGCGCCCGAGCTGCCCGGTGCGCTCGAGCTCATCGTGTCCCTGCGCGCCCGCGGCGTGGCCGTCGCGCTGGGTCACTCGGGCGCCTCCGCCGCGGACGTGCGCCGCGCACTCGACGCGGGCGCGCGTCTCGTGACCCACGTGTTCAACGCCATGGCGCCGCTGCATCACCGCGCGCCCGGGCTCGCAGGCGTCGCGCTGGCGGACGGCCGTGCGCTGGTCGGCGTGATCGCGGACGGGCTGCACGTCGATCCACTGGTGCTGGAACTGGTCCGGCGCGCGGCCGGGTCGCGCGTCGTCCTGGTCAGCGACTCGTCGCCTGCTGCCGCCGCCCCGCCCGGCACTTACAGCATGGGGGGCGTCGGCATCGAGAGCGACCGGTCGGGCATTGTCGTGACCAAGGAGGGCAGGCGTGCGGGCACAGCGCTCACTCTCGACGCCGCGGTGCGCAACTGGGCCGCGATGACGGAAGCGTCGCTCGCAGAGGCCATCGCGGCGGCCGGCGAGACGCCCGCGATGGCGCTCGGCATGCCGGCCGGGCTGCGCCCCGGCAACTTCGCCGACCTGGTCCTGCTGGACGGGGCGGGGCGGGTGGTGCGGGTGATGCGGCGCGGGCGCTGGATGAGCTGAGACCGCCGTGCCTCGGAAGCGTGACCGGTCGTGTTGCGTTCCGACCCTCTCGCAATACTCGGCCCGCAACGGAGGGGTCGACGAAGAGAGGAGCTAGTCAATGAGAGAGAAGAACGAGTGGCTCATTCCGCTCACCGGAGTGGTGTTCATCGTGCTCGCCATCGTGAGCATCGTGCTGGGCGGCGAGCCTCCGGAAGCGAAGGACGGCGCTCAGAAGGTCGTCGATCACTACGCCGACGACAAGGATGCGATACAGGCTTCGGCGCTGATCTCGACGGTCGCCGCCGCTGCTCTCGTGTTCTTCTTCGGATATGTGCGCAAGGTGCTGCGGGCAGCCGAGGGCGCGAACGGCATGCTGTCGCTCGTGTCGTTCGTCGGTGCCGCAATCCTGGCCGTCGCAATCGCGATCGATTCCACGATCGCGTTTGCGCTTGCCGAGCAGGCGGATGACATCGACCCCGTCGCTGCGCAGGCGCTCCAAGCTCTCTGGGACAACGACTGGGCGCCGTTCGCGCTCGGTTCGATCGTGCTGATGCTCGCGACCGGGCTCTCGATCGTGCGGCATGGCGCCCTGCCGAAGTGGCTTGGGTGGATCGCGATCGTGCTCGGCGTGATCAGCATGACCCCGGTCGGCTTCATCGGCTTCCTCGGGTCGGCGCTGTGGGTCCTGATCGTGAGCGTGATGCTCACGCTGCGGGCGCGGGCCGCACCCCCCACGAGCCCCGGCCAGACCTCGCTGCCGGCGTAGCTAACCCTTGACCAGCTCGGCGACGCGGCGGATCATCGCCGCGTCGCCGCCGATCAGAAGCGTGGTGGCGATCGACTCGCGCCACGCGTCGAGCTCGTCGCGGATCTTGTCCTCCGGTCCGATCAGGGCGAGGTCCTCGACGAGCTTCGTCGGGATCGCCGCCGCCGCCTCGTCCTTCTTGCCGTCCAGATAGAGATCCTGGACCTTCTTCGCCTCCGCCTCGTAGCCGAGGCGCACGGCGACGTCGTGGTGGAAGTTGCGCCCGCGCGCGCCCATGCCGCCGAAGTACAGCGCGTACATGGGGCGCAGGAAGTTCGCCGCCTCCTCCACGTCGTCGTGGATGATCACCGGCACCGTCGCCATGACCTCGAAGTCGTCCCACGAGCGGCGGGCGCCGTCGCGCGCGAAGCCCTCCTGCAGCGCGTCGCGGTAGAAGTCCTGATTGCGCGGCGAGAAGAACAGCGCCATCCAGCCGTCGCAGATCTCCGCCGCCAGCGCGACGTTCTTCGGCCCTTCCGCCCCGAGGAAGATCGGGATGTCCTCGCGCACCGGGTGGATCGTCGAGCGCAGCGGCTTGCCGAGCCCCGTTCCGTCCGGGTAGGGGAGCGGGTAGTGCGGCCCGTCGTTCGTGACCTTGCCGTTGCGCGCGACGATGTCACGCACGATCTTCACGTACTCGCGCGTGCGCGCCAGCGGCTTCTCGAACGGCATCCCGTACCAGCCCTCCACCACCTGCGGACCCGATACGCCGAGCCCCAGGATGAAGCGCCCGCCGGAGAGGTGGTCCATGGTCATCGCCGCCATCGCCGCGGCCGCGGGCTGGCGCGCCGACATCTGCATGATCGCGGTGCCGAGTCGCACGTTCTTGGTCTGCGATCCCCACCACGCCAGCGGTGTCAGCACGTCGGAGCCGTACGCCTCCGCCGTCCAGATCGAGTCGAAGCCGAGCCTGTCGGCCTCGGCGACCGCGTCCTCGACCCCCGGCGGGGGACCGGCGCTCCAGTAGCCGGTGTTCAGTCCGAGCTTCAGCTCGCGCGCCATCGCGCGCACCCTATCGGAGGGTGCGCGATGTCACCGTTGCCCGCACGCAAGGTCGTCACACCGCTATCCGGTCGCGGCAGGCCATACTTCACGCCGTGATCGACCTGCACTGCCACATCCTTCCCGAGCTCGACGACGGCGCGCGCGACCTCGCCGACAGCGCCGAGATGGCGCGGGTCGCCGAGTCCGACGGCGTCCGGCTGATCTGCGCGACGCCGCACATCCACCCGGACCACGTCGTGCTGCCCGAGGAGCTGGAGGGCCGCGCGCACGCGGTCAACGAGGAGCTGCAGCGCCAGGGCCTCGACGTCCGCGTCGTTCCCGCCGGGGAAGTCGCGGAGCCGATGCTGGACAAGCTCTCCGACGAGTTCCTCGAGTGCGTGTCGCTCGGCGTGGGCAGCCGCTGGTTGCTGGTCGAGCCGCGCCCGGGCCCGCTCGGCCAGCACCTGTTCGACGCGGTGGAGAGGCTCGCCGACCGCGGGTTTCGCAGCGTGATCGCTCATCCGGAGCGCCATCCCGGCGTCGACTTCCGCGACCGCCTGGCGGCGCTGGTCGAGCAGGGCGCGCTCGTGCAGGCGACCGCCGCCCTGGTGGCAGAGGGCCCGGCGTCCGACTACCTGCTCGAGCTGGCGGGGGAGGGGCTGATCCACCTGCTGGGCTCGGACGCGCATTCGTCGCACGGCGGTCGCACGACGCGCCTGTCGGATGGGCTCAGCCGGCTTGCCGAAGTGGATCTCGTGCGCCCGCACCTGGGGTGGGTGACGAGCGACGGGCCGGCGGCGATCCTCGCGGGCGAGGACGTGCGCCCGCCCTGGACGGCGCCGCTGATCTAGTCGGTGAGCTCGCGCAGCTCGACGCGCGGGAGCAGGTCCGACACGACGTCGCGCGAGCCGGTTCCCAGCCCTTTGCGCAGGAAGTTCGCCGCGCCCGCGGCGGCTCCCCAGCGCAGCGCCTCCTCCATGCTCTTTCCGCGCGCGAGGCTGGCTGCCAGCGCACCGACCATCGAGTCGCCGCTGCCTTCGGACGCGCCCTTGCTGAAGCGGGGCGGGACGAGCTCCATCAGCTTGTCCCGAGTCCCGATCAGAGCGGGATTGCCGCCGCGCGTGACCATCACGCAGCCTGCCCCCTGCTCCACCACGCGGCGTGCACCCGTGCGCAGCTGCTCGGGCTCGGTGGCGGGACCCTCGAGGAACTCGGCCAGCTGCCAGTCGTCGAGCTTCACGAAGTCGGGCCCGCCCTCGAGCGCGCTGTTGAGGCCCGGCGGCGAGAGGTCCACGACGGTCTTCGTGCCCCCGGCGCGCGCATCCGCGACGAGGTTGCCGTAGATCTCCAGCGGCAGGGCGTCCTGGGGGACTCCACCGCATACGACGAGCACCTCGCTTTCGAGCGCGGCCGCCACGGTGACCGAGAACAGGTCGTCGATCTCGTGCCGCGACGGAGGGTCGCTCCAGGCGGTTGCCATGATCTCGCGCTCGCCGCTGCGCCGGTCCACCACGTAGCACCCGGCGGCGGCGTGCGCGTCCACGAGGCGCAGCTCCGCGTCCACGGTGTCGAGCAGAGGCCGCAGCACGGTGCCGGTCTCGCCTCCGATGAAACCGCACAGGATCGGGTGCGACCCGAGCTCGGCGGCCATGCGCGCGACCCACACGCCCTGGCCCGCCGGGTGCATGTGGACGTCGTCCTGGTCCTCGCCACGCTTCTCGATGGTGATGCCGAGCAGCGGATGCGAGCCGAAGACGGTGACGTTGGGAGGCGGCATCCGGTGATGCTAGCCCGAGGACGCGTTGGCGAAACGCACCGGGTCACCGGCGCGCACGCCGTTGCGCTCGGTCCAACCGGCATTCACCTCGAGCACTCGGTCGGCCGGCCGTGAGGGCGAGTAGACCGGCAGCTCGGACTCGGGCGTGCCGCGGGGCTCATCGGGTACGCGTGCCGTCACGTCCACCACCCGCCCGTCCCGGATCCAGACGAGGTCGAGGGGAAAGCGCATTCCCTTCATCCAGATCCTGGGCGCGCTGCTGGTGAGGACGAAGTACATGCCTGCATCGCCCGCCAGGCGGTCCCGGCCGCCGAGCCCCAGTGCCCGCTCGGCGTCGTCGTCCGCGATCTCGGCCCGGACCACGGCATCGCCCACGGCCAGCTCGCGCGCGCCGGACGCGGTGGCGGCGGCAGGAGGAGGCTGTGTGGCCGGCGCCTCGTCGTCCGAGCCGCAGCCCGCGAGCAGCACGGCAAAGAGGGCGGCGATCGCGATCCCGCGCATCACTCCTCTATTGCAGCACGCCCGGGTTAGGGAACGAACAGGCCCTGAACCGCGAACAGCGAGTTGTCAGCCGTCGAAGTCACGCCGTCCGGCCCGCCGTCGTCCACGCGCACCTGGCCCAGCTCGACGTTCTGGCGATCGCCGTCCTTCACCGTGCCGGGCACCACCGCGTTCGCCGAGGTGTCCACGGAGCACTCGCCGCCGGTCGCCGTGCTGCCGGTGGGCGAGCAGTCGACCGGCACGGGGAACGGGATGTCGATCATCGTGGCCGCGTCGCTGCCGCCACCGGGCGACGTGTTGTTCCACCGGTCCGTGAGACGGGCCAGCGCGTTCACCTGGAGCTCGCCGGTGTAGTCGCTGCCGCCCGCCGCGTTGGCGGCGCCGCAGGCAGAGCCGCTTCCGGCGCAGCGCACGTCGGTGAGCGCAGCCGTGACCCGCAGGTCGGAGTCGTCGGGCACGCTGGGCGCGCCCAGCGCCACGGCGTACTTCACGAAGCCCTCGAAGTTGACCGGCGCGCCGTTCGCGTCAGGCGTTCCCACGGTCAGGTTGCTCGAAGTCTGATCTGGCGACGAGCAGGACGGGAAGGCAAGCGGCGGCCCGTGCGTGCGGTCCGGTGCCGTGCACTGCTGGAACGCGGGCACCAGCGACACGCGCACGGGCGAGGCGCTCTTGGGCCGCACGTGGCCGACCGATTCCGAGATCTCCGTCACCTCGAGGTTGGGATCGTTTGCGATCTCGTCCTCGCAGTACGCCTCGTCCACCCACTCCTTGTTGGAGAACATGCGCGTCTGGTCGGCGAAGTACGGCGAGTTCGGGTTCGTCGACTGCGAGTACGTGAGGATCGTGCGCGCGTCGACCGGGCAGTCCTCGTCACCGGTGAACTGCGCCACCATCACGAAGCTCGAGCCGTGCGGCACGTTGCTGTAGCCGGCGTTGGCGCCGGAGCCGGTCCAGCCCACGTTGATCGCGTTGAACACGCCGACACCGCCCGGGCCGCCGTGGATCGGGATCTTCTCGGACCCGCGGCGCTCGTACTGCCAATCGCGGAGCGGCGCGTCGAGCGG
This sequence comes from Solirubrobacterales bacterium, assembly GCA_035650255.1. Lineage (GTDB taxonomy): Bacteria > Actinomycetota > Thermoleophilia > Solirubrobacterales > JBBDJG01 > DASRIA01. The sequence goes on from DASRIA010000001.1 coordinate 19,429, forward strand.
GATGCCGGCGTTGCGCAGGTCGGTGACCGCGTCGGCGAACGACTGCTCGACCGCCGGGTTGGCGATGTTCAGGCCGTACGGCGTGTGAACGGGGTCGTTGAAGTCGAACTGCGTCGTGAACAGCCCCGGAGTGCCGGCCACCGGCACCGCGCCCAGTGCGCGGGTCGCGAAGCGGCGGAAGAGGATCGCCCCCCTGGAGCCGAGGTCGTCGTGCACGTCCCACGCGCGCAGCACGGGACATGCCTCGCTCACGTCGACGGGCCCGCTCGAGCCGACCATCGTCGGTGACGTCTCGCAGAACGTGGCCAGCTCGTCGCGCCACAGCTCTCCCGCGTACTGGCGGTTGTCGAACACGATGTCCTGGAGCTGCTGGCGAGTGAACTTGTCGCCGGGACGGCCGTCCGTCCCCGTCAGCCGCTGTTCCGCCATCACGAAGCCCGACCGCTGTCGCAGCGAGCGTTCGGTGCGCTCGTCGCCGATGATCCGGTCGAATCCCTCCAGCGGGTCGTCGGGATGTGAGATCCAGTAGCTGTCGTTGGAATTCATGACGTAGTCGTTGCGGCGCAGCTTCGGCAGGTTGGACGGCCCGAAGATGCCGGGCTCGACCGCATCGGGGTCGCTGCCCCATTCGCATGCCGACAGCGAGCCGTCGAGCACCGGCAGGCCGAGCGCCGCGAAGGTCGCGCGGCCCAGCACCGTGTTGCAGGTCGCTGCCTTCTCGTCCGTCACGTGCGGCACCACGGAGATGTCCGCGTAGAGCGCGTCGCCCTCGGAGTCCGCCGCGATCGTGTTGACCCACGGCACGCCCTGGTTGCGCGTGATGACCTCTTCGAGCTCGTCGACGCTCTGCGCCTGGTTGACCTCGAAGAAGTGGTTGAGGTAGCGGAAGTTGCCGGCGTTGGCATCCCCGATCGACCATGCGGTGGCGGGCGTCCACGGGAACAGGGGCAGGCCGAGGATGCTGGTGAGGATCGAGCCGTGGTGCGAGTCGTACAGCGTGCGGGTGCGCTCCTCGAGCTCGCCGCTCGCGTTCCTGACGGTCACGGTCACGTCGCGGGAAGTCATGTCCCGCACCTGGCCGTCGTAGATGTACTTCGTCGGCGAGCCGGGCACGAGCTTCAGCTCGAAGGGCGTGAACCGGTAGGCGGTCGAGACGGTGTGGCTCCACGCGAGGTGGTCGGTGTGGCCGATGTTGATCACCGGGACGCCGAACAGGCTGGCGCCGCTCACGTTGATCTGGCCCGGGATCGTGAGGTGCGCCTCGAAGAACCGCTCCGAGCCGTCCCACGGGAAGTGTGGGTTGCCCAGCACCATGCCGCGGCCGTTGTCGGTCGCGTCGCGGCCGATCGCGTAGGCGTTGGAGCCGATGCCCCCGAGCGGAAGCTGCTCGCCGAGCTCGGTCACCATGTCCTCGATCTCGGCGGGCGTGGGCGGGGTGGGGCCGAGGCCGGCCGGCGGCTGCGCGCCGCCGATGCCGTCGATCGCCACCCCCTGGCTCGCGATCAGCCCGAGCTGGTAGAAGCGCCGGTAGGCGTCCATCTCGGTGATCGGGCGCACCCAGGCAGCGCCCTGGCAGCGGGGGTCGGTGATGTTGTCGACGCCCGTCTCGCGCAGGTACTTGTTGTAGCCGGCGACGTAGCCGCGCACGGCGGTCTTGATCTCGTCCCGCGGCCCGCGCGGAGGCTCGAGCGCCAGCAGCCGCTCGATCGAGCCGTTGTCCTTGATCTTCTGGAAGAAGAAGTCGCTGTTGAGGTTGTTCTGCGTGGTCCCGTTGCCGCCCTGCGAATAGGACGCGTCAGGGCCGAACCAGCGGGAGCGCTCCGCGTTGACTGTCACGTACGTGTCCGCGAGGACGCAGATGTTCTCCTTGGCCGCCGCATAGCCGTAGCCGAAGCCGAGGCCGGGGAAGTCCGAGGCCACGATGTGGGGGATGCCGTGGGAGGTCGTGCGGATCGTCGCCTCGAGGCCGCCGGGCGTGCCCACGGTCTGCGCGCGCGCGGTGTCGGCCGGGCCCTTGGCGGCCAGCGCCAGGGCGGCGAGCGCAAACAGCAGCGCGAGGCCTACGACGACGATGCGGGCATTGACCCTGCTCCCCATGTGCTCCCCCTGTGCTCCGACGCGGACGGCTTGGACGCCGAGGTATTACCCGGCATGCGCGCTTTTGAACCGCCGTTTACTAAAGGTGCGTCAGGTGGACCATCTGACGGGGAGGGAATGCATGCCGTAGATGCCCGTGATGGTGTCGTAGACGACCTCGCCGTCGAGCGCCAGGCCGGGCATCCGCGGAGCGAGGAAGGCCAGCCCTTCCTGCAGCTCCGCGCGCGCCAGGTTCGCGCCCAGGCAGAAGTGCGGTCCCGCGCCGAAGGTCAGCGACTTGGCGGCGCCGCGCGGGGACATGATGTCGAAGCTGCTCGGGTCCTCGTCGCCCTCGGCCTCGCGGTTCGCGGTCCACTGGCAGGCCATCACGACCGTCCCCTTGGGGAACGTGACTTCCCGGAACTCCACGTCCTCGAGCATCACGCGCGCAGTGAAGGGGGCGACCGGCTCGAAGCGCAGCACCTCCTCCGCCGCCTGCGGGGCGAGCGAGGGCTCGGCCGCCAGCCGCTGCCACTGGTCGGGGTGGTCGGCAAACATGCGCACGCCGTGTGAGAGCTGGCTCTGCGTGGTGTCGACGCCGCCGTTCAGCACGTCGCGGACGAGTGCCTTGCATTCCTCGTCGGACAGCCGGTCGCCCGCCTGCTCGGCGGCGATCAGCTCCGACACGAGGTCTTCGCCGGGGCTGCGGCGGCGGTCCTCGACGAGCTTGGCCACATACGCGTCGAACTCCTCCGCCGCCAGCTCCAGCTCCGCGCGCCGGGTCATCACGGCGATCGCGTCGAACTGCTGCTGGAGGAGGTTCGACAGGCGGTGCAGCTCGGCTGCGTCCTCGAGCGGCGCGCCGACCACGGTCGCGATCATCAGCGCGGGGTAGGGCTTCGCGAAGTCGTGGACGAAGTCACAGCGACCGCGGTCCGCGACCTGCTCCCACAGCTCGCCCAGGAACTTGCGCATCGCGGGCCGGTAGCGGTCCGCGGCCTTCGGCGTGAACGAGGGCTGCACGAGCGCGCGCAGGCGCGCGTGCTGCGCGCCCCCGAGCGTCAGGATGTTGCGCGACAGCGAGCTGCGCAGCGGCCCGTCCGTGATGCCGAGCAGGTCGAACATGTAGACGCCGGGGAACTCCGCCTTGCGCGAGCGCAGGAAGAAGCCGGCCGCCTCCCGGTCGAGCACCACGTAGCCGAAGTCGGACGTCGCGATCCACGACCGCGTCCGCAGATCCTCCATCGTCTCGTGGAACAGGTCGCCGCGGAGGTCGGGGTTCGTGTAGTCGAACTGGGGCAGGTCGAGGTCGGCGACCGCGGTCATCGCCGGGGACGCTACCCGACCGCGAGGACCGCGGCGACCAGGCGCTCTGCGTCGCGCAGATCGGGCAGCACCGCGTCCGCGCCGGAGTCCTCCAGCTCGGCGACCGAGTACGGCCCGGTCGCCACGCCGATCGCCCGCGCGCCGCCCGCCTGCGCGGCGGCGACGTCGAGCGGCGTGTCGCCGACCAGCACCGCACGGGCCGGCGGAACGTGCACGCCGAGCTTGCGCTCCGCCCGCTCGCACGCGATCGCGACCAGCTCCGAGCGGACGCGGTGGTCCGAGCCATAGCCGCCGATGTCGAAGTCCACGAGCCCGTCGAGGCCGACCGCACCCAGCTTCACGCGCGCATTCGCGGGGATGTTGCCCGTCAGCAGCCCCTGGACCACGCCGGCCTCGCGCCGGAGCCGCTCGAGCGAGTCCTTCGCGCCGGGATAGGCCCGGCCGCGGCGGCGCACCTCGTCCGCGAGGCCGGCCATGGCGGCGGCGAGCGCCCCCTCGAACGCGGCGACCACGCCGTCGTCGACCGGATGCCCCGACTGCTCCAGGAGGTCGGCGGCGATCTCGAGGTCGGTGCGCCCGGCGAACGGCACCAGCTGCGCGGGCGGCGCGCCGGTGATGCGCTCGAACGCGATCAGAAAGGCATCGCGGCCCAGCTTTGCCGAGTCCACGAGCGTGCCGTCGATGTCCCAGAGTACGAGCGCGCGCAGGTTCACGGCCGACGGATTCTAGGATTCGGCGCCATGGACCCTTCCCAGGTTGTCGTCTTCGTCGAGATCCCCGCGGGATCCCGCAACAAGTACGAGTTCGATCCCGAGCTCGGCGGGATCGTGCTCGATCGCCGGCTCTTCACCTCCATGAGCTACCCCGCCGACTACGGCTACATCGAAGGCGCGATGGGGGAGGACGGGGATCCGCTCGACGCACTGGTGCTGGCCGGCGACCCCACTTTTCCCGGCTGCCGCATCCGTGCCCGTCCGATCGGCGTCTTCTACATGACGGACGAGAAGGGCTCCGACGAGAAGATCATTTGCACCTCGCAGAACGATCCGGTGTGGGCGCATGCGCGCGACATCCACGACCTGCGCCCGGAGTTCCGCGACGAGATCGAGCATTTCTTCCAGGTCTACAAGGACCTCGAGGACAAGAAGACCGCGACGCGGGGATTCGGCAACCGTGCGGAGGCGCTGCAGGTGATCCAGGCGGCCCGCGTCCGGGCCGGGTGAGTTCGGCTACTCGGCTGCCGCGACGCCGACGGGACAGCTCACGCCCGTGCCGCCGAGCCCGCAATAGCCGCCCGGGTTCTTGTCGAGGTACTGCTGGTGGTAGTCCTCGGCGTAGTAGAACGGGCCCGCCGCGGCGATCTCCGTCGTGATCTCGCCGTACCCCGAGCCGTTCAGCCGCTCCTGGAACATCGCGCGGGAGCGCTCGGCCGCCGCCTGCTGCTCGGGCGACGAGTAGTAGATGGCCGACCGGTACTGCGTGCCGACGTCGTTGCCCTGGCGCATGCCCTGCGTCGGGTCGTGCCCCTCCCAGAAGATCTTCAACATCTCCTCGTAGCTCGTCCGACCGGGGTCGAACACCACCAGCACGGCCTCCGTGTGGCCCGTGCTGCCGGAGCAGACCTCCTCGTAGGTGGGATTCGGGGTGTATCCGCCGGCGTAGCCGACGGCGGTGGTCCACACGCCGTCCGCCTGCCAGAACATGCGCTCCGCGCCCCAGAAGCAGCCCATGCCGAACACCGCCTGCTCGTAGCCGTCGGGGAACGGCGGGGTGAGCGGGTTGTCCAGCACCGTGTGCCGCTCGGGCACCGGGATCGGCGTGTCGCGCCCGGGCAGCGCGCGCTCCGGGTCGATCATGCGGGACTTGATGCGGCCGGTCAGGAAGGACATGCCCAGGATGGTAGTCGGATGCGAGCGGCATTCGTGACGTCCGCCCGTGCTGCGACCTTCGTGCGGTCATCGACCGGGGAGGTCCCGATGCGCGGCCTGGAGCGTTACGCCCCATTGACGGGATTGCTGTTCGTGCTGCTGGTGATCGTCGCCGTGATCGTCGGCGGCGAGACACCCGGCGCCAACGACGGCATCGTCAAGGTGATCAAGTACTGGCGGGAGAACGACGATCAGGCGATCGCGGCCTCGATCATCGCGGCGTTCTCGACGGTTGCCCTGCTCTGGTTCGCCGGCGTGTGGCGCGCGGTGCTCGCCGCGGCGGAGCGCCCGCCGGCCCGCTTGGCCGCCACGGCGTTCGCGGGAGCGATCGTGGGAGCGGTTGGATGGTCGATGCTGATCGCGTTCAACTTCATGGCCGCCGACACCGTCGGCGACGTCGAGCCTCAGGTGACGCAGACCTTCTCCGCGCTGCAGTCGGACTTCTTCTTCCCGCTGGCGATCGGTTTCTCCGTCTTCCTGCTGGCCAGCGGCCTGGCGCTGGTCCGCACGGGGATCTTCCCGGCATGGATGGGTTGGGTTGCGATCGTGCTCGGCGTGCTGTGCGTGACGCCGGCGGGGTTCGTGGCGATCCTGTTGATGCTCGCGTGGATCATCGCCGTCAGCCTGATGTTGTTCATGCGCACGACGCCCGCTGAAGGGCCTGTGCCGCCACCCGACTGATCGGTTACAGGGCGGCGCGATGCGCCTTGATCTGCTCGCGCTCGTTCAGGCGGTTCTGACGGCGTAGCTCGGCCTCGCGCTCGCGGCGCCGTTCGTCGTCGCTCTCGGCAACGATCGGCGGGACCGCGACGGGCTTCCCGTCATCCCCGACCGCGACCATCGTCAGGTAGGCCGTGCTCGTGTGCAGCACCTCGCCGGTGCGGGGGTCCTCGGACTCGACGCGGACGCCGACCTCCATCGACGTGCGCCACACCGCGTTGACGCTCGCGCGGCATGACAGCAGCTGGCCCACGTACACGGGAGTCAGGTAGGTCATGCGGTCGATCGCGGCCGTGACCACGCGGCACCGCGAGTGCTTCACGGCCGCGATCCCGGCGGCCTCGTCGCACATCTTCATCACGGTGCCGCCGTGCACGAATCCGGCGGTGTTCGCGTCCGGGATCCCCATCCAGCGGATGAGGAGCGCCTGGGACTTGCTCGCGGGCCGGGGTTCCACGACCGGATCGTATTCAGCGACCACGCGAACTTTCGCGTTTCGCACCCGAGGGGTGGGTGCGGATCGCGAAGGTTCGGCCGTTGGGGCCTAGCTCGGGTACTGCCAGCCGGGCTGGTAGACCTGCTCGACCTCTGCGGGCGTGTCGACCTTCGCCGCGCAGGTCGGCTCCGCCGCCACCGTGTCCGTGTAGGCGCCGCCGCCGCTCGCGTTGAAGTACGGACGCAGCTCGTCGGGGAAGCCCGGCAGCTGGCGCGGGTCGTACGGCTGCCCGAGGACACGCACCTCGCTCACGAACACTCCGCCCATGCCGCGGGCCTTGTCGAAGAAGTAGCGGCCCCGCCAGTGCCACAGCTCCTGCCCGCCCTGCACCGTCCAGCCGGTCCACTCGTCGGACTGGTGGTAGAAGCACTTCGGCAAGGCGGCAGCCACGCGCGCCGGCTCCTTCAGCAGGAAGTCGACCAGGCCCAGGTGCCGGATGTTCTGGTTCGTCTTGTTGTACTTGACGCAGAACGGGTCAGCCCCCGGGTCCGGGTAGTCCACCCCGAAACCGGTGTTCTGGATCTGGCACTGGAACGGGTTCTCGCCGTTGTACGGCGCGATCGGCGCTGCCGCAGCGGTCGTCGCCCAGCACAGCGACGCGGTGATGACAGCGGTTACGGCGAGATTGCGGAGCACAGGGACCCCCCCTAGTATCGACGCGGTTTCCGGGCGAGCCCCGCTGATGAACGGATGTTCAGCCTGGCTCGATTCGGGGAATACCCGCGAGGCGGCAAGAGTATGCCTCGAAAGCAGCGTCGGAAAGGGGTGGGTGTGGGTCAGGACTTCGATGTGCCCGGCGGATCGGCCGATCTCGGCCGCCTGCTGTCACGCCGCCAGATCCTGCAGCGCGCCACTGTGCTCGGCGTCGGGGGCCTGATCCTCAGCGCACTCCCGGCCGCCGACCGGATCCTCGCCACGGTCGCTCCGTCGGAGGCCGCGGTGAACCTGGCCGACGCCACCCTGCAGGCTGTCGCCGACACGTTCATCCCCGGCCGCCAGGCGACGCTGACCGACCTCGGCCATGAGATCCATCCGCTGGCGATCGCCGGCGTGCACCACGAGCCCGGCGCGGTCGAGGCGGACGCGCTGGCGCTGTTCCACGACCCGCTGATCGGCTTCGACGCGCTGGAGCCGGCGTTCCTGGCCGAGGTCGAGACGCGCTCGCTGCTGCGCGGCGGGCAGTTCCTCGACCTGGACTTCGCCAATCGCATCGAGGTGATGAAGGCCGGCCTCGCGGCCGCCAATCCCTCGGTGGTCGTGTGGGAGGCGGCAGCCGCGGTTCCGTTCGCCGCGTTCATGGCCGAGGCTACGCTGCCGAACGCCTCCATCGACACGGCATCCGGCTACCAGGTGATCGGCCACCCAGGCGTCGCGCCGAACGGCTACGCCGAGTACTCCTACCGGCGCAAGCTGTCCCGCGAGCGCACCCTGTTCGGGTACCTCGGTTAGACATGGCCGAGCGCGTCGACGTCTGCATCGTAGGGTCCGGTTTCGGGGGCGCGATCTCCGCCTACCGGCTGGCCGAGCTGTATCAGGCGGCGGGGGTCTCGCCGAGCATCATGGTGCTCGAGCGCGGGCGGCGCCACAAGCACACCGACTTCCGCCAGTCGACGGACATCGAGCACCTGTCGAAGACTTACGGGCTCGTCCAGGGGCAGGGCGCCCAGGTCGTGATCGGCGACGGCGTCGGCGGCGGCTCCAACCTCTACCTGGCCGCATCGCTGCGGTCTCCCAGCGAGACGTTCGAGCGCCGCGACCGGCGCCCGGGCGACGGCCCGGAGCGGCGCATGTGGCCGAGCCAGATCACCCGCGCCACGCTCAACCCCTATTACCGGCGGGTCGAGCTGGCCCTGCGGGTGCAGCGGCCGTCATGGAAGCAGGTGGCGAAGTCCGGCGGCCTCTGGGCTGCCACGCTCGCGCACGCCGGCCACACCTGCGACCGCGTCCCGCTGGCGATCGACCTGAATCGCTGCATCCAGGCGAAGTGGTGCCACACCGGGTGCATCTACGCCGCGAAGAACTCGGTCATCACGAACTACCTCGCGTCGGCCGAGCAGCTCGGCGTGCAGGTGCGGCCCAGCTCCCAGGTCGAGCTGATCACGCGCAGCACGGCGACGCCGTACCGCTACGTCGTGAACGTGTCGGAGATCGACAACGACAGCGCCAACCCCACGCGGCAGCCGACCGGGACGACGACTCAGATCGAGTGCAAGGTGCTGATCCTGGCCGCCGGCGCGATGGGATCGACGCCGCTGCTGATGCGCTCGCGCACGACGATGCCGAGCGTGTCCGATCAGGTCGGGAAGCACCTGGGCGTGAACGGGGACCACATGGCGGCGATCGAGTACGACGAGCGCAAGGTGCGCGACCTGCTCGGGCTACCGGGGTTCGGCCAGTTCTACAAGGGCAACCACATCACGACGATGTCCTACGACTTCTGGACGTCGAAGCCGGGCAACGCGAACGACGGCAAGCGCTTCACGCTCCAGGAGATCTACCTGTCGCCGCTCGCCCACACGCTGTACGACGACGCCCGGGCGCCCGCCGGCGAGCCCTCGTTCTACGGGTTGCAGAAGAAGCAGGCGCTGTCCACCTTCAACAACCACATCGAGATCCTGGCGATGGTCGAGGACACGCACGACGGCGAGTTCATCGCGCCGCCGCCGTTCGGCAGCCACGTGCGCCCGAACGCCGGCCCGGTCGGAGTCGGCACGTTCAACTACCAGCTGTCGGATCAGTCCATCGCCGTGCGCGAGGCAGCCGACGCCGCGATCCGCTCGATCGCGGAACGCCGGGGCCTCGGGAAGTTCATGAAGCTGAGCATGCGCCACGTGTTCTGCGCGCACCCGCTCGGCGGGTGTCGCATGGCCGACTCGAAGGACTACGGAGTGGTCGACCACCGCAACGAGGTGTTCGACAACGCGGGCCTGTTCTGCATCGACTCCTCCGCGATCCCCACGTCGCTCGGTGTCAACCCGTCGCTCACGATCTCCGCCGTGTCGGAGCGCGCGGTCGCGCAGCTGATCGACCGCGCAGCGGACTACGGGCTGCCCGCCAAGCCCGCCGGGTTCACGCCCGGGGTCCCGGGAGTCGCGCTGGGCCCGCACACCACACCGGTGCGGCGGCTCGACGACGCCGCGGTGGACGCGAAGGTGCGCAGCTACAGCTAGCAGGCGGCCTACAGGCGGCCTTTGGACGGCCTCCACGTCGCAGCTACCATCGGCGAGCGGATGCGCAAGCTCGCGATCGCCCTCGTTTCACTTTGCATGCTCGCGATCGGATGCGGCGGCGCCGCATCCGACGAGACCGCCTGCGAGCTGCTCGACGAGGAGGACGTCGTGGCTGCGCTGCGTGGCGCGGGAGTGGAGGAGATCGTCCTGCGTCGCAGCAGCTCGGAGTCGCTCGACCAGTCCATCTGCGCCTTTCGCGGCAACGGCACCAACGTGCGCCTGAACGTCGACAGCGCGCCGGAGGTGCGGCGCCGCTACTTCAACCGCGTCACCGAGGCCCTGCACCTGAGCTCCAACGACCCGGGCAACCGCCCTCAGGCCGTCCAGGGCCTGGGGGACCAGGATGCGCTGGGACCCGCGGGCGCCTACTGGATCGAGGACTACCGCCAGCTGTTCGTGCTGCGCGGCGAGCGGCAGTTCATCTACCAGCTGTCGGCGCGGGGCCTGGGGCCGAGCCGGGCGCGCGCCGCGGCCGTCCGGCTGGCACGGGAGACGCTGCCCGGGAAGGCTCGCACCGCGCCGAGCTCCACGGCCCGCGAGGACGTGCCGCTGGAGCTCGAGGTTCTGGCCCCGGAACAAGGGGAGCGGGTGCGCTCCGAGCGCGTCGTGGTGCGCGGGCTGGTCACGGGCGCGGGCGCTGCCGTGACCGTGGCCGGCCGGCCCGCGCTCGTGCGGGAGGGGATCTTCGCGCGCCGGGTCACGCTGCGGCCGGGGCGCAACCGCATCCGCGTGACGGCGTTCGCCGGCGGACCGCAGCTCTCGCGGACGCTGGTCGTGCACCGCGGGCGGCCGGCGCGCGCCGTCGGGGAGGACTTTGCCCGCCGCCGGCCGGGTGTCGTGCCCGACGTGCTGGCGGAGCCGCTCGGCGAGGCGCAGGCGATCCTGGACGGGGCCGGCTTGCCGCACCGGGTGGTGAAGCTCGCGGACGGGTCACTGCGCACGGGCCGCTGGGCCGTGTGCCGCACGAAGCCGATTCCCGGCAAGCGCCTGCGGGCCGGGCCCGTGCTGCTGTTCGCCGACCGCGAGGACCTCTTCCGGACGTCCGGGACGGCGTGCGCTCAGGAGTGAGGCGCGGCCGCGCGCGGACGCCGGCTCTTCGACCACTGCGTGACCGGGCGCTCCTGCAGCTCGCCGTCGACCTCGATGTCGACGCGCTCGTTGAAGAACGCCAGGTAGTCCCTGATGCGCTCGACCTCGGGGCGCGGGTCGGGGTATGACCACACGACGTCCTCCTCGTCGCCGACCGACCAGTACGACGCGTAGCCCTTGTACGCGCAGCCGGTGCGGCTGCCGGTCGCCAGAAGCAGTTCCATGCGCACGTCTTCGCGCGGGATGTACCAGCGGGTCGGCAGGCCGGTCTCGAAGAGCGCGCGGGCGCGCGTCGTGTCCGCCACCGGCTCGCCGTCGACGCTCACGCGCACGTGCCGGGACGTGTCCAGCACGTCGATGCGGTGGTAGGGATCGCGCGCGTGGACGATCATCGGCTCGTCCTCCTCCAGCCACTCGTCCATCTTGTCCCAGTAGAAAGCCATGAAGCCGGCCAGCGGCGGCGCGTCGGCAAGCGGCTCGGGATAACTCCAGACGGCGTTTTCCGCGACCTTGCCGCCCGCGTGCACCGACCAGTACGAGGCCTCGCCCTTGTAGGGACAGGTCGTGTGCCTGTCGGTCGGGACCAGCAGGTCCATGCGGACCTCGTCCTGCGGGAAGTAGTAGATCGGCAGGTGCGCGTGCTCGTGCAGCAGCTTTGCGTGCCGGCTGTCGACCACGGTCTCGCCGCCCAGCCGCGCGCGGATGCGGCGCGGCGAGTCCTCGAACCAGATCACTCCCTGCTTGCGCGGCACCTCGAAGTTGAAAACGCCGCCCGGGCGCTGTCCGAATGGAGCGGTGCCGACCGTCAAGGACACGTGTCTGACGCTAGCAGCCCGGGATCGGCGCCTGGGTTGCTCCAGCCCGGCTCCGTTCGGTTAGGGTGCGCAGCGAGGATGGAGAGCGGCACCGTAGAGCAGGTTTCCGCGGACCAGCCGGCCGCGCTGTCGGCCGCGACTCTCTGCGAGGCGTTCCAGATCACTGCCGCCGAGCGCCCGGGCGACGTCGCCCTGCGCACGCCGGGCGGCGCGGTCGAGATCACGTGGCGGGAGCTGAGCGACCGTGTGCGGCGCATCGCTGCCGGGCTCGCGAGCCTCGGCGTGCAGCGCGGCGACACTCTCGCGTTGATGCTCGTCAACCGGCCGGAGTTCAACGTCGCCGACGCGGGCGCGATGCACCTCGGAGCGACCGCCTTCTCCGTGTACAACACGTGCACGCCCGAGCAGGTCGAGTTCCTGTTCGGCAACGCGGGCAACCGCGTCGTGATCACGGAGCGGCAGTTCCTGCCGGTGGTGCGCGCCGCGCAGCAGAGCTCGCCGGGCCTCGAGCACGTGGTGCTCGTGGACGGTGAGGAGGAGGGCACGATCTCGCTCGACCGGCTCGAGCAGATGGGCGACGCCGGCTTCGACTTCGAGGCGGCGTGGCGCGCGGTGGAGCCCGACGACGTGCTGACGCTGATCTACACGTCCGGCACGACCGGGCCGCCGAAGGGCGTGCAGCTCACCCATCGCAATCTGATGGCGGAGATCCGCGGTGTCGCAGACCGGCTGCCGACGAAGCCGGGCGGGCGCATCGTCTCCTTCCTGCCCTCGGCGCACGTCGCCGACCGCTGGGCGTCGCAGTACCAGTCGCTGATCGTGTTCGGCTTCACCCTCACGTGCCTGGACGACCCGCGCGCGATCATCCAGACACTGCCCGAGGTGCGGCCGACCGCGTGGGGCTCGGTGCCGCGCATCTGGGAGAAGCTCAAGGCAGGGTTGGAGGCGCAGGGCCTGACGGACCCGGCCGCGCTGCCCGAGGAGCACAAGGCCGCGGTGCGGGCAAAGCTCGGCCTCGACGAGTGCTCCTGGCTCGTGGTGGGCGCGGCGCCCACGCCGGTCGAGGTGCTCGCGTACTTCGACGCGCTGGGCCTGCCGATCTGCGAGCTGTGGGGAATGTCCGAGACGTCGTCGTGCGCGACGATCAACCCGCCCGGCGCGATCAAGGTGGGCACCTGCGGCACCCCGATCCTCGGAGTCGAGCTGAAGCTGGCCGAGGACGGCGAGTTGCTCGTGCGCGGCGAGGTCGTGATGACCGGGTACCGGGGCGATCCCGAGAAGACGCGCGAGGCACTCGACCCCGACGGCTGGCTCCACACGGGCGACATCGCGGAGATCGACGACGACGGCTACGTGAAGATCGTCGACCGCAAGAAGGAGCTGATCATCAACGCCGCCGGCAAGAACATGTCGCCGGTGAACATCGAGGCCCGCCTGAAGTCGGCACACCCGCTGATCGGCACCGCGGTGGCGATCGGCGACCGGCGGCCCTACAACGTGGCGCTGGTGGTGCTCGACCCGGACGTGACCGCCGCGTTCGCCTCCGAACACGGCATCGAGGATGCCTCGGCGGCGGCGATGGCTCAGAACGAGTCCGTGCAGGAGGCGATCAAGGCGGCCGTGGAGGAGGCCAACAGCCACCTCTCCCGCGTGGAGCAGATCAAGAAGTTCGCGATCCTCGGTGATGAGTGGCAGCCGGGCGGTGAGGAGCTGACCCCCACGATGAAGCTCAAGCGCAAGCCGATCGCCGAGAAGTACGCCGCCGAGATCGAGCGCCTGTACGCCTAGCGGCGCGTCGCCGAATCTCCGATTGGCCGGTATGCTCGGTCGGGTGGCGGGGGCTGCACGAAGTTTCCGGGGGTGGCGAAGCGTGGCCATGGCAGGCTGCCTGCTGGTCGCGCTGCTTGCGGCCGCGCGGCCCGCCGAGGCTGCGCCGACGCTGCCGCCGGGCTTCCAGGACGAGCTGGTGACCGCGATCGACCGGCCCATGGACGTGGCCTTCGTGCCGGGCGGGCGGATCCTGATCGCGCGGTTCCCCGGCGTGGTCCGGATGTTCAAGAACGGCTCGCTCGACCCGGTTGCGACGCCGGCCCTGACCATCTCCGCCAAGACGTGCTCGGACGGCGAGCGTGGCCTGATGTCCGTGGCCGTCGACCCGCAGTTCGAGAGCAACCACTACATCTACCTCTACTACACGTTCAAGAACAACGGGACCAGCTGCCCGGTGGGCTCGAACACGTCGCCGGTCAATCGCGTGTCGCGGTTCGTGCTGGGCGACAACGACCTGATCGACCCGGCCAGCGAGGTCGTCCTGATCGACGGCATCCCGGCGCCCGCGCAGTACCACATCGGCGCCGACCTGCAGTTCGGGAAGGACGGTTACCTCTACATCAGCACCGGCGACGGCGGCTGCGACTGGCAGGGCGGCGGCTGCCTGGGCGCCAACGACGCGTCGCGCGACCAGAACGTGCTGCTCGGCAAGGTCCTCCGGATCACGCGCGACGGCGCGATCCCGCCCACCAACCCGTTCCAGGGTGCGGGCACGGCGCGCTGCAACGTGACGGGCCGGACGACCGCCGGTAACAAGTGCCAGGAGACCTTTTCCTGGGGGCTGCGCAACGCCTACCGCCTCGCGGCCGACATGAACGCGACCGGCACCCGGATGTTCATCAACGACGTCGGCGAGCTGAAGTGGGAGGAGATCGACCTGCTCACCTCCGGCGCCGACTACGGCTGGAACGTGCGCGAGGGCTTCTGCGTCACCAACTCGGACACCAACTGCGGCCCGCCGCCGGCCGGCATGACGAACCCGATCCACGCCTACCACCACGACACGGGCTGCGCCACGATCACGGGCGGCACCTTCATCCCGAAGGGCGTGTGGCCGACGGCGTACGACGACGACTACATCTACGCGGACTTCTCGTGCGGCAAGATGTTCCGCCTGTCGCCGAACGGGTCCGGCGGCTACGACGAGATCGAGTTCGGCAGCGGCTTCCCGATGTACGGCGTCACGACCGCGAGCTTCAGCTTCTTCCAGCAGCCCAAGAACGGGCTGTACTACGCGCACTGGGGCGACACGCTCGAGCTGCACCGCATCGTCTACAACGGTGCGGACCGCGCCGGGTATCCGCGGCCGAAGACGGCCGCCAAGGTGCGGGTCTCGCTCGTGCCCGCCTTCAACCAGTGCACGTCGGGCAATCGCATGCACGGGCCGCCGCTGGCACATCCCTCGTGCAACCCGCCCGTGCAGTCCTCGTCGAACTTGACCGTCGGCACTCCGGACGCGAACGGCGCGGCCGCCAACGCGACCGGGTTCGTGCGCGTGGCTCCCATCCCCGGCAACCCCGGCACGCCGGCCGACGAGGCGGACGTCAGCCTGATCGTGTCGATGACCGACGTGCGCAGGACCACGGCGGGCCTGCCGGACTACACGGGCCAGCTCCAGATGCGGCTGCCGCTGCGTCTCACCGACCGCGACAACGGCGGTCCCGCCGGCTTCGAGCAGGGAACGCTCCAGGACCGCAACTTCGACGCGACCGTGCCCTGCACCGCGACCGGCAGCACGAGCGTCGGGTCGACGTGCAACCTCACTACGACCGCGGACGCGGTCGTCCCCGGAGTGGTGGTCGAGGGGAAGCGGGCGATGTGGGAGCTGGGGAAGGCCCAGGTCCTCGACGGCGGCTCCGACGGCGTGGCGTCGACCACGCCCAACTTCCTGTTCGCCTCCCAGGGCGTCCTGGTTCCCTAGGCCGACCGGCGCGCCGGGACCGCGCCCGCGCGAGAATCGAGCGCCCGATGGGTAAGCCGCTTGCGACCATCACTGCCTGCATCGCGCTGGGCCTCGGCGTGGGCGCGTGCGGAGACGACGAGCCCAGCGCCGGGACCGTGGAGACGACCGGCGCCGCGGCGACCACGTCGACGGCGGCAGCAAGTGAGCCGCCCGCGCGGCCCGCGCGCAAGCGCCGCGGCAAGGGCATCAAGGTGATGAGCAGCCGCTACGGCCGGATGATCTTCGACGCACGCGGCCGGGCCATCTACCTGTTCACGCGCGAGGCGGGCAGCAAGAGCCGCTGTTACGGGCCGTGCGCGGTCGCCTGGCCGCCGGTGTACACCCGCGGCAAGCCGCGCGCGCTCCGCGGGGTCGACGCCGGCCTGCTCGGCACCACCAGGCGGCGGGGCGGGCGGCGCCAGGTGACCTACAACGGCCACCCCCTCTACTACTACGTGACCGACACCCGGCCGGGGCAGATCACGTGCCAGGACGTGGTCGAGTTCGGCGGTACGTGGCTCGTCGTCGATCCGCAGGGCAACGCGATCCGGTAGCAGCCCGCAGCACCTCCCGCAAAGTCCGCACAGATCGCTGGAACCCGGTCGGGGCGGTCGGGTATGTTCGGCCCTCCACGGGGTGCGGGGGCGCCCCGTCAAACGATGGGGGAAGGGGGACGAATGAGAGGGACGAAGGTCGCTGCCTTCGTGATCGCAATCGCCGCCGTGCTGGTCGCGGTGGCACCTGCCCAGGCCGGGCCGGGGTCGTCGACCACCGCGATCGTCGCGCTGGGAGACAGCTTCAGCTCCGGGGAGGCAGGTCGCTGGAACGGCAACAGCCTCAACATCTTCGGGACCCGTGACGGGACCGACAGAGCGGCACGCTGCACCCTGGGGGTCTTCTGCAGCTACGACGCGACCCGCGTGTACGGCAGCTCCTACAACAACGGCTGCCATCGGGCGGACGTCGCGCCGATCAAGAGCGCTCCCATCTCGGTGAACGAGAAAATCAACCTCGCCTGCTCGGGCGCGCGCACGGTACACATCTGGCGCGGGTCTCAAGGCGGGCAAGCGTTCAAGGGAGAGGCGCCGCAGGCGGACCAGCTGTTGCCGATCGCGCAGCAGAAGAACGTGAAGCTGGTGCTGCTCAACATCACTGCGAACGACCTCGGGTTCTCGGACCACGTGATCGACTGCACGGTCGCCTGGACGCTGGGCTTCACCTGCAACGCGGCCGAGCAGGCCGAGATCGTGGCCGGGCTGCCGGCGGCGGCAAACGGCCTGCGCAAGGCGATCGACGAGGTGCGGGCCGTGATGTCGGCGGCCGGCTACTCGACGACCCAGTACAAGTTCGTGATCCAGGGATACGCCTCGCCGGTGCCGGTGGGGGCGAACATCCGGTACCCGCAGTCCAGCTGGGACCGGCTGACCGTGGGCGGCTGCCCGTTCTACGACGTGGACGCGAACTGGGCCAAGAACACGGCCACTCCCACGATCGTGGACAACATGCGCTCCGTCGCATCACAGAAGGGAGTGCGATTCCTCGACGTGCGCGACTCGCTCAACGGGCACGAGGTGTGCCACCGCAGCTCGCGTCTCGTGACCAGCTCGCCCAACCCGGTGCAGCACGAGTGGGTGCGCTGGATCAACACGGGGATCACGCAAGGCGACGCACAGGAGTCCCTGCACCCGAACGCCTACGGCGAGCGGGCAATCGGGAAGTGCATCGCGCTGTCGTACGCCCTGTCCAGCGGCAACCACACATGCCGCAACACGCCAGGGGCTGACTACAACGCCATGTCGCTCGCGGCCATTCCGTAGCACTGGGCGCAGCCGTCCGGGGCACCTTCCCGGAGACCGAAAACCGTCTTGAGTCTCCGTGAAGGCACCCCGGCCGGCCGCGCCTGCGTTCGTTAGCCGCGACTCGCCTGTGCCGGCCGCGTGCCAAGGGTGACGGTGGCGCTGCGGCGCTCGTTCCCTCGGAAGTATTCGATTCGCACCTCGTCGCCCGGCTTGAGTGCACCGATCGCGTCGGCCAGGTCGTTCGGGTCGGCGATCTCGCGCGAGCCCACCCGCACGATCAGGTCGCCGCCGTCCACGACGCCGCCGGCGGTCTGCCCGCGGCCGCCCCGCAGGCCTGCGTCGTCGGCGGGGCCGCCGTCCTCGACGGCCTGCACCAGCGCGCCGCGCCGGGCCGGAAGATCGAGCTCACGCGCCAAGTCCGGATTCACCTCGGCGCTGCTCACGCCCAGGTAGGCACGCTCGACCTTGCCGTCGCTGCGCAGCTCGGGGATCACTTCCTTGGCGGTGTCGATGGGCACCGCGAACCCGACGCCGCTGTTTGCCTGCACGCCGTTGGTCGCGATCTGCGCGTTCACTCCGACCACCTCGCCGCGGGCGTCGAGCAGCGGGCCGCCGGAGTTGCCGGGGTTGATGGCGGCATCGGTCTGGATCACGTCGCTGATGCTGAAGCCGTTGGGGGCCCTGATGTCGCGGTCCAGGGCGGACACGATGCCGGAGGTCACGCTGCCGCGCAGGCCGAAGGGGCTGCCGATGGCGACGGCCGGCTCGCCCACGCGCACATTTTTGGAGTCCGCCAGGGCCAGCGGCTCGAACTCGGCGTCGTCCGGGTCGATGCGCAGGAGCGCCAGGTCCGTGGAGGGATCGCTCCCCACGAGGCGCGCGTCCACGGGGTCGCCGTCCTCGCCGAAGCGGACGCGCAGGTCGTCGGCGCCGTCGATGACGTGGTGGTTGGTGAGGATCGAGCCGTCGTCGTCCACGACGAACCCGGATCCGGACGCGTCATTGCCGCCGCCCCGCGCCTCGACGTTCACGACGCCCTTCTTGACGCGCTCGTAGATCCCCGCGACGTCGAGTCCGCCGGAGGAGCGGCTGACCGGCGCCGCAGGCGCGGCCGCGGGAGACGACGTGGTCTCGGAGTCGAAGGCACCGGCCACGGCCAGCACGGCCACGACGAGGCTGGCAGCGAGGGCTCCGGACAGGGCACCGAGACCGGCAACTTTCATGCGGGGCATTCAAGCGCCCAAGCGTGAAAGTCCGCTGAAGGAGGCCTTAGAGGTGCGTAAGAAGATCGGCGGCGAGGATGGACTGTGGATTGCGGAGGCTCGTCCATGCCCGGGCAGGAGCCCGGGATCACGTGAAGCGTCAGTGCGGGCGCGTCTGCTGTTCCAGCAGGAACACGAACGACTCATACGCGCGGCCGGTGCCCTGGCGCAGCCCGATCTCGCAGGTGCGGTTGCTCGAGACGTGGGCGTCGAACCGCCGGCCGTCGAGCTCCGCCGCCTCGTCCGCCGTCGCGGCGGAGGGGAGCTCGGGATGGAGGAAGCCGCGGTCGCCGGCGAAGCCGCAGCACGTGGCGGTGGGGGGCGTGTAGACCTCGTCGGCAAGCGCGGCGGCGAGCGACTGCAGGCGGCCGACATGCCCCATGTGCCTGATCGCACACGTCGGATGCACGGCCACCCTGCCCGCCCGGTTTGCGATTTCGAGGCGGGGCAGCAGGTGCTCGTGCGCCCACTGGACGCTGTCGAGCACGGTCAGGTCGTCGGGCGCGACGTCCTCGATCAGCCCGAGTGCGCAGGAGCTCGCATCGGTCACGATCGGCAGCTGTCCCCCGTCCGACCACCGCAACAGGGAGTCGCGAGTCTTCGCCGCCATGAACGCCGCGCCGTCTCGATAGCCCTTCGAGCTCCACGGCGTGGCGCAGCAGTGGCCAGCGACGCCGGGCGGGATCCACACGGGCTGGCCGGCACGCGCCGAGACGGCCACGAGTGCCTCGGGAAGCGTGAGGTCGCGGTCCGACCCGAAGATCCGGTTGATGCAGGCCGGCACGTACACGGCGGCGGCACCTTCGCGTGTCGTCGAGGGCATCCGGGCCGGCGCGGGCCGCGGCATCTCCGCGGGCCACGCAGGCACCAACTCGGTGCTGACCGCACGCCGCAGCAGCCGCGTCGCGGTTCGCGCCGGGGCGCCGCCGCGCAGTCCCGCCCGCGCCGCGCGCTCCACCGCCGCCCAGCGCCGGGCCGCAGTCAGCGCCGCGCGCTCCGCCCGCGGGCCGTGCTCGCGTGACCGCAGGTCCTGCACCAGCTTGCCGGTGTCGATCCCCAGTGGGCAGGCAAGCATGCACGAGCCGTCTGCCGCGCACGTCTCGAGCGCGTCGTACTCGTACTCGTCGAGCAGCGCGCGGAGCACCGGCGATCCGGCCGGCTGGCGCGCCATCTCGCGCCGCAGCACGATGCGCTGCCGTGGAGTGGTCGTCAGCCAGCGGCTCGGGCACACGGGCTCACAGAACCCGCACTCGACGCAGCTGTCCGCCACCTCCTCGATGGGCGGTGCGCTCTTCAGGTTGCGCAGGTGCACCCCCGCGTCACGATTCAGCAGCACGCCCGGCGCGAGCACGCCGTCGGGATCGGCGAGCGCCTTGATGCGCCACATCATCTCGGTCGCCTTCGGGCCCCACTCGCGCTCCACCCACGGCGCCATGTTGATGCCGGTGCCGTGCTCGGCCTTCAGAGAGCCGTCGTACTTGTCCACGATCAGCTCGACGAGGTCGCCCATGAACGCCTCGTAACGGTCGCGGTCCGCCTGCTCGCCGAAGGCCGGCGTCAGCATGAAGTGGAGGTTGCCGGCCGACGCGTGGCCCGCGACGCCGGGGAGGAAACCGTGCTGCCCGAGCAGCGCGCGGATCTCTGCCGCCGCCTCGGCGATGCGCTGCGGCGGCACGCACACGTCCTCGATGATCAGCGAGGTGCCGCGCGGGCGGATCTTGCCCAGCAGCCCGTGCAGCCCTTCGCGCACGCGCCAGTACACCTCGGTCAGCGCGGGATCGCGCGTGAACCGCGCGGGCTGCACCAGGGGGGACCCGGCGAAGACGGCCATCGCCGCCTCCTCACGGGAGGCGAGCTCGTCCGGGTCGTCGGCGCGGAACTCCACCAGGATCGCGGCCGCATCGTTGGGCGCGTCGTTCCACTCGGGCGGGATGGGCGCAAACGCCTGGGCCGCCTTCATCGCGAGGACCATCATCAGCTCGGTCGCGCTGGCGCCCGCCTGCACGAGTGGCTGTACGCACGCGACCGCCTCGTCGATGCCGGGGAACAGCACGAACGCGGTGCTGGTATGGCGCCCGAACGGCACCGTGTCGAACACGACCTCCGACACGAACGCGAGCGTTCCCTCGGAGCCCACGATCAGGCGGCGGAAGATCTCCAGCGGCGAATCGGCCTCCAGGAACGCGATCAGCCGGTAGCCCATCGTGTTCTTGATCTCGAACTTGCGCCGGATGCGGTCCGCGAGCGCGGAGTCGCTGCGGATCTCGTCTCGAATCTGCTCCAGACCGCGGGCCAGCTCCGGCTCGCGAGCCGCGAACATGGCCTCGGCGCCCGGGGCCGCAGTGTCGATCACCGTTCCCGAGGGGAGTGCGAACGTGAGCGCGCTCACGGTGCGGTAGGAGTCGTGCACGACGCCGCATCGCATGCCGCCCGAGTTGTTGGCGACCACTCCGCCGACCGTGGCGATGTCGGTGGAGGCGGGGTCGGGGCCCAGCCGCCGTCCGTGCTCGGCCAGGATCGCGTTCACGTTTCCGAGCAGCGTGCCGGGCAGCACCCGCGCGCGGGCACCGCCGTCCTCGACCTGCACGCCGCGCCAGTGGCGGCGCACGTCCACCATCACGCCGTCGCCCTGAGCCTGGCCGTTCAGGCTCGTGCCCGCCGCCCGGAACGTGATCGGCACCCCGGTGCGGCGCCCGTACTCCATCACCTGCACGACGTCGTCGACGTCGTGCGCCATCACGACGGACTTCGGGATCAGGCGGTAGGGGCTGGCGTCGGAGGCATAGCGCACCAGGTCCGAGACGCGCGCGAGCACGCGGTCCGCGCCGAGCAGCGCCACCAGGTCGCTGCGGAGGGGCTCCGGCGTGCCGCCGGCCAGCGAGTCGGGCACGCGGTCCAGCTCCGGGGAGGGCGCCTCCGGAGCGATTCGCGTCACGTCCGGCTGGAGCAGCGCCACCGTGAGTTACCCGAGCGACATGCCGGGCGCGATGCGGACCTCGATCAGCTCCGGCGTGCCGGACGAGATCGCGTCGGCCAGCGCGCTGCGCAGCTCGCCGGACCCTTCGACCCGCCGGGCGCGCATCCCGTATCCCGATGCGATCGCGACGCTGTCGAGTCCGGCGACGTCGAGCCCGGGCGCGCCCATCTCGCCCTCGAACTCCGCAAACCACTTCAGGATCGCGTACTCCTCGTTGCGCAGCACGAGCACCGTGAGCGGGACCTCGTATGCGACCGCGCTCCACAGCGCGGCGATCGCGTACTGCATCGAGCCGTCGCCGATCACGCCCACGACCGGGCGCTCGGGCTGCGCGAGCTGGACGCCGATCGCCGCCGGCAGGCCGTAACCGAGGCCTCCGCCCGCGCCGAAGAAGTAGCTGCCCGACCGCCCCAGCCGCACCTGGTTCCGGAACGCGAGCACGCTGGACGGCGCCTCGTTCACGATGATGCCGTTGTCCGGGAAGACCTCCGCCAGCGCGGCGGCGGCCGCAGTCGCCGTGATGGGATCCGAGTCGGGCGGCGGCTCCGGATCCGGCCGCGACGGCGGCGCCGGGCGATCGGCCGCGGGCACCTGCTCCAGCAGGCCGGACAGCGCCAGGGCCACGTCGCCGAGGATCGCGTCGCCGACGGGCGCGCGCGCCGCCTCGTCGGGGTCGCTGGTCAGCTGCACGAGCGCGGCGCCGTCGGGCAGGAAGGGCCCCGCGATGTACGGGTAGTACGTGAACACCGCGGCGCCTGCCACCAGCACCAGGTCGTGGCCCTCGAGGGTCTGCGCGACCGGTGCGATTGCCGGTGGGAGGGTTCCCTGGAACTGGGGGTGGTTCTCGGGAAACCCGAGCCGCCCGGACCCCGACGCCGGAGTCGACCACACCGGCAGCCGGCACCGCTCGGCAAGCGCGACCGCGGTGTCCCATGCGCCGCTCGCGTCGATGTCGGGGCCCGCCACGAGGACCGGGTTGGACGCCGCCCCGAGCCGCCGGGCGAGCTCGGCCAGCGCTGCGGGGTCGGGCGCCGTGCGGCCGTCCACGCGGCGCCCCGTCACCGGTCGGCTGACCTGCTCGTCGGCCTCGGCCGACCAGTCGTCCATCGGGATCGACACGAACACCGGCCCGCGCGGGGACGTTGCGGATACGTGGAAAGCGCGCGCGAGGGCGGCCGGCACGTCCTGCGGCCGGGGCGGCTCGTAGCTCCACTTCGTGACCGGGCGCGGCAGCGTGGTCGCGTCGCGGTTGGTTAGCAGCGCCTCGATGGTCATCATCGCGCGCACCTGCTGGCCGGCGGTGACGACGAGCGGGGACTTGTTCTCACGCGCGTTGAAGAGCGCGCCCATCGCGTTGCCGACGCCGGGCGCCGTGTGCAGGTTGACGAGCGTGGGCCGCCCGCTCGCTTGCGCGTAACCGTCGGCCATGCCGACCACGATGGCCTCCTGGAGACCGAGGACGTACCGGAAGTCCGGCGGAAACGCCGACAGGAACGGCAGCTCCGTCGACCCGGGGTTGCCGAACACGGTCGTCAGGCCGTGCTCGCGCAGCAGCTCGTACGAAGCGTCGCGGACCGAGGGCGCCAAGGCGCGCCGATCCTATTGCCCCGGCGCGTCCGGCGCTGCCGGCCCTGCCGGCGCTAGCTCTTCCTGGCGGCTGCCTTGCCGCCCTTGCGGCCGGCTTCCTTCTTCTGCGCGGTGGTTCCGCCCTGGCTCGAATTTGAGCGCCGAGTGCCGCTGCCGCTCGCCTTGCCGCCGCGGCTCGAGGCTCCCGGCGAGTTCGCGATGCGGGCCGCGCGCTCTTTCGACATCCCCTTCTTCTTCAGGCCCTCGTACTGCTTCTCGTTCTTGACGTTGGCGCTCTTGCTTGGCATCGGGCACTCCTCCGGATATCGCTTGCGTCCGGAGGAGTACCCGCCAAATCCGGCCTGAGAACTACTGGATGTAACCGGCCTCACGCAGGTACGCGCGCGCCACCGCACTTGGTTCCTCGCGGTCGACGTCGACCCGCGCGTTCAGCTCCTGCATCACGCGCTCGGTCAGCCCTTCCTGCACGGACTCGACGGTCGTCTTCAGGTCCGGGCCGGCCGCGTCGGCCGTCTCCTTGCTCGCCACGAACGTCACGTTCCCCGGTGGGAACACCTGCTTGTCGTCTTCGAGCGTGATCACGTCGTCGCGCGTGGAGAGCTGCGCGTCGGTCGTGAAGATGATCGAGAGGTCGGCCTGGCCCTTGTCCAGCACGTCGTAGCGCAGTCCGATGTCGACGGGCGTGAACTTCTTGAACCGCAGGCCGTAGTTCTCCTGGAGCCCGACGAGGCAGTCCACCCGCTGCCGGCACTCCGGTGAGCCGTAGAGGGTCAGGTCCTCCGACTTGCCTTCGAGGTCCGACACCTTGGTGACGCCCAGTTCCTCGGCTTTGCTCTTCAGGACCCCGACCGCATTTGCGCTGGTGAACGGCGTCGGCGCGTAGGCCACCAGGCCCTCCCGCTCGAAGTCGCTCTGCGCATCGGTGACCGCCTGCTCCGGGTCCTTCGGGATGTCCTGTGGCTGCACGTCGAAGAACGAGGTGAGCGCGGTGCTCGTGTACTCGGGGTAGCCGTCCACGTCGCCGCCCTTGAGCGCGCGCAGCGCGATCTGCTCCGAGCCGAGGTTCAGGTCCTTGCGCACCCGGTACCCGGCTGCCTCGAGCGCCTGGGCGTAGATCTCGCCCAGGATGAACTGCTCGGTGAAGTTCTTGGACCCGACCGTGATGGTCGTGTCGGCGTTGTCGGCGTTCCGCTCGATCGCCGTGGCGTCGCCGGAGCCGCCGTCGCCCGACGAGCTGTCGTCGTCGCCGCACGCTGCCAGCGCGAGTGTGGACGCGAGGACGAAAAAGGCAGCGAGCAGGGCAAGGAGGGGGTGACCGCGTCTCATCTTGAGTGTCTCCTGTTCGGGGGGCTGTGCCGCAGTAGGACGGGGGGAGCCTAACCGCTACGTCGTGGTCTGCAAGCCGCGCGGCTCGACCGCACGCTGGATGGCAGCGAAGACCAGCTCCACGGTGAGCGCCAGCACCGCGACCAGCATCGCGCCCGCGAGGCGGCCGTCGGGCCCGTATACGTTGGCGCTGAGGATGTAGTCGCCCAGCGTCAGCACCCCGGCGAGGGGCGCGATCGTGGCGGTCGCGACCACGTTCACGGCCGACGTCCGGATGCCGCCGAAGATCGAGGACAGCGCCAGGGGCAGCTCGATCCTCTGCACGACCTGGTGCGGCCTCAGGCCCATGCCCTTCCCCGCGTCGATCACCTCCCGGTCGACCTGGCGCACGCCCACGTACGTGTTCGTGAGGATCGGGGGAATCGCGAGCAGCACCAGGGCGAGCATCACGTTGGTGAACCCGACCCCGATATACGCGACGAAGAACGCGATCAGCGCCAGGCTGGGCACCGCCCGGCCGACGTTGGAGAGGCTGATCGCGAGCAGCTCGCCCTTTCCCGCATGTCCGAGCGCCAGCCCGACGGGCACGGCGATCGCGCAAGCCACTCCGATGGCCGCAAAGCTCACCTTCAGGTGCTCCCAGGTGAACTCCCAGACCTCGGACAGCCCGCCGACCTCGACGCCTCCGGTCTGTGCCTCACGGGTGCTGAAGATGAAGTCGAGCGCGTCGCCGAAGTCGGACACCACCCCTGCGATCTCGATCATGCCGGCTGCACCCTCCGCCAGGGCGTGAGCACCCGCTGCACGCCGAGCAGGATCACGTCAAGCGCGAAAGCGAGGAGCACGGCGAGCCCGCCGGCCGCGACCACGCCGGTCTTGAAGGTGATGTTGCTCCCGGAGATGATCTGCTCGCCGAGCCCGCCGGCGCCTGCGAACACCGCCAGCGTCGCGAGCCCGACGGTGCTGGTCGTGGCGATGCGCAGGCCCGCGACGATGTCGGGGATCGCGAGCGGCAGCTCGACCCGCCACAGGAGCTGGCGATCGGTGAGGCCGACTCCGCGACCGGCGTCGCGCGCCTCCTCCGGGACGTTTTGCAGGCCCAGCACGATGTTGCGGAAGATGATCTGCAGCGTGTAGGCGGTGAGGGCGATGATCGCCGTGGTCGAGCCGCGCCCGGTGATCGGCAGCAGCAGGAAGAAGACGGCCAGGCTGGGCAGCGTGTACAGCACGCCGGTGAAGCCGACGATCGGGCCCACCAGCCAGCGCCGGCGGCGCGCGATCAGGGCCAGTGCGAACGCGATCACAAAGCCGATCACGACAGAGGTCACCGTCAGATACAGGTGCTGCGCGAGCGGATCGGTGTAGCGGTCGAAGTTGTCCACGATCCAGCCCGGGCAGAGCTTGTTCTCCGAGATGCAGCTGGCCTCCGAGCGGTCGCGGATCTCGACCTGGCCCAGCACGGGCGCCGCGTCGGCGAGGTGCATCACGGTCAGGCGCGCTCGGCCGCGGGCGTCAGGTGCATCGTGGCCTCCGGTGAGTTCAGGAACTCGGAGATGATCTCGACCGACAGGACGCCGACGACGGCGCCGTTCCCGTCCACCACCGGTCCGTACTGCGTGTCCGACCGCAGCAGGTCCGAGAGCGCGTCGCGCAGCACGTCCTCGAGCTCGAGTATGGGGTCGGGCGCTGTGTCGGGGCGGTCGGGCACCGTCTCGCGTGCCAGGTCGCGCTCGGACATCCATCCCAGCGGCCGGCCGCCGGCGTCGACGACGATCGGGTAGGGCAGGTCCGCCTCGGCGATCGCGGCCCGGGCGCGCGCGGTCGGCTCGCCCACTCGCACGAGCGGTGCCTTCCACAGGTCGATGTCGCGCACGCGCAGCAGCGAGAGCCGCTTCAGCGCGCGGTCGGCGCCCACGAAGTCCTCGACGAACTCGTCCGCGGGACTCATCAGGAGCTCCTCGGGGGTCGCGTACTGCGCCAGCACACCCCCCTTTCGGAGCACGGCGACGCGATCGCCCATCTTGATCGCTTCGTCGATGTCGTGGGTGACGAACAGGATCGTCTTGCGGATCTCGGACTGCAGGCGCAGAAACTGGTTCTGCAGCCGCTCGCGGTTGATGGGGTCGACCGCGCCGAAGGGCTCGTCCATCAGCATCAGCGGCGGATCGGCAGCCAGGGCGCGCGCCACGCCCACGCGCTGGCGCTGGCCGCCGGACAGCTGCGCGGGGTAGCGGTCGCGCAGCTCGCTGCCCAGCGACGTCAGCTCCAGCAGCTCGTCCACGCGCGCGTCGATGCGCTTCCTGTCCCAGCCCAGCAGCTTCGGCACGACGCCGACGTTCTCGCCGATCGTGAGATGCGGGAACAACCCGATCTGCTGGATCACGTATCCGATGCCGCGCCTCAGCTCGGCCGCGGCCCGCGACTTGATGCTGGTGCCGTCGATCAGGATGTCTCCCTGGGTCAGCTCGATCATCCGGTTCGCGAGCCGCAGGGCCGTGGTCTTGCCGCAGCCGGAAGGGCCGACCAGCACGCAGATCTCACCTGCCGGCACGGTCAGCGAGAGGTCGCTGATCGCGGGCTCGGCCTGCCCGGGATAGCGCTTCACGACGTTGCGGTATTCGACCGACGAAGCGGACGTGCGCGAGGTGGAGGAGGCGTCCCCTGCCACGCGCGAATGCTAGTCGCTGCCGGACACCGCGCAACATTTATGAGCGCGAATGCATTTCCTTGCCTACCCTGACATTGGATTCGTAAGCGGCGCCCCCGCTGGCGCCACAACCTCATAGACAAGTCAGGGAGGACCAATGTCACGCAGGGGACTTGGAGCCGCCCGGTTGGTCGTCGCGCTGCTGTGCGCGGCCATCGTGGGCATGCTCGTGCCGTCCGGCGCGGGCGCATCGACGCTACCGGCAGGATTCGAGGAGACCACCGTGCTCCCCGGTGTCGGCAAGCCGCAGGACATCGCAATCGCGCCCAACGGGCGTGTGTTCGTGGCCGAGAAGACCGGCTTCATCAGGACGTACAGCAGCGTCGACGACACGACGCCCACGCTGTTCGCCGATCTGCGCACCAAGGTGCACAACTTCGGCTCGCGCGGTCTGCTGTCGATCGTGACGGACCCGAAGTTCGGCACCACCGGGAACAACTACGTGTACGTGTACTACACGATGGACGCACCGCTCGGCGGCACCCCGCCGGTGTACGGCGGTGGGTCCTTCGACGCGTGCCCGGAGACGTTCGACGCGCAGGACGGCGACCTCGACAAGCCCGGCATCCAGACGATCGGCTGGGTCGACAACTGCCCGGTGGGATCGCGCATCTCGCGGCTCCAAGTCGCGGGGGAGGTCATCACCGGCTCGGAGAAGGTGCTGGTGGAGGACTTCTGCCAGCAGTTCGCCGGTCACGGCGGCGGCGGGCTCGCGTTCGACAAGGACGGCAAGCTGATCGCCTCGGCAAGCGACGGCTCCACGTCGCAGTTCTGGGACTGGGGTCAGTCGGGATCTCCGAAGAACCCCTGTGGTGACCCGCCCGGTGGGGTTGGTGCCTCGCTCACGCGTCCGTCGTCGGAAGGCGGCCGGCTGCGGGCACAGGACGTGCGCACGACCAGCGATGCGACCGGCCTGTCCGGGTCAGTGATCCGGATCGACCCGGCGACGGGTGCCCCGGTGCAGACGAACGGAACCGACGCGAACGCCAAGCGCATCATCGCCTACGGGCTGCGTGACGCCACGCGGCTTGCGATCCGGCCTGGCACGAACGACATCTGGGTTGCCGACCGCGGCGGCGGGTACTGGGAGGAGTTCCACCGCGTGACGCCGAGCTCGACCAAGCTCAACTTCGGTTGGCCTTGCTACGAGAACGACGCGAAGCGCGAGCAGAGCGACCTCCAGAACCTGCACATGTGCGAGAACCTGTACTCGGACAAGCTCAACCTGAGGGCGCCTTTCTGGGCCTACGACCACGAGCTGGAGATCCACCCGGAGGAGAACTGCACGGGCAACGACGCGCGGCCCGGCAGCACGCTCTCGGGCCTCGAGTTCTACCCCGAGGCGGGAGGCAACTTCCCGCCGATGTACAGGAACGCGCTGTTCTTCGCGGACCGCCTGCGCAATTGCATCTGGGCGCTCCTGCCCGACGCAAACGGCATCCCGAAGAAGGGTGGCGTGGTCCCGTTCGCCGGCATGGCGATGCGGGCGACGGACCTCGAGGTCACCCCGTCGGGCGACCTGCTGTACATCGACCAGAGCACGGACACGATCCAGCGCATCCGCTACACGGTGGTGAACCAGGCCCCGGTCGCGGTTCCGTCTGCGAACGTGACGTCGGGCAAGGCGCCGCTGGCGGTCACGTTCAGCGGGCTCGGCTCGACGGACGCGAACAACGACGCGCTCACCTACGCCTGGGACCTCGACGGGGACAACTTCCTCGACGACTCCACGGCGGCCCAGCCGGCGTTCACCTACACGACGCCCGGCACCTACACGGTGACGCTGAAGGTCACGGACCCGAGCGGCGCGTTCAGCACCGCGGATCTCGTGATCACGGTGACCGACAACACGGTCGTCGACCCGGGCCCCGGCCCCGGTCCCGGCACGGGCACGCCCGCGCCGAAGACGACCACCCCGACGACGACGCCTTCGGTGAACCTGCCGTCGGCGGGTCCGACGGGGCCGGTCCTGATCGTCGCGGCAGCCCGCACGCAGCACCTCACGGGCCACCGTTCGATCGAGGTCCACGGCGGTTGCGTGGCCGCGTGCACGCTGAAGGCGACGGCGAAGGTGTCGCTGCCCGGTGCCAGCAAGACGCTGAAGCTCCGGGGCACGTCGGCCAAGGCTGCACAGGGCAAGGTGGTGACGCTGCGCATCAAGCTCAAGGGCAAGAAGATGCGTGCCATCCGCCGTGCGCTGCGCCGCGGCAAGAAGGTCACCGCGACCGTCACGGTCGTCGCGACCGACGGCACCGGCGCGTCCAGCGCCAAGCGCAAGATCCGGCTGAAGCTCTAGGTCAGCTGACGGACAAGGGCTGGGGCGCGCTGCGCCTCAGCCCTTCCTGTCCATGGCGGCTGTCGCTGCCGAGCCCGTCTCGGCCGACAGCCAGCCCTGGGCCAGGGGATCGGTGCCCGACTCGACGACCTGCCGCATCGCGGCCAGCGCCGGGCCCCGCAGCTGCCGCTTGACGGTGGCGTAGGCATCCGAGGGCATGTCGCCCAGCTCGGCGGCCATCGCAAGCGCCCGCTCCAGCACTTCGGCCGGCTCGGCCAGCTCGTCCACGAGGCCGAGCGCGAGCGCCTCCGGCGGGTCCACCAGATGAGCCCGCAGGACCAGGTAGCGGGCGGCCGGCGGCGACAGCTCCGCCGTCACGACCGCCAGCGCGTTCGCGGGGTAGGGCACGCCCACGCGCGCCTCGGTCAGGCCGAGCTTGCCCTGTGTCGAGCCGACGCGGTAGTCCGCGCACATGGCGAGCACGATGCCGCCGGCGATCGCGTGGCCGTTGACCGCCCCGACGACGGGACGGTCGAACCCGTACCAGGCCGCCACCATGCGGTTGATCGCCATGATCATCTCCGCCTGTCCCGCGGGATCGAGCGTGGGCACCAGGTTCAGGTCGAGACCCGCCGAGAAGAAGCCGTCGCGGCCCGTCAGCACCACGGCGTCGGCCTCCAGCTCCTCCCTGACCCCGATCACCTCCTCGAGGAGCGCCGGATTCATCGCGTTCGCCGGAGGCCGGTCGATCCGGACGACCGCGACGTTGCCGCGCGGCTCGACCGTGACGAGCCGGTCAGACAACGAGGTGCGGGTAGTCGCGCTCGACCATCGCGCGGTACTGCTCGAACACGGGCTTCGTGATCGGGATCAGCCTCAGGGCGGCCTTCACGTCGCCGCCGCTCTTGATGCGCCGGCGGGCGAGCGCCATGGGCACGTTCTCCTTGCCCTGGAAGTACTTGTTGGCGACGTCCGAGTTCATGGTCATCTCGACCTGCGGCTTCCAGTCGACCTCGTCGGACCAGACCCAGCGCAGGTTCTGCTCCCCGCCCGAGTCGTCGTAGGTGATGTTCACGACCGCGTCCTGGTCGGGAAACTCGAAGCGCTGCGGCACGCGGGCGTCGCGCAGCTGCGGGCCCATCTCGGGGTCGGTGCTCATGATCGTGAACACCTTGTCCATCACCTCGCGGAACTCCTTGGCGGAGCTGAACTCGGCCATCGCGCAGCGAGTCTATCCGCGGCGGCCGCGCCGCGGCTAGCTGTCGAAGCCGAGCCCGAGCCGGTCCAGCAGTCGCAGCCACGCGCCGCGCCGGCCCCGGTTGCGGTCGGCGGCGGCGAGCCGGTTGCGAGTCAGCTCGATCACTGCCCAGCGCAACGGCTCGGGCGGGAATGGCAGCGGCTGCGTACGCGTGGCGCGCAGCTGCGTCGCCTCTGTGCGGCGGCCGGCCAGCAGGTCGAGCGCCATGCGCGCGCCGAAGCGGCTCGCGCCGATCCCGAGGCCCGTGTGCCCGGCGGCGTATGCGACGCGCCCGCCGTGCGAGGTGCCGAAGAACGCGAAGAAGCGGCTGCATGTGTCGATCGGGCCGCCCCAGCGATGGGTGAAGCGCAGGCCTTCGAGCTGCGGGAACGTCGTGAAGAGGTGGCGCGCGAGCCGGGCGAACGACGCATCGCGCTGGCTCAACTGCGGTCCCACGGCGTTGCCGAATTTGTAGACGGCGTCGTAGCCGCCCCACAAGATCCTGTCGTCCGCGGTGAGCCGGTAGTAGTGGAACTGGTTGCCGGCGTCGCTGACTCCCTGGTGGTTCGCCCAGCCGAGCGATGCGCGGCGGGCGGCGTCCAGCGGCTCGCTCACCAGCACGTAGTCCCAGACCGGCACGATCCGCCGGCGGACGGCGCGCACCGGCGAGCGGAAGGCGCCCGTCGTCAGCACCGCTCCCCGCGCGTCCACCTGACCGGTCGTGGTGGAGACGCGCAGCCCGCCACCGGCCCGGAGCAGTCCGGTCACGCGGGAGTGCTCGAAGATGCGCACGCCGAGCTCCAGGGCGGCGCGACCGAGCCCCCAGGCGAGCTTCGCCGGGTGGAGTGTCCCGCCGCCGCTGCGCAGCCACAGGCCCGCGCGGTAGAGCGGCGAGCTCACCTCGGCCCGCACCGCGTCGGTGTCCAGCAGGGTCGCGTCGTGGCCGAAGCGCCGCAGCTGCGCAGCCTCCTCCTCCAGCCACGCCTCCTCGTGGGGCTCCAGCGCCACCGTCATCTCCCCGCCCGGCACGAGGTCGCACTCGATGCCGTACCGGGCGAGCGCCGCGACGGTCTGGTCGAGGTTCTCGCGGCCCAGCCGCTCGAGCACGGGCATCTCGCCGGGGAACCGCGCCAGCCCGTTGCGGAGGCCGTGCGTCAGCGAGGAGGAGACGAAGCCGCCGCTGTTCCCGGTCGCCCCGTGCGCGATCGCATCGGCTTCCAGCAGCACGACGTCGCGTGCGGGATCGTCCTCCTTCGCCTGGATCGCCGCCCACAGTCCGCTCAGCCCTCCGCCGACGATCACGAGGTCGGCATCCGTCCGCACCTCCAGCGGCGGGCAGCGCGCGGGCTGATCGCCGGAGTCGAGCCAGAACGAGACCGGCGCCGCGTCGGCGTACGAAGCGCGGTCACGCTCCGTCGGTGCGGCGGTCCAGGGAAAGGTGCCCGGATTCAGGTGGTCGCCGGCTTCGTCATGTGGGTCGGCTCGCCGGGCGAGAGCTGATCCGGGTCGTTGTACTCGGCGCCCGGGGGCGGCGCGACCGGTCCCTCCAGCAACGGGTCGCCGGTCTCCTCCATCCAGCGCTCGAGCATGGCGTGCATCTCAGTCCTCACTGCCTGCGCCGCGGGCTCGTCCGCCAGGTTGCGCGCCTCGTTCGGGTCGAACAGCAGGTCGTAGAGCTGCTCGCGGGCGAGGACCTGCTCGGCCCACCCAGCCCTCATCCAGAGGTCCTTGCTCGGGCTGTCGTCCGTGTTCACGACGACCGGCGTGGTGCGCTCGTCGAAGCGCCGGATGTACTTCCACCGGTCGGTGCGCACGGCGCGCTGGGGCTCGTAGGCCGCGTGGTAGGTCCCTTCGGCGAACACGGCGTCGCGGATCGCGCGGCGCTCACCACGCACGAGCGGCATCATGGACTCCCCCTGCAGGAAGGGCGGCTGCTCGATCTCGAGCAGTTCGCAGATCGTCGGGAACAGGTCGATGTGCGACACGAGGCCGTCGACCACCTGGCCGCCGCGCAGGCCGCCGGGGCCGCGCAGGATCAGGAACACGCCGATGCCACGGTCCGTGAGCGTGGTCTTCGCACCCGGGAAGGCGATCCCGTGGTCGGTCGTGCAGATGACGAGGGTGTCGTCGGCCAGGCCGAGGTAGTCGAGCGAGTCGATCACCGCCTCGACTCCCTCGTCCAGCGAGCGCGCGCTGGCGACGAACGCGGCCATGTCTGCGCGCGTCTCGGGAGTGTCCGGCAGGTTGGGCGGGGGGAGGACGTAGCGCTCTTCCTCCGCGCTCGGGTGGAAGAACTCGCGGTGGGTCTCGAAGAACCCGACGGACAGGAAGAACGGGCGGCCGGGGGGGTCGCGCAGCACGTCGATCGTGACGGGCGCGACGTCGCTGGCCCGGGTGGTCGCGATCTTGATCACCTGGTCGTAGCCGATCACGTCCGGGCGCTTCGAGATGTGCTGCTCGCCGATCAGCACGGAGTGGTAGCCGATGTCGTGCAGCGTGTGCACGATGTGGTGGTTGTAGTCGTTCAGCGACCAGCCGCGGTGGGCGAGGCCGAGCATGCCGTTCGTGTGCGCGTACTGGCCGGTCAGCAGGCAGGCGCGGCTGGCCGAGCAGGTCGACGCTGCGCAGAAGGCCTGCCGGAACAGGACGCCCTCCTCGGCAAGGCGCTGGATGCTGGGCGTCGGCACTCCGTACCCGTACGGCTGCACGTAACGGCCGGTGTCGTGCGAGTGCAGGTAGACGATGTTGGGCCGGGAGCCGTCCGCCATGCTCAGCTGACGGCAGGGACATGGGCGAAGTCGCCCCTGAACTCGGACACCCATCGCTCCGAGGTGTCGTCGGCCTGGCGTGCAGTGCACGGCTCGCCGTACTGAGCCCCGGCGGGGTAGCGGACGCCCACGTGCCCGAGTATCCGCGTCACCGCATCGTGCAGGTCCTGCGTGAACTCCTCGTAGGTCAGGGTGAGGGGCTGGATGCCGGTGCCCTCGAAGTAGATCTCCCAGGCGCGATCGGATGCGATCAGCTGCCTGCGCAGATGGTCGATCGCCTCAAAGCTGTATCGCAGCCGCGGCCCCACGGCCCGACCGCGGTTCTCCTGGGTCGCGGCGGCGGCGTCCGTGCGCCAGTGCCACGTCTGGATCGCACGCCACAGCGACACGGCCTGGCGCACCTTGTCCATCCGGCGCAACCACACGTAACGCAGGCGTGGGAATGCTTTCTGGAGCAGGTCGTGAGGGGACATCGCAGGGTCGTTGCCCGGGATCGTCGAGAGCCCGTCGACCAGGCCGGCGATGTACGGCCACATGATCTTTGCGCCCATCACGCCGTTGGAGGTGGTGGCCGTCTGCCGCACCCAGTTGAGGTATTCCGCGAAGTCGCAGAAGCGGTGCGGGTCGAACAGGTTGTGCTGCTCCAGCTCCCCGATGCGATCCTCGGGCGGGATGATGTCGGCGGCCACGCCCGCGAGATAGTCGCGGGGCGTCATCGGCATTCCCGTGGAGCGCAGCTGCTGGAAGTACTCGTCCGGCCGGCCCGCGATGCCCGTCTTCGTGAGGAGCTCGCACAGCAGCGTGCTACCGCTGCGCGGCGTGGTGCAGATCAGGTACGAGTTGGACGGCTGCCCGTTCACTGCCCTAGACGTGCCTCTTACCCGTTCGGGGCGGGGCCAAGCACATGGCGTCAGTGTCCCACGACGGCAGGCGAATACCATCCCGCGCGTGAGCCCTCCTTTCGTCCACGAGCTGCGCGTCCGCTACGGCGAATGCGACCCGCAGCAGATCGTGTTCAACGCGAACTACTTCCTGTACTTCGACGTCGCCTTCACCGAGCTGTGGCGGGAGGCGATCGGCCCGTGGCAGGACATGGTCGAGCGGGGCATCGATGCGGTCGTGGCGGAGGCCAACGCCCGCTTCCGCGCGCCGGCGCGGTTCGACGACGTGCTGTCCCTCCAGGCGCAGGTCGAGCGCCTCGGGACGACGAGCATCACGACGCGCATCGACGTGATGCGCGACGGCGAGCTGCTCGTCGAAGGCCGGCTCCGCCACGTGTGCGTGGACGCGCAGACGTGGAAGAGCACGGACGTGCCGGACTGGGTGCGCGACGGCCTGCGGCGGTTTGCCGCCGCGGATGCGGAGCAGGCGCCGGCCGCCGGCTGATGGCCAAGAAGCGCCGCCGTCCCGCGCGCGCACCGGTGCCGACCGTCGACTACACGGACGCGGACGGGAACGTCCTCACCCTGCGCGAGTCCGTGTCCGCGGGCACGGTCGCGAAGCTGGCCGAGCGGGCGGGCGGCGCGGCCGCATCGGCCGACGACCTGTGGCGCCGCCGCACCGAGATGCTGTTCGAGCGGTTCGCCGTGCGCTGGGTGATCGCGGGCCTGCCCCTGGAGCGCCAGCAGGAGCTGCTCGCGCGCTACCGGATGGCCGATCAGGAGACGCAGCGCTGGGTCCGCGAGACGATCGACGCCCACCTGCAGCGACATCAGCCGGAGCTGGGCCCCAGCAGCTGATTGCGTCTGGGGTCGTACTACAGCCCCACGTGCTCTCACCTGACCTGCCTACGCCGGCGCCAGCTCCCCGCCCTGGACCTCGACCATCGCCGCGTACCGGCCGCCGGCCGCCATCAGCTCGTCGTGGTCGCCCAGCTCCACCACGCGGCCGCGGTCCAGCACCGCGATCTGCTCCGCGTCGCGGATGGTCGACAGGCGGTGCGCGATCGCGACGGTCGTGCGGCCACGGGCGAGCTCGTCGAGCGCCGCCTGCACGGCGCGCTCGGTCTCGGTGTCGAGTGCGCTGGTCGCCTCGTCCAGCACGAGTATCGGCGGGTCGCGCAGGATCGTGCGCGCGATCGCGATGCGCTGCTTCTCGCCGCCCGAGAACCGGTAGCCGCGCTCGCCCACGACCGTCTCGTATCCGTCGGGCAGGCGCGCGATCAGGTCGTGGATCTGCGCGGCGCGTGCAGCATGCTCCAGCTCGGCGTCGGTAGCACCAGGCTTCGCAAACCTGAGGTTGTCGGCGATCGACGCATGGAAGAGGTGGGTCTCCTGCGACACGACTCCGACCACGGCCGCAAGCGAGGCATGGGTGATGTCGCGCACGTCCACGCCGTCGATCGTCACCCGGCCCTCGCGGACGTCATACAGCCGCGCCAACAGGTAGGCGAGGGTGGTCTTACCCGACCCGGTCTCGCCCACCAGCGCGAGCGTCGTTCCCGCCGGTATGTCGAGGTCCACGTCGCGCAGGGTCCAGGGGCCCTCGTCCGCGTACCGGAAGCCCACACCCTCGTACCTGACCGATCCGTTCAGCTGCGCGGGCTGCAGGGAGGTTGCGCCGTCGCGCTCCTCGATGTCGATCGGGAGGTCGAGGTAGTGGAAGACCCGCTCGAACAGCGCGAGCGAGGCCTGCACGTCGACGCCGACCGACAGGAGCGACTGCACCGGGAAGAAGAGGCGGGTCTGGAGAGTCGTGAACGCGACCAGCGTCCCGATCGTGATCGCGCCGCCGCCGCCCGCGATGGTGAGGCCGGCGAACAGATAGATCAGCGCCGGCATCGCGGCAAAGCTCATCTGCACCGACGCCATCCGCCAGCGGCCGGCCATGCGCGAGCGGACCTCGACGTCCGCAAGCGCCGCCGACTCGCGCTCGAACCGCTCGGTGAGCTCCGGCGAGCGGCCCATCGTCTTGCCGAGCAGGATTCCCGACACGGACAGGGACTCCTCGACCAGGGAGGACATGTCGGCGAGCCGGTCCTGGCGAGTCGCGGTGATGCGCCGCCGCTCCTCGCCCACGCGGCGGGTGAGCCATACGAAGAAGGGCAGCAGGCCGAGCGCTGCGAGCGCGAGCCGCCAGTCGAGCAGGAACATCGCCACCGTGGCGGCCAGGACCGTCGTCACGTTCGAGACGATCGAGGTGGCGGTGCTGGTCACGACGGTCTGCACGCCGCCGATGTCGTTTGCGATCCGCGACTGGATCTCGCCCGTGCGCGTCTGCGTGAAGAAGGCCAGCGACAGCCGCTGGAGATGCCGGTAGACGGCCGCGCGCAGGTCGTGCATGACGCGCTGGCCGACGGTGTTGGAGAGCAGCGTCTGCGCGACGCCGAGCGCCCCCGTCGCGATCGCGATGCCGATCATGCCGGCGACCAGCATCCCGAGGAGCCCGGTGTCGTTCTGCGGGATGGCGTCGTCGAGCACCGCGCGCAGCAGGAAGGGGGACACCATCCCGAGCGCGGCGGAGATCAGGATCAGGAAGAGCACCGACGCAAGACGGCGCCGGTAGGGCTTGAACAGCGCCAGCATCCGCCGGCGGTCGACCACGCCGGGTTCGGTCAGCATCGCCGCCCGCTGCAACTGTGCCCGACCAGGCGCTTGAGCGACAGTTGGAGCTGCTCGCGCTCGGCCGGAGACAGGGGTGCCAGCAGCTCGCGCTCGGTCGCCTCGGCAGCGTGCCAGGCCTTGGCCAGCCGCTGACGGCCGGCGCGCGTGAGCTCCACGAGGTGCCGGCGGCGATCCTCCCGGTCGCGGGCGCGCACCAGGAGGCCGTCGGCCTCGAGCACGTCGAGGAGGCCCACCAGGTTGCTCGGGTTGATGCGCAGGGCCACGCCCAGCTCCTGCTGGGACACCGGGCCGGACTCGGCCAGGTGGTTGAGGACGGGGAACTCGTGGGTGCGCATCTGCATCGCCGCGAGCGCCTCGCCGAGCCGGTAGCCCGCCGTGCGCGCGAGCCGGGCGAGCAGGAGCACGGTTCCCGGGGCGGTTGCGGCGGTTTTCGTCATCGGCGCCATGTTAGCGGCACATCGTTATAGAAACAAATCGTTGCCGCCTATAATGATCTGCGTGCTCAACCCGAAAGGCGCCCCATGGAAAACCTGATTCTCGTACCCCTCGACGACTCGATCCTGTTTCCCGGCATGTCGGCGACCATCGCCGTCGAGACCGGTGACGAGGAGCGCGTCCTGCTGGTCCCCCGTCTCGACGGCGAGTTCGCGAGCGTCGGCACCGTCGCCGACGTGGTCGACCGCATGCGCATTCCCGGGGGCGGCTCTGCCGTCAGCGTGGAAGGCGTCGCGCGCGGGGTGCCGGGAGCGGCCAACACCGACGCCTCCGGGGCCCTCCGGGTCGAGGTCACGCTGCATCGCGACACCGAGCCCCAGGGCGAGGAGGTCCGGGACCTCCAGCGCGAGTACCGCGCCGTGGTCGAGGAGATACTCGACCTGCGCGGGGCGGACGCGCGCATCCGCGCGTTCCTGCGCTCCATCACCGGCCCGGGCCCGCTGGCAGACACCTCCGGCTACTCGCCGGACCTCAGCCTGCGCGACAAGATCGGGCTGCTCGAGACGATCGACGTCACGGAAAGGCTGAGACGCGCGCTGGAGCTCCAGCGCGAGCGCCTGGCCGAGCTGCAGGTGCGGGCCAAGATCCGCGACGACGTGCAGGAGGGCGCCGAGCGCCAGCAGCGCGAGTACTTCCTGCGCAAGCAGATGGAGTCGATCCGCAAGGAGCTCGGCGAGGACGAGGGCTCCGTGGCCGAGGAGTACCGCACCAAGATCGACGAGGCGGGCATGCCCGACGCCGTGCGCGAGCAGGCCGAGAAGGAGCTCGCGCGCCTCGAGCGCATGGGCGACTCATCGGGGGAGTCCTCGATGATCCGCACGTACCTGGACTGGCTCGTCTCCGTGCCATGGTCGCAGCGCTCCGATGAGCGGCTGGACCCGGTGCACGCGCGCGAGGTGCTGGACGCCGACCACGCCGGCCTCGAGGACGTGAAGGACCGCATCACGGAGTACATCGCCGTGCGCAAGCTGCGCCAGGAGCGCGGCATGACCGAAGAGGGGCGCGCCGCCGGCGCGATCCTCACGCTGATCGGCCCGCCCGGCACGGGCAAGACGTCGATCGGCGAGTCCATCGCACGCGCAACCGGCCGTGAGTTCGTCCGGATGTCGCTGGGCGGCGTGCGCGACGAGGCCGAGATCCGCGGCCATCGAAGGACATACATCGGGGCATTGCCAGGACGGCTCGTCCGGGCACTTCGCGACGCGGGCACGATGAACCCCGTGATCCTGCTCGACGAGGTCGACAAGGTCGGCGCCGACTGGCGCGGCGACCCGTCGTCCGCGCTGCTCGAGGTGCTGGACCCGGCGCAGAACCACTCGTTCCGCGACCATTACCTCGACGTGGAGCTCGACCTCTCGCAGGTGCTGTTCATCGCGACGGCCAACATGGCCGAGACCATCCCCGGGCCGCTGCTGGACCGCATGGAAGTCGTGCGGTTCGACGGCTACACCACCGAGGAGAAGGTGGCGATCGCGCGCGGCTACCTGCTGCCGCGGCAGCTGAAGCGCAACGGCCTGCACGACGACGAGGTCGCCGTCGACGACACGGAGATCCGCAGGATCGTGTCCGACTACACGCGTGAGGCAGGCGTGCGCAACCTCGAGCGCGAGCTCGGCAAGCTGCTGCGCAAGACGGCGACCGGGCTGGCCTCGGGTGAGCTGCAGGCCCCGGTCACGATCGACGCCGAAGCCGTGCGCAAGGCGCTCGGGCGGCAGCGCTTCTTCCAGGAGTCCGTGGATCGCACCGCGGTCCCGGGAGTGGCGACCGGGCTGTCGGTCACCGGGACGGGCGGCGACGTGCTGTTCATCGAGGCGACGTCGATGCCCGGCAAGGGCAAGGAGGGCCTGGTGCTGACGGGCCAGCTCGGTGACGTGATGAAGGAGTCGGCGCGAATCGCGCTCTCATACGTGCGCGGCCACGGGGACGAGCTCGGCATCGCGCCCGACGCGTTCGACGAGCACGAGTTCCACGTGCACGTTCCCGCCGGGGCGATCCCGAAGGACGGGCCGAGCGCGGGCATCACGATGACGACGGCGCTCGCCTCGCTGCTCAGCGGCCGCCCCGTGAAGCACAACGTCGGCATGACCGGCGAGGTGACCCTGCAGGGCCGGGTGCTGCCGATCGGCGGGCTGAAGCAGAAGGTGCTGGCCGCGCACGCGGCGGGGCTCACCGACGTGATCCTGCCGGAGCGCAACCGGGGCGATCTCGAGGACGTGCCCGAGGACGTGCGGGAGCAGATGAAGTTCCACCCGGTGATGACGATCGACGAGGTGCTGAGCCTGGCGCTCGAGCCCGCGCCGGTCGACGTGGCTCAGGCCGCGTAGCCGGGCTCTGCGTCGGCCGCGCCCGCGGCCCGCTCGAGGTGCGCCAGGATGGCGCGCGCCACCTGCTCCTCCGCATCCGTCGTGAGCAGGTGGCCGGCGCCCGGGACCGGCTCGTGCTGCGCGCCGGGTATTAGCGCGGCCAGCTCCCGCCCGCGGTCCGGTGGCACCAGCGAGTCCTCGAGGCCGTGCACGACGAGCGTCGGCAATCCCTTCAGCTCCGCCAGGCGCGGGCGGGTGTCGTGACCCGCGATCGCGCCCATCTGCGAGTACAGCGTGAGCGGCGACGTGTTGTCCTCCAGCCGGCGCTCGAGGTCCTCGCGCACCCGCTCGGGCCGTTCGGTCAGCGTCGTCTTCCCATAGAGCACCGGCGCCACCATCGGGAAGGTGCGGCGCGACCCGATCAGGGGGCGCAGCGCCGCGCTGCCCAGCAGGCGCCACGGAGGAATCCCGCTGCGGCCGCCCGCCGTGGTGCACGCCAGCGTCAGGGACCGCACGCGGTCGCGATCGTCGAGGGCCAGGTGCTGCGCGATCATGCCTCCCATCGAGGCGCCGATCACGTGTGCCGACTCCACCCCGGCGTCGTCGAGCACCGCGCGCGCGTCGTGCGCGAGGTCGCGCATCGACAGCCGCCCGCGCACCGGCGAGGAGTCGCCGGTGCCGCGGTTGTCGAACACGATCGCGCGGTGCCGGCGCGCGATCCACGGGAGCAGCCGGAACCACAGTCGCGAGGAGGCGGCCAGTCCCATGATCATCAACACGGGCTCTTCCGGCGCGCCGGGCTCGTGCGGGCCGTCCTCGCGCCAGGAGATCCAGCCATCGTGCATTCGGGCCGCAGGCACGGACGTAGTGTTACGGTCCGCGCGGAATGACAGCGCGCTCGCTCGAGGGCAAGACCCTCTTCATATCCGGCGGGAGCCGCGGAATCGGGCTTGCCATCGCCGTTCGCGCCGCTCGCGACGGGGCCAACGTCGCCCTGATCGCGAAGACCGCCGAGCCCCATCCCAAGCTCCAGGGCACGATCTTCACGGCGGCCGAGGACATCGAGCAGGCGGGCGGGCAGGCCCTGCCGATCGTGGGGGACATCCGCGACGAGCAGCAGGTGGAGGCCGCCGCCGCGCAGGCTGCGGACCGCTTCGGCGGCATCGACGTGTGCGTCAACAACGCCAGCGCGATCAACCTCGCGGGCACCGAGGCGCTCGACAT
The DNA here is from genome assembly GCA_035650255.1 of Solirubrobacterales bacterium. Classification (GTDB taxonomy): domain Bacteria; phylum Actinomycetota; class Thermoleophilia; order Solirubrobacterales; family JBBDJG01; genus DASRIA01. The sequence continues at coordinate 60,404 of DASRIA010000001.1, forward strand.
GAAGCGCTACGACCTGATGCAGGACATCAACACGCGCGGCACGTTCGTGATGAGCAAGGCGAGCATCCCGTACCTGAAGCGCGCGGAGAACCCGCACGTCCTGACCCTCTCACCGCCCCTGCTGATGGACCCCAAGTGGTTCAAGGCGCACGCCGCATACACGATCGCGAAGTACGGGATGAGCATGTGCACGCTCGGGATGGCGGCGGAGTTCGCCGACGACGGCATCGCCTTCAACTCGCTGTGGCCGCGCACGATCATCGCGACCGCGGCGGTGCAGAACATCCTCGGCGGCGACGAGGCGATGGCGCGCTCGCGCAGCCCCGAGATCTACGCCGATGCCGCACACGCGGTCGTCACCCGGCCGAGCCGCGAGACCACCGGCAACTTCTTCCTGTGCGAGGACGTGCTCGCGCAGGAGGGCGTGACGGACCTGTCGCGCTACTCGTACGGCGGCGCCGACGCGGACCTGATCCCCGACCTCTTCGTGGAGTAGCCCCGCAGGCGGCCGACCTGCGCGAGCATCGCGAAGGAGGCGCGCAGCACCGGGTCCGGCCCGGCGAGCCGGAAGACGTCGCGGTATTCCGTCAGCAGGACCGACATGGCCAGGGGGCTCGGCATGCCGTTCTTCAGCACCCGGCCCTCGCGCTGCAGCCTGTCCAGCTGCTCGAACCACTCCAGGGTGCGGCCGGCCGGGCTGGTCCGCCAGGCAACTCGGGCCGGCTTCGATCCCGGATTCCACATCTGATGGACGGACCGGGCGGGGATGTCCAGCGTGTCGCCGGCCTGCAGCACGCGTTCCCGGCCGCCGACCCGCGTGGTGAGGCTGCCCTCCAGCACCTCGAAGTGCTCGGCCTGTGACGGGTGCAGGTGCTTGGGGGGCGGCGAGCCGCCCGGCCCGTACAGGGCCTCGACCTCGAGCGCGTCCGGTGCAGCGCTGCGGACGGTCACCGACTCGGTGGGCGTGAGCTTCAGGGTCGTCATTTGTCTGGTGCCCGCTTGCGGGGCTCTCGACCTTCAGGTGGGGCGGAGCCCCTCGATGTTTCCAATGGTAGATGCTCCTGCTAGCCTGGAAGTGCGGGTGGCGACGCTGCCCGCGAGGTTCTTGTCTCGTGCGCTCCCAGCGATCCGGGTCAGTCGAATCTCCCCGAATCGTCCGGCGACGCCCCA
>DASRIA010000002.1:0-15125 GCA_035650255.1 Solirubrobacterales bacterium
CCAGGGCGCGGCCACGGGCGTGGGCGGCATCCTGCGCGACATCTTCGCGCTGGGCGCGCGGCCCGTCGCGGTGCTCGACTCGCTGCGCTTCGGCGACCTCGACACGCCGCGCACGCGCTTCCTGCTGGAGCGCGTGGTGGCCGGCATCGGCGCCTACGGCAACTCGATCGGCGTTCCCACGGTCGGCGGCGAGGTCGTGTTCGAGCCGCCCTACGAGCAGAACTGCCTCGTGAACGCGATGTGCGTCGGCCTCGCGCCAGCCGAGCGGCTGATCCGATCCGCCGCCGCGGGACCCGGCAACGTGATCGTGCTGCTCGGCGCGCGCACCGGCCGGGACGGCATCGGCGGCGCCAGCGTGCTGGCCTCGGCGGAGCTGGAGGAGGGCGACGCCAAGCGCCCGACCGTGCAGATCGGCGACCCGTTCGAGGAGAGCAAGCTGATCGAGTGCTGCCTCGAGCTGGTCGACTCCGAGCTGCTGGTGTCGCTGCAGGACCTGGGCGCGGCCGGCCTGTCCTCGAGCACCAGCGAGATGGCGTCGAAGGGCGGCGTCGGCATCGACCTGGACGTGTCGAAGGTGCCGCTGCGCGAGCCCGGGATGGAGCCCTTCGAGATCATGATCTCCGAGTCGCAGGAGCGGATGCTGTGCGTGGTGGAACCGCGGCAGCTGGACGCGGTGCTCGCGGTCTGCCGGCGCTGGGAGACGCGCGCGACCCCCATCGGCGAGGTGACCGACAGCGGGCGGCTGCGCGTGTTCGACGGCGATGCGCCGGCCGGCGACATGCCGGTCACCGCACTCGTCGACGAGTGCCCGCTGTACGACCTCGACCCGCAGGAGCCCGCCGACCAGCTGGCCGCCTTTGCGGCGCCCAAGGCACGACTCGCCCCCGACGCGAGCCATGACGAAGTCCTGCGCGCGCTGCTCGGCTCCGAGAACGTGGCGAGCCGCCGGTGGGTGTTCGAGCAGTACGACTCGCTCGTCGGCAGCCGCACGGTGCGCCGTCCCCAGCAGGCCGACGCCGCGGTCCTGCGGCTCGCCCTCGGCGACGTCCGGACCGATCGCGCGCTGGCCGTGTCGATCGACGGGAACGGGCGCCGTGTCGCGCACGACCCCTACATCGGGGCGGCCGAGGCGGTGGCGGAGTGCGCGGCGAACCTGGCGTGCGTCGGGGCGGAGCCGCTGGGACTCACGAACTGCCTCAACTTCGGCAACCCTGAGAAACCGCACGTCGCGTGGCAGCTGACCCGTGCGGTGGAGGGCATGGCCGCGGCCTGCCGGGCGCTCGACGTGCCCGTCGTGGGCGGGAACGTCTCGCTCTACAACGAGGGTCCCGAGGGCCCGATCTACCCCACACCCGTGGTGGGGATGGTCGGCGAGCTGCCCGATGCCGCCCGCGCCGGGCGCGTCGGCTTTGCCGAGCCCGGCGACATGGTGGCCCTGCTCGGCCCGTTCACGCCGTCGCTGCGCGGCTCGGAGCTCGCGCGCCTCGAGGGCCGCCTCGGCGACGGGCTGGAGCCGTTCGATCTCGGAGACGTGCGCGAGGCGCTCGACCTCGTCCGCGAGGCAGTGCGAACGGGCGCGGTGCGCAGCGCGCACGACGTGTCGGAGGGCGGCCTTGCCTGCACCGTGGCCGAGTGCGCGATCGCGGGCGGCGTGGGCGCGACGCTCGACCTCGAACCGCTGGCCCGGAGGGCGGGCGTGGACGGCCGCACCGCGTTGTTCGGCGAAGGACCGGGCGGCATCCTGGTCTCGGGCCCGCGCGAGACGCTCCTCGACCTGAGCACAAGAGCCGCGCACGCGGGCTTTCTGGCGCTCGGCCAGGTGGGCGGATCCACCATCGACTTGGCGGCTCCCGCTGCTAGGCTAGGCATCTCCGTCGAGGATGCCGGAGACCTCTTCGACTTTGCACTAGCGAACAGGCTGTCGTGAACAGGCTGCCACAGCACGGCGCGACCGGGAGCGCGCGGCGATTGCGCGTTCGTCCCGTCGAACCCGCAGATCCACCTGAAGGCCGGGACGGCCCGCGCGACGAATGTGGCGTGTTCGGCGTGTTCGCGCCGGAGCAGGACGTCGCCCGCCTCGCCTACTTCGCCCTCTACGCGCTCCAGCACCGGGGCCAGGAGTCCGCCGGCATCGCGACCGCCGAGCGCGGCCACATCACCACCCAGCGTGACGTGGGCCTGGTCTCCCAGGTGTTCGACGAGCGCAGCCTGCAGGCGCTCACCGGCGAGATGGCGATCGGCCACGTGCGCTACTCGACCACCGGCCACAGCGGGTGGGAGAACTCGCAGCCCGTCTACCGTCACGACCGCCGCGTGGTGGCGCTGGGCCACAACGGCAACCTGATCAACGCCGTCGAGCTCTACAACGAGCTCACCGCCCAGGGCGTGCGGTTCAGGTCCACCTCGGACTCCGAGATCATCGCGGCGCTGATCTCCACGCACCCGGCCGACGACGTCGAGGACGCGGTCGCCGACGTGATGCAGCACATGCAGGGCGCCTACTCCACGGTCATCATGACCCAGGACCGCGTGGTGGCCTTCCGCGACCCGGCCGGCGTGCGGCCGCTCTGCCTCGGCCGGCTGGGCGAGCGCTACGTGGTCGCCTCCGAGAGCTGCGCGCTCGACATCATCGGCGCAGAGTTCCTGCGTGAGGTGCAGCCGGGTGAGCTCGTCTCGCTCAGCGAGCGCGGCATCGAGACCCGCATCGCGGTGACCTCCGACCGGCCGGCGCTGTGCGTCTTCGAGCACATCTACTTCTCGCGGCCCGACACCAAGCTCGAGGGCCGCACTCTCCAGTCCGTGCGCGGGCGGATGGGCGAGATCCTCGCCCGCGAAGCGCCGGTCGACGCGGACCTCGTGATCTCCGTGCCCGACTCCGGCAACGCCGCCGCGAAGGGTTTCGCACGCGCTTCGGGGATCCCGCAGGACGACGGCCTGATCAAGAACCGGTACGTCGCGCGCACGTTCATCCAGCCCGGCCAGGAACTGCGCCGGCACGGCCTGCGGATGAAGTTCAACCCGCTGCCGGAGGTCGTGAGCGGCAAGCGCCTGGTCGTCGTGGACGACTCGATCGTGCGCGGCAACACCATGCGGCAGATCGTCAGCATGCTGCGCGAGGCAGGTGCCGAGGAGGTCCACCTCCGCATGTCCTCGCCGCCGATCCGCCACCCGTGCCATTACGGCGTGGACATGCCGACCAGCGAGGAGATGATTGCGCACGGCCGCACGGTCGAGGAGGTGGCTGCCGAGGTGCAGGCCGACTCGCTCGCCTACCTGTCGCTGGAGGGCGTGTACGAGGCGGTCGGCTCCGGGCGGGAGACGCACTGCGACGCGTGCTTCACCGGCGACTACCCGCTGAACGGCCACCACGCCGCGAACGGCAAGCACGCCCTGGAAGAGCTCCCGGTGGTAAAGCCGGTCCCGGCTTAGCCGCCGGTACCGGGTTCGCGACGGGATGGCCTTTCGCATAGCGGTGCTCATCTCGGGCGCCGGCACGAACCTGCAGGCGATCCTCGACCAGGTGCACGGCCGCGACGGCATCGAGGTCGACGTCGTCGTCAGCAACCGGGCCGACGCCGGGGGCCTCGAGCGGGCGCGCGCGGCCGGTGTCGAGACCGCGGTGTTCGAGGCCTCCGACTACCGCGACCGGGCGGAGCGAGACCGGGAGATGGCCGCCTACCTTGCAGGCCGCGGCATCCGGCTGGTCGTGCTGGCCGGCTACATGCAGCTCCTCGACCCCCAGTTCATCGCGCAATTCCCGCAGGCCGTGATCAACGTCCATCCGGCGCTGCTGCCAGCCTTTCCGGGGTCCCATCCGATCGAGGATCAGATCGCCTACGGCGTCAAAATCAGCGGCGTGACGGTCCATTTCGTGGACGACGGGGTCGACACCGGACCAATCATTTTGCAGGAGGCGGTAAGGCTTCCGTACACTCGGGACGATAAGGAGATTTTGGGTCTCCTCCATCGAACCGAGCACCGGCTCCTGCCCCGCGCCATCCGCCTGATCGCGCAGGGTGCAGTCAGCGTTGACGAGGAAAACCCCCGGTTGGTGAGAGTGGAGGAAGGTGCCCAGGATGACGATGGCTGATCAGCGGACAAGCAGCGCGGTCGAGACGCAGCCGATGCCCGGCGACCTGCGGGTCGAGCGGGCGCTCCTGACTGTCTTCGACAAGCGCGGCGTGGTCGAGTTTGCAAAGGCCCTCGCCGACCAGGGCATCGAGATCATCTCGACGGGTGGCACCGCCGCCGAGCTCTCGGAGCACGGCATCGACGTGCGATCGATCGAGGACTACACCGGCTTCCCGGAGATCCTCGACGGACGCGTCAAGACCCTGCACCCCTCGATCTTCGCCGGCCTGCTCGCCGTGCGCTCGCGCGAGGATCACCGCGTGACCCTGGCCGAGCACGGCATCGCACCGATCGACCTCGTGGTCGTGAACCTCTATCCGTTCGAGCGCACGGCCGCCCGCCGCGGCGTGTCCGACGAGGAGGTCATCGAGCACATCGACATCGGCGGGCCCACGCTGATCCGCGCCGCCGCGAAGAATCACGCGGACGTCGGCGTGATCGTGCGCCCGGAGAGCTACGACGCAGTGATCGAGGAGCTCTCGGAGACCGGTGGCTCGCTGTCGGCGCAGACGCGCGAGTCGCTCGCCACCGAGGCGTTCGGCGCCACGGCGCGCTACGACGCCGCGATCTCGCGCTGGTTCGCAGAGCGCGAGGACGACTTCCCGAACCAGTACGTGGCCGCCTTCGAGAAGGTGCTCGACCTGTCGTACGGCGAGAACCCACACCAGCGCGCCGCCTACTACGAGCAGGTCGGCATGCGCACGCACCTGCTGGCTCGCACCGTGAAGGTGCACGGCAAGGAGCTCTCCTTCAACAACCTGCTCGACCTCGACTCCGGCCGCAAGCTCGTGAACGACTTCGAGGTCCCGGCCGCAGCGATCATCAAGCACAACAATCCCTGCGGCGCGGCGATCGGCGAGACGGTGCTGGAGGCATACCAGCGCGCGCTCGCGTCCGACCCGCAGAGCGCATACGGCGGCGTGGTGGTCATGAACCGCGAGATCGACGTCCCGCTCGCCGAGAAGCTGGCCGAGAACTTCGTCGAGCTGCTGTTCGCGCCCGGCTACACGCACGCGGCGCTCGACATCCTGCGCGCGAAGCCCGGCATGCGCATCATCGAGGACTCCGAGCGGCGCAAGGGGATGCCCGGCGAGCGCGACCTGCGCAAGGTGATGGGCGGCGTGATGCTGCAGGACCGCGACTCCGACTTCCAAGAGCGCGGTGACATGGAGGTCGTGACGCAGCGCAAGCCCGGCGAGGACGAGTGGGGCCAGCTGCTGTTCGCGTGGAAGATCGTGCGCCACGTGCGCTCGAACGCGATCGTGATCGCCAACGAGCTGGGCACGGTCGGCATCGGCGCCGGCCAGATGAGCCGCGTTGACGCCGTCCGGTTCGCGGTCGACAAGGCGCAGGAGACACAGCCCGGCAAGCTCGACGGCTCCGTGCTGGCATCCGACGCGTTCTTCCCGTTCGCAGACGGCCCGCAGGCCGCGATCGAGGCCGGGGTGAAGGCGATCATCCAGCCCGGCGGGTCGAAACGCGACCAGGAAGTAATCGCCGCGTGCGACGCCGCCGGCGTTGCGATGGTCTTCACCGGCCGGCGCCACTTCCGGCACTAGAGCCTCCGCTACCGTTCGATGCCGCGGGCCCGTAGCTCAGCGGCAGAGCTCCGGACTTTTAATCCGGGAGTCCTTGGTTCGAATCCAAGCGGGCCCATGCTCTCGAATCGCACCACGGCCGGATTTTTCCGCCGCTGCTCACCGGATCCAGGCCAGTGCCCGCTTCGGCCCTGCAATGCCTAATTAGCGGCCTGGGGCAACGATGGGCAACTCACGTTGGCTATTTGTGAAGCCTGTGAAGGTACGACGTGTGGCCTAAGAGACGAGGCCACCTACGGCGGGGGAGGCAATCGTCAGTTTGGCCCGCCGGACATGTCCGAGCGGGAACGGAGAACGGTGCGAATGCCGGTCGCAGCTTCGGCATAGACAGCGTCAACGAGCTGAGGCTTGCGCCGCCGATAGGCCGGATGATGGACCGGGAAGGCGGCGACCGCGCGTCCTGCGACGTTCATTGACTCGCCCTGACCCCACGTATACCTTGCCGAGCCGCGATACCGACGGAAGAACCGGTTCGCAGCCTTCCCACCGAGAAGCAAGACCACTCGCGGTTGCACCATCACCAACTCGGCCTCAAACCACGGCGCGCAGTTCTCGCGCTCGGCGGCGTTTGGAGCGCGGTCGCCTTCTCCTGAGGGTGCCGGGCCGGGCCACCGCTGCACTAGATCCGTGGAGTAGACCATCGGAAGAGCTGGATCCCGGCGGATCGTGTAGTCGAAGCGCCGCAGAAACCCGTCAAGGATTTCACCCGTTTCGCTTAGCTCGCCGCTTTCGCGCACGTACGGCCGACCGCTGAGCCGTTGTGTTTTCTGCGCGAGCGCCTGGCCGACGATGAAAACGTCTGAATCGAGCGCCTCCTCAATAACCTCTCTCGGAACCTGATCCGCGTCCCTTTCGCGGTCCATCTTGCAACGGGGATCCAGATAGCAGCGCTCGCACGCATGGATGTCCCGGTAGAGGCGCTCGAAGTCTGATCGGGAAGCCGCGATGGCCTAAAGCTATCGCGCGTACTTCCCGTCTAGGTCGGTCAAAGCGGTTCGTGCCGGTGGAACATCGATGCAGAACCACGAGCAATGTAGGCGTCTCTTCTTGGGTCTCGCGTTATAGGTCTGCACGCGGGAGCGTGAGGTTCTTCTGTAGGGTCTGAACGCGGGAATGGGATGACTTCCGGCCCACTATGAGCAGTGAGGGACAGCCCCGCGTCCGGCCGGCGAGCGCTGCCGATGCTCCCGTCTTCGGCCGGCTCCTGCAGGCGTTCAACGACGAATACGACGAGCCGACGCCGGACGCGGCATCGATCGCGGAACGGGCTGCGCCCCTGATCGAAAGCGGCGAAGTCACGGTCTTGCTCGGAGGCGCCGGGCCCGACGGGTTTGCCCAGCTGCGGTTCCGTCCCTCGCTCTACACGGGAGCCCTCGACGCTTATCTCGAGGAGCTCTACGTGGTTCCCGAGTGCCGGGGCCATGGGCTGGGCCGAGCGTTGCTCGAAGCCGCCATGGACTACTCGAGGGAGCGCGGCGCCGCCCACATCGACCTCGGCACGAGCGAAGGCGATCTGGCGGCGATCGCGCTGTACGAGAGCGCTGGGTTCACGAACCACGAAGGCGGGCCCGACGGGCCGCGCATGCTGTATTACGAGCGCGACCTCTAGCGCGCCAGGGTGCTGTCAGGCCGCCGCCGCGCGGATCTGCCGCGGCGTGAACTCCTCGCCCATGATGCCCCGCGACCAGTCCAGCAGCCGCGACACGGCAGGGTCGCCCGCGACCGCGGTGTACTGCAGCGGCGCCGCCATCGCCGCAAGCGTCACGTCGGCCAGCGTGAGCCGATCGCCGACCAGGAACTCCCCGTCGCCCAGGCGGTCGAGGGCAACGCGGGCCTGCTTGCGCGCGGTTTCGAGGTCGCGCCTGTTCTGGGCATCGCTGATGCCGAACCGGCGGCGGAGCACCTGTGCCGCCACCGCACCGCCCGCACGCTGAAACGCTGCAGGCCGGCCGGGGAAGAACATCTTGCCGAGGTCGGCGCCGCCGGTCAGCACGCGGTAATAGGCCATCCGCCGCGTGAGATCCATGAATGCCGCGTCGGCCCAGTGCATCAGCACCACCGACTCCGCGCGGTCGCGCGGGTCCGCGGGCAGCAGCGGGGGGTCGGGGTGGCGCTCCTCGACGTCGAGCAGGATCTGCGTCGAGCCGGCCGTGGTGCGGCCCTGCTCGACCAGCACGGGGACCAGCTCCTGGCCCGACAGTCGTTTCACTCCTCGCCGCGCCGCTGGGTTGATGTCGACCGTCTCGTACTCGAGGCCCTTGAGGTCGAGGGCGCGCCTGACCTTCACGCAGTTGTGCGAGAAGGGGATCTGGAACAGCTGCACGACGGCGAGTTTGACACCATCCCGGCGTGGGCACCCGGCTCACCGAACTGCTGCAGTCCGAGCTCCCGCTCCAGCTCGCGCCGATGGGCAGCGTGTCGGCGACGCCGCGGCTTGCGCTGGCCGTCGCGGACGCCGGCGGCCATGCGATGTACCCCGGGTTGGGATTGCCGCCCGAGGCGCTCGAGACGGTGCTCGACGAGCTTGCGGCAGGCACCCAGGCGTTCGGAGTCAACTTCATCGTGCCGTTGATGAACCGCGACGCGCTCGACCTCGCCGCGGAGCGTGCGCCCTACGTCGACTTCTTCCTCAGCGAGCCGGACGCCGCGCTGTGCGAGGTGGTGCATGCGGGTGGCGCGGTCTGCGGGTGGCAGGTCGAGTCCCCGCTGGAGGCGCTCGCGGCCGAGGCCGCGGGCTGTGACGTGGTGATCGCCAAAGGGCTCGAGTCGGGCGGGCGGAAGCGCATCGAAGGACCGGAGCTGATGCAGTTGCTGGAGGAGATCCTGGACACCGTCTCGATCCCCGTGATCGCCGCCGGCGGCATCGCAACCTCCGACGGAGTCACCGCGGCGTTCGCGGCCGGTGCCGACGGCGTTCGCATCGGAACCCGGTTCATCGCGGCGGAGGAGTCCGACGCCCACCCGGTGTGGGTGCAGGCCGTGATCGACGCGGACGCGGGCGATTCGGTCGTCAGCACCGCGTTCAACAACGGGATGCCCCAGCCGGGCCCTCACCGCGTGCTGCGCAGCTCGATCGAGGCAGCCGAGGCGCTCGACACCGAGGAGGTCGGTGTGATGCGCCTCCTGGGCGCCGAGATCCCCGTCACGCGGTTCGCTCCCAACCCGCCCACGCGCTGGTCGACCGGGAAGGTCGAGGCGATGCCGTTCTACGCCGGGACGTCGGCCGGAGCGGTGACCGCCGTCCAGCCGGCGCGCGAGATCGTGCGCGAGCTCAGCGCGGGGCTCTGACCGGGACGACGCCGGGAAGCCAGCCCCGCACGGCGGCCGCAACCGCTTCGAGGTCGGTCCGCAGGCTGTGATCGCCCGGCACCTCCACCACCGTGCGCGTCTTGGCCGGCGGCGGCATGCCGAACCTGTCGCTGCCGCCCTGCACGACGAGCACCGGCACCTCGACCGCGTCGAGCTCGGGCAGCCGGCTCTGCGGCGCGGCGGACCTCGCCGACCGGCGCGGCGGCGGCAGGAGCGGGAACGCCAGGCACAGGACGGCGACCGCGCCGGTCGCTCCGGCGGTCCGACAGGCGACGCGGGCGCCCAGGGAGCGGCCGCCCGCGATCAGCGGCAACCCGGCAAGCTCGGAAGAGGCCAGCTCCTCGACGACGGCAATCCAGGCAGCGTCGAGCTGGCGCGCCGGAGCGGGCGCACGCCGGCCGGCGACGCGGTAGGGCTGCTCGACCAGCGCCACGTTGACTCCTTCCGCGAGCGCGGCGTCCGCGGTCGCCACGAGGTCCCGCGCGGTCACTCCCCCGCCCGCGCCGTGGCCGAGCACGAGCCCGGCCCGCGGTACTTCTGCGGTCTGGAGATGAGCGCGCGCAGGGCCATGCGGGGTTTCGAGCTCGCGCACCGTCACGAGTCCATGCTGACATGCGTCGGACACACGCCTCATCCCGTAGCCACGCACGCCACGACGTCCTGGACCGGCCACGCACCCTCCTCGTGGTGCAGCAGCCGCAGGCCGGGCCGCTTGGAGATCGTGCGCGCCACCCACTCGGTGGTGCACACCGTGAGGCCGTATCCGGGCCGCCCGGTGAACTCCGAGTAGCCGAAACCCGTTGCCGTGCACCCCTCGACGATCCGGCGGCGGAGGTGCTCCTCCTGCGGCGCCGCAAACAGCGTCCCGTCACGCAACGCCGGAAGGACCGCCTCGCCGAGGACGGTGAACACCAGCAGCCCGGATGGCGCCAGCACCGACTCGAACAAGCTCAGGAAGGCGTCCCACCGTCCGGCATCGAGATGCGTGAGCAACGAGGCGCACCAGACGAGGTCGAACCGCCCTTCCAGCCGGATGCGGGCCGGGTCCTCGTGCGAGATGAACGGGGTCGCGCCGAATGTCCGGGCGCAGAAGCGCACCCCGTCTCGGTCCACGTCACAGGCCGCCAACTGCGCCTGCGGATAGACCGCTTTCAACGTCCGCAACACGCGCCCGTGACCACACGCGAAGTCGAGGATCGACCGGAGGCCCTCCTTGCCGGCTGCGGCCTGCGCGCGCTGCACCCCCTCGACGCCCAGGGCCCCGGCCCACAGGTAGCCGACCAGGTGGCCCTCGAACATCTTGTCGTTGGGCGAGATGTCGAGGATCACGTCCTCGAGCGGGGGTCCCATCCTCGCGACGAGCTTGCGGTAGTCGAGGATGTCACCGCGCGTCACGATGCCGAGGTCGCGATCGCCGTCGGCGACGGGCAGCCGGCCGACCGCCTGCGCACGAAGAGACTCGAAGACCGAGTCGAGCGACTCTTGCGCCCCGACCGCAGTCACGGGGCGAGCGACCTCACCGGCGAACGCCTGTGACAGATCGACGCCGTCGGCGCGCAGCGCACCGAGCATCTGCCTCGTCACGACCCGATCCAGCCGGCCGTCGTCTCCGCGCACGAGCATCGCACCCAGCCGGTGCTCATCCATCCGCGCCTCCACGTCGAGCACGGGCTCCGCCGGCAAGGCAGACTCGAACTCGGTCACGAGCAAGTCGCGAGCCACGCTGATCGCCACGCACGCAAGTATTGCGGCCGGCCGCATTCAACGTGGCGGGCAGCGCAGGTTCGACGCCGGGTGCTAGGAGGGGTCCCGCGAGGGACGCAGCCACGGCACGGACAGGCACACGGCCGTCGCGAGCAGGCCGCCGGCCGCGACCCCCGACGTCACGCCGATCAGCACAGGCAGCATCACGTCAGCGAGCGCTGTCCACGCGTGCGTGCTCGGTGCCTCGGTCGGCCCGGCGAGCATTCCCTGCCAGAGTCCCGTCAGGCCCCCGGCCGTGCAGCAGGCCGAAAGCAGCAGCGCCCGCACGTCGCGGCGCAGGCTCCCGCCCATGTACTCGCGCAACGCGGCCATGCGACTTCATCGGCCGCCGTGCAGCGGGCTTGAAGCCGGAAGCGCGGCGCCCGGGCTAGAGGATCAGCCGGAGTCGTCGAAGTTGCCCCCGCCGCCGCCGCCGGAGACCGACTTCTTCGGGGCAGGCGCGGAGACAGGCGCGGGCTTCGGCTTGGACGCCGGAGCCGGAGTGGGGTTGACGACCCGGATCGGCGCCGAAGCGGCGGGGCGCGGGGCGCTGCGCACGACGGTCCGGCGTGCGGAGCTTGCGCGGGCTCGGGCGGCAGCCGCGGCGCGGCGCTCGGCGCGTTCGGCGCGAATCGCCCGCAGGCGACGCCGCTCCGCCAGGATCCGCGCACGCTCCGCGGCGCGGCGCTTGGCGGCCAGCGCCTGGGCCTCGACCGAACGCACGGAGCCGACCGGGGCGGATCGCAGCGCCTCGCGCTTGAGCGCGATGGTCTCGCCGCCCGCGGACCCTCCGCCGGCGGCGCTGAGCATGAACACGACGCCCGCGGCCCCGATCAGGGCAACGGCGAGCACGGCGGTGTACTCACGCAGCGTGTACTGGCGGGCGAACTCTAGGACTGACACTTTGCCGGCCTCATGCTGCCCGGCATCAGGCACCGGTCGACGCGCTTGGGCGGCTTGCCGCGCCGGATCTTGATGCTGGTGTACTTGCCGATCGTGCCGGCCTTCGTGACGAAGATCTTGATCATCATGCCGCTGCGCAGCAGGCGGTTCTCGAGCTTGCGGACCCGCAGCTTGCGCGCCGCCTTCGCGGCCCGCGTGTCGCGCGTGAACGGGCAGCCCTTGCCGGCGCAGCGCACGGTCAGCGTCGAGCCCGCGGGCACGTCCACCGTCAGCACCCGGAGCTTCGTCCCGCTCTTGACGATCCGTCCCGCCATGCGCACGATCGGGAACGGCGTCAGCGCGCGCAGGCGCGTCACCTCACCCTTCGGTGCGGCCGGCGGCACACTCACCACGATGGTCTGGGTCACGATCGCGAACGAGTCGCCGGTGTCCATGACCCGCATGCTGACGTTGAAGCTGCCGGCGGAGAACGTGCGGCTGGCGCTCGAACCAAACGTCTCGTAGGAGCCGTCGCCGTCCAGGTCCCAGTCGATCCGCTCGATGTTCTTGTCCGGGTCATCAGCGGTCGAGAAGAACGTCACCAGCTGGCCTGCCAGCGGCGCCGCCGGCCGGAAGTCGAACGACGCCGTCGGGGGCCGGTTGCCGATCACGATCGACTGCTCGCCGGTGTCCGTGCCGAGGTTGTCGTCGGTGACCTGGATCCTGACCGTGTGGTTGCCCGGCGTCAGGAACGCCTTGGTCACCTTGCTGCCCGTGCCGTCGTCGAACGCACCATCGTTGTCGGTGTCCCACTCGATCTTGGTGATGCTGCCGTCAGGGTCGACCGAAGTCGAGGTGAGGGTCACAACGTCCCGCGGATTGGGCGACACGGGGTCGTACGCGAAGGTCGCAAGCGGCAGCGAGTTGGCCACCGTGACCTCGCGGGTCGCCTGACCGGCGGCGCCCCGGGCGTCCTTCACCTGCACCCTGACGAGGTACTTCCCTGCCTTCTTGTACAGAGACCACGACGCCGAGATGCCCGAGGCGTCGTCGTACTCATTGCCGTCGTCGAAGTCCCACAGGAAGCTCGCCGGCTGGATGGCCTCTTTTTCCGGGTCGTCCGCAACGGCCGCGAACTCGATCGGGGCCTGCGTACCCGGCGCAGGGGTGAGCAGCTGGATCGACACGGTCGGCGCGCGATTCTGGACGTTGACCGTCTTGCCCAGCGTGTGCGTGGCGCCATCGTCGTCAACCACCTTCAGCGTGACGAGGTGAAGGCCGGGAAGGCTGAATGGCCGCTCGACAACACCGCCGGTCGCGTCGATGGTCCCGTCGTTGTTGAAGTCCCATTCGTACCGTGCGATGGTGCCGTCGGCGTCCTTCGCACCGTTGGGGCCCGTAGCGTCGAACTTCACGTTCGTCAGGCTCAGCGGGTTTGTATTCGAGATCGTGAAGGCTGCCGTCGGCGAGGTGTTGCCGCCGATCACGATGGGCAGGGCATCCTCGTCCACGGCGCCCGAGTTATCGGTGACCTTCAGACGGATCGTCCTGCTCGATGGGGTGGCCGGGAACTGCTTCGTGATCTGGGTCCCCGTTCCGTCGTCGTAGCCGTCGTTGTCGATGTCCCACTGGATGGTCGCGATGGAACCGTCCACATCCGTCGACACGGACTTGAACGTGACATTGACGTTCTTCTGCACTGCGGTCGGGCCATCGATCTTCGCCACCGGCGCGCGGTTGGCGACCTGCACGGTGCGGGAGACGTCGACCCGATTGCCGTCATCGTCGGTCACGCGCAGCTTCACCACCTTCGCGCCCGGCGTCGTGAAGGTGCGGTCGGCCTCGATGTCGTTGCCGTCATCGAACGAGCCGTCGTTGTCCGTGTCCCAGCGCACGTCCGCGATCAAGCCGTCCGGGTCCGACGACGTCGAGGTGAACACCACGCGCTGGGCCGAGAGCGGCGCGTCCGGGCTGAAGGTGAAGGATGCGCTCGGCGGCGTGCCGGTAACCGGCACGGTCTTCGAAACGGTGTGCGACCCGCCGTCGCTGTCGGTGACGCGCAGACGCACGGTGTTGTTGCCCACCGTGTCGAAAGTCTTCTGGGCGGTCGCGCCGAAGGCGTCGTCGTACTGGCTGTCGCCGTCCAGGTCCCACTCGAGCATCTGGATCCGGTTCTCCGGATCGCTCGCGAGAGAGTTGAAAGTGACCTGCTCGTTCTTCTTCGGAGCGGCCGGCGTGAAGTCGAAGTTGGCGGTCGGCTGCCGGTTCGCGACCACCACGCTCTTCGTCGCGACGTGGCTGTCGCCGTCGTCGTCGATCACCTTCAGCGCAATCTGGTACGTGCCGGACTGCGAGAACACCTTGGTGGCGACGTCCGTGAGGTGGTCGTTGAAGTCGTCGTCGCCGTCGAGCTCCCAGCCGTAGCTGACGATCGTGCCGTCGGTGTCGGTGGACGTCGAGTCGAACGAGACGGTCTCGAGCGTCTTGGGCGAGGCTGGGGTGATCGTGAAGTTCGCAGTGGGCGGGTCGTTTGGCGGCACGCCGACCGTCACCACCTTCGTGAGGTCCTTCCAGGCGCCCTCGTTGTCCGTGACCCTCAGGCGCGCCGTGTAGTCGCCGCCGAACAGGTACGAGTGGGTGACCTGCGTGCCGCTCGCGTCGTAGATCCCATCGTTCTCGAAGTCCCACTGGGTCGTTGCGATGGAGCCGTCCGAGTCGCTCGACGACGACGTGAAGGTCACGGTCTGGAGCACCATCGGATCCGCCGGGTTGAACGTGAACGCCGGCGTCGGTGCGACGTTGGGCGGGTCGATCACGTCGACCGTCTTGCTGATCGTGTCCGTGCCGCCGTCCAGATCCTCGACGCGCAGCGAAACGGTGTGCGGGCCGCCGGACGTGAAGCTCCTGGAGACTGTGGCACCTGTCGCTTCGAAGCTGCCGTCGTCGTCCAGGTCCCAGCGCAGCGTGTCGATGCGGCTCTCCGGGTCGGTCGCGTCGGACGTGAACGTGATCGAGTTGCCGATCTCGGGCGCCGTCGGCGCGTAATGGAAGTCCGCCAGCGGGCTGCGGTTGCCCACCGTGACGTCCTCGGTGTGCGTGGCGGTCAGGCTCTCGTCATCCGTGACGGTCAGCTCGACCGTGTAGATGCCCGGCACCGAATAAGAGTGCTGGGCCGTGTCGCCGCTCGCAGTACCGCCATCGCCGAAGTCCCACTCCTGGCTGACGATGGTGCCGTCATCGGTGGAGCCCGACGTGAAGTTGATCTGGTCGCTCGAAAGCGGGGAGGGAGGGTCGAACGTGAAGGCCGCGCTGGGACCCACAGACTCCGCGGCCACGGCGAAGCGCCCGGCAACGCCGGCGGCGATCAAAAGCACGGCGAACGCAAGGAAGATGCGTCGCGGGGTCAGCAGGCTGAAGCCGCTCACCATCAAGCTGCCCTCCTAGGCACTGGAATCCACCAAT
>DASRIA010000003.1:0-39818 GCA_035650255.1 Solirubrobacterales bacterium
GGCGGAGAGTTGAGCCATCCCGTAGCGCCCGCCAGACTGCCGCACCCACGCGAAAGCGCAAGCGGGTGAGGAGCGCGATACTGCCCGCGAGCAGCGAGCGTTCTGGAAGCTACCTCGGAGGAGGCTGAGCATGGGCGAGCACGTACGCGCCGGCGAGCTCGACATCTGGACCGAGCAGGTCGGCGAAGGACCCGAGGTCCTGCTGATCGGGGGCGCGGGTGACACCGTCGAGTCGTGGCAGTTCCAGCTCGACGGGCTCGCCGACCGCTACCGCTTGATCGCGTTCGACAACCGCGGAGCGGGTCGCACGGCGATGCCCGACGCCCCCGTTTCGATAGAGGTCATGGCCGAGGACGCGGCCCATGTCCTCCGCGCGCTCGACGTCCGATCGGCCCACGTGGCGGGCTTCTCGGGCGGCAGCATCGTCTCCCAGGAGCTGGCGCTGCGCCACCCCGAGCTGGTGCGCAGCTTAGTGCTGCAGAGCACCTGGGCGGCGATGGACCCCTACTACCGCACGTGGGTTCGCTTCGTCCAATGGCTGGTCGAGTATGCACCCAGCGAGCGCGCGTTCCTCGAGGGGTTCTTCCTCGACATCTACACCGCGCGGGCATACAACGACGGGACCGTCGACCAGTTCATCGAGGAGGTGCTCGCGTTTCCTCACAAGCAGAAGGCAGAGGACCTGCAGCGCTACCTCGAGCCCCTCGTCGACCACGACACGACCGACCGCCTGCCCCAGATCTCTGCGCCCACGCTCGTGCTCGCCGGCGGCCGCGACCCGGGTGCCCGCCCCGCGCTCGGCCGCCGCGTCGCCGAGCTCATCCCTGCAGCCCGGTTCGAGGTGATGGAAGAGGAGGCACACCAGCCCTTCCAGGAGGTGCCCGACGAGTGGAACACACGCGTCGACGCTTTCTGGCGCGAGGTCGAGGCCGAGAGCTAAGGTCGTCCTCTACCTCGACCAGCACCCCAGCGTTCGCTGCCGCACCGCGCGAAACTCAGAAGCGGTTGAGCAGGGCTCTACGAAAGGAAGCCCGGAGTCGGACTCGAACCGACGACCCCTTCCTTACCATGGAAGTGCTCTACCTGCTGAGCTATCCGGGCGGGCTGGCCCTCACTGTAGCGCCCGTGCGGACCGGCCTCACCTCCGCCGACCAGCTACGGAACGAACAGGCCCTGGCGCGCGAAGACCCCGTTCGGCCCGGTGGCCGCGAGGCCGTCGGACCCACCGTCGCGGACCTCGACCTGGCCGAGCTCCCAGACCGCGCGCACGCCCTCCACGACGGCGCCCGGCACGATGGCGTTGAACGTCGAGGACACCGAGCAGCTGCCACCGATCGACGTGCTGGCAGTCGCAGAGCAGGGCACCGTCACGGGGAACGGCCCGTCCTGGGTCGTCTCCGAGAGCGACGGCCCGCCGTTGCGATCCGTGATCCGGACGAGCTGGTTGACCTGCAGCTCCCCGGTGTAGTCGGACAGGTCGCCCTTGTCGCGGACGTCGGTCATCGACACGTGCACCGCCACGTCGGCCTCGTTCGCAGGCGTGTTGGGGTTGCCCGTCAGCACGCCGAACTTGACGAATCCGGTCGAGTTGGCGGCCGGCGACGTCGGGTTGGGTGTGCCGACCGTCAGCTCGCTGGAGGTCTGCTGCGGCGGGTTGCACGAAGGGAACGCCAGCGGCGGACCGTGCTGCCGGTTCGGGCTCGTGCAGGCCGCGTACGCGGGCACGAGCGAGACCCGCACCGGTGAGGCGAACTTCGGCCGCACGTAGGCGGTCGCGACGTAGTCATCCGACAGCTGGTAACCCGGCGGGATCACCTTCGCCGCCGGCCCCTCCACGAGGCCGCCGAGCGATCCGGGCTCCTCGAGCACCGGCAGGCGCAGCTCCAGGTTGGAGACGTTGACGGGCCCTTGGCCGTTCGAGACCCGGCCGTAGGGGCTGTCGTTCGGCACCAGCTCGAGCTTGGCAATGTGGCCGGTGTCGAACTTCCACCCGTTCGGGTGGAGCTGGAAGACCTGCCGCGTGGCCGCGCTGCCCGAGTTGATGTCGGGCCGGTACAGCCCACGGGCGACCAGCGTCTCGGTGCCCGTCGGGCCCACGTCCAGGAGCCGCGCGGCCACCTGGCCGGTGGGGCTCACCGAGTTGATGTCGGCGACGATCGTGGGCGACCCCATCAGCGTGAATCCGCCGGACGGCGCCGCCGGGAGCCGGTAGGTGGCCGTCCCGGTCTGGTCCGCGCCCGGCGCGGTCGCGCAGGCGCCTGGCCCGCTGATCGGGTCGAAGGACGGGCCCGCCTGGTCGGTGAACGACGGTGCGATCGTCTTCGCCGGCGCGCTCGTGAACCGGACCTCGCCGTTCGGCAGGTCGGCCCACGTCGGGGCGCGGAAGGGCTCGTCGGTGTTGGCGTCGTCGAACGCGCCGGTCGCGCCGCCGGACGGGCCTCCGCAAACCTGCGTCAACGTTTGCACGCCCTGGTACGGCGCGGGCCCTTCTCCCTTCACGTAGTGGTCGAGCCACGCGTGCGTCTGCTCGTTGCGGAAGGTCGCGTCCGGGGTCTTGTTCTGCCCGCGCTGGTGGCCGTGGTCGCTGAAGATCAGCGACACCGGCGTACCGGGATGCGTGTCGCGCGTGCGGTTGTAGAAGCGAATCGCCTCGTCCGGCGGGAAGAGGTCGTCCGTCCAGCCGTTGGAGATCAAGAGCGGCGCGGGCGCCACGGAGTCGTCGATGTAGTACGAGGAGTGGTGCTTGGTGATCTCGTCCACGATGTCCTGGGACAGCGGGTTGGTGTCGTAGGGCTCACCCGCGTTGATCGCCGCGTACCACGTGGTCAGGTCCGCGTCGGGATCTTGGCCCGGCACTCCGTAGTTGCTCAATACCTGCCCGAGCGCGTACAGGCCCGCCGTGAACGACTGCTTCATCACGCCGATCCGGCCGCGCTGCAGATAGGGCGAGTCGACGACGTAGTCGAGCGTGTGCCCGTTGGGCTGCAGCGAGTACGCGAGGTCGGTCCACGGAATGTCCGGCTGGGCGGCCGCGATCCGCATCGCCTTGCCGCCGTCGCTCTGCCACGGGATCAGCGTGCCGTCGTTGGCCGGCACCATCTTGCGGTTCTTGAGCGCCGCCAGCGCCATCGAGATCCCGCCGCCGTACGAGCCGCCGGTGACGCCGATCTTCTGCGGGTGGATCAGGCCCTCGCCGCCGGTCGCGCCCTGCGCGGCACGGTCGGCCAGCGCCTCGAAGATCTCCTGCGCGTCGCGCACCTCGACGCGCGTGTCCATCAGATGGTTGTAGCCCTGCTGGCACACCGGCTGGAGGCGTTTCGGATCCTGGCCGCCGCACGACAGGCCCCAGCCCCGGTCGCTCATCGAGAAGAACGCGTAGCCGTCGTCGACCCAGCCACCCGAGCTGTGCCCGAGCTTGGAGCCGCCCCAGCCGTGGAACAGGCCGATGATCGGGAAGTCGCCGTCCGGGCCGCTCGCGGGCGCCGGCGGGAAGGCGACGTTGATGTCGATCGGAGCGCCGTCGAAGGTCGTGTAGATCCCGGAGCACCAGCGCTCGCCGGCGTTGGCCCCGCCCTGCACGGTGCACGTGATGTCGCCCCCCGCGCCGTTCGGGATGCTGGGGATGGCGGCCTGCGCGGCGGACGGGAGCGTGAGCGCGCCCAGGACAGCGGCGAGCGTCGCCAGCCGACGAACCGATCCAAACGAAGTCATCCCTCTCCCCCTCCTCGCGGCGTCCCTTCCCACGAAGGGCCCTGCCGGACCCTAGCCGAATCGGACGGCGGAGGGAACAGGCGTGACAGAAATCGGACCGTCCAGGCGGTTCACGACCAATGCCAGCGTCTGCAGGACGTGTCCCGGCTCATACCGGACCTGAGCATGGGTGAATCGCAGTGCCGTCAATCCGGCGGCGACGTGTGCCTGATCGCGGGCGCGGTCGCGCGCCTGCTGAGCCGGCGTGCGGTGATACCGCAGGCCGTCGGTCTCGACGACGAGGCCCAGCTCGCGCCAGTAGAAGTCGACCCTGAAGCCGTTCACGCGGCTTTGGGTCTCCGGCTCCGGGAGTCCGGCCCTGCGGACCAGTCGTAGGAAGAGCCGCTCGAGCTCCGAGTCCGTGCGGGTGAAGGTCAGGCGGTCGAGCGTGTCTCGCAGGACGCCGGTGCCGGGCCGCGGGGATATCGCGTCGAGCGCCGCCCTCAGTGATTCCGGGTCGGCGAGGTCGAGGCGGTCCGCTTCGTTGATCGCCGCCTCGAGCCGCGCCGGGCCGAGTCTCGTCGCGACGTCGATGAGGGTGCAGATGGGCGAGGTGACGGGGATGCCCTCGCGCTCGGCGCGTTCGCCGTCGGCGAGCAGGCGCCGGTGAACGACGATGCCTGGCCGGCGACGGGACACGTGGGCCGGGACGGTCACCTCCAACCGCGGGCTCGGAGCGCCCAGAATGCCCCAATGCGCCGCCGCGGACCCGTGGCTGAGCACGGCGCCCGGGCCGCAACCGAGAACGGCCGCCATCAGGGTTCCCTGTGTCGTGAGCCGTGGCCGGCCGACCGCATAGACACCTGGCATCACGCGATGCAGGCGCCCACTCGCAAGTCGATGCCGGATCGCCTCGGTCCCATAGCCGTGCTCGAGCAACTGGCTCCGCGTGACGACGCCATGCTGCCGATCGACCAGCCTCCAGAGCAACGCGGCCTGCGATTGCAGAATCTTGGGGGCCATAACCCCCAAAATGCTTCAGCGAGCCGGAATTCGCCCCCGGCAGTGGCGCTAGGCCGCGGACGCCACGGGGGCCGCGACGAGCTGGCGCTCCAGGAAGGCCACCTGGTCGGCGACCACCTGCTCGAACCCCGCGCCGCGGTAGATGTCGAAGTGCCCGAGGTCGTAGCCGCGCACGTCCGCGCCGCCCGCCGCCGCCAGCTCTCGGGCGACCTCGGGCGGCGTGAGGTCGTCGCGGTCGGCGATGCACACGAGCCACGGGCAGGGCAGCCGGCCACCGAGGCGGAACGGGCGGTACCGCGCGACGCGCAGCATCACCCGCGGGGTGCATTCGTTGCGCCACCGCGACCCTGCCCCGATGATCGCCATGTAGCCGGGCTCGGAGTCGGGCGACTGCAGCACGGCGTTCGAACCGGGCGGGCCGATCACCGGCACGTAGTGCGGTGGGCGCCCGAAGAGCGCCCGCAGCTGGTCGCGCAGCGCGTGCGCCGTGATCTTCAGGTTGAGCGAGAGCGGAAACGAGCCGAGCTGCTTCAACCCGTCCGCGAACGGGCCCTGGGAGATCACCGCGCGCACATGCCCGTCGCGGACGGCGGTCGGCACGACGTGGCCGCCGGAGAACGACGAGCCCCACAGCGCGATCCGTGCCGGGTCGACCTCTGCACGCGTGCGCGCGCAGGCGATCGCCGCCGTCCAGTCCTCCAGCTGCAGGCCGATGTCGAGCAGCTGGCGGGGCTCCCCCTCGCTGTCGCCGAAGTGCCGGTAGTCGAATACGAGCGCGGCCATGCCCGCTGCGGCGAACCGCTCGGCGAAGGCCGGGATCGCGTCCTCACGCGTCCCCCCGAATCCGTGCGCCATCACGACGCAGGGCGCGGGCTCGAGGGCGTCATCGGGCTGGTACAGCCAGGCGGCGCAGGTCGCACCGCATGACTTGAACGTGATCTCCGTGCGCGCCACCGGCGGATCCTATCCCGGCAGCCGCAGCTGGACCGGCAAGTCCGGCGGCGGAGGAGGAACGAGGCACTCCGGGCCCTCGCTGTCGCTCGAGTTCACCACGGGATGTGCGGGCTGGACTGCCAGCCGGGCGGACGCAAGCGGGGCCAGCAGCTCGGCGGCGGCCGGGCCGTCCAGCGCCGGGTCGAGCCATGCTTCCCAATCCGCCGGGTCGGCCAGGACCACGGGCATCCGGTCGTGGATCGGGCGTGCCAGCTCGTTCGCCGCGCAGGTCACGATCGTGCAGCTCGCCGACTCGGTCGCGGTCCACAGCCCCGCGAAGCAGAAAGGGCGCCGTTCCGACAGCGAGAAGTGGAGCGGCCGGCGCTGCAGGCCCGGGTCCTCGGGCTTCTGCCACTCATACCAGCCGTCCGCCACCACGAGACAGCGGTGCGCGGCGTCCTGCACGAGGTCGCGGTAGGCAGGACGCTCGAGGACCGTCTCGGCGCGGGCGTTGATCAGGGGATAGCGCGGCCCGGCGTCCGCGTCCCATCCGCGGATCAGGCCCCACCGCACGTGCTCCATGCGCCGGCCCTGCGCGTCGCCCACCGCGACCAGCACTTCCTGGGTGGGAGCGATGTTGAACCGCTCGTACCCAAGGCCGGACTCCGGCTGCGGCGCGCCGAGCAGCGCGGCCATCCGGACGTGGAAGTCGTCGTCTTTGCGACCCGTGTTGGTGTAGCGCCCGCACATGGCCCAGCTTGTATAGCCCAGGGCGGTCGGCTACGCAGTCAGCTGCACGGGCCCGACGAGGTGGGCGCGTCGGTCCGGCAGTAGAACGCCAGCAGCCGGCGGGGGGCCGCACCCGTGACCGCGTTGAAGGCCCCGGCCACGGCCAGGACCGGGTCGCTGTACTCGAGATCGAACACGCCCTGGTCGGGGGTCGGGTTCCACCCCAGGATCGCCCCCGTAAAGCGATCCGTCTCCGTCAGCCTCGCTCCGTCGGTGACGGCCCCGAAGGTGCCCGCGACGATCGTGTTGTAGGTCGTGAACGGCAGGAAGTCGTAGGCCGCCGAACCGGTCGCGACGGCTGGATTCCAAGGCGTCACGCCGCCGTCGTCGGATGCTCCGACCTCGGCCGCGCCAGGCCGGTTCTTGGGCGGGTTGCCGATCTGCGAGAAGCTCCCACCCACGAACACCGTCGGCAGCTGAGCCGACGAGGCGACGTCGTCGATGATGGCGCGCCGGCGATGCTTGACCACCTGCACCGCGCCGTCAGGGCTGGGATTCCAGGAGGTCGCCTGAGCCGTCGACCCGGTTATCTCCGCCAGGTTCTGCCGCGCGGCCCCGCCGATGTCGGTGACCCCGGCCCCGCCCACGTACAGGCTGTCCGCGAACGCCGCCACCGAGTACAGAGTCGCCGCGTCGTTGACGTTGGCATCCCAGCTCTCGACCACGGTCCCGGAGTCGGTGGTCCTCAGCTGGGCAAGGTTGTGCCGCGTGACCGTTGCGCCCTGGAAGCTGGAGAAGTCGCCCGCCGCGTACACGTGGGCCTCGCCGCCGTTCCGCGCGGTCGCGAAGGCGAGTGCGTGCACGGGGCCGTCCGGGTCCGGGTTCCACCCTGTGACCGCGTTGCCCGCGGCCGCCCCGCATCCGGACGAGAGCGGAGTGGTGATCGCGGCCAGCCGGCTCCTGCCGGTCAGGTTCACGGAGGTGAACTCCCCGCCCACGTACAGGGTCCGCTTGTCGCTCGACAGCAGCAGCGCATGCACACCGCCTCCGGCCACGAGCGGCGCCCAGCCGGTGTCCACGGTCTTGTTCGACTTGATGTGCGCGAGGTTGAAGAACCCGGTGGCGCTGTCGACTCCGGTGAACGTGCCACCGACGTACCAGCCCCCGCAGCCGTCCGGGATCACGGACTGGACCTCCGTGCCCACGACGTCGGGCCAGCGGGTATCGGGCACAGGCTTGAAGCTCTGCACGTCGCCGACGCTCCAGTCGTGCGTCGCGGGCGCGGACACGTTGCCGGCCTGGTCGGTCACGCGAACGTGGAGAGTGTGATCGCCCGGGGCGAGGCCGGGATAGCTCCGGTTCCACACACCCGCGGTCGACGGCATGCCGCAGGGCTCGTACTCCTCGTCGTCCAGCTTGCACTCGAAGCGTGAGGGCACATCGGCCGCCTCCGTGCTCTGTGCGGATCGCTGGAAGCCGAACGTGAACTTGGCCTCCCGCTTGTGCGATGCCGTGTTTGCGGTGAGGTTGCTGACGCTCAGCGGCGTCGAGTCGACCGACCAGCGAAACACCGCCGGTGTCGGGTCCTCGCCACCGATGCTCTCCGCCACCACGCTCAGCTCGTGCGGTGCGTCCGCCGTCGTGTCGTCCACGGTGAAGCTGGCCACGCTCGCGCACGGCATGTACAGCGGGTTCGAGTCGAGCTTGCACTTGAAGGTGCTGGCGGGCTTGGAGCTCGCGAACGAGAACCACGCCGTCTGGCTGTTCGCGCGCTGGGGCGGCGTCAGCACGATGCCGGTGTCGGGCTCGGCCGTATGCGCGACGGTCCACTCATAGGTCTCGACCGCGGAGACCCGCTCGCTGTCGGCCGCATCGACCGCCCGCACCGAGAACCGGTAGGGACCGTTGACGAACGGGCTGTAGGTGGTCGGCGACCAGCACTCGTGCCAGTCCCGGCCGCCGTACTGCGCGTTCAATGCCTCCAGCCTGCATTCGAAGCGGCTGTCCGGCTCGTTGCTCGTGAAGTGGAACTCGCCCTCCAGGAACCCGCTCGTCGCGGGGTCGTTCGCGCTCGAGTCGTCGCTGAACAAGTCCTCGGCCGCACCGCGCGTGATGCGCGCTTCGAGCGGCACCTGCTCGCCGCCGCGCGGGCAGGTGGCGCCGGCGCAGGCGCGGTCGTTGGCAACCGCTGCCGCGAGCGCGCCGAATGGCGGGTCGTTGCGCGCGTCGCCGTCGCCGAGCAGGTTGCGCAGCTCGTGCGGATCGCGCGTCAGGTCGTAGTACTCGCGGATCACATCCGAGTAGTCGGTGCTGTCGTCGGGGTTGATGCCGTAGGTCTCTATGTAGTGCAGGTCGGGCGTGTGAATGGACGACCACCGACCCGCCTTCGAGGCCCCACCTGCCAGTTCGGTCAGGATCCGCTTCCTGGGGTTGGAGTCGTCCAGCAGGTTCTGGCCATCCTTCTCGTCTCCGCTCGCCGGCGTGATGCCCACCAGGTCCAGGACCGTGCGGGCGATGTCCACGTGTCCCACCAGGCGGTCGTCGGTCTCGTTGCCGGAGTGGCCCGCCCATCCCGGCCAGCGCATGAAGAGGGGAACCTCGAGCGACGACATGTACGGGCGCGCCTTGGCCGATGCTCCGTGGTCTCCCCACATGTAGCCGTTGTCCGAGGTGAAGAACGCGATCGTGTCCTGGTCCTGTCCCAGCTCCCTGATCTTGCGCATCACGGCGTCGACGGTGTCGTCGGCGGACATCAACATGCGCAGGTGCTCCTGCCAGTTCTTACGGTTCCAATCGGCGTCGAAGTCGATCTCGCGCTCGCGCAGCCACGGCGGCTTGTCGCTGCGGTCCGCCTCGAAGAAGGCGCCGCTCTGGTCGAGCTCCGGCACCTCCGCGTCCTGGTAGTTCGCCTCCGGTATGAACGGGGAGTGCGGGGTGAACGGCGCGACGTAGAGGAACCACGGCTGATTGCCCACGCGGTCGAGGAAGTCGACCGCTTTCTCGGTCACGTATCGGCTGCTGTGCCGCCAGATCTGCTTCTCGGTGCCGTTCTCGTTGACGCAGGCGGGCGAATAGTCGCTCAGGAAGATCGCGTACTCGTCGAAGAACGGCGGGGGGTCCGCAGGGTCCCCCGGCGCCCTGGCCGAGCACCAGATGTCCCAGCCGTTGAGGTACTTCCCGAAGATCCCCGTCCGGTAGCTCGGGTCGGCGTTCTGGAGATACGCCATCATCGTCTGCTGCTGCTTCGGCGCGGCCTCGGACGTGCCCATCAGGGTCCCGTCGAGTTTGGTGACCCCATGGTTGTGGGAGTACTGGCCGGTGAGTATCGATGCCCGGGCCGGGCAGCACCACGGCGTGTTCGCGACCGCGTTGGGGAAGTACGTCCCGCCCTGGAACGCGCCGGCCCCGTCGGTGCCTCCGGTCAGGAACCATTCCTTGGTCTTGGGCATCACCGCCATGGTGCCGTCCAGGCGCTGGTCGTCGGTGACGAAGACCACCACGTTCGGTGCCGCCGCGGCCGGGTTCGCAAACGGGCCGGCGGCAAGCGCACACAGCGCCACTACCAGCGGCAAGAACCGAGATGACTTGAACAGCTGCGACTCCCTCCCTGCGAGGGCCCCTGCTCGCCCTCTCTGCGACTGCGGCGTACGTACTGTACCGGGGAACCCGCGCCCCGCCGCTAACTGCAGGGACCCGTGGCCGTGGGGGCGTCCGTGCGGCAGTAGAAGGCCAGCAGCCGGCGCGGGACCGGCGTGCCCGGGTTGACGGAGTCGAACACCCCGCCGACCGCCAGCACCGGATCGGCGAACGCGAGGTCGAGCGCGCCCCGGTCGGGTCCCGGGCTCCAGCCGAGGAGTGCGCCGGTGAACCGATCGGTCTCGGCCAGCCGCGTCCCGAAGCTGCCGCCGATGATCGTCTCGTCGGTGGTGATGGGAAGGAAGTCGTACGTCGCGTGGCTTGCGTCGATGCCGGGGCTCCACGGCGTCGCGCCGCCGTCGTCGGAGGCGCCGAGCTCGGCGGCGCCCGGACGACTCTTGGGTGGGTTCCCGATCTGCGTGAAGCTGCCTCCGACGAGCACCGTGGGCAGCTGCATCGCCGTCGCAACGTCGTCGAAGACGGCGCGGCGGCGGTGCTCGATCGCCTGCACCGTGTCGTTCGGGCTTGGATTCCACGACGTGGCCCGGGCCGTGGCCGCGTCGATCTCGGCGAGGTTCCGCCGGGCCGCCCCGCCGATGGTGGTGAGTCCCGCGCCGCCCGTGTACACGCTGTCCATGAAGACCTCGACGGCGTACAGAGTCGCCGTGTTGTTCACGCCCGGGTCCCATCCCGCCACGACCGTGCCGTTGTCGGTGGTGCGGAGCTGCGCGAGCTTGCGGCGTGTGACCGTCGCACCGTGGAAGTTGGAGAACGCGCCCGCCGCATAGACGTAGGACTCGCCGCCGTGCTTGGCACCCGCGAACGCCAATGCGTGCACCGCGTTGTTCGGGTCGGGGTTCCAGCCGGTGACG
This sequence comes from Solirubrobacterales bacterium, assembly GCA_035650255.1. Classification (GTDB taxonomy): domain Bacteria; phylum Actinomycetota; class Thermoleophilia; order Solirubrobacterales; family JBBDJG01; genus DASRIA01. Next base: position 10,884 of record DASRIA010000003.1, read on the forward strand.
GCGTTCCCCGCCGCGGAACCGCAGGCGGTCGCCAGCGGCGTGGTGAGCGCGGCGAGGTGCCTCCGGGGCACCCCGTTCACGGACGTGAAGTCGCCGCCTATGTACAAGGTGCGCTTGTCGCTCGACAGGATCATCGAGCGGATCCGGCCCCCGGCCACGTTCGGCTTCCAGATCGCATCGACGGTCTTGCTCGCGGCGATGCGCCCGAGGTTCGTGAACCCGCCCACGCTGCCGATTCCGGTGAACGACCCGCCGACGTACCAGCCGCCACAGCCATCCGAGATGACGGACTCGACATGCGTCCCCACGACATCCGGCCAACGGGTATCCGGTGCCGCCTTGAACGTCTGTGCGTCCCCGACCGTCCACTGGTGCGTCACCGGCGCCGAGACGTTGCCAATCCGATCGACCACCCGTACGCGGAAGGTATGGCTGCCCTTCGCCAGGCCGCGGTACGGCTTCGTCCAGGTCGCCGCCGGGAGTGGCATGCCGCACGGCTCGTACTCCTCGGCGTCGAGCTTGCACTCGAAGCGCGATGGGAGGTCGTTCGCCTCGCCGGCGGCCGCGGACCGCGCGAAGCCGAAGTTGAACGTCGCCTCCCGCTCGTGCGAGGGCGCGTCGGCCGTCAGCCCTTGCACCGTCAGCGGCGTCGAGTCGACCGACCACCGGTAGACCGCCGGTGTCGGATCCTCGCCCCCTCCACCGACCGCGACCACGCTCAGCTCGTGGGGCGCGTCTGCGGCGGTGTCCTGCACGGCGAAGCTAGCGACCGTCGCACATGGGGAATAGAGCGGACTCGCATCGAGCTTGCACTTGAAACTGCTGGCCGGCTTGGAGCCCGAGAACGAGAACCATGCGATCTGGCTGTTCGCCCGCTTTGGCGGCGTCAGGACGATGCGCGTCTCGGGCCGCGTGGTGCTGGCGACGGTCCATTGGTATGTCTGCACGGGAGACGTCCGCGCAGCGTCGGCCGCATCGACCGCCCGCACCGAGAACCGGTAGGGACCGTTGACGAGCGGGCTGTAGGTGGTCGGCGACCAGCACTCGTGCCAGTCACGCCCGCCGTACTGCCCGTTCAATGCCTCCAGCCTGCATTCGAAGCGGCTGCGCGGCTCATTGCTCGTGAAATGGAACTCACCGTCGAGGAAGCCGCTCGTGGCCGGATCGTTCGCACTGGAGTCGTCGCTGAACACGTCCTCGGCCGCGCCGCGCGTGATGCGCGCCTCGAGCGGCACCCGCTCGCCGCCGCGCGGGCAGGTGGCGCCGGCGCAGGCGCGGTCGTTGGCAACCGCTGCCGCGAGCGCGCCGAATGGCGGGTCGTTGCGCGGGTCGCCGTCGCCGAGGAGGTTGCGCAGCTCGGCGGCATCCCGGGTGAGGTCGTAGTACTCGCGGAACACGTCCGAGTAGTTCGTGCTGTCGTCGGGGTTGATGCCGTAGGTCTCTATGTAGTGCACGTCGGAGGTGTGGATGGCGGACCAGCGCCCGGCAAGCGAGTCGCCCCCGGCCAGCTCGGTCAGGATGCGCCGGCGCGGGTTGGTCACGTCGAGCAGCGTGCGGCCGTCCTTGAGGTCGCCGGCCGCGGGCGTGATCCCTGCCAGGCCGAGCACGGTGGGGGCGATGTCGACGTGCCCCACGAGCCGGTTGTCGGTCTCGTTGCCGGGGTGGCCGGCCCATCCCGGCCAGCGCATGAAGAAAGGCACCTCGATCGACGACATGTACGGCCGCGCCTTGGCGGACGCGCCGTGGTCGCCCCACATGTAGCCGTTGTCGGAGGTGAAGAACGCGATCGTGTCCTGGTCCTGTCCGATGGCTCGGATCTTGCGCATCACCGTGTCGACCATGTCGTCGGCGGACATCAGCATGCGCAGGTGCGCCTGCCAGTTCTCGCGGGTCCAGTCGGCGTCGAACTCGAGCTCGCCGTTCTGCAGCCACGGCGGCTTGTCGGTGCGATTGCGCTCGAAGACGGCGCCGGTCTCGTCCAGCGCGGGCACCGGCGTGTCGAGGTAGTTCGCCTCGGGCACGAAGGGGACGTGCGGGGTGTACGGCGCGACGTAGAGGAACCACGGCTGGTTGCCCACGCGGTCGAGGAAGTCGACCGCCTTCTCCGTCACGTACCGGGTCGAGTGCCGCCAGACCTGCTTCTCCGTGCCGTTCTCGTTCACGCACGTCGGCGAGTAGGCCGCATTGAAGATGGAGTACTCGTCGAAGAACGGCGGCGGGTCTGCCGGATCACCCGGCGGCCGCGCGGAACACTGGATGCCCCAGCCGTTCAGGTACTTCCCGAAGATCGCGGTGCGGTAGCTCGGGTTGGCGGCCTTGAGGTAGGCCATCATCGTCTGCTGCTGCTTCGGAGCGGCCGGTGTCGTTCCCAGGAGCTCTCCGTCGAGCCGCGTGACGCCGTGGTTGTGGGAGTACTGGCCGGTGAGGATCGAGGCTCGCGCGGGGCAGCACCAGGGCGTGTTCGCGACGGCGTTCGGGAAGTACGTGCCGCCCCGGAACGGCCCGGCGGCGTCGCTCCCACCCGTCTGGAACCACTGCCTCGTCTTGGGCATGACGGCCATGGTCCCGGCCAGCCGCTGGTCGTCCGTCACGAAGACGACTACGTTCGGCGCCGCCGCCGAGGAGCCCGCAAGCGGCCCGGCCGCGAGCACGCACAACGCCGCCAGCAGCGGCCAGAACCGAGATGAATGGAACAGCTTTGCGACTCCCTCCCTAGAGGGCCTCGCGCCCCCTTTGGCTGCGGCGCACGTACTGTACCCGGGGCCGGGCCACGGCCCGCCGCGGGCGGGGCCGTCCCAGCGGACGGGAAAACGGGACGTAAGGCTCCCGCGCGGATACGCTATTGGCGACGCATGGTTGGACGATTGCGCTTGCAGGCCATTAGCAAACTGAAGCAAGCAGGACGGGGGGCACGGGGACCAGGCGGCTGCGGCTGCCGAACGGTGATCCACGGGGTGCCCGCGACGCATCCTGCCGCGAGGGCTTCCGGCTGATGCCGTCCCCGCGCCCGGACGGCGACAGCATGGACCTGACCCTCGAGCAGCGCCTCGCGGCGCTCGAGGCAGCCGTCCAAGCGCTTGCCGAGGCGCTGCGCTCCGAAGCGGCCGCCGCGGCGGCCTCACCGGACGCGGACGCCGACCCGCCCAATCCCATTCGCCGGCTGCTCGATCCGCACGTGCCCGCCGGCGAGCGCATCGCAGTCGTCGCGCAGCCCGGCGCCCCGGTGCTCGAGGCGCTGCTGGGCCGGCCGGGGGTCAGCCTCGTGCCCGAGCCCGAGGGCGGCCCGGCGGCGGTCGCGCGGCTCGAGGCGCTGCGCGCGCAGGGCGTGCGGTTCCTGCTCCTATCCGTGGCCGGGCGAGAGGAGCTGAAGCGGGACGTTCTGCTGGCGGAGCATTTCGCTGCACACTTCCAGCCGATTGCAGAGGACGTCGAGGTGGGCGTGACGATGTACGAGCAAAGCGTCGCGACGGGGCGGCCGCCTGCGCTCAATGTGCTGGTCGACGACGTCGGGGCAGGCGACCGCGGAGCCCCGCTGCTCGACTGGACCGGGCTCGACATGGGCCGCCTGCTGCCCGGTCGCACCATCTTCCCGCCGGTGGCCGCCCCGGGCGAAAGGCTTCCCTACCGAGACCACACGATCGACGTGGTGCTCGTCGACGACGCCGGGCGCATGGACGAAGCCGAGCGCGTGGCGGCACGCGCCGTCGTCCGGGTGGCACCCAACGAGATCGACGGCGCGACGGTCGTGGAGACGCGGCGTCTTCGCTCGGACGGGAGCGCGGCGCCGCCGGTGCCGATCCTCGTCGGGACGGAACCGGGCGACGTGTGGCTCAGAACACTCGCGGAGATCGTGGGCGACCGCCGCAGCATCGAGATCAGAGCCGCGCCCCGCGCCGACGCGGCGGCCCTCGAAACGGAGTCTCCGATCGTCGTGCTGGCCGAGCGCGGGGTCCTGCCCCTCCCAGGTTGCATCGAGGCCGCCGAGCGCCTCCTCGCGCAGGAAGAGCGGCTGGGCGGCGTGGCGGTGAAGCTGTTCGCCGCGGGCGGGAGGCTCGAAGCCGCGGGCGGAGCGGCCTTTGCCGACGGCTCGGTCGAGGGGATCGCGGGAGGTGCTGCGGCTGCCGCGTCGTGGCACGAATACGTACGCCCTGTCGATGCCGCGGTCGGCCTCGTCGTGCTGCGGTCGGCTGCGGCGCGGCAGAGCGCGGCCGCCGACGACGGGGGTGCGTTCGACTTGGCGAGCCTCTCGGCGCACCTGTGGTCCGGCGGCTGGGAGCTGTGCTACCAGCCGGACGCGGCAGCCGTTCGGGCGCTGCCGCGGGCAGCAGGGCCGGCCGGGGTATGGCCCCAGGCCGCCGCTGACCGGCCGCCGCGGCCCGCCGAGCTGGGCGAGGGTTTCTGGCGCAGCCTGATCGCGCGCCGCGAGGTGGGAGCGCCCGGATGAGCCGCCGGCACGCACTCGTCTCCGCGCCCCGCTTCCCCGAGATCGATCGCGACACGGGGTCTCAGCGCGTGGACATGTTCATACGCTGGCTGCTCGACCACGACTGGTCTGTGACCTTCCTGGCGACCGAGACCGACGGCGAGCCACGGCACGCGCATCGCCTCCAGCAGCTCGGCATCCCGACCTACGTCGGTTGCCACGAGGCGGAAGGCATCCTGACAGCGTGCGATTTCGATCTCGCGTTGCTGGCGTTCTGGGAGCCCGCTTCGCGGCTGCTGCCGATCCTGGGTGAGGTCTCGCCCGAGACCCGCGTGGTGGTCGACTCGATCGACGTGCACTTCCTGCGCGCGGCCCGGCGGCTCCTGCTCGCCGAGGCGCAGCTCGACGAGCCCTTCGGCGTACGCGTTGCCGCCGAGCTCAACGCTTACCGGTGGGCGGACGGGGTCCTCACCGTTTCATCGAAGGAAGCCAGGCTCCTGAGCGATTTCCTGGGGTCCGAGCGGATCCACGAGATACCCCTGGCCGAGACGGGCGGACGCTCGCCCATCCCCTTCGAGGAGCGCAACGGGATCCTGTTCATCGGCAACTTCCGCCACCCGCCGAACGGCGAAGCGGTGGCGTACCTCTGCCGCGAAGTCCTGCCGCGGCTCAATCCGGCCCTCATCGCCGAGCATCCCGTGGACGTGGTCGGCAGCCGTCTCGACGCGGGCATCGCGGCGCACGCCGAGGGGCTGCCGAACGTCAGGATGGTCGGCTGGGTCCCGTCCGTCGTGCCGTATCTCGAGCGCGCGCGCGTCTGCGTCGTCCCCCTGCTCCACGGCGCCGGTGTCAAGGGGAAGGTCCTGGAGGCGCTGGGCGCGGGGACCCCGGTCGTCACGACGACGATCGGAGCCGAGGGCACCGAGCTGCGCCACGGCGACCATCTCCTGGTCGCGGACACTCCCGAGGGGCTCGCAGACGGGATCGCGCACCTGCTGACGGAGCGGGCGGAATGGCAGCGGCTGGCCGATGCGGGCTACCGGCAGGCGACCGCAACCCATGCTCCGGAACGCGTCGCGGAGAGGTTCGGGGAGATCATCGATCGCGTGCTGGCCGCACCGCCGCGATGGCTCGCATCGGACGACCCGAGCGACGGGCGCCGGCGCGAGGCGGCCTACCGTGAGACGAGGGATGCGATCACCTCGACGATGCGCTCCATCACGGCGCCCGGCGCCAACGTGCTGGTGGTGTCCCGCGGCGACGATTCGCTGCTCCCCTCCGAGAGATGTCGTGCGCGCCACTTCCCGCAGGGCCCGGACGGCCAGTGGGCCGGCTTCCATCCGGCCGACAGCGCCGAGGCGATCGAGCACCTGGAGACCCTGCGTGAGCAGGGGGCGCGTTACTTCTTGGTGCCGAGCACGGAGTTCTGGTGGCTGCACCACTACAGCGGCCTGACCGCACACCTGGAGACCGTCCATCGCCGCATCTACTCCGCCGACCACCTGCAGGTGTTCGACCTTGCACCGGAGCCACGTCCGTCCATCCCCGACCGCGGCCCGCCGGGTCACCGCGAGCGGGTGCTCGTGATTGGCACGTACGACGCCGCGCGCAGCGCACCGCCGGCGCGCCTGCTCGAGGAGCTCGACCGCGCCGAGCGCTTCGAGGTGCAGCAGCGCTGGCGCCCCGCGGGGACGGTGCCGCCTGCCTACGAGGACGGCGAGGCGGATTGGATTCTCCATGTCGACGACGCCGCGGTCCTCCCTACACGCTTCGTCGACGACTTCCTCGGGATCGTCAGCAGCCTGTTCGAACTCGGCGTCGAGCGCGCGCAGCCGGCTCACATGGCGGGGCCCGCGGCAGGACCGCCGGTCACCGAGCGGCTGCTGGGGGTGCTGGGGCGGGAGATCGACGCGACAACGCCCCTTCCGGTGCTGGCCGTCCGCTCCGGCGCCGCGCATGAAGGGCCCACGACGCTGGTGGACGCCGTGCCCATCGCGTTCGCCGGGCCGATCGGCGCGGACCTCGATCCGCCGGTCTACAGCGACGTGCGCGATGTGTTCGCCGCCGGGGAAGACCGGCCTCGCCGCACCGTGCAACGTGGGAACGAGGCAGGCGCTCCCCGGATCAGCGTCCTCATCGCCACCCACGAGCGCCCGGCACTGCTCGCCGAATGCCTCGAGGGCTTCTGCGCGCAGACGCTGCCGGCCGCCGACTTCGAGGTGGTCGTGGTGGACGACGGCTCGGCCGGGCCGGAGACGGCGAACGTGCTGGCGGACTTCGCCTCGCGGCTGCCGCTGACCTGGACCCGCATCGAGCACTCCGGTCGCAGCGCGGCGAAGAACCTGGCGCTGCTCCTGGCGCGCGGGGACCTGGTCCTCTTCTTCGACGACGACGACCGCCCGGCCCCGGACCTGCTGGCCGAGCACGCCGCAGCCCACGAGCGATACCGGGGCGAGGCAACCGCCGTCCTCGGGCGCACGGATTGGGACCCGCGGCTCGACGTCACGCCGCTGATGCACTACCTGACGGACGTCGACCGGCTGCTCTTCGCCTACGGGAACTTCGAGCCGGGCGAGGTGATCGACTGGCAGGGCTTCTGGGAGGGACGCGTGTCGTCCAAGCGCTCGCTGCACCTGCGCCACGGCCTGCACGACCAGCGACTGGAGTACTCGATCGACGTGGAGCTCGCGTGGCGGCTGCGCCGCGTAGGCCTCGAGGTCGTCTACTGCCCGTCCGCGCGCAGCGTGATGTCGCGGCCCATCGATTTCGACGAGTTCCGCCGCCGGTACGAGGCCAAGGGGCGCGCGCAGGCGGCGATCGCGTCTCTCCACGAACACCCGGACGTCCGCGCGTACACGAAGGTCGACGGGGCCGGCGAGCGCTGGATCGCGGCCCGGGACGAGGTGCCGCGACTCGAGGCGCGGATCGCGGAGCTCGAACAGGCGCTGAACGGGCATGGCAACGGCTCCGGGCCCGGCGAAAGCCGAGAGCAAGCGCTGGCCGAGCTGCACCGGTGCTACCGGGAGGTCTTCTTCGCGCACAACGCAAAGGGCGTCGTGGAGATGATGGCCGACGCCGAGCACAGCGTCCACCCGGCTGAGCCGGCGCCTGCGGCGAACGGCGGCGCCGGAGACGGGGAAGTCCCGCGGCTGTCGGTGATCGTGCCCGTCTGGAGCCGCACGCCGGAGCTCGCCGAGATGGCCGTGCGGACGCTCGAGCGCGTGTGGGAGGTCGCGCGCCTGCCGACCGAGGTGATCGTGATCGACAACGGCTCGCCGGTCGAACGGCCGCTGCCCGGGGTGGTGCACCGCTTCTCGGAGAATCGCGGCGTGGCGGCCGCGTGGAACACCGGGATCCAGCTGGCGCGCGCGCCGGTGATCGCCGTGCTGAACAGCGATTGCATGGTCGAGCCGGGATGGGACGAGGCGCTCTACGAGGCCGTCACCACGGGCCGGCGCATCGCGTTTCCGTACACGGACCACTGCGACGGCGAAGGCTTCCGCCAGCCGGACCAGGCAGGCACCGCAGGCTGGTGCTTCATGCTCACGCGCGAAGTGCTCGAGGAGATCGGCGTCTTCGATGAGCGCTTCAGCCCGGCATACGGCGAGGACACCGACTACTGGCACCGGGCCTGGGAGCTGGGGATCGACCTCTCCCCGGTGCCGGCCGCACGAGTCACCCATGCGCGGCGCAGCTCGGTGAACGAGGACGACCGGGCCGAGATGCTGCTCCTCGCGCATCGCTACAAGTACGGCTGGAAGCACGGAGTCGATCCGCTGGCGGCGCCGCCCTACTATCTGCGCGAGATCGTCGAGTACCAGTGCGGGCGGACCGAGCCGAGCCCGGCTTCCAGCACGTGAGCTGGAGCTCCCCCGCGTAGGCCATGTATCCGCTGTGGAACACCATCGTCGAGCCCGCGCTCAAGGCGGCCGGCGCCGAGCGCGTGGTCGAGATCGGCGCGCTGCGCGGCGACACCACGGTGCGGCTCCTGGACCTCCTCGGCCCGCAGTCCGAGCTGCACGTGATCGATCCGCTGCCGAGCTTCAACCCCGACGACCACAGCCGGCGGTTCCCGGGCCGCTACATCTTCCACCGCGACATCAGCCACAACGTCCTGCCGGACCTGCCGGCCGTCGACGCGGCGCTCGTCGACGGCGACCACAACTGGTTCACCGTCTACCACGAGCTGCGCTTCCTGCGCGAGGCTGCCGAGCGCGCAGGCCGCCCGCTGCCGCTGATCGTGATGCACGACGTGTGGTGGCCGTATGGGCGCCGTGACCTCTATTACGAGCCGAGCCGGATTCCCGACGAGGGGCGCCAGCCCTATGCGCGGCGGGGACTCGTGCCGGACCGGCGCGACCTCGCCGACAGGGGCGGCATCAACCCGCATCTCGCCAACGCCGTCGAGGAAGGCGGGCCGCGCAACGGGGTCCGGACGGCACTGGACGACTTCGTCGCCGAGTACGACGGCCCGCTGCGCGTCGTGCTGCTGCCGCTGTACTTCGGCCTCGCGATCGTGGCCTCCGAGGAGCTGCTCGACACGCGCCCGCAACTGCGCGAGGTGCTCGACCGGCTGGAGAGCGATGAGGGGCGCTACGAGCTGATCGAGCTCGGCGAGTCGATCCGCATCGACGAGCAGGTGCAGTTCCACAACCTGCACCACGGGAACCTGCCGCAGCTGTCCGGCACGGCTTCGCGCTACCTCGACCTGGTCAAGAGCACGGTCCTGGACGAGCACTACCTCGAGAACGAGGTGCGCATCCAGCACCTGATCGCTGCCGTCACGGGCGCGAAGGACCTCAGCCGCCGCGGCCTGCGCGACCCGGGCACCTACCTCACCGAGGACGTGCGCCGCCTCGTGCAGGCGCGCCGCGCGGGCGAGCCGCCGAACGGCTCGGCCAACGGCGAGGCGCACAACGCGCTTGCGCTGACGCAGGTCGGCCGCACGCGCCTGGACCACCTCGAGCAGTGCCTCGACACGATTCGCACGGCGGCCGTGGAGGGTGACCTGGTCGACTGCGGCACGGGCCGCGGCGGAACATCGATCTTCCTGGCGGCATATCTCGCCGGCCATGAGGTGTTCGGCCGTGAGCTGTGGGTGGCCGACCGGTTCGGCGGCGGAGTCCCGCCGGACGAGGACGGGCCGGCATGGTTCCCGACCAACTTGAACACCGTGCGGGAGGGCTTCGAGCGCTTCGGCCTGCTGGACGACCGCATCCGCTTTCTCCAGGGTGCGCCGAGCGAGACCCTCGCGGCTGCCCCGATCGACGACATCGCGCTGCTGCGCATCGACCGGCAGGAGCCGGAGGAGGTGTCCGCGATCCTCGATGCCGCCTACGACAAGGTGCAGCCCGGCGGCTTCGTGATCATCGACGACTACGGATCGGAAGCCTGCGCCGCGGCGGTCGAGGCATTCCGCTCGGAGCGTGGCATCACCGGCGAGCTTCAGCGGATCGACTGGAGCGGCTCCTACTGGCGCAAGACCGAGGGCGAGGCCCCCCAGGTGACGCCGCCGCTCCGTCCTCCGGCAATCCGCGAGCTGTCACTTTCGGTGCTCGTCGTCTTCCACAACATGCAGCGCGAGGCCGCGCGCACGCTGCACTCGCTCTCGCGCTCCTATCAGCAGGACATCGAGAAGCTGGATTACGAGGTCATCGCGATCGAGAACGGCTCCTCACCGGACGGCCGGCTCGGAGAGGATTTCGTCCGGAGCTTCGGCCCGGAGTTCAACTATCTCGACCTCGGCGAGGAGTCGTCGCCCTCGCCCGCGCACGCCCTGAACCGCGGGCTGGAGTTTGCCCGTGGACGCGCTGTCGCCGTGATGATCGACGGCGCTCACGTGCTGACGCCCGGGGCGCTGCACTTCGGCATGCTCGGCCTGAACACCTACTCGCCGGCGGTGGTCAGCATCCAGCAGTGGTACGTCGGGCCGGGCGAGCAGAACGAGGCGGTTTCGAAGGGCTACGAAGAGGGATACGAGGACCGCCTGTTCGAGCAGATCGAGTGGCCGACGGACGGCTACAAGCTGTTCGACATCGGGCACTTCATCGGCGGCCGCGACTGGTTCGACGGGCAATGGGAGAGCAACTGCGTGTTCGTGCCGCGCACCTTGCTCGACCAGGTGGGAGCGATGGAGCACGACTTCAACCTGCCGGGCGGCGGATTCGCGAACCTCGACTTCTTCGAGCGCATGACGACGTCACCGCGCATCAAGCTCGTGACCGTGCTCGGCGAGGGCTCGTTCCATCAGATCCACGGCGGGACCACGACGAACGCCCCTGAGTCGGCCGAGCGCAGGAGCCTGATCAGGGCCTATGGCGACCAGTACGCCGAGATCCGCGGCAGCGTGTTCAAGTCACCCGTGAAGGTCGCCCACTACGTCGGCGCCCTGCCCGACAACGCACGCCGCACCAAGGCGCGGCGGATGGGCGCGCCCGTGTACTTCCACCTTGCGCACGTCGAGGGCACCGACGGCCGCCCGGCGAACCCCATCCCCGTGCCGGAGGAGCTGCGCACAGAGTTCATCGACGCCTACTGGCGCAGCATGGAATGGCACCAGACGCCCTGGATGGGAACGTGGACCGCCAAGCCGCCCACGGACCTGATGGCCTACCAGGAGCTCGTCGCACGCGTGCGGCCCGACTGGATCATCGAGACGGGCACCGGCGGCGGCGGGCGCGCCTTCTTCCTGGCCTCGATCTGCGAGCTGCTGGGCCACGGCCGCGTGGTCGCGATCGACGACTACCCCGTGCCGAAGCGGGCCGAGCATCCCAGGATCGAGCACGTCCCGCGTGACCCCACCGACCCGGAGACCGCTGCCGCAGTGCGCGAGCTCGTCGGCGAGAACCGGCGTGCGCTGCTGGTACTCGGGGCCAACAAGATGCGGCACCTGATGTCGATGTACGAACACTACGGTGACCTCGTGCCCGTCGGCTCGTACGTGGTCTTCGAGGACACGATCCTCAATGGGCACCCGGTGTGGACCGGGTTCGGCCCCGGGCCGTGGGAGGCCGCCAAGCGGCTGGTCGACAGCGGCGACTTCGAGCGGGACGTGACCATGGAGCGCGCGCTCACGTTCAACATCGGGGGGTTCCTGAAGCGCTTGAAGGAGACGGGGTCGTGAAGATCTTCGGCATCGGCCTGAACAAGACGGGCACGTCCTCGCTGCACGCGGCGCTCGAGCTGCTCGGCTACCGGAGCCTCCACTTTGGCGGGCTCGAAGCACACGAACGGGTGCAGCAGGCGATCGACGAGGGCGTTCCGCTGCTACGACACCTCGACCCCGAGCCCGATGCGGTCACGGACGTGTACATGGTCAACGCCTACTTCTTCCTCGCCGACCTGCAGTACCCCGGCTCGAAGTTCATCCTGACGCTGCGCGACATGGACGACTGGCTGGACAGCCGCCGCCGCCACGTCGAGCGCAACCAGGAGATGAAGAAGGCCGGCCGGTACGACGGCCCGTTCCTCACCGTGGACCTGGAGTCGTGGGCGGCGGAGTACCGGCGCCACGAGGCGGTGGTGCGCGCCTATTTTGCGGATCGGCCCGGGGACCTGCTCGCCTTCCGTCCCGCGGACGGAGATTGGGGGCCGCTGTGCGCGTTCCTCGGCCGGCCCGTCCCGGAGCAGTCCTTCCCGTGGGAGAACCGAGACCGGCAACGTGTACCGTCGGGAGAGGTGGCCGCCGGGTGAACAACTACTGGGCCTTCGCGGAGATGACGGCGTCGAACGACCTGCTCGGCGACCGCGAGGCGCTGCGCGCGCGCCTCGACGACGAGGGCTACCTCTACTTCCGCGGCCTCATCCCGCGCGAGCGCGTGCTGGCCCTGCGCGGCGAGATCCTCGAGGTCCTGGGCGACCACGGCTGGATCGCCGGCGGCGACAAGCTTGACAACGCCGAGGTCGTCGGCATGCCCGTGCGCGAGGGCGACGAGGAGTACTTCTCCGCGTACGACGACGTGCAGCGGCTCGAGTCCTTCCATTCGCTCGCGCACGACGACGGCCTCGTGGGCGCGGTGCGGGGCGCGCTCGGCGAGACCGCCTTCCCACATCCCCTGAAGGTGGCCCGCCTGGTGTTCCCGAGCGAGCCCGAGGTGAGCACCCCACCGCACCAGGACTTCTTGAACAACCAGGGCAGCCCGGACCTGACCGCGGCGTGGATACCGCTGGGGGACTGCCCGATGAAGCAGGGAACGCTTGCAATCCTGCGGGGATCCCAGCGCTACGGCGTGCTGCCGCTCGAGTTCAGCCTCGGGCCGGGCAACCGCCAGGCGGTGGTCCCGAACGAGATGCGCGACCGGCTCACGTGGGTCACGAACGACTTCTCCGCGGGCGACGTGCTCCTGTTTCCCGCGATGACCGTCCACGCCTCGCTGCACAACGCGACCGGCCGCATGCGCGTCTCGGTCGACTTCCGCTACCAGCGCGAGGGCGAGCCGGCCACGGACCTCGTCCTGAACCCCCACTTCGGCCGGCTCAGCTGGGAAGAGATCTATGCGGGGTGGAAGTCGGACGAGCTCAAGTACTACTGGCGAGACCTCGACTTCCCGGTCGTGCCGTATGACCGCACGCCGTTCCAATCCAGCGAGCCCGATGTCGACAAGATCCAGGAAGTCATCATCTACGAGCACTGGCGCAAGCTGCGCCACGAGGGCAAGGCCCCGGGCCGGGGCCGCCCGGACTGAACCGGCTCAGGCTCCTTCGCCGGAGCCGACGATCCGCGCAGGAATGCCGACGGCGGTCGCGCCGTCGGGGACGTCCTGCAGGACGACGGCGTTTGCGCCGACGCGCGCGTCCGCTCCCACGCGCACCGGCCCGAGCACCCGCGCGCCGCTGCCGATCTGCGCCCTGAGCCCGATCGTGGGCCCGACGAACTCACCCGCGACGAGGCCCAGCGTGACCCACGAGAAGAGCACCGCGCCGGAGTGGATCTCCGTGATGCCGTCGACGACGACCTGGCCATGCACGATGTAGACGCCCGGATGCACGACGACCGGGTCGCCGATCGAGACCTGCGCGGTCATCATCGCGATCCAGTGGGCGATCCGTGGCAGGAGCGGGATGTGGAGCGCCTGCATGCGCGCCTTGGCGCGGTACGCAACCTGGGCGAAGAACGCGTCCGAGGCCAGCATCAGCCGGAAGACGTGCAGGATCGAACCGAGCGATCCGAAGTCCGACCGCTCGCCGCGGAAGCGCGAGGCGATGTATGCGTCCGCGACGACCGCCTCCCAGAACCGGGGATGGCGCGAGCGGATGTCGCGGCGGAACGCCTTCCCGGGGTCTTCGGGCACGCTCGTCCCGCGTACCAGCGGCCCTACCAAACGAACGGGATCTGGTCGCCCGGATAGACGGAGGGCGCGAAGAACCAGCTCTCGATCGCGTAGCGCTCCCGCGTCATCGTCTCGTCCGTCGCGGTCCGGTGCAGGAACATCTCGTCGAACAACAGGGCGTCGCCCGGCTTGAAGCGCGGTCGCAGGACGGGCACGTCCTCCCTCGCCTCCTCGACCGTTCCCGGCCCGACGGACCAGGGGAAGATCGCGCCGCCGCTGCCCGTCTCGACGATGCGGTCGAGGCGCCGCGGGACGAGGTCGAGGCCGGGTGCGTCGTCGCCGCAGTGGGACAGCGACAGCCACAGGTTGATCGTCCTGATCCCCTCGCCGAGGAAGGCGCCGTCCTGATGCCAGTCGGCGTACGGCAGGGGCGGCGTGCGCCGCAGCGTGGACTTCTTCAGCGTGAGGGCGGGCCGCTCGCCCAGATAGTCGCCGATCAGCCCCCGCAGCCCGGTGCGCTCCAGCACCTCGAGGAACTGGAACATCATCCGCGGCGACTCGACGGTCCACACACCGGCGCCCTCGCGCACGAACTTGCGCGTCTCGCCCTTGATCGTGAGGTCGCCGGCTCCCTCGAACCGGTAGTACCAGGGCAACGTCGCGGAGTCCGCCTCCGGATCGTCACCCGCCGTCTCGCGGGACCATCCCCGCTCGGCCTGGGCGTCGCATCCTTCGAAGGCGTGGTCGATGCCCGCGACGAGCATGTCCACGTCCTCCTGTGCGACCAGGCCGGGCACGAACGCGCAGCCGTAGCGCAGGATCGAGTCCCGCACGGCGGCCGGCGTGATCTCACCGCGGTCGATCGCCGGCAGCGCCTCGCCGCCGTCGAGTGGACGCGGTCCCTCATCCGGCCACGGCGACTCCGTCGGCGAGCGGTCGAGCTCGGCGTAGGCCTCGTTTCGCAGCCGCACCAGCCGGACCTCGATCGCGGTGTCGCGCTCCCGCCTGTTTGCCTCGGTGAGCAGGTCGACCGCGTCGAGGCAGCGCCCCTCGGCGACGAGCTTGTCCGCCGCGGCGAGTGCGTCGCGGGGACCTGCTTGGACGTTTCGTGCGGCACTCATCGTGATGGGGGAGGTAGGACTTGAACCTACGTAGGCTGAGCCGGCGGTTTTACAGACCGCTCCCTTTGACCACTCGGGCACTCCCCCGTGTGGCGCCATTTTAGAGGCGAGGCGACCCGGCACCGGGCCACGGAGCTACCGGAATTCGCGGCTAAGCGAATCCCGCCCTACCCGAGGTTCCGCAGCCGCTGCGCCTCGGGCAGCCGCTGGAGCTTGCGCAGGGTGTTGTTCTCGATCTGGCGGATGCGCTCGCGGGTGACGCCGAATGCGTGGCCGACCTCCTCGAGCGTGTAGGGCCGCTCGCCGGTCAGCCCGTAGCGCATCTCGATCACCTGGCGCTCCCGCTCCGGGAGCGCGTTCAGCGCCCGCCACACGTCCTCGCGCTGCATGATCACGGTGGCCGACTCGAATGGCGACTCGGCGGTCTCGTCCTCCACGAAGTCGCCCAGCGAGGAGTCCTCCTCTTCGCCGATCGGCTTCTCCAGCGAGACGGGCAGCTGTGAGATGCGCAGCACGTCGCGCACCTCGCGCGGAGTGCAGCGCAGCTCGGAGGCGATCTCCTCGGCGGTCGGCTCGCGGCCCAGCTTCTGGACCAGCTGGCGCTCCACGTGCACCACGTTGTTGAGCTTCTCCACCATGTGCACGGGGATCCGGATGGTGCGCGCCTTGTCGGCGATCGCGCGGGTGACGGCCTGGCGGATCCACCAGGTGGCGTACGTCGAGAACTTGTAGCCGCGGCGGTAGTCGAACTTCTCGACCGCGCGGATCAGGCCCAGCGACCCTTCCTGGATCAGGTCGAGGAACGTCAGGCCGCGCCCGAGGTATCCCTTCGCGATCGAGACGACCAGGCGCAGGTTGGCCTTCACCATCTGCTCCTTCGCCTGCATGTCTCCGCGCTCGATGCGCTTGGCCAGGAAGACCTCCTGGTCGGCGGTGAGCAGCTCGACCTTGCCGATCGAGCGCAGGTACAGGCGCAGGGAGTCGAGGCTCGGCTCGACGGTGAGATCGATCTCGGGCCGCTTGGCCGGAGCGCCGTCCGGCTCCACGGCCTCGACGGCCTTCACCTCGGGCGTCGCGGTCGCGGGCTCGATGTCTCCCGCGATCACCTCCACGCCCACCTCGGCCAGGTGGCCGTGCAGCTCACGCACCTGGTCGTCGGAGAGATCCAGCTCCTCCAGGCGTGTGGCGACCTCGTCGTGGGTCAGGTAGCCCCGCTCCTGACCTTCCGTGATCAAATCGCGTAGCTCCTCGCCTTCCAGTGCTGCGTCCGCGAGAAGCGCTTCCTCTCGTGCTGCCAGCTTTCAGCCTCGCTGTCGCTGCGAACCGTGCCCCGTCCCCCGATCGGGCCTCAGCACGTATCCTCCGCTTGCTTACCCTCCCAAGCCGCGACGTCCGCCGCGACCGCCTTTGTCCGATCCGCCAATCGCCGGAGCAGATCCTAAGCCGACGGCCAGTATACCCCCGCACCGCTAATCTCGTCAGTCCGATGGAAGCCATCCCGAAAACCCGGCTGGAGCAGCCAGAACCTGACGCTCAGGCGCGCCGCCCGGCGACCGGCGTGAGCCTCTCGCGGGTCGGGGTCACCGGGGTCGAGAAAATCATCCGGATCGAGGCGCACGGCACCGAGCAGCTGTACCACGCGGCCCTGGAGTGCTACGTCGATCTGAACCCGCTCCAGGCGGGCGTGCACATGTCGCGGTTCGAGGAGATCGTGAACGAGGCGGTCGACGCCGTCGTCATCGGTGAGGCGCTGAAGGCGGAGGGCCTGGCGGCACACATCGCCGAACGCGTGCGGGAACGCCAGCGCGGGCTGCGCGCCGAGGTCACGATCAGGGCGCGCTACCCGGAGTACAAGCAAACGCCCGTCTCGGGGCTCACGACGCAGGAGCTGTACACGCTGATCGGCGCGGCTGTCGCCTCCGAGCACGGCGTGCGGCGGCTCGTCGGCGTGGAGGCGCAGGGCATGACCGCCTGCCCGTGCGCGCAGGAGCTGGTCGCCGGCGCATCGCGTGAGCGCCTCGTGGAGCAGGGCTTCACCGACGACGAGATCGAGCGCGTGTTCGAGTCCGTACCGGTCGCGACGCACAACCAGCGCGGGATCGGCAGCCTCTACGTCGGCTGCCCCGAAGGATGCGAGACCGAGCTACGCGCCGAGACCCTGCTGCGCATCGTCGAGGAGTCCATGAGCTCCGAGATCTTCGAGCTGATGAAGCGGCCCGACGAGCGGGCCGTGGTCGAGAAGGCGCACCGCCGGCCGCGGTTCGTCGAGGACTGCGTGCGCGAGATGCTGCGCGGGCTGATCCAGGAGCTGCCGGAGCTGGAGGGGCACACCTTCGTCCTGGCCCGGCAGGAGAACCTCGAGACGATCCACCAGCACAACGTCGTCGCGGAGCGCCACGGGCTCCTCGACGAGATCCGCGCCGAGCTCGACACGGGACGCCACTCGCACCATCACCTCACGATGCGGGAGTGGCTCGAGCTTCCCGCGACCGCTTGATCCAGGTCGAGATCCGCGACCTGGAACGGGCCGAGCTCGTGTGGGGCGCCGGCGTCGCTGCGCGCGGCATGCGCGACAACCCGATCCACGTGGCGGCCTGGGGCGACGATCCGCGTCACCGGCTGAAGGTCGGCGAGCGAATGTTCAGAGCGCTGCTACCGGTGTTGAGCCATCCTCCGATCGCCGCCTGGCGCGGCGCCCACGCAGTTGGAGTGGTGGGCATGTCCGACCCGGACACCTGCCCGTTGGCGTTCCGCCAGATGGTGCGGATGCTCCCCCGCCAGCGTCCGCTCGGGCCGGCGGACATGCGCCGCACGATGTCGTGGGTGAACGTGTGGCGCGGGCAGGACCCCGACGAGCCCCACTGGCACCTCGGGCCGGTGGCGGTCGAGCCCGGCCTGCAGGGCATGGGAATCGGCAGCCGGATGATGGAGGAGTTCGCACTCCGCATGGACCGCGAGCGCGCGCCGGCCTACCTGGAGACCGACAAGCTCCAGAACGTGGTGTTCTACGAGCGCTTCGGCTTCGAGACCATCGACGAGCGCGTCGCGCTCGGGGTGCCCAACTGGTTCATGCGCCGGGCTGCGCCGGCGGGCTAGGGGACGCGGCTGCGTCGGCTTCCGCGCGGGTCGAGTACTCGTCCATGCGCACGATCAAACCGTTGCGCAGTGTCACCACGGAGAACATCGGCGCGCTGACCTCGATCTCGCTCCCCTTGCCCTTGAGAACGCGATCCAGCGCGGCCAGCACGCGATCGCCACCGAGATCGACCACCTCCGCCAGGCTGAGCTTGAAGTCGTCGGCGACCTCGAACAGCCAGTCCCAGCCCGCGGCGCAGCCTTGGTGTCCGTGGAAGCTCAAGCCTGCGAAGGCCGTGTTCCACTCCACGTCAGGGTCGAGGCGGCTGAACAGCTGCTCGAACTCCTGCGGAAGCTCCCCCGCGTTCAATGCGTCCGCGATCGATCGCGGGTCGGCGAAATGCGCCGCCAGCGAGCGCTGAAGCGCCTCGAACGCGCGCCGCACGATGTCGACGTTCTCGGCCGACATCGCCCGCCTAGGGCCGCTCGGCCGTGCGCTCGCGGCGCGCCTGCTCCATGCGCTTGCGCAACCCGAAGAAGTAGTCGGCCCCGGACACGACGGTGATGATCACGGCCGCGTACAGCAGCAGGTCGATCCCGAGCGGGCTGTTCTCGAACGCGATCACCCCGAAGATCGCGGCCACCTGGACGATCGTCTTCGCCTTCCCGAGCCACGAGGCGGGAATCACGACCCCGCGCTCCACCGCGACCATCCGCAGCATCGTGACGGCCAGCTCGCGGGCGATGATGACCATCGCGATCCACGGCGCGATCCGCTCCAGGGAGACCAGCGAGATCAGCGGCGCGATGATCAGCAGCTTGTCGGCCAGCGGGTCCATCAGCTTGCCGAAGTTCGTCACGCTGCCGCGCGAGCGGGCGATGTAGCCGTCCAGCCCGTCCGTGAACGCGGCCACCGCGAATACGACAGCCGCGATCGTGTCGGCGTTGGGCGTCTCCTCCAGCAGCGCGACGACGATCACCGGCACCATCACGATGCGCAGGAGAGTGAGGATGTTCGGGACGGTCAGCGGGAGCATTGCTCCCCCGAGAGTACTTCTCAGGCGACTTCGCGCACGGCCTCGAGCTCACGCGTGTGCGCGAGGCGCTCGAGCGCCAGGTGCTCCAATTGGCGCACCTCCGCGCGCGTCACGCCCAGGCTGCGCACCACCTGCTCGACCGTCTGCGGCCGGCGGTCGTCGGTGAGCCCGTACCGGCGGCACAGGATCTCGCGCTGAGGGGCGGGCAGCTCGGAGACGGCGCGCTTCACGACCTGCTCCCGCACCTCGCGCTCGACCTCCTCCACCGGCTCCTCCTTGTCGCTCGGGAACAGCTCGCCCAGCGAGGTGCCGTCGTCCTCGCCCACGGGGCGGTCCAGGCTGGTCACGGTGCGGGCCGCCTCGCGGACCTCGCGCACCTGGTGCACCGGCAGCTCCACCTCCGACGCAAGCTCCTCGTCGGTGGGCTCACGTCCGTAGCGCGCGGTCAGCACGGGGACGGTGCGGCGGATCTTCCGCTCGCGCTGCAGGACGTGCACCGGGATCCGGATCGTGCGCGCCTTGTAGGCGATGCCGCGCTCGATCGACTGGCGGATCCACGGAGTCGCGTAGGTCGAGAACTTGAGCCCGCGGCGCCAGTCGAACTTCTCGACCGCCCGGATCAGGCCCAGGATGCCCTCCTGGATCAGGTCGGTGAGCGGCACGTCCTGGCCGCGGTAGTGCTTCGCGATCGAGACCACGAGCCGCAGGTTCGAGTTGACCATCCGCTCCTTCGCGGCGAAGTCGCCGCGCTCGATCCGCTGCGACAGGTCGACCTCCTCGTCGGCCGTCAGCAGGCGGTGCCGGCTGACCTCGTTCAGGAACAGCTGCAGGGAATCGGGTTCGAGCAGGGGCTGTTGGGCCACAGAGGTTTGTATTGCCCCTGCTCAACCACTGAAACAACCAGTGGGACCGAGACCGGGATTTAGCGGTCGGGGAAATCCCGATATTTTGGAGCCGTGCCCGCCCTCGAGCCGCCCGTGATGCCGCAGCTCGCGCTGTCGCGCGCCGCGCTGCCCGAGGGCGAAGAGTGGGCATACGAGCCCAAGTGGGACGGCTTTCGCGCGCTGGCGTTCGTCGACGGTAAGAAAACGTTCCTTCAGTCGCGCAACGGGCGCCCGCTGAGCAGGTACTTTCCGGAGCTGGAGTTCCCGCCGGGCGACTACGTGCTGGACGGAGAGCTCGTGATCTTCGGGGACGGGGATAAGCAAGAGTTCGAGCTGCTCCAGCAGCGGATCCACCCGGCAGAGTCGCGGATCAAGCGGCTGGCGGCGGAGACGCCCGTGCGGTTCGTCGCGTTCGACCTGCTCGCCGACAAGGGCGAGTCGCTTCTGGGAGAGCCGTTCAAGCGCCGCCGCGCGCTCCTCGAGAAGCGTGTCCGCAAGCCGCTCGACCTCACGCCGTGGACGACCGACCGCGCGGAGGCGGAGCCGTGGCTCCAGGGCGCCGAGGGAGTGATCGCCAAGGAGCTCGACGCGCCCTACCGCCCCGGCGAGCGCACCGGGATGGTGAAGGTGAAGCGCGTGCGGACGATCGACACCGTGATCGTGGGCTGGCGGCCGGGCAAGGAGGAAGGCACCCTCGGCTCGCTGATCCTCGGCCTATATGACGAGCGCGGAGAGCTGTGCGTCGTGGGCCACAGCTCCGGCTTCCGCGCCAAGCAGAAGCGCGAGCTGCCGGGATTCCTGGCGCCCTACGAGACCGGCGAGCGGGGCAGCGGCGACCCGAGCCGCTGGGACACGGACCGCGAGCTGGAGTGGCGCAGCCTGCGGCCCGAGCTGGTGGCCGAGGTGACCTTCGACCACGTCAGCGGCCGCCGCATCCGGCACGGCGCGAAGTTCAAGCGCTGGCGGGAGGACAAGCCGCCGGCCGAGTGCACGATCGACCAGCTGAAGACCTGAGCGGCGCGGGACGGAGTCGGTAAGGGCGGCGTGTCACCTGGAGGTCGCCATGCGACCTCGATGTGACGCACCGCAACGCGCGACCTGCGCTACCCACCTGTTTTCCGGGCGCGTCAGTCGAGCAGCCCGACCTGGCGCAGGATCGACACCGAGTCGGAGTAGACGTCCTTGCGCTTCACGAGGCCGTCCTCGAACGGGATCACGTCCATCCCGTCCCAGCGGATCTCCCGGCCGGTCGGCTCGGCCACGATGCCGCCCCGGCGCATCGTGCTGGTGTGGGTCGCGGTCGCCGTCCACTCCTGCACCACCAAGCCATCCCTCACATAGAGGCGCCGGGCCGCGAAGTTGATGTCGGGCCAGGTCTCGAAGATCGACGTCAGGTGCCCGCGGACCTCCTCACCCGCGGCTTCCTCGCCCGCCGTGTGGTTGTGGAAGACCATGTCCGGCGCGTGCATCGCCATGATCGCGTCCACGTCGTGGTCGTTCCACGCCTGGTTGTAGCGCTCGATCGCCTGTTCCAGCACAGCCGGGGAGTCGCTGTGGCTGCTCGGGGCCTGCCCAGCCATGCGCAGATCATATGTCCGGCGCCCCAATGCGGTTAGAGTCAGGGCGGGCATGGCGAGGGTCGTGGGAGAAGAGCGAATCGACGGCTTGGTGGCCGTGGATCTCGACACGCGGATCGTGGACGAGGTCGACATGGCCGTGATCGCCGTGGACCCGGGCGGCGTGGTGATGCGCTGGAACCGGCACGCCGAGGAGATCTACGGCTGGCGGGCCGACGAGGCGGTGGGGCACACGCTCCAGGAGCTTGCGATCGCTCCCGAGGACGCGCGCTTCGCGCAGCGGGTGATGCGGAAGGTGTCGCGCGGCGAGAGCTGGATGGGCGACTTCCCGATCCGCCGCCGGGACGGAGCGGCGCGCACGGTCCACGCCAAGATCGTCCCGTTCTACGAGGCCGGCGAGCTGGCCGCGATGGTGGGCTTCTCGGCCGACGTCACCGAGGCCCGCCGGCTGGAGGCGGAGCGATCGCGCACCCAGGAGGAGCTGGAGTACCTCGCGCGCGCCAGCGCGATCCTCGACTCGTCGCTCGACCTGCACGTCACGCTCCAGCAGCTCGCGGAGCTCGCGATCCCGTTCATCGGCGACGGGTGCATGGTGGACGTGCGCAGGGACGACGGCACGATCGAGCGCTTTGCCCTCGCCGCGGTCGACGAACCGCTGCGCAAGGGGTTCGAGCGCCTCCGGCGCCATCCCATCGACCCGGCCGGCGACCATCCGATCGCGCGCGCGATGCGGACGGGCGAGGCGCAGCTGCCCGAGCAGATCGAGGCCGAGGACCGCACACCGTGGGCTTCCACGCCGGAGCACCTCGAGGACCTGCGCCGCTTTCCCGGCCGGCTCGGGATGGTGGCTCCGATCCGGGCCGGCGACCGGTTGCTCGGCACGCTCTCGATCGCGCTGTCACCCGGCCGGGAGGACTTCACCCCGCGCGAGGCGCAGCTCGTCAAGGAGCTCGCCCGGCGCGCGTCGACCGCGCTCGAGAATGCCCGCCTGTTCTCGGAGCGGGCGTACATCGCCGAGACGCTCCAGCGCAGCCTGCTGCCGGCGAGCCTGCCGAGCGTCGAAGGGTTCGAGATCGCTGCGATCTACCGGCCCGCGATGGGCGGCACCGAGGTCGGCGGCGACTTCTATGACGTGTTCGAGACCTGCAGCGGCGCCTGGGGAGTCGCCATCGCGGACGTCTGCGGCAAGGGCGTCGAAGCCGCCACGGTCACCGCCCTGGCCCGCTACACCCTGCGCGCGGCCGCCCTGCACCACGCCAGCTCGGCCGGGATGCTTGAGACGGTCAACGACGCGCTGCTGAATACCTTCCACGGCAGCCAGTTCTGCACCATGGCGCTGGCCCTGGTCGAGGCGAACGGTGCCACCGCGCGCCTGCGCATGGCGCTCGGCGGCCACCCGTCGCCGCTCGTCCTGCGGGCCGGGGGCGGCGTCGAGCCGATCGGGGCGCCGGGCTCGCTGCTGGGCGTCATCGAGCGCCCCGACTGGAACGAGACCGAGGTCGCCATGGAGACCGGCGACACGCTGCTCCTCTATACGGACGGCGCGACGGAGACCAAGACGAAGCGCGGACGGCTCGGCGCGGAGCGGCTCGAGCGGATCCTCGAGCGCTGCGCGGGCCTCAACTCGATGGAGGTCGTGACCCGCGTCGAGAACGAGATCTCGCTGCGCCGCGAGGGCGACGAGGAAGACGACCTCGCGCTGGTCGCGATGCGGTTCGCCGGAACCGCGTAGGTCCCTCGGCGCGTCGGTCCCTCGGCGCGTCGGGCCCTCGGCGCGTAGCCTTTTCTAGAGGTTCGTCACGATCAGCGGCGCGCGCGAGGGCTTGGTGCTGCCGCCGCGCGGCTCGAGCGTGACCATCACCTGATCGGCGCCCTCGAGCCCCTCGGGGATCGCGGCCGCGCCGCTCCCGTCGCGGTGCACCTGGAAGAGGGTCGAAGGGACGACCTCGTCCTCGTGTGAGATCCAGACTTCGTAGATGCCGTCCGTGCGCTGGGGCAGGCCGGAGACGCGCAGGATGCCCGTGTCGCCGGTGCGCTCCACGACGGCGGTCGCACCGGCGGGGGCCTTGCCGCGCGCCGTGACGGTCGCATCGCCGCCGTCGCCGCCCGTGCCGAGCGCATAGCCGCCCGCGGCCACGAGCGCCAGCAGGACCGCGCCGAGCGCGAGCGCCGGCCGCGGGATCGACAGCAGGTCCCGCCACGAGCGGCGGCGCGCGCTGCGCTGCGGCCGCACCGCCGCGTCGGCCTCGGCGCGCACCGTGGCCATCAGCCGCTCCCGCAGCTCCGGGGGCGGCTCGACCTGCTCGACGGCCGCCGGCAGCATCTCGAGCGAGGGCTGCAGCCAGCGGGCGCGCTCCTGGCAGCGCGGACAGCCGTCGAGATGGCGCTCGAAGCGGCGCGCCTCGTCGCCGGGGAGGGCGTCGAGCATGTAGGCGGCGAGGTCTTCCTCGAAGCGCAGATGGTCCTGCTCGTTCATACGCCCTCCGCAAGTTTTGCGCGCATCTTGTCCATCGCCAGTCGCATCCTTCCCTTCACCGTCCCGAGCGGCATGCCGAGCGCCTCCGCGATCTCGGCATGCGTGAGCCCTCCGAAATAGGCTAGTTGGACGACCTTCACCTGGTCCTCGGGGAGCTCGCTGAGGACGCCGCGCACCTCGCGCGCGGTCTCGTGCCGCAGCGCCTCGGTGTCGGTGTGCTCGAAGCGCGATTCCTGCTCGGGCACCGACTCCAGGTCGAGGCTCACCGCGGGCGCCCGGCCGGCGTCGCGGCGCAGCACGTCGATCGCCCTGTTGCGGACCACGCCCAGGAGCCAGGTGCGCACGCTCCCGCGCGTGCGGTCGAACCGCGCGCCGCTGCGCCACACGGACAGGAAGGCCTCCTGGGCCACGTCCTCCGCCATGCCCCGGTCGCCGACGATCCGGTAGGCGAGCGAGTAGGCGGCACCGCCGTGGCGGTCGTAGACGATCTCGAACGCGTTCGGATCCTTCCGCTCGACCAGCGGCATCAAATCCTCGTCGGCGAGGCGCTGTAGGGATTCGACGTCCAAGTTTGTTCCGTGAGGCGCGCGTGGCGCGACTCTCATGACTTTAGGTGGGGCGAAGCCCCGCGATGATCTCCAATACGTGAGCCGGCGCTGTCCGGATCAGCGTATCCGGGAGTGATCCGCAGGCGGGGGGTGCGCGTAAGGGGCTAGCTGAAGGACGGGGGAGCCGGGAGGCCCCGCCCGTCGGAAGCGATGGAGGTCCCAAAGGAGGACACATGAAGAGGCTCTCGATCGTCGCCGCGTTGGTGGCAATCGTGGTAGCCGTGCCGCTCAGCATTGGCTCGAGCCACAGAGAGGCACCGCTCACCTCGATTGACCCGACGGCCGACGACACGGACGTCTATGCCTTCACGGCGAAAGACGCGCCGGACGACCTGACGGTCGTCGCCGACTGGGTGCCGTTCGAGGACCCGGCGGGCGGCCCGAACTTCTACAAGTTCGACCAGAAGGCCCGGTACTACATCAACGTCGACAACACCGGTGACGGCAAGTACGACGTCCGCTACCGGTTCACGTTCAGGGACAAGTACGAGAACGGCGGAAGCTCGTTCCTGTACGCGCTCCCGGGCGTGTCGTCGATCGACGACCCGAAGCTCCTGCAGAAGCAGTTCTACAACGTGGAACGGCTGAGCTACGGGTACGCGCGCAGCGCGTCGGCGGCGAAGAACAAGAAGCACAAGTCGGGCAAGCACAAGTCGCGCAAGGGCAAGTCGCGCAAGCACAAGAGCAAGGGCCGCCACCGGTCCAAGCGGCGCGTGCTGCGCAGCGTGCGCACGATCGCCCGCAACGTTCCCGTCGCGCCCAACAACGTCGGGCCGAAGACGATCCCGGACTACGACAAGGTCGCCAACCAGGCGATCACGGATCTGCCGGGCGGCGGCAAGGTGTTCGCCGGCCAGCGTGACGACCCGTTCTTCGTGGATCTCGGCACGACCTTCGACGGGATCAACCTCGAGGGTCAAGCGGCACGGAAGAAGGCCGTCGACGACCTCGCGGGCTACGGCGTCCACTCGATCGTCCTGCAGGTGCCCGAGGAGCACGTCACCAAGGACGGCGACGAGGTCGACTCCGCGAAGGACCGGAACGCAGTCGTGGGCGTGTGGGCCTCGACCGAGCGCAAGCGCGTCTCGGTGCTTGCCTCCGCGAGCCGTGACGACGATGGCGACGACCGCGGCCACGGCGACTACGTGCAGGTCTCGCGCCTCGCGAACCCGCTCGTGAACGAGGTCGTGATCCCGGTTGGCAAGAAGGACCAGTTCAACCGCACGACGCCTGACCGCGACGCCGAGCTGTACGGGCAGTTCGTGGTCAAGCCGGAGCTGGCAGCGGTCCTGAACCTGCTGTTCAACGTCGGCGCGCCCGAGAGCAACCGCCTGGACATCGTCCAGGCCGTGCTCCAGGGCATCCCGGGCCTGAACCAGCACGGTTCCGACCCGAAGAAGGCGAAGCCGGTCGACACCCTGAAGCTCAACCTCGGCGTTCCGCCGGCGGCCGACCCGCAGCCCCTCGGGGCCCTCGCGGGGGACCTCGCCGGATACCCGAACGGCCGCAGGCTGACCGACGACGTGGTCGACATCGCACTCCAGGTGGTGGCGGGCGAGCTCGCCGATCCGAAGGTGCTGGGCGCGGACGCCTGCAAGGCGCCCGCGAAGTGCCCGAACCCGACCAACCTCGGCGATGGCGTGCCCGGGAACGACAAGGCGTTCTCGAGCGGCTTCCCGTACGTGGTCGCATCCGACTCCGGGTTCGACGCCCGGATCAAGCGGGACTACCCGACGCCCTAGGCAGGGGCAGCCGGAAGGGGGCCTCCATCTCCGGGGGCCCCCACTCCGGACTCAATCGAAAACTTCCACACCACTCAACTCCCACCATGAACTTCACTCTCACCAGACCGAACCTGATCAAGCTCCTCCTCCCGCTGTTTGCCTTCGCCGCCACTTTCCTCGCGGTGAAGCTGATCGACTCGCCCTCCGGGAGGGGCACTGCGGGAGCGGGTGCCGGCGCGAGCGCGGGCGGCTTCGCCGACGCGCGCACGACCGACGAGCGCATCCGCTCCCTGCAGGCCGCCGTGAAGGGCGACACCTCACGCGCCGCGCCGTACGCGGCCCTCGGTGACGCGTACCTGCAGAAGGCGCGCGAGACCGCCGACCCGGCGCAGTACGCGCGTGCCGAGTCCGCGCTCCGGGCGGCGCTGCAGCGCGACTCGGGCGACGCGGGCGCCCTCACGGCGATGGGCTCGCTGGCGAACGCGCGCCACGACTTCCGCGCCGGGCTGCGCTACGGCGAGCGGGCCCGAGCGGCCGCGCCGGGAGTCGTGAAGCCGTACGGCGTGATCGTCGACGCCCAGGTCGAGCTGGGCCGCTACGAGGCGGCCGAGCGCACGCTGCAGCGGATGGTGGACCTGAAGCCGAACCTCGACTCCTACGCGCGCGTGTCCTACTTCCGCGAGCTGCACGGCGACGTCGCCGGTGCCGTCGCGGCCATGCGGCTGGCGGTGTCGGCGGCGGGGGACGCGCGCGAGAACCTCGCCTACGTCCAGACGCTGCTCGGCAACCTGGAGCTGGGCCGCGGACGCGCCGGCGCCGCCGAGCGCTCTTACCGGCTGGCGCTCTCCCGCTATCCCGGCTACGCGGCGGCGCAGGCCGGGCTGGCCCGTGTTGCGATCAGCGGCGGGGACCTCGCGGGCGCGATCCGCCGCTACCGCGGGGTGGTCGCCCGCCTGCCCCTGCCGGAGTACGTGGCCGGCCTGGCCGAGACCGAGCTGGCCGCCGGCCGGCGGGGCGCGGCGCGCGAGCACCTCGCGCTGCTGGAGGTACAGCAGCGGCTGCTGCGCCGCGGCGGCGTGAACGTCGACGCGGAGCTGGCGATCTTCGAAGCCGATCACGGCCGCCCCGCCCGCGCCGTCGCGCTGGCCCGGCGCGCATACGTGGCCGCACCGAGCGTGCGCAATGCGGACGCGCTCGGCTGGGCGCTGACGCGCGACGGCGACCCGCGGCAGGGCCTGCGCTACGCGATGCAGGCGCTGCGGCTCGGGTCGCGCGACGCGCTGTTCCTGTACCACGCCGGGATCGCAGCGCGTGACGGCGGCCGCCCCGGTCTTGCGCGGCGCCACCTGTCGCGGGCCCTCGCGGGCAACCCGCGCTTCGCGCCCCTACACGCTCCCCGGGCACGCCGCGCGCTGGAGGCGCTGCGATGAAGCGCGCGTTGCTCGTCACTGTCGTACTGCTGCTGGGCGCGTTCGGCACCGGCGAGGCGGTCGCGCACCCGCTCGGCAACTTCTCGGTCAACCACCTGACGCAGGTCGAGGTCTCGCGCGACCGCGTGGACGCGCTCTACATACTCGACCAGGCCGAGATCCCGACGTTCCAGGAGCGCGGCCTCTCCCCCGCCGCCGTGCTCGCCCGCAAGCGCGCGGAGGTGGAGCAGGGTCTGACGCTGCGCGTCGACGGAAATCCCGTCGCTCTGCGCCCGGCGGGCAAACCGCGCATCGCGTTCCCCGCGGGACAAGGCGGACTGAAGGTGACGCGCGTCGAGGTCCCGCTGAGCGCGGCCGTCGACGAGCCGCGCCGCGTGGAGCTGCGCGACCGGACCTTCGACGGGCGCGCCGGCTGGAAGGCGATCGTCGCGCGACCGGGGGAAGGCACCGCCGTGCGCTCGACCGCGCCGTCGGGCGATCCCACGAACGGGCTGCGCGCCTATCCGGAGGAGTCGCTGTCGAGCCCGGTCGCCCAGACGACCGCGGCCTTCTCGGTGCGGCCGGGGGGCGGCACGCTTGCCGCGCCGGCCGGCCCCGGGCGCGGTGAGACGACCACGAGCCGCGGCGGCAGCGAGGGCCTCACCGGGGTGTTCAGCGACGCGGCCGCGGGCGAGGGCGTGTTGCTGCTCCTGCTGCTGGCGGCGTTCGGGTGGGGCGCGCTGCACGCGCTCTCCCCCGGCCACGGGAAGGCGATGGTGGCCGCCTACTTGATCGGCACGCGGGGGACGCCCAGGCATGCGATCGCGCTCGGAGCGGTCGTGACGTTCACGCACACGATCGGCGTGTTCGCGCTCGGCCTCGTGACACTGCTGCTGTCGCAGTACGTGCTGCCGGAGGACCTGTTCCCGTGGCTGAACCTCGCCTCCGGGCTGCTCGTGGTGATCGTGGGAGTCGGCGTGCTGCGCTCGCGCGTGCGGTGGGCACGCCAGGGGAGCGCGGGCGCGCACGGCTCCCACGGTGACCACGAACACCCGCACGATCACGCGCGCGGGCACGGTCACTCCCACGCGCACGGGCATCACCATCATTCACACGACATCCCGGACCGCGTGACGTGGAAGGGGCTGATCGGGATGGGCGCCGCGGCCGGGCTGATCCCCTGCCCGTCCGCGCTGGTGGTCCTGCTGGGCGCTGTCGCTCAGGGCCAGATCGCGCTCGGGATGCTGCTGATCGTCGCCTTCAGCGCGGGCCTGGCGCTCACGCTGACCGTGCTTGGGCTGGCCGTCGTGCTCGCATCGCGGGCGCTCCAGC
>DASRIA010000004.1:0-18023 GCA_035650255.1 Solirubrobacterales bacterium
CGGCCGCGCGGCTGGTTTGGGCCCAGCCCCGGAAATCGCCCGCGCGGCGGGATTTCGTCGTCGAGTCCTGGATTGGGGTCGTTATACGACCCCTAGGCAGGACTCGACGCGCGCGGACGGCCGGGGCGGCCGACCTCGCCACCTCCCTACCCAGCCGAAGTTCGTCCCGCCACAAACGAAGGGCGGCCCCACCGGACCGCCCCTCGCACAGCGTCTGCTTGTCGAACCGGAGGCTACTTGACCTCGACGGAGGCGCCGGCCTCCTCGAGCTCGGACTTGAGCTTGTCGGCCTCCTCGCGCTCGACGCCCTCCTTGACGGGCTTGGGGGCCTCGTCGACGAGCGCCTTGGCCTCCTTGAGGCCCAGGCCGGTGGCCGCGCGGACGACCTTGATGACCTGGATCTTCTTGTCGCCGGCGCCGGTGAGGACGACGTCGAACGCCGTCTGCTCCTCGGCAGCCTCAGCGGCCTCGCCGCCGCCGCCACCGCCGGCCGGGGCCGCCGCCGCGACGGCCGTCGCCGACACGCCGAACTCCTCCTCGAGCGCCTTGATGCGCTCGGAGAGCTCGAGCACGGTGATCGACTTCAGCTCGTCGATCCACTCCTGGGTGCTGGTGGCCATGGGTGTCTAGTCCTCCTGGGTCTCAGTGGGGGTGTCAGCGGGCGCGGCGTCGTCGCCGGCCAGGCCCTGGTCGGCGATCGCCTGCAGCTGGCGGGCGAGCCCGCCGATCAGGCCGTCGAGGCTCGTCACCAGGCCGGTGGCGGCCCGCACGACCTTGATCACCTGGATCTTCTTGTCGCCGGCGGCCGTCAGGACGACGTCGAAGGCGGTTTTCTCCTCCTCTGCTCCGCCGGCGCCGTCACCGCCTGCGCCCGCCCCAGCTGCAGGGGCGGCAGCCGCCACGGCGGTCGCCGAGACGCCGAACTCCTCCTCGAGCGCCTTGATGCGCTCGGCCAGCTCCATCACGGAGATCGACTTCAGCTCGTCGATCCATTCTTGAGTACTCGTAGCCACTGCTATTGCGCCTCCTCTTCGGCTTCGGCTTCGGCTTTTGGTTCTGAATCTGATTCCGGCTCCGGCTCCGCCTGCTCGGTCGTGGCTTCCGCGGCCTCTGCCGGGGAAGCCTCCGCGTCGGATGGCTCCTCGGCCGGGGCCTCCGCCGCGGGCGTCTCTTCCGGCGCAGGGGTCTCCTCCGGCGGTGTTTCCTCGGCGGCAGGTGCTTCCTCGGCCGGTGCCGCAGCGGGCTCTGCCGGTGCGGCGGCCTCCTTCTGTGCCTGCACCTGGCCCAGCGCCACGGCCAGGCCGGACAGCAGCGAGCCGAGCCCCCGCACGAGCCCCGTGAGCGGCGATGCGACGATGCCCGCGAACTGCCCGATCAGCACGTCGCGGCTCGGCAGCCGCGCAAGCTGGCGGATCTCGTCCGGTGCCAGGGTGCGGCCCGCCATCAGGCCGCCCTTGACCTCCAGCACGTTGGCCTGGCGCGAGAACGTGTCGAGCACCTTGGCCGCGAGGGCGGCGTCGCCGCGCACGAACGTGAGCGCGGTCGGGCCCTCGGCCACGAGCTCCTTGATCTCGGCGACGCCGGCCTTGTCGGCCGCCAGGAGCGTGAGCGTGTTCTTCACCACCCGGAAGTGCGCGTCGTGCTCGCGCAGGCTGGCGCGCAGCTCGGCCGCCTGCGGCACGCTGAGGCCGCGGTAGTCGACCGCGTAGATCGCCTCCGCCTCGCCCAGCTGGCCGGCGATCTCGTCTATTGCCTGTGCTTTCTGGTCTCTTCGCATCTCGTCAGACGACAAAAAAATGCCCGCGCGCAGGCGGGCATAGAAACGAACTGTCTCCACTCCTCGCCTGGGCCGGGCTTATGCAGTCAGCTGCCGACCGTCTCTGGCGCGCAAGCTCTCGCTGTCGTGGCGGTCGATGGTACTAGGCCGCCGCCTCCTCGGGGAGCAGGTCCCGCGTCCGGGTGGGATCGACGTGCACGCCCGGCCCCATCGTGGTGGTGAGAGTGACCGTGCGGATGTAGCGACCCTTGGCGGCGGCGGGCTTGGCGCGCACGATCTCGTCGATCAGCGCCGCGTAGTTCTCGAGCAGGCGGCGATCGTCGAAGTCGGCCTTGCCGATCACCATGTGGACGATCCCGCTGCGGTCCGTGCGGTACTCGACGCGGCCCGCCTTGGCCTGCTCGACCGCCCGGCCGACGTCCTCCGTGACCGTGCCGACCTTCGGGTTGGGCATCTTGCCCTGCGGCCCCAGCACCCGGCCGAGCTTGCCCACCACGGGCATCATGTCCGGCGTCGCGATCGCCACGTCGAAGTCCGTCCAGCCGCCCTGCACCCGGTCGGCGAGGTCGTCGGCTCCGACCACATCGGCGCCGGCAGCCTCCGCTTCACGCGCCTTGTCGCCCTGTGCGAAGACGGCCACCGACACATCGCGGCCGAGGCCGTGCGGGAGTGTCATCGTGCCGCGCACCTGCTGGTCGGCGTGACGCACGTTGACGCCGAGGCGGATGTGCGCCTCCACCGACTCCGGGAACTTGGCCGTCTGCATCTGACGCACGAGCGAGACGGCCTCGGATGGCTCGTAGTGCTTGGTGCGGTCGACCAGCTCGCGGAGCGTGCGATATCGCTTGCCGTGCTTCATCGCGCGACGTCCACCCCCATCGAGCGCGCGGTGCCCTCGATGATCTTCATGGCCTGGTCGACGTCGTTCGCGTTCAGGTCCGGAAGCTTGGTCTCGGCGATCTGGCGGACCTGGTCGCGGCTGATCGTGCCGACCTTTTCGCGGTGGGGCTCCGGGGAGCCCTTCTCGATGCCGATCGCCTGCTTGATCAGCACGGCAGCCGGCGGCGTCTTCGTGATGAACGTGAAGGACCGGTCCTCGAAGACCGTGATCTCGACGGGGATGATCGTGCCGGCGTCGCTCTGCGTCTGGGCGTTGAAGGCCTTGCAGAACTCCATGATGTTCACGCCGTGCTGGCCCAGCGCAGGACCCACCGGCGGAGCCGGGTTGGCGGCCCCCGCGGGGATCTGCAGCTTGATCATGGTGAGAACTTTTCTGGCCATCGAAACCTGAGCCCTAGGAGCTCCCGGATTTTCCGGCTAAGGAAGATCCGGAAACTTTCCTCATATCTTCTTCACCTGGTCGTAGCCGACCTCGACCGGGGTCTCACGGCCGAAGATGGATACCAGGACCTTGAGCTTCGCGGCATCCTCGTTGATCTCCGCGATCTCGCCCGAGAAGTCGGACAACGGCCCGGAGATGACCTTCACGGACTCGCCGATCGAGAACTGGGCGCGGGTGCGAGGGCGCTCGGCCGTCTCCCGGTGCATGAGCCGGTCCACCTCTGGCTTGCTGAGCGGCAGCGGCTTGTCGCGGGAGCCCACGAAGCCGGTCACCCCCGGCGTGTTCTTCACCAGCTGCCACGTGTCGTCGTTCATCTCCATGTTGACGAGCACGTAACCCGGCATGGTGCGGCGCTCGGTCTGCACCTTCTGGCCGTTCTTCATCTCGGAGACCTGCTCGGTCGGCACCACGACCTGGCGGATGTTGGACTGCTGCTCCATCGTGGCCACGCGGTGCTCGATGTTGTGCTTGACCTTGTTCTCGTGGCCGGAGTAGGTGTTTATGACGTACCAGCGAAACATCGCTATCAGAGTATTGAGGTGACGAGCTCGCCGAAGACGAAGTCCCAGAACGCGAGGAAGGCGCCCGCCAGGAAACAGAAGACGACGACCACCCCGGTGGCCTGCGTCACCTGGTTGCGATCCGGCCACTGAACGCGCCGCAGCTCGGCCCACACCTGGATCAAGAAGTTGACGATGCGGCCCCGCTGGCGCGGCTCCTTGCGCTTCTCGGGCGCCGGCTTGCGCTCCCGGCGCGGCTCCTTGCGCTCGACCTCCGCGCGGCGCGGCTTGGGCTCCTCGCGCACCTCCTGGGGAGGAGCCTCCGTCGCGGGTTCCGGTTCGGCGACGATCTCCTCGAGCTCGTCCGCAGCCTCAGCCGCGTCGGCCGACTGGATTACGGCCGCCTCGGCGGGGTTCGACGGCTGCTGCTTGGCGGTCGCGTCGCGCCGGGTCGCCTGCTGCTGTTGCTGCTGCTGGCGCTGTCTCGCCTTGCGCTTTTGCCGTGTCCTGGCCATCGAAATGCCTTCCGCGCCGCTTAGCGAGTTTCCTTGTGGGGGGTGTGGTGGCCACACCAACGACAGAACTTGCGCATCTCGATCCGGTCCGGATCATTGCGCCGGTTCTTGTTCGTCTGATAGTTGCGGCGTTTGCACTCCTCGCAAGCGAGGGTCACCGCGATTCGAACTTCTCCGCGTGCCATATCAAAGGAGGCCGGTCGGGCCGGGTGGACGAAAAAAGACCGCGCGACCGAGCGCGGGAGGCGAAGGATAGCGCTTGGCAGGACACGAAAGGCCGCGGCGGCCCCGGCCGGCGGCGGGGGCCGCGATCCGCGCGAGCCGGCGGGCACTCGGGTATTTTCGGCCGGGCACCACGAGCGCCACTGTCGCCCCGACCGCCGGATCCGAAGGACACCTCATGTCGAAGCGAATGACCTATCTGCTGGGTGGAGCAGCGATTGCCGTCGGAGTCGCGCTGATCGTGATCGCCTTCACCAGCCTGTCGGGCGACGACGGCGGGGGCGGGGGCGGCGAATCCTCCGCGACCCGCCCCGCGGAGCGGCCCTCGCCGCCGGAACGGCCGTCCACGCCGCCGGCCCAGGAACGCCGGAAGGCGCCCGGTACCGCCGCCCGCGGCAAGCAGCTCTCGAAGGCCGTTGCCGAGCGGCGCCCCGTGCGGGCGCCCGGCTTCGCCGTCGAGGTGGTCGATGACGGTTCCGTTCCATCGCAGGCAGGCTCGCTGCAGAACGCCGTCGCGGGCGGGTCGTTCGCGCTGGCCGCGCTGCGGGGCTCACCAGTCGTGCTGCACATGTGGTCGTCGCGCTGCGGGCCGTGCCGGGCCGACGCGCGCCTGGTGGAGTCGACCTGGCGCCGCTGGGGGCGCCGCGGCGTCGCGTTCGTCGGGCTGAGCGTGGGCGACTCGGAGGGCGCCGTGCGGCGCTTCGCGCGCGAGTACGACCTGAGCTATCCGGTCGCACGTGACGCGGGCGGGAGGGTCGCCGACGCGTACGGGGTGACGACGCTGTCGCAGACGTTCTTCATCTCCGCCGGCGGCAACGTGATCGGGCAGATCACCGGCAGTCCCTCCGCCAGCCAGATGGAGCAGGGGACCGCCGCCGTCCGCGCGGACCGCGCATTCGGCAGCCAGCAGGGTGGCAGCCGCGTCCCGCGGCGCTGACCCGCCTATATAGAGAGCATTCGGCGGCGGGCTAGACGGTCTCGTGCAGCGAGAGGATCTCGCGCGAGCGGCCCAGACGGGCAAGACCATCGGCTTCCAGGCGGCGCACCTTGTTGCGAGAGATGCCGAGCTGCCGCACGACCTCGTCGATCGTCCGCGGCTCCTCGCCGCCCGCCATGCCGAAACGCAGCTCCAGCACGGTGCGCTGCGGATCGGGAAGGGAGGACATCGCGGAGCGCACGACCTCCTCGCGGAGGCTGAGCTCCACCTGCTCCTCCGGCTGGGCGTCGGCG
This sequence comes from Solirubrobacterales bacterium, assembly GCA_035650255.1. GTDB lineage: Bacteria > Actinomycetota > Thermoleophilia > Solirubrobacterales > JBBDJG01 > DASRIA01. The sequence continues at coordinate 5,587 of DASRIA010000004.1, forward strand.
CTGCACAGCAGGGCCCCGAACGGCGTCCCCTCGTCGTCGCCGACGGGTTTGTCGAGGCTTGTCACGGTGCGGGAGACGCCGTGCAGGTCGAGCACCTGCTCCGGCGGCATGTCCACCTCCGCCGCGATCTCCTCTTCGGTCGGCGGACGCCCGAGCCGCAGCGCGAGCCGCCGCTGTGCCCGGGCGATCTGCTTCTCCCGCTCGATCACGTATACCGGCAGGCGGATCGTGCGCGCCCCGTTTGCGATGCCGCGTTCGACGGCCTGCCGGATCCACCAGGTCGCATAGGTGGAGAACTTGTAGCCGCGGCGCCAATCGAACTTCTCACTGGCCCGGATCAGCCCCAGGATGCCCTCCTGGATGAGATCCAGCAACGTCAGCTCGCGGCCCTGGTACCGGCGCGCGATCGACACGACGAGCCGCAGGTTCGAGTTGATCATGAGCTCCTTGGCGCTGCCGTCGCCACGCTCGATGCGCTTCGCGAGCTCAACCTCCTGCTCGGCGGTGAGCAACTCGAAGCGGCTCACCTCGCGCATGAACAGCTGCAGCGCGTCGGTCGTGGTCGCCGCGAGGGAGTCGTTGTCGTACCTGACCTGCTCGGGCGCGTCTCGCCCGCAATCGTCGGCGAGGTCGATCCCGCTCGCGTCGATGCGGTCCAGGAGGTTCTGGAGATCGGTCTCCGAGAGCTCCAGCGCCTCGGCGAGCTCATTGACCGCCGAGAGCTCCAGGCAGCCGGCGTCCTCGCCGTGCTCGAGCAGTGCGCCGATCCGTTCATCCCGGCGCGGGCCGGCTCCATTGTTCGATCCTGCGCTTCTCACCCTCGCCGCTCGTTATCCCCGCGGTCGAGGTCTTCTCAAGCGCCTTGTTCGCAGTCTGACATCCAGGGGCGGCCTTTGGCCCCGGACAGCGGAACGGGAGCGAGCCAGGCTCGCTCCCGTTCGCTGGTTCGCCCTCTGTCCCCGTTAGGGGATGAAGATGCCCTGCCGCGCGAACGTGGTGTTCGGGGCAGTGGTGACGAGACCGTCAGGCCCGCCGTCCGAGATCGAGATCTGCCCGATCTCCACTACTGCCCGCTTGGTGTCCTTGACGGCACCCGGGACAGTCGCGTTGGCGGACGTGTTGGCCGAACAGGTTCCTCCGATGGCCGTGCTGGCGGTTGCCACGCAGTTGGCGTCCACGGGGAACGGGATGTCCACGACGGTGGCCGGGTCGGGCCCACCGCCCGCGGCGATCGCGTTCCAGTGGTCCGAGATCCGGATCGTGGCGTTGCCCTGGAGCTGGCCGGTGTAGTCGGCCCCGTCCGCGGCGTTTGCGGCACCGCACGCGGTCGTTCCACCCTTGCACCGCACGTCCGTGCCGGTCGAGGTGATCAGCACGTCGGAGTCCTCGGGCGGACCCGGGATGCCGGCGTCGACCAGCAGCTTGACGAAGCCCTCGCTGTTCGCCCCGGCGCCGTTCACGCTCGGCTCGCCGACCGTGATCGAGTTGGACGAGTGGACCGGCGGGTTACAGGACGGGAACGCCAAGGGCGGCCCGTGCTGCCGGTTCGGAGCGGCACATGCATTGAACGCGGGCACCAGTGAGACCTTGAATCCGCCGGCAGACTTCGGACGGACGTGGCCTGCCGATGCGAACTCGGCGACTACCAGACAGAACAGCGCACCCACTGCAAGAGCGAGCGGCACAACCGTACGCACTCTTAGCGCCATAAGCGCCTCCTCCCAATTTGACAACGCGTTTCCCGAGGCCCCAATCCCCCGCCATAGCGAGCGGCGGCTGGGGTGAATGGCCCTTTAATACCCGTCTTGACGAATCCTGAACCTCTGGTCAGGTGATGGTACGCGAGCGTCTCTCCTAGCGCCTCGCGGCAGGTCCACTGCGCTCATGGCCGCCTGCCCGCAGGCCGATATCTGGGGCGATGGAATCCGGCTCGAAGCCCGCGACACTGAGGCCGCGCCCAGCTGCACCGGCCGGGAGCGGCTCACTGGGGCGCCGGGTCGGCGTGGCGGCCGCGGTGGCCGCCGTCCTGGCGGCCGCGGTGGGCGCATTCATGGTGCTGGGCGGAGACGACGCCGGGCGCCCCGCCTCGGACGGCCCCGTCTCGACGGCCGTGTCGGTGGCCGCGCTGCGCGCTCTGCCGGAGCAGACCGGGCACCCCGTCTACTGGGCCGGGCCGCGCGCCGGCCACACCTATGAGCTCACCCGGCCCACGGACGGCAGCGTCTACGTGCGCTACCTGCCGCCGGGTGTGCGCGTGGGCGACCGGCGGCCGGACTTCACGACGATCGGCACCTATCCGCGCCGCGGCGCAGGGCGGGACCTGCGCCGGCTCGGCCGGCAGCCAGGTGCGGTCACCATCCCCCTCGGGGAGGGCGTGATCGCCGTGTACACCCGCGCCCAGCCACGCAGCGTGTACCTGGGGTTTCCCGGCCGGGACCTGCAGGTCGAGGTGTACGACCCCTCACCGCGCGAAGCGCGCCGGCTGGCACGCAGCGGCCGCGTGCGGCCGGTCGGTTAGTCAATCGCCTAGCGGGGGCGGCCGGCCTCGTGCCCTGATACAAGGCGCGAGGCTTCGATGATCTCTCTCCTCGTCTGCTGGGTCCTGTTCCCGCTTGCGGTGACCGCGGTGTCGCTCGGCTGCGGGCTGCTGCTCGAGCGCGCCGCGGGCATCCGGCTGCCCGCCGGGCTGCTCGCAGCCGCCGGGTTCGCCGTGGTGCTCGTCACGGGCCACGTCGCGACCGCCGCGGACGCCACTGCGGAGCTCGCGGTGCCCGCCGTGCTGGTGCTCGCGGTCGCGGGGGTCGCGCTGTCCCTGCCGCTGCGCGACCGGCGCGTGGACTGGTGGGCGGTGGCGGCCGGCTGCGCCGTGTACGGCCTCTTCGCGGCGCCGGTGGTGTTGTCCGGAGACGCCACCTTCGCGGGCTACATCAAGCTCGACGACACAGCCACCTGGCTGGCGATGACCGATCGCCTGATGGAGCACGGCCGTGACGTGAACGGGCTGGCCGCGTCCTCGTACGAGACCGCGCTCGACGTCAACCTCAGCGGCGGCTATCCGGTCGGCGCCTTTCCCCCGCTGGGCATCGGAGCGCGCCTCGTCGGACAGGACCCGGCGTGGGTGTTCCAGCCCTACCAGGCCCTGCTCGCGGCCTACATGGCGCTCGCCCTCTACGCAGTGTCCGCCCGGATGGGAGTGTCGCGGCCGCTGCGCGCGCTCGCGGCCGTGGTCGCCTCCCAGTCCGCGCTCCTGTTCGCGTACTCGCTGTGGGGAGGCGTGAAGGAGCTTGCCGCCGCGTGGGCGGTCGCGCTGCTGGGCGCGCTGCTGATCCCCCTGTTCACGCAGCGGGTGAGCGCGTACGCGATGCTGCCGCTCGCCTGTGCCAGCGCCGCCCTGCTCGCGGTGCTCAGCTTTGGCGGCGTGATCTGGCTGGCGCCGGTCCTGATCCCGGCGGCGGTCGTGCTCGGGCGGCTGCGAGGCGCGCAGACGGCCGCCATCGCGAGCGCGGTGTTCGTCGGCCTCACGGCGCTGCTTGCCGCCCCCACGCTGCTCCTCGCGGAGACCTTCCTCAAGCCCGCGCGCGGGACGCTCACCAGCGGATCGGAGCTGGGGAACCTGATCGAGCCGCTCAGCCGCCTGCAGCTCGCCGGCATCTGGCCCGTCGGCGACTTCCGCTTCGAGCCGGACGCCCTGGCGCCGACCTACCTGGTGATCGGCCTGCTGCTGTGCGCCGCGGCGCTCGGCGTGTGGTGGGCATGGCGGCGCGAGGCCTGGGAGCTGCTGCTCTATCTGTGCGGGGCGGTGGGCGGCGCCCTCGCAATCAGCTTCGAGGGGTCCCCGTGGGTGGGCGCGAAGGCGCTCGCCACCGGCTCGCCGGCGATCCTGCTCGCGGGCGTGCTGGGGATCGCGGTGCTCACGCTGCGCGGCCGGCGCGCCGAGGCCGCCGTCATCGGCCTGCTCGTCACCGGGGGCGTCGTGTGGTCGAACGTGCTGGCCTATCACGAGGTCAACCTCGCACCGCGGGACAGGCACGAGGAGCTGGAGGAGATCGGCGCCGAGATCGCGGGCCAGGGCCCGACCCTGATGACCGAGTACGAGCCCTACGGCGTGCGCCACTTCCTGCGCGAGGGGGATCCCGAGGGGGCGTCGGAGCTGCGGCGGCGGCCCGTCCTGCTCCGCACCGGGCGCAAGCTCGAGAAGATCGAGGTGGCCGACGTGGACGAGCTCGCCGACGCGAGCCTGCTCGTCTACCGCACGCTCGTGCTGCGGCGCTCGCCGGTCGCGAGCCGCCCGCCCTCCGTCTACCGGAAGGTGCGCAGCGGCCGTTACTACGAGGTCTGGCAGCGCGCGCCGGGGGCCGAGGTCAAGGTGATCCAGCACATGCCGCTCGGATACGGCAGCCTTGCGAGCGCGCCCGTCCCGTGCGACGGCGTGCGGCAGCTGGCCGGCCTGGCGCGCACGCAGGGCGGACAGCTGGCGGTGGCGCGACGTCCCGCGCCCGCGCGCGCCGGCCTCGCCGCTCCCGCCGGATCGGGGTGGCGAGCCGACTCCGCCGAGCTGGGCGCGGTGATCCCGGACGGCAGCGCCCGGCAGACCGTCTCGCTGAAGGCGCCCGTCTCGGCGCTGTACGACGTGTACGTGCGCGGGTCCTTCCGCGGGCGGCTGCAGCTCGACGTGGACGGCCGCCGCATTTCCTCCGAGCAGCACATGCTGAGCCACGCCGGGCAGTACGAGCCGCTCGGCAGCGTGCGGCTGGCTGCCGGCCGCCATGACGTGGCGGTCGACTACACCGCGCCCACGCTGCGGCCGGGAAGCGGCGGCCCGGCCACCAGCATGGGCCCTCTCTACTTCGCTCCGCGCTCGGACCAGCGGGTCGAACGCGTGCCGCCCGCCCGCGCCGGGCGCCTGTGCGAGCGGTCGCTCGACTGGGTGGAGGCCGTCACGCGCTAGCGCCGCGCCGGCTCAGTGCGCACAGCACGGGGGCCGGAACAAGTCCGGCCCCCGTCGCTCTGCTTCTTGATCCGCCGGCGCTGTAGTAGGGGAGGATCGCGTGGGCGGATCGCCTCCGGCCTAGGGAACCAGGTTCCCCGGGACGAAGCTCTTGTGCGGTCGTGCGGTGACCGCGAAGGTAACTGCAGCCATTGACACCATCGAGGCCCTCTTTGCCATAACTCCCCTCTGCAGCGACTCGCGCCAGTGCGCGCCTCGCGACAGTGGGCGGACCCTAACATCCCCCCACAAACCTGTAAAGGGAGTCCGGTATACGCTGACCCGGTCGCGGGCGGCGGAGGGAGGTAGTCGGATCGCCATTCCAAGCGGGCCCGCCCGCCGTCACGTCCCGCCCGACGAAGGCGTCGGGATGACGTTGTTGTTCTATCCCCGCGGGGGCTCGTCACAGGTGGTCCGCTATCTGGTGCCCGCGATCGAGTCGGCGGGCTGGCCGGTCGGGCTGGTCGCCGGCTCCCTCGGCGGGCCCGGGGACCGGACCCACGCTGCGAGCTTCTTCAAGCACGGCCGCCTGGCCGCGGTCGACTACAGCCCGGCGCTGGCGGCGTACGAGCGGGGCCGCGACCCGCTGAGCGAGCCCGTGCCCATGCACCCCTCCTTCGAGGACCGGCCGGGAGTCCCCGACCGCGTGATCGCCGCGGTGCCGCCGGCGGCCGGTGACCACCTCGCCGCGGCCTGGGAACGGGCCCTGACCGAAGCCTGGCAGCGGCCTCCGGCCGTCGGGCACCTGCACCACCTGACGCCGGTCCACGAGGCGGTCACGCGTCTTTACCCGGACATGCCGATCGTCACCCACCTGCACGGGACGGAGATTCACCTGCTCGATCACATCGACCGCCTGCGCGGGCTGGCCGGGGTCCTCGGGACCGACCTCGCGGGCATGGCCGAGACGGGCGGGCAGGCGGTGCAGGTCGGAGACCTCGACGCAGAAGAGCGCCGGCTCCTGCGCGAGACCCGCTGGGAGCAGTGGCGGTTCGGGGACCACTGGGCGCGCCGGCTGCGGCACGTCGCGCGCATGTCGAGCCGCATCGTCGCGATCTCACCGCATCTGCGCGACGAGGCGCGCGCGCTGCTCGACGTGCCGCCCGAGACCGTCGAGGCGATTCCAAACGGAGTCGACGTCGAGCGCTTCGACCGCCAGGTGCTCGACCGTGCCGAGCGCATGAGCCGCTGGCGCCGCTGGCTCGTCGAGGAACCTCAGGGGTGGGACGAGTCGGGCCGGCCGGGCAGCCTCGGCTACCGCGAGGAGGACCTCCACTGGTTCGACGCCGGGGCGCAGGGCGACCATGCTCCGGTGCTGCTGTTCGTGGGCCGCTTCACCGAGGTGAAGCGCGTCCCGCTCCTGATTCGCGCATACGCGCGCGCCCGCGAGCGGTTCGCGACACCGGCCCCGCTCGTGCTGTGGGGGGGCTTCCCGGGCGAGTGGGAGGGCGAGCACCCGCACGCCGCGGCGCGCGAAGTGGGCGAGGCCGGCGTCTTCTTCGTCGGGTGGCGCGGCCACACCGAGCTGCCCGAGGGCCTCACATGCGCCGACGTGATGGTGGCTCCGTCCGCGCGGGAGGGATTCGGCCAGATGCTGATCGAGGCGATGTCGTGCGGCGTGCCGGTGATCGCGACCCGCAGCGGCGGCCCGACGTCGTTCGTCAACACCGACCCGGCGCGGCCGAACGGGTGGCTGATCCCGCCCGACGACCTCGATGCGCTCACGGAGGCGCTGGTGGCCGCGGTCAACGACGAACAGGCCCGCACCGTGCGCGGTGAGAACGGATACCGCCAGATCCGGGCGTCCCACTCCTGGGAGGCCACGGCCCGCGCCTTCGCGGCTCTATATGAAGAGGTGCTCGACCGGCGGCCGGCCATCCCTCGGTAGGCCCTCCGACGCAGCGCGTGGGTCACCGGATCTTCACCGGATGTTCCCAACATTTTTGCGGCGAAAGCCCCGCTATTTGCGTACTTTGGAGTGGTGGCCGCGATCATGCCCCACTCGCTGCCCGGCGAATGGCGCCAGGGCTCGTCGGCTCCGGCCACCTTCAGGGCCGAGCTCTCGGACGGCCTGGCGACCACCGTCCACCTGGCGGCCTACGACCTGGCGCGGACGGAGGTCCGCGTCGTGGCGCTGCCGCAGGCGGAGCCGCTTGCGTCCTGGTGCGGCCGCACCTCCGTGGCGGAGGCGCTCGTCGGCGGGTTCTTCCTGCGTGAGCAGGCATTGCCGCTGGGCGAGCTGCGCCTGGGCGGCATCGAGTGGGAGTCGGTGCCCTTCATGTCGCCCTGGAACGCGGTGCGCTCGTGCGTGCACATCGAGGGCGGGGAGCTGGGCATCGCACGCCGCGAGACCCTCCCGCTCGTACCGCGGGGGGACCTGCTGCAGGCCGGCCCTCTGCTGGTGGAGCGCGGCCGGATCGTCGTCCACGACGGCGTCGACCCCGAGGGCTTCTCGGCGGGGTGCGAGCAGTTCGACTCCGACATCACCGCGGGTCGCCACCCGCGCGCCGCGCTCGGCGTGCAGGACGGCCTGGCGCTGTCGGTGACCTGCGACGGCCGGAACGCGGCCGACGCGGGCCTGACGCTCGGGGAGCTGGCCGAGCTGATGCACGCGCTGGGCGCGCACGACGCGATCAACCTCGACGGCGGCGGGTCCGCGACCCAGGTGTGCGGAACACGCATCGTCAACCGGCCGCGGGAGCTCGACGGCACCGACATTCGGGGCGGCCGCCCGATCTACACGGCGCTCGCCTTCACGCCCCGCACCGGCGGCGCCTTCAACGGGCAGCGGCCCGACTCGCTGGCCCTCGCCTAGCCCTGCGCACTACTGAGTGCCGGCCCGCCACACCGGCATTTGAAAGCGGGCCACCGGCACTTTGAATCCGGCCCGCCGGAGGAGTAGGCTGCCCGCAGTCCAGCCGGTCCATGGGCCGAATGCCCGGTTCAGAAGGGCGGCAAGAGTGGCGGTTAGCTCGCAGGACATGATGGGGATCGCGTCGGAGGAGCTCGAAGCTCCCGCTGCTCCGGAGCTCGACCATGGCGCAGCCGGGTCGCAGGCCGCGGGCGGCAGCGACGCGCTGCACCTCTTCCTCAAGGAGATCTCCCGCTTCAAGCTGCTGACCGCGCGCGAGGAGATCGACCTCTCGAAGCGCATCGAGCACGGCGACCGCGCCGCGAAGGAGCGCCTCATCAACTCCAACCTGCGCCTCGTGGTGTCGATCGCGAAGAAGCACCAGGGCCGCGACCTGCCGATGCTCGACCTCGTCCAAGAGGGGATCATCGGGCTCATCCGCGCCGCCGAGAAGTTCGACTGGCGAAGGGGATGCCGGTTCTCGACCTATGCGAGCTGGTGGGTGCGCGAATCGATCGAGCGCGGCATCGCGAACCGCGCCCGGATCATCCGGATGCCGGTCTACATGGTGGAGCGGGAGCGCGCCGTCACCCGCATCGAACGCGCCCTGACGGCGGAGCTGGGACGCGCCCCGACCGAGGACGAGGTCGCGGCGGTGGCCAAGGTCCCGGTGGAGCAGGTTCACGAGGTGCGCCGCTTCGCGCGCACGGTGACCAGCCTCGACAAGCCGGTCGGCGACGACGGTCAGGTCACGTTCGGCGAGCTGATCGAAAGCGATGCCTCGGAACCGGCCGACGAGGTCGAGTCGCTGTTGCGCGACGAGACCGTGCGCGGCGCCCTCACGAAGCTGCCCCGCGCCGAACGGCGCGTGCTGCGGCTGCGTTACGGGATCGGATGCCACCCGAGCACGCTGGACGACGTGGCGCACCGCCTCGACATCTCACGCGACCGCGTGCGCCGGCTCGAGGCGCGCGGCCTGGCAATGCTGGGCCGCCGGCCCGAGGTCGCCGCGCTGCACTGAGTGTCTGCGACCGCCAAGCGCGGTCGAGTCCCAACGACATCTGAATTGAGAAGCGCCCGGCAAACGCGCCGGGCGCTTCAAGGGCTCACGATGTACGACTCGCCCGTGCCCTCAGGGAGGCCTTACCCAATCAGGGGAGGCAGAGGCATGCTACTCCTCTCCCTCCTCCCTGCCCGCCCGGAGGGCCGTCTTTGCACGGTCCATGTCAACGAAGATGCGGAGACTCGTGACCTTGTCGCCCGCCAGCGTCCACAGGTGTGCGACCTGCACCTCGCCCTCGGTGCCGGCGTCTGCGGTCGTGGCGCGCAGGCGTGCCGGAACGATCACCCCGCCCTCCTCCCGGATGAAGTCCACCGGGTCGACGGTGAAGCGGGCCGAGATGGTCCACAGCGCCTCGTAGAGCCGCCGCACCTCGTCGTGCCCGCTGTACTTGTCCAGCAGCACGACCCCCCGCGGGCCGAGCAGCCGCATCATCACCGCCGCATACTCCAGCCCTTCGGGTGCGGACACCTCCATGGCCGGGTCCATGCACTCGAGCATCCCGGGCATGTCGCGATCGTTGAACGCGGCATAGAGCCGGGTGAGCACGTCGAGATCCTGCTCCGGCATCAAGCCCAGTATCCCGCGCATTCGCGCCGGAGTGGCGGAAAAGTGGTGAAAGCGACGCGTTACGGACGACGCGAGCGCTACAGGATTCCGGCCTCGCGGGCGGCGGTGACCGTCTCCGCGAGGGTCTCGTGGCCGTCGTGGCGCGCGCGCCAGCGCAGCTCGCGCCGGGCCTTGGCCGTGTCCATCAGCACCGGCTTGCGCAGCGCGTCGACCCAGCCCGCCTCGGCCGGGGCCACCGGGACGCGGGACACGACCTCTCCGACGGCGTCGACCGCCACGCCCGGGACGGGCACCGACTGCCAGCCGAGCGCGCGGGCCACGTCGCGGACCCGGATCGCGTCGTCCGCGGCCAGGTTGTAGGTCCCCGGAGTGCCGCGCCCCAGCACGGCGGCCCGCACTGCGCTCGCGACGTCGTCGTGATGCACCAGCTGGAAGGGCAGCCCCGAATCGGGCAGCACCGGGCTGATGATCGGGAGTGCCTCGAGCAGCCGCCACACGTGCCGCACGGTGCGGCCGAAGACCTTCTGGCCCGTGAACCCCTCGATCAGCGTCGGTGCGTCGGAGCCCGCCACGATGCACGGCCGGAAGACGTACACGTCGGTGGGCGACCCTCCCGCGATCTCCTCGAGCAGGCGCTCCAGCTCCGCCTTCTGCGCGGAGTAGTAGAAGTCGGGCGTGCCGAGCGGAGGAGTGTCCTCGGTCAGCACGTCCGGGTTGTCGCGATGGAACCCGTAGGCGGCCACCGACGACGTGTAGACGAGGCGCTTCACCCCGGCCGCGATGGTCGCCTCGAACACGTTGCGCGAGCCGCGCATGTTCACCTCGCGCGTCTCGTCGTGGCTGCCGAAGATCAGGAACGCGAGGTGCACGACCACGTCCGCCTCGGCCACCAGCTCGTCGACCGAGCCGCGGTCGAGCACGTCTCCCTGCCGGTACTCGGTGCGCTTCCAGCCGTGCGCGGCGGGGTCGAACGGGCGCCGCGCCATGCCGATGATCCGCCCCACCTCCTTGGCGCGCTCGAGGGCCCGGACCACGGAGCGGCCGATGTCGCCGGTCGGGCCGGTGATCGCGACGGTCAGGCCTGTTGATCGATCCGCACGCGGCACAGCGGGAGCGTATTGGGAAACTGCGGTGCGATGCGAATCCTGGGAATTGTCAACCAGCGCGACGCAGGGCCCGGGGTCTTCCTCGACGCCATGCTCGCCCGCGGCGCGTCGCTGGACACCTGGATGCCGCCCGAGAGCCCCGCTCCGCCGCACGACCCGGCGGGCTATGACGCCGCGATGGTGTTCGGCGGCGCGATGCACGTCGACCACGAGGATCGCCATCCGTGGCTGCGTGACGTGAAGGACCAGCTGCGGGGACTGCTCGCGCGCGGCGTGCCGGTGCTCGGCGTGTGCCTGGGCGCGCAGCTGCTGGCCGAGGCGGCCGGCGCGCCCGCGCGCCGCGCCCGCGAGCCGGAGATCGGGTGGCGCACGGTCGAGGTGACGCCGGAGGGAAGGCGCGATCCGCTGCTCTCCCCCCTCGCGCCCAGCTTCACCGCCTTCCAGTGGCACAGCTACGAGTTCCCGCTGCCGCCCGGGGCGGCGCCGCTGGCGCGCAGCGCGGTCTGCCTACAGGCGTTCCGCTCCGGGACCGGCGTGGGCATCCAGTTCCACGCGGAGGTGAGCGCCACGGACGCCGAGGCCTGGATCGACGACTACCGCTCCGACGAGGACGCGGTGCGGATGGGCGTCGACCCGGATGCGCTGCGGCGCGAGACGCGCGCTTCCATGGACGCATGGAACGACCTCGGCCGCGCGTTCTGCGGGCGGTTCCTCGACGAGGTCTCTACTCGGGCGTGACGTAGGCGGCGGACAAGCCGCCGTCCACGAGGAAGGTCGACGCCGTCACGTACGAGGACTCGTCGCTGGCGAGGAACACGGCCGCCTGCGCGATCTCGCTCGCCTCCGCGAACCGGCCCATCGGCAGGTGCACCAGGCGGCGGGCGGCCTTCTCGGGATCGTTGGCGAACAGCTCCTGGAGCAGCGGCGTGTTCACCGGCCCCGGGCACAGCGCGTTGACGCGCACGCCGCGGCGCGCGAACTCGACGCCCATCTCCCGCGACATCGACAGCACGGCGCCCTTGGACGCCGTGTAGGAGATCTGGGACACGGCCGCGCCCATCACGGCCACGAACGAGGCGGTGTTGATCACCGACCCGCCCCCGGCCTCGAGCAGGTGCGGGATGCCGTGCTTGCAGCACAGGAACACGCTGCGGACGTTCACGTCCTGCACGCGCTGCCAGGCCTCGACCGACGTGTCGAGCACCGACTCGTCGTCGGTCGGGTTGATGCCGGCGTTGTTCCACAGCACGTCGATGCGGCCGAAGTGCGACCTCGCCCGCTCGTACATGTCGTGCACCTGCTGCTCGTCGGTGACGTCGGCCTTGATCGCCAGCTCGCCCTCGGCGCCCCCGGCCAGGTCCACGCCGACCACCTTCGCCCCTTCGCGCGCGAACAGCCGCGCGGCCTCGGCGCCGATCCCGCTCGCGGTGCCGGTGATCACGCACACCTTGCCCTCCAGCCGCCCCGGCATCAGCTTTCCCCAATCGCGTAGAAGACGTTCTTCACGTCCGTGTAGTGCTCGAGCGCATCGGGCCCGAGCTCCCGGCCGACGCCGGACTGCTTGAAGCCGCCGAACGGCGTCGTGACGCGCACCGAGCTGTTGGAGTTGATCGACAACACACCGGTGTCGATGGCGCGCGCGACACGCAGTGCGCGGCCCCCGTCGCGCGTCCAGATGGAGCCCGACAGCCCGTAGATCGTGTCGTTCGCGATCTCGACCGCCTCGCGCTCGTCCGCGAACGGGATCACGCACGCGACCGGTCCGAAGATCTCCTCCGCGGCCGCGCGGTCGGTATTGGACACCGGCGCCAGCACCGTCGGCGGGTACCAGTAGCCCGGCCCCTCGGGGGCCGATCCCCGGAT
>DASRIA010000005.1:0-3722 GCA_035650255.1 Solirubrobacterales bacterium
GGGTTGAAGCTCTCCGACGCCTACGCGGAGCTCGATGCCGAGCTGCGCTTCAGCGTGCCCGGGGTGCGCGTGGCCGATCCCAAGGCGTGCCAGTGCGGTGAGGTGCTGAAGGGCGTGATCAAGCCCTGGGAGTGCAAGGTCTTCGGGACCGCGTGCACGCCCGAGCACGCGATCGGCACCTGCATGGTCTCCCCGGAGGGGGCCTGCGCGGCCTACTACAACTACGGGCGCTTCGCCCGCGAGCGGGCGGTCGTATGAGCGCCCCCGAGAACACCGCCGTCACGGGCCGCGAGCAGCGAATCCTCGACATCATCGAGACCGCCCGCGGCAAGCGCCCGCGGTTCAAGGACACGCAGATCACGATGGCGCACGGCGCCGGCGGCAAGGCGACGCAGACGCTGATCGAGGGGCTGCTCGTTCCCGCGCTGGCCGGCGAGAGCCTCGAGCAGCTGGGCGACGCGGGGACCGTGACGGTCGCCGGTACCGACATCGCGCTCACCACCGACAGCTTCGTAGTCAAGCCCATTCGGTTCCCGGGTGGCTCGATCGGCGAGCTCGCCGTCAACGGAACCGTCAACGACCTCGCCGTCTCGGGCGCGCGCCCGCAGGCGTTGAGCCTCTCCCTCATCCTGGAAGAAGGATTGGCCGCCGAGGACCTGCGTGCCGAAGTGGAGGCCGTCGCGGCCGCCGCCCGGGCGGCAGAGGTCGAGATCGTGACCGGCGACACCAAGGTGGTCGAGCGCGGCCACGCCGACCAGATGTACATCTGCACGACGGGAGTCGGACGGATCGACTCGCGAGCTGCCCTCTCCCCGCGCGCGCTGCGGCCGGGGGACCGCGTGCTCGTGTCCGGTGCCGTTGGAGCACACGGCACGGCCATCATGCTTGCGCGCGGGGAGCTGGGCCTCGACGCCGAGATCGAGTCCGACACGTGCTCGCTGTGGCCGGCCGTCGATGCGCTGCTGGACGCCGCCGGGCCATCCCTGCACTGCATGCGGGACGCGACGCGGGGCGGCGTGGCATCGGTGCTGAACGAGCTGGTTCGCGCATCCGGGGTCGCGATGGTGGTGAACGAGGCGGCGGTGCCCGTCGACCCGGCGGTCGCGGGCGCCTCGGAGCTTCTCGGCATCGATCCGCTGTACGTCGCCAACGAGGGGAAGCTCGTCGCATTCGTCGCACCGGACTCGGCGGACGAGGCCCTCGCGGCGCTGCGGTCCGTCGCGGGTTGCGAGCGTGCCGCCGAGATCGGCGAGGTGAAGACCGAGCCGCCGGGCATGGTGCTGGTCGAGACCGCTTTCGGCGGGCGGCGGGTGATGGACCAGCTCGTCGGCGACCCCCTTCCGAGGATCTGTTGAAAGACGACTGATGCACGAGCTCGCGATTGCTCAATCCGTGGTGACGATTGCCGACCGTCACGCGGCCGGGCGGCGGGTCGCGAGCGTGCAACTGAAGGTCGGACACCTGCGCCAGGTGGTCCCGTCGGCACTCACGTTTGCTTTCGAGCTGATCGCCGAGGGGACTGCTCTGGAGGGAGCCGAGCTGCAGATCGAGGTCATGCCCGCGACCGGCTCGTGCCGGACGTGCGGAGCGGACACGCTCCTGCCGGACTTCCCGCTGTGCTGTGCGCGCTGCGGGGGCTGCGACGTGGAGGTGACGAGCGGTGAGGAGCTGCTCGTGGATTCGCTCGAGCTCGAAGAAGCGATCTTGGAAACCAATTCCGTGAATGGAGGCGGCTATGGCCGAGGCAGTGATCTCTGAGAAAGGCCCGGGCGTCGAAGAGGTCCACATCCTCTGGATCTCCGAGGGGATGAGTTGCGACGGGGACTCGGTGAGCATCACGGCTGCGGGCCAGCCCGGCATCGAGGACGTGCTGCTGGGCGCGATCCCCGGATTGCCCAAGGTGAACCTCCACAACAAGGTGCTGTCCCCCACGCTGGGCGGCGAGGAGTTCCTGGCGCCGTTCAGGGCGGCGGTCGACGGCACGCTCGGACTGCCCTACGTGCTCGTGATCGAGGGCTCCATACCGAACGAGCAGATCAACGGCGACGGCTACTGGACGTCGTTCGGCAACGACCTCGCGACCGGTGAGCCGCTGACCGTCAACTGGTGGATCGACAGGCTGGCCCCGGGTGCGTGGGGAGTGGTCGCGATCGGCACCTGTGCGACGTACGGCGGCATCCACGCGATGGCCGGCAACCCGACCGGCAGCATGGGCCTGGCGGACTACCTGGGCTGGGACTTCCGCTCCGCCGGCGGCCTGCCGATCGTGAACATCCCGGGCTGCCCGGTGCAACCCGAGAACGCGATGGAGACCTTCACCTGGCTCCTGTACCAGGCCGCCGGCCTGGCTCCCGTGATCCCGCTCGACGACCAGCTGCGCCCGCAGTGGCTCTTCGGCAAGACGGTGCACGAGGGCTGCGACCGCGCGGGCTACTACGAGCAGGGCGACTTCGCGAGGGACTACAACTCGCCCAAGTGCCAGGTGAAGATCGGCTGCTGGGGGCCGGTCGTCAACTGCAACGTCCCGAAGCGCGGCTGGATGGCCGGCATCGGCGGATGCCCCAACGTGGGCGGCATCTGCATCGGCTGCACGATGCCGGGCTTTCCCGACAAGTTCATGCCGTTCATGGACCAGCCTCCGGGCGGGGGGCTGTCGTCGACGATCAGCGGCACGTACGGGCCGCTGATGCGCAAGCTGCGGAGCATCACCAACAGGACCGTGAACAAGGAGCCGAAGTGGCGGCACAACAAGCCGGAGTTGACGACCGGCTACGACCCGCGCTGGGGCAACTGATCCGCCTGTCGGACAGGCACCCGACGACTTGATTCGAGAGAGGAGCAGCGATGGCAGTTAGGGAGAGGGTCCAGCCGGAGGCGGGCAAGATCGTCGACATGTCGTGGGATCCGATCACGCGGATCGTCGGCAACCTCGGCATCTACACCAAGATCGACTTCGAAAACAGGGAGGTCGTCTCGTGCAAGAGCACGTCGTCCCTGTTCCGCGGCTACAGCGTGTTCATGAAGGGCAAGGACCCGCGGGACGCGCATTTCATCACGAGCCGCATCTGCGGCATCTGCGGCGACAACCACGCGGTCTGCTCGTGCTATGCGCAGCAGATGGCGTACGGGGTCAAGCCGCCGCCGCTCGGTGAGTGGATCGTGAACCTCGGCGAGGCGGCCGAGTACATCTTCGACCACATCATCTTCCAGGACAACCTGGTCTTCGTGGACTTCTGCGAGCAGATGGTGAAGGAGACGAACCCGAGCGTGCTCGAGAAGGCGGAGAAGACCGAGGCGCCCGGAGCGAGCATCCACGGGTACCGCACGATCGCCGACATCATGCGCTCGTACAACCCGTTCGTCGGCGAGACCTACAAGGAAGCGCTCCACATGAGCCGCGTCGGGCGCGAGATGATCTGCCTGATGGAGGGTCGTCACGTGCACCCCTCGACGATCTATCCCGGCGGCGTGGGAACGGTCGCGACGCCGCAGCTGATCACCGACTACCTCAGCCGGCTGCTGCGCACGCTCGACTTCATCAAGAAGGCAGTCGCGATGAACGACGACGTGTTCGACTTCTTCTACGAAGCCCTGCCGGGCTACGAGGAGGTCGGGCGGCGGCGGATCCTGCTCGGCTGCTGGGGCGCGTTCAACAACCCGCTCCACGTCGACTACGACTACAAGAACATGGACTTCTGGGGGAACGAGATGTTCGTCACCCC
>DASRIA010000006.1:0-46712 GCA_035650255.1 Solirubrobacterales bacterium
GAGCGCCGCGCAGCATGCGAGCAGGCATGCAAGCGCGACACGGCAATCCTTGCCGGTCAGCGCCACGATGCCCTCCCCGTCGACCACAGCGAAGCGGCGACGTTAACAGGGATGAGTGGGTGGCAGCCGGAGCGCGGTCAGCGGCGGCGCGAGTTCCCGACGTCGGCCTGCGGCTTCGGGACGCGGCCGCGCTCGGCGCCCGGCTCGAACACCGGCGCGCTCGGCGCGCGCACGCCCAGCACGCGCATGGCCTTCAGCCCGAGGCCGAGCCGCTCCCGGCCGTCCGTGGAGTTGACGTCCAGGCCGGCCAGCTCCTTGATGCGCTCCAGGCGGTAGCGGATCGTGTGCCGGTGCGTGAAGAGCTGCTTGTACGTCGCCGCCATCGAGCCGTCGTTGGCGAGGAACGCCTCCAGCGTGTGCACCAGCTCGGTGCCGTACTGCTCGTCGTAGGCGACCAGCGGCGCGATCGTGTCGAGGTAGAACCGCTCTAGCTCCGCCGGGTCGTCGCTCATCGCGGGCAGCAGCAGGCGGTACGCGCCGGTGTCCTCGAAGGAGAGCATGCGCGACTCCGGCTCGTGGTGGTCGGGCGACGCCACGTTTGCCGCCAGCAGCGCCTCGCCCGCGGCGCGGTGCATGTCCAGCGGGTCGACCGAGATCCGGCTGCGGCCCACCACGACCGCAAAGCCGGGCATGCCGTCGTCCACCGTGCGCAGCACGGCCTGCGCGGTGCGGCGGCCCAGCCCCTCGTCGGGGCTCGGCACGATCACCGCGATCTGCTCTCCGCGCAACGCCGCCAGCGCTCCCGGGGCGACCCCGCGTGCGCCACGGCCCACGATGGTCAGCGCCCGCGCCTGCCAGTCGCCCTCGGCCGGCGCCACCGGATGGATGCGCACCGCCAGCACACTGCCCCCGTGCTCGAGGTCGACGCCCATCTCCTTGCCGCGCGCCACCAGGTCGCGGCGATCCTCGATGTCGCCGTCCAGGACGGCGTTCACGAAGCTGCCGACCGCCGCCTCGCCCGCGCGCTCGGGGGCCCGGGTGCGCTCCACCTCCAGCGCGAGCAGGGTGGTGACCAGGCGCAGCACCGCCGGCTCGGGCACGTCGTCGCGCACGCGGAAGCGCAGCTGCCCCACGACGGCCTCCGACACGCGCAGGTCGATCGCGGTGACGCCGTCCTTCTTGGAGAGCAGGTCGCGTTCGTCCGCGGGCGAGGCGGACGCCACCGCGAGGACCGCGCCGCGCGAGTCGATCAGCGCGACCGAGGCCTGCAGCGCAGCCGCGGCGCAGCGCGCGGTCTCGGGCAGGCCGGCGCCCGACTCGACGGACTCCGCGAGCGCGTCGAGCGCCCCGGTCGGCCCGTCGGCACGCCTATTTGCAGCGTCTTTCGTGCGCGCTTCGGCCATTCAGGTCGTTCCAGTGTAGGAGGGAAGCGCCCTACAGCAATGGCTGCAGCACTGCCTGAATGCCGAAAAAGTCCAGAATTTGGTCCCAGTAATAGAGCAGGATCAAACCGATCCCGACTCCCGTCCCGGCAAACGCCGCCAGCACGAACACGCTCAGCACCGCCGCCGCGAACCGCTCCCAGGTGCGCCCGTAGGAGGTCCAGGCCGGAGCCAGGATCAGCACCGCGAAGCAGGCGAAACCGCCTACTCCGGCGGCGGCGAGGACGATGTAGGTGACTGTGAGGCTGTCCAAGAGCGGGAACGGTCGTCGGCTGCGGCGGCGGCCTGGGGCGAGCCGCGGTAATTCTGACGCAGATAGTCCACGACGAGGGCGACGGCTCCACAGAGCGAGAAAGCCGCCAAGCCGAGCGCCCACCCACCGGTCACGTCGCTGAGGTAGTGGACCCGCATGTACACGCGTGAGAGGCCGATCGCGGCCGCCAGCGCGGCCCCGAGCACGACCAGCGCGATGCGGGTGGGCAGCCGCCGGGCGAGCAGGACGCCGATCGCGAGGAACGTCACCGAGATCGCCGCGTGCCCGGAGGGATATGCGAACCCGTCCGCGTCGTAGATCGCGTCCGCGGGGCGCGGCCGCTCGACTGCCCGCTTGATGATCTGCATCGAGATCTCGGTGAGGGCGAGCCCCGCGGCCAGCGCGATCGCCTCGGCGGAGCGCTTGCGCGCGAGCAGGAACACGCACGTCGCCACGGTGCAGGCGCCCACGAACCACAGCGAGCCGATCACGCGCATGATGTATCCGAGCGTCGTCTGCCATCCGGTCTCGATGTCACGTGCGACGTCGAGCGCAGTGGCGTCGCCCGGCAGCAGCGCGTCGGTCTCCAGCAGGTTGATCTGCAGGACGACCACGTAGATGCCGACCGCCGCGATGGTGGCGAGTGTCGTGAGCTCGATCCCGAGCTCGCCCGGCGTCAGCCGCTGGGCGACGAACCGCAGCGGCGGCGCGATCAGCAGCCACAGCGGCCGCAGCACGTAGCGCCACAGGGGCCGCAGGATCGTGCCGGCGCCGCGGACCAGCCACGCCAGCGGGCGCAGCAGCGGGCGCTCTCCCTGGCGGTTCAGCCAGCGCGCGAATGCCGCGCGCTGCTCGGGGTGGCGCAGGCGCTTGATCGCCTGATAGCCGCCGACGAAGACCGCCAGCAGGACCGCGAAGGCAAGCGTGCCGCGGCCTGCGTTCGCGGCCAGCGACTCGTAGCTCTGCCAGAAGATGTAACCCAGCAGGCACCAGGTGGTCGCCCACAGGCCCGCCCCGAGCACGTCGTAGGGGAGGAAGCGGCGATAGCTCATCCCCGATGCCCCGGCCGTGAACGGCATCAGCGGCCGGATCAGCCCCAGCCAGCGGCCGATGAAGATCGTCTTGCCGCCGTGTCTTCGGAAGAAGTCCTCGACCTTCGCGAACGTCTCGGCCTTGAGCCGCACCTTCGGCCCGTGCCGGAGGATGAAGTCCCGCCCCAGCCGGTGCCCGAGGTAGAACCCGATCGCGTCGCCCACCACGCACGACACCCACGCGATGCCGATCAGCAGCTGGATCGAGAGCGTGCCCTCGCCCGCCAGCACGCCGCCCAGGATGATCGTGAACTCCCCGGGGGCGAAGAACCCGACGAAGGCGGCGGTCTCGGCCATCGCCATGAACGCGACCAGCAGGTACGCCCACTCTCCAAGGCCGCTCGCGATGTCCTCGATGAGCCGCTCGATCATCGGACGTAGGCTATGTGCTCAGGCATACAGGGCTGTCAGGAAGGAGCAGCAGATGGCACGCATCGCGGAGAAGACCACGGTGACCACGCGCATGGCGAACTGGTACACGCGGCGCAGCTACGGCCGCGACACCGAGATCGCCGGAGTGATGGCGCACAGCAAGCCCAACTTCAAGGGCTATGGGATGTTCGAGTTCTTCCACGAGCGCAGCAAGGCGACCGACCACAAGCTGCTCGCGCTGGCGGGCACGAAGGCGGCGTGCATGATCGGGTGCGAATTCTGCCTGGACATCGGGTCACACATCTCGCTCAAGGCCGGAGTGACCGAGGAGCAGCTGCGCAACCTGCACGCGTACCGTGACCACCCGGCCTTCTCGGAGCAGGAGCGGCTGGTCCTCGAGTACGCCGAGGACATGTGCCAGACGCCGGTGTCGATCTCCGACGACCTGTTCGCGCGGATGAAGGAGCGCTTCACCGAGGAGCAGATCGTCGAGCTGACCACGGCAGTCGCGATCGAGAACTTCCGCGCCCGGTTCAACACGGCGATGGGCATCACGCCCGCGGGCTTCACCGAGGGCCAGTACTGCGCCGTGCCCCAGGCGGTGGCGGTTCAGGAGGCGGAGCGCACGTCGGCGTAGCCGGCGGGCGCCGACTCGAACGCGGCCGTGAGGCCGCGCCACCGCTTGGCGAGATCGCGGGCGACGGTGTCGGGATCCTCGAACAGGCCGAACGCGGCCGGCCCGGAGCCCGATACGAGCGCTGCCGAAGCGCCGCGCGCCTCGAGCAGCGCGAGCGCGTGCTTGGCGGACGGCTCGAGGTCGACCGCGGCCTCCTGGAGGTCGTTGTGGAAGGCCTCCGTGTCCACGTCCTCGAGTGAGGCGCGCGGCGTGCCGAGCTCGTCGGCGCGCGCGTAGACCCGCGGCGTGCTGAGCGCCCCGCGCCCCGCCAGGAGCACTCCGGTCACGGTGCGGGCCGCCACGGGCTCGACGTGCTCCCCGGCGCCGGTCACGAGCGCCGGTCGGGGCGCGAGCTGGGACGGGACGTCGGCGCCCAGCGACATCGCCAGGTCGGCGAGGTCGCGCTCCGCGGGCCTGATCCCGGATGCGGCGGCGGCCAGTCGCAGCACCGCGGCGGCGTCCGCCGACCCACCGCCCAGGCCCGCCGCGACCGGGATGTGCTTCTCGATCGTGATCGCCACCGGGGGACCGTCCCAGGCGAAGCGCTCGCGGAATGCGTGCAGGGCGGCAGCCGCGAGGTTCGGTCCTTCCACGCCGGGGCAGACGACCTCGTCGGCCGGAGACCCCGGTGCCGGCTCGAGCGCGACCTCGTCCGCGAGCGTGATCGGCTGGAACACCGAACGCAGCTCGTGGAGGCCGTCGGGGCGGAGCGGTCCTACGTACAGGCAGAGGTTGAGCTTCGCGGGCGCACGGGTCGCAAACCTCAACCGAAGCGCTCCAGGTCGCGCGCCAGCTGCACGAAGTCGGCCGGGCTGAGGGTCTCGGCGCGGGCCGTGGGCGGATGGCCCATGCCCTCCAGCGACTCGATCGCGGCGGCCCGCACGCCGGCCGGGCCGCCGGCTTCCTCGAGCGAACGCGGCAGCGCCTTGCGCCGGTGCGCGAACGCGGCCCGCACCAGCTCGGCAAGCTGCTCCGGAGCCGCCGGCCCGGTGCGCCGCAGGCGCACGAGCCCGGAGTCGACGTTCGGCGGGGGACGGAAGACGTTGCGCGAGATCGGGCGCACGAACTCGACCTCGCAGGCGTGCTGCACCAGCACGGACGGGATGCCGTATTCCTTGCCGCCCGGCGACGCCGCGAGGCGATCGGCGATCTCGCGCTGCACCATCACGGTCCAGCCGGTCACCTGCGGCAGCTCCTCGATCGTGCGCAGCAGGGCAGAGGTCGCGACGCCGTAGGGGAGGTTCGACACGACCTTGTTGGGCAGCGGGTCGAGGCCGCCGAGGCGCAGCTTCATCACGTCCACCATGTAGAGAGTGGCCTCGCCACCGTCGTCGAGCGCCTCGCTCAGCACCGGCTGGAGCTTCGCGTCCGTCTCCACCACGTGCAGGTGGCGCACGCGCGGGAGCAGATACGTGCTCAACACGCCGAGCCCGCCGCCGATCTCCAGCACGACGTCGTCGTCGCTGAGCTCGGCCGTGCGCCCGATCACCTCGAGCACGTTGTCGTCGACGAGGAAGTTCTGGCCCAGCTCCCGGTTCGCCTTGATGCCGTGCCGCGACATGCGGTCGAGGCTGGCGCGGACCTCGCTCACCAGCCGAAGAGGCGCGCGGCGTTGCGCACCAGGAGGCCCTCCATCTCCTCCACCGATGTGTCCCGCAGCTTTGCGAGGTAGCGCGACGTGGCCGTCACGTATGCCGGCTCGTTCGGCTTGCTGCGTCGCTCCTGGGGCGAGAGGAACGGGGCGTCGGTCTCGGCCAGCAACAGGTCGTCGGGCACCTCGGCCGCGGCGCGCTGCAGGTCGGTCGCCTTCGGGTAGGTGACGTTCCCTGCGAACGAGCAGTACCACCGGCGCTCCACGCACTCCTGCACCCGGTCCGCGAGCGAGAAGCAGTGGATGATCACCGCGACGCCGTGGCCGTGCTGGTCGAGCAGCCCGATCGTGTCGTCCGCGGCCTCGCGCGTGTGCACGACGAGCGGGCGGCCCAGGGACTTCGCCAGCTCGATCTGCGCGACGAAGGAGCGGCGCTGGTCGTCGCGCGGCGCGTAGTCGCGCTTGTAGTCCAGGCCCGCCTCGCCCACGGCGCGCGCCTTGGGATGCGCCGACAGCTCGCGCAGCTCGTCCAGGCCGGCGTCGTCGAAGCCCTCCGACTCATGCGGGTGGCGGCCGACCGACACATAGATCTCCTCGTGCGCGTCCGCCGCGGCGAGCGCGTGCCGGCAGGATTCGCCGGTCATCCCGATCGCCAGCATCCGGTCGACGCCGGCCTTGCGCGCCCGGCTGACCACGTGAGCGGGCGGGGCGTCGATGTGATCGAGGTGGAAGTGGGTGTCGACCATCCGGCCGAGAGTCTAGGAGGGTCGTATCCCGGCACTCTCGACGACGGGCTCGCCGGGTGCCCGCTCACCTTGCCGCTCGCCGCTCGCGAGGGCGACCCCGATCAGGATCAGGATCAGCCCCGCGATCGCCGCGGCCGTGATCTCCTCGTCCAGCAGGACCGCGCCGTACGCCAGCGCCAGCGGCGGAATCAGGTATCCGCACAGGGCCGCCTTGCCGGCGCCGGCCTCGTCGATCAGCCCGAAGTAGAGGACGAACGCCACCGCGGTGCCGACGATGCCGAGCGACACCACAGCCGCGATCTCGCCGAGGTCGGGGCTGCTGTCGCCCACCGTGACGAGCGCGGGCGGCAGCGTCAGCACGGCGGCCACCGCGCAGGCGCCCAGGCTCACGACCAGCGGCGGGACGCCCCGGAACTTCAGCCTGATGTACATCGCCCCGAGGCCGTAGGCGAGCGCGGCGCCCACCATCGCCATCGCGCCCAGGAACTCGCCGGCGCTGTGGATCGTGTCGACCCCGATCAGGAGCACGACGCCTGCGAACCCGATCACCACGCCGAGCCATCCCCGCCGGTCGACCTTCTCCGTCGGGTCGATCAGCGGCGCGAGCGCTGCGATGAAGAGCGGGCCGGGCGAGATCAGCACCCCGGTCAGCCCGGAGGAGATCTGCGTCTCGCCGAGGCTGATCAGCGAGAACGGGACGGCGACGGAGAGGGCGCCCAGGCCGAGCGTGCGCAGCGGCCGCTCGCGCAGGAAGCCCAGCGCCGCACGATCCTCGCCGCCGCGCGCCACGACCACCACGTACAGGAGCAGCGCGGCCAGCAGCACCCGCGCGAAGACGATCATCATCGGCTCGATCCCGTCCAGCGCGATCTTGATCAGCAGGTAGGAGGCTCCCCAGATCGCCGAGATGGCGCCGAGCATCGCGAGCTGGCGGGGAGTCAACTGGCTATGCGGCCTGGGCGCCGGGCTCGACCTTGGGGAACAGCGGTGCGAGCTTCGCGACCGTGGCCCCGCCGGGTGCGGCTCCGAACGTGGCCGCGTCGAGCGCCAGGTCGGACTGCCCCAGCGCCGCCAGCAGCCGGGCAGTGGTGTCCGGCATGTACGGATGCAGCAGCACGCTCACGACGCGCAGGCCCTCGGCCAGCCCGTACAGCACCTCGTCGAGTTGCTCGTCCTTGCCTTCCTTGGCAAGCGTCCACGGCGCCTGCTCCTCGACGAAGCGGTTCAGCCGCCGCACGCCGCGGGCCCAGATCAGTTCCAGAGCGGCGGTCAGCTCCGCGCGGTCGAGGCGGTCCCGGACCTCTCCGACCAGCCCGTCGAAGTCGCCGGCCAGCGCGGCCGGCGCCTGCGCGCGCGGCACCGCGCCGTCGCGGTAACGCGCGATCATCGCCAGGGTGCGGCTGGCGAGGTTGCCGTACTCGTTGGCGAGCTCGGTGTTGTAGCGCGCCTCGAAGCCCTCGGTCGACACCGAGCCGTCCTGGCCGAAGCTGACCTCGCGCATGCAGTAGTAGCGCAGCGCGTCGGTGCCGAACACCTCGATCACCTTGAAGGGGTCGAGGACGTTGCCGAGCGACTTCGACATCTTCTCGCCCTGCATCAGCAGGAATCCATGGATGAACAGGTGGCGCGGCACCTCGACGCCGGCGGCCATCAGCATCGCGGGCCAGATCACCGCGTGGAACTTGAGGATGTCCTTGCCGATCAGGTGAAAGTCGGCTGGCCAGTAGCGCTCCGTCAGGTCCTCGCCGGGCTGCGCGTAGGTGAGCGCCGTGTAGTAGTTGAGCAGCGCGTCGAACCAGACGTAGAACACCTGGCTCTCGTCCCAGGGCGCGGGGACACCCCAGCGCAGGCGGGCCCGCGTGCACGACACGTCCTCGAGCCCCTGCTTGATGAAGCTGACCGCCTCGTTGAAGCGCTCGCGCGGGAGCACGAAGTCCGGACGCTCCGCGTACAGCTCCTCGAGTCGCCCCTGGAAGTCGGAGAGGCGGAAGAAGTAGTTGTCCTCCTTCTCCCACGTCAGCTCGATGTGGTGGATCGGGCACTTGTTGCCGTCCACGATCTCCTGCTCGGTCTTGAAGTCGGCGCAGCGCGGGCAATACCAGCCCTCGTATGTGCCCGGGTAGATGCAGCCGCGGTCGTACAGGTCCTGCATGAAGCGCTGGACCGCGGCGCCGTGCTCCGGGTCGGAGGTGCGGATGAAGAAGTCGTTGGAGGCTCCGACCTTCTCGCCCATCTCCTTGAAGTGGACGACGTTGCGGTCGGCCAGCTCGCGCGGAGGGATGCCCTCGCGCTCGGCCACGTCCGCGACCGGTTCCCCGTGCTCGTCCGTGCCGGTCAGGAAGAACGTGTCCTCGCCGCGCTGGCGCATGTGGCGCGCGAGCACGTCGGCCGCGATCGTCGTGTACGCGTGGCCGAGGTGCGGCTGCGCGTTCACGTAATAGATGGGCGTCGTCACGTAGAAGCTCACGGGGAGAGTGAATATAGAACGCGCGTGGCGCCGGCCCCGTGAGGCGCGTAGGATGCGCGCCCCGATGGCTGCCCGCCAGCACGTGTCCTCGGGCTCTCCCTACGAGCCCAAGATCGGCATCAGCCGGGCGGTGCGCGTGGGCGACCGCGTGCTCGTCTCGGGGACCGCTCCGATCTGGCCGGACGGCTCCTGCGACCCCGACGCCGGCGTTCAGGCCCGGCGCTGCTTCGAGATCATCGTGGCCGCGCTGCGCGAAGCGGGCGCCGGCCCGGGCGACGTGGTGCGCACGCGACAGTTCATCACCGACGCCGCCGATGGCGAGGCGGTCGGCGCCGCCCACGCCGAGGTGTTCGGCGACGCGCGCCCGGCGTCGACGATGGTGGTCGTGAGCGGCTTCCTCGACCCGCGCTGGAAGGTCGAGATCGAAGCCGAGGCGATCGCCGGCAGCGCCTAGTCGATCAAGAAGATCAACGCGACGACTACTGCGGCGATCAGCAGACAGGTCGGGTGTGCAATGCGTGAGATGGTCATGTGGCCTCCTGGCCCGAGCGCTTCCGTCGCAGGTCGCGCTTGAGCGATCGTAGGTAAGCGTGGCGGTTACAGAGAATCGAGTGCGGCCCTGTAGCCACGAACTGGCGGTGCGACTCGCGCTCGCTGCCCGCGTCGATCGCCCGCCACATCCGCTCGCGGGATGGGAGCGTGATGCGCCCCGCCAGCACCTCGGCGAGCCACTCGCCCTGGCGCTCCACGATCTCGAGCAGGCCGGGCCCCGGCTCGAGGATCCCGACGAAGGCCAGGTTCTCGGCGTGGGGCGAGACGATCCGCCGGTACAGCGGGAACTGCCAGCCCTGTCCGCGCCCCAGCTCCGCGGGCAGCGCGGGGAAGTTGATCCGGTAGCCGGTGGCGAACACGATCGCGTCCGCGGCCGCCTCGGTCCCGTCGTCGAACACGACCCGGTCGCCCGCCAAGCGGCTGATCCCGGGCCGGCAGTCGAAGGCGCGCTCGGTGAGGGCGCGCTGGGCCTGGGGCGAGACGACCGCCGGCCAGCGCGTCTCGAACAGCCGGTGCCGGGGCGGGGGCAGGTTGCCCCTGTCCGGCGTGGTGCGGCCGGCAGCCAGCAGCGCGCGCAGCATGAACCGCACCACCGGCAGCGGCGGCTGGAATCCCGTGGACCTGTCGAACTCGTCGAGCGGCTGGCCGAACACGTGCCGGGGGAGGAGGTGGTGCCCCTCGCGGCACGAGAGGATCGTGCCGGCGGCCGTGGTCGCGACCTCCGCGGCGGTGTCGAGTGCGGACTGGCTCGCGCCGACGACGACCACCCGCTGCCCGGCGAAGCGGTCCGGGGTCCGGTAGTCGCGCACGTGCACGCGCGGGCCGGCGAAGTCGCCCGGGATGTCCGGGAGCTCCGGGTCCCAGTAGTGGCCGCTCGCCATCACGAGCGCGTCGAACGACTGCGGCCGCGCGTCGCGCACCGTCACCTCCCAGCCGCCGTTCGCCGGTCGGGCGCGGTCGACCCACGCGCCGCACTCGATGTGACGCTCGAGGTCGTTCGCCTCCGCGTAGCGCTCCAGGTAGGCGAGCAGCTCCGAGTGGTGCGGGAACTCGGTCATGCCCTCGACAGGGAAGCTCGGGTACTGCATGCGCCTGCGCGACGTGTTGGTCGTGAGCGATGCGTACGCCGCCGACAGGCCGCTGTCGTTCTCGTAGCGCCACATCCCGCCGATCGCGGAGCCGGCCTCGAAGCACGTCACCTCGTGGCCCGCACGCACCAGGGCCCGGATCGCCGCGAGGCCGGAGAGGCCCGCCCCGACGACGCACACGCGCTTCGCGCTCATCCGGACGCCGCCGCCCGGTGCACGAGCCCGTCGTACAGCAGCGCGAGCAGCTCGCCGAGCAGCTCGTCCGGCACGTTCTGCGGGTCGGCGATGCGCTCCTGCGCCAAGCCGGACGCCATCGCGATGATCCCGGTCGCGAGTCGCTCGGCGGGAAAGGTCAGCGGTACGCCGGTGGTGCGGTGCCGCGCCTCGAGCGCGGCCGCCAGCTGGTCGCGCAGCGCGCGCTGGCGCTCCACGTAGGCGGAGCGCAGCTCGTCGTCGCGCACCGCGAGCAGCCAGTACTCCTGGAGCAGCAGCACCAGCGCCTGCTGCTCGTCGGCGAACGAGCTGATCCCGCGGCTGACGATGGGCGCGGTGTCGGTCTCGCGCGGCGAGTGCTCCGTGACGCCCATCAGCGCGCGCGCCCGGCGGTCCACGCGCTCCTCGATCAGGGCCGAGAAGAGGGCCTCCTTGCCCTCGAAGTTCCAGTAGACGGCCCCCTTCGTGAGCCCGGCCGCCGCGGCGATGTCGTCCACGGTCGTGGCCCGGTACCCGCGCTCGGCGAAGACCTCGGCGGCGGCGTCGAGGAGGCGCTCCCGCGCCGTGCCCCGGTGCCCGGTCCGCCGCCCGTCGAGCTTTGCCGGTGTCATGTGGAAGAACATACCCGCCAGTATGTTCTCGAAACCGGCAATCTGTAGCCATGACCACCAAGGCAGATTTCACCGAGGAGGAGTGGGCCCGGCTCGAGCGCTCCCCGATCGTCGCCGCCATGGCCATCACGCTGGCCGATCCGGGCGGGCCGATCGAGGCGGTCAAGGAGTCGATGGCCGCGATCAAGACGGTCACGGAGGCCGCGCAGTCAGGCGACGGCCTCGTGGGAGAGGTCGCGCAGAGCTTCGCCGAAAAGACCAAGCAGCGGAAGAGCCCGCTGGGCGGCTTCAAGCCCAAGGGCGCCTTGGCCGGCCAGGAGATCCTGGACGAGCTGCGTGCCGTCAACGAGCTCGTGACGCAGAAGGCGACGCCCGCGGAGGCGGCCGCCTTCCGCGAGTGGCTCCTGACGTCCGCGAAGCGCGCGGCCGAGGCGGCGAAGGAGGGCGGCTTCATGGGCTTCAAGGCCGAGCGCGTCAGCCAGGGCGAGCAGGACATGCTCGCCAAGCTGGGCGAAGTCCTCTCCGCCTGACGCCCATCAAGCGATTGAAGAATTGTGGGGGCTATAGCCCCCAAGATCCTTCAATGGCCGGGTTGATGCGACTCGCTGCGTGAATGCGGCGTTTGCGCGCATCAGGATCCCACCGAACAGCACCAGCGCGAGGAACACCAGCCCGCCCAGCACGAGCGGCCGCCCCCGGTCCGGGACGGTGACGGCAGGCGCGGGAGCCGGCATCGCCGCCCGCACCGGATGCCGTACCGACCCGCGCTCCGGCCGCGCAACCGGCCCCGCCGGGACCGGCAGGAGCCGCTCCTCGGCACGACCGCCAATCGCCGGCAGCAGCGACAGCGGATCCAGGTACCGGTCGTCGGCCGCGATCCGCACGCCGAAGTGCAGATGCGGCTCGGCCACGGACCGCCGGCCGGTGGTGCCCACTCCGCCGAGCCGGGCACCCATCGCTACCCGCTCACCGCGCGATACGTGCACTTCGCCCAGGTGCAGATAGCTGACCGCATGCCGTCCCGACCGCACGGCCACCACGTTCCCCGCCGATCCCAGCGGGCCCGCATAGGTGACCGTCCCCGCGCGAGCCGCCACCACCGCGGTGCCGACGTCCGCCCCGATGTCGATCCCGCGGTGCATGCCGCCCGCATACGGGCGCGCGTTGTCGTTCTCGTACACCGTCACCACGCCGCCCCGCACCGGCCACGTCCACCCGTCGCTTGCCCAAGCCTGAGGCGCAGCGAAGAGCAGGGCGGCAACGATGACGATGGATCTGCGCAGCACGGTTGCCGACGCTAACGCGCCGCGAGCAACACGGGCGTCAAAGGAGTAACGAATCAGCCCCTATGCTGTGGCCGCCTTGCCCGACCTCTCGTCGATCATCTTCCTGCTGATCTTCCTGACCTTCCTGGTCCCGATGGTCACGCAGCGCCTGCTCTCCAGCCGGCGCTACCGCGCGATCCGCAAGCTGGAGCAGGCGCGCAACTCCCGCGTGATCACGATGATCCACCGGCAGGAGTCGATCAGCCTGCTCGGCATCCCGCTGCGGCGCTTCATCGACGTCGAGGACTCCGAGCAGGTCCTGCGCGCGATCCGGCTGACGCCGGACACGGTGCCGCTCGACATCGTCGTCCACACGCCGGGCGGTCTCGTGCTGGCCTCCGAGCAGATCGCCCGCGCGCTGCACAACCACCCCGCCAAGGTGACCGTGCTGGTCCCCCACTACGCGATGTCGGGCGGCACGCTGCTGGCGCTCGCCGCCGACGAGATCCTGATGGACGAGAACGCAGTGCTCGGGCCCGTCGACCCGCAGATCGGCCAGTGGCCCGCCTCGTCGATCATCAAGGTCGCGGAGTCGAAGCCGCTGGAGCGCGTCAACGACGAGACGCTGATCCTGGCCGACCTGTCGCGCAAGGCCCAGGCGCAGATGCGGGAGTTCGTGCTCGGCAAGCTCCTCGACGACTTCCCGGCCGACCGCGCGGGTGAGCTGGCACACCAGCTCACCTCCGGGCAGTGGACCCACGACTACCCGCTCACGATCGAGCAGCTGCGGGAGATGGGGCTGCCCGCGAAGGCGGACCTGCCGTC
The DNA here is from genome assembly GCA_035650255.1 of Solirubrobacterales bacterium. Lineage (GTDB taxonomy): Bacteria > Actinomycetota > Thermoleophilia > Solirubrobacterales > JBBDJG01 > DASRIA01. Next base: position 13,193 of record DASRIA010000006.1, read on the forward strand.
AGAGGTGTACGACCTGATGGACCTCTACCCGCAGGCCGGACGCCAGCGCCCGTCCGTCCAGTACGTCCCGCTCCCGTACCGCGAGCCGGCCGGCACGGAGCCCGGGACGGCGCCCGCTACTCCGTCACGGCGTTGATCGCGACGCCCGGCAGCGCATAGCCGCCGCTCTTGCGGAACGGCTCGATGTGGCCCGCCATCGTCGTGCGCAGAGCCGCACGCTGATCCTCGTCCAGCCTCTCGATCACGAGCGCGATCGAGCCCGCGTACTCGCGTAGGAAGTTCCAGTATGCGTCGAAGTCCTCGAAGGTCCACTCGACCGCCACGTCCTCCATGCGCGGCGCGCTGAAGCCCGCGCCGGACAGGAGCGACTTGATCCGCTCGGGATCGCCCATCGCGAAGATGCCCGGAGCTCCGGGCTCGGGCGGGGGAACGTGCCCGTGCGCCGCCATCGCCGCGTGGCCGATCGCCGCCCATGGGTTCCGGTCCGGCCCGGCCCACACCGACAGGCTCAACCGCCCGCCGTCGCGCAGCACCCGGCGTGTCTCCGCCAGCGCGGCGCCCGGATCGGCCATCAGCATGTAGCCGAACCGGCACAGCACTCCGTCCACGGAGTCGTCGCCGAGGTCCACCCGCTCCGCGTCCATCTGGCGGAACTCGACGTTGCCGAGCCCCAGGGTCTCCGCCCGCCGCCGCGCGGCTCCCACCATCTCGGCGGCGAAGTCCGTGCTGATCAGCTTGCCGTCGTCGCCGATCCGCGCAGCGGCTGCGAAGCCGGTCTCACCCGTGCCGGCCGCCAGCTCCAAGATCGTCTGGCCGGGCTGCGGGTCGAGCATCGCGACCATTCCCTCGCCCACCGGTCGCGTGACGTTCCACAACCACTGGAGCCCGCGCTCCCAGCCCGCCGCCATCCGTTCCCAGGTGTCGTGGCTGAGGCGACGGTACTCCTCGAGGTCCATCGCCCGTCATGCTAGCCCTGATAGAGCCGGTTCGCAGGGATCCCGGTGAGCCCGGAAACGACCTTTGCCGCGGCTCTCCGGCGCGCGCCCGCTTCCACCAGCGCAGCGACCGCGTCGAGCGCGGGGGCGAGGCTCGCGTCGCCCGCGGCCGCGGGCCCGACGACCAGCACGATCTCGCCTCGCGCACCCTTCGCGAAGCGCTCCGCCAGCTCCCGCGCGGTGCCGCGCACCACCTCCTCGTGCACCTTTGTCAGCTCCCGGCACACGGCCACCTCGCGCTCGGGGTCGAGGTCCGCGAGCACCTTCAGCGTGCGCGCCACGCGCCCCGGCGACTCGAACGCGACGAGCGTGTCCGCAGCGCGCTCGAGCTCCGCGCGCAGCTCGCCTTCCTTGCGGGGGAGGAAGCCGGCGTAGCGCCAGCGGTCGGCGGGCAGCCCGGAGGCCACCACCGCGGTCACGACCGCCGAGGGGCCCGGCAGCACCTCGACCGCCAGCCCGCGCGCCATGCACTCGCGCACCAGCACGAATCCCGGGTCGGACACGCCCGGCGTGCCGGCGTCGCTGACGAGCGCGACGGTCTCGCCACCGGCCACCCGCTCCGCCAGCTCGCGGGCGCGGCGACGCTCGTTGTGCTCGTGGAAGCTGACCAGCCGCGCCTCGATCCCGTGCCGGTCGAGCAGCCGCCGGGTGTGCCGCGTGTCCTCGCAGGCGACGACCGCGGCTTCGCGCAGCGCCCGCAGCACGCGCAGCGTGACGTCCTCGAGGTTGCCGATCGGAGTGGGGCAGACGACCAGGCGCCCCGCCGGCCGCTCCACGACTCAGTCCAGCTCGTCGAGCGCCAGCACGCCGGCGCCCAGCATCCCCGCCTCGGGGCCGAATCGCGCCGGCATCACACGCACCTGCTCGCGGTTCGGGCGCAGCGCGCGCGCCCGCATCTCCTCGCGCGCGGGGTCGAGCAGCAGGTCGCCGGCCGCCATCGCGCCGCCGCCCACCACGATCACCTCGGGGTTGAAGATGTTCACGAAGTTCGCGAAGCCGATGCCGAGCTGCCGGCCGATGTGCCCGAGGACCATGCGCGACACCTCGTCGCCGCCGAGCGCGAGCTGGGTCACCAGTTCGCCCGTGATCTCCTCGCCGGCGACGGCCGCGCGCGCGAGGTCGGAGTCGCTGTCCTCCTCGGCCGCGATCTTGCCCTCGCGCCCGATCGCCGTGCCGGACGCCATCGCCTCCAGGCAGCCGTAGTTGGGGCACGTTCCCTGGCAGCGGGGCCCGTTCTCGTCGATCACCATGTGCCCGAGCTCCGCGCCCGAGCCCGCGTGACCCCGGTACAGCTTGCCTTCGATGATCAGCCCGCCGCCGATGCCGGTGCCGATCGTCAGCCCCACGACGAAGTCGGCACCGCGCGCCGCTCCGAACCGCTGCTCGACGAGGGTCGCGACATTCGCATCGTTGTCGATGAACACCGGCAGCCCGAGGCGCTCGGACATGATGTCGCGGAACGGGATGTTCGACAGCGGCACGTTCACGCACATCACCGCGGTGCCGTCCCGCTGGTCGAGCAGGCACGGGATGCCGAACCCGACCGCCTGCACGTCGGGATGGCGCTCGATCAGCTCAGTCGCGCACTCGACGATCGCCTCGACGAGCGCGGACTCCGACAACCCCTCGACCAGCTGGTGCACGCGGTCGTGCACCTCGAGCTGCTCGTCGACGACGCCGCCGAGCAGCTTCGTGCCGCCGAGGTCGATGCCGACGACCTTGCGGCTCATCCGTGGGGGGGTTGCGGCCACTGCGGCAATATAGGGGGAGGGACGGGCCGCCGCCGCCCGAATCCCTCCCCGAAGACGGGCGCCCGCCCCTCGATTCGCTATGCCCTCTGACAAGCCCGAATACCGCGTCTACCGCTCCCGGCCGGGATTTCTGAACCGGCTGTTCGGCCGCCGGGACTCCGGTCGCTTCGACCGGCACGCGCCCGAGAACCGCTTCAGCCAGCTCGTGAAGCGAGGCCCGGAGGCCGGCCCGGCCACCCCGCCCGGCGCGCCGCCGCCTCCGGGCGAGGTCGCCCCCGCTCCGGCGCCCGGCTTCCCGCCGCCCTACGAGCCGCCGCCCGAGCCCTGGTACCGCCGCATCACCTGGAAGCGGGCGCTGGTCGGCCTGCTCCTCTTCATCCTCTTCTGGACCGCGCTCAGCTTCGCGCTCTTCATGATCAGCGCGGGCCAGCAGAACGACCAGATCTCCGACTCCACGCGGTCGGCGCTCGACGACTCGGGCAACCTGCTCACGAGCCCGAACAACATCCTCGTGCTCGGCTCCGACCGGCGGCCCGGGGAGGAGCGCGGCCGCGCCGACACGATCATGCTGATGCGCTACGGGGGCGGGAAGGCGTCGCGCCTGTCGATCCCGCGCGACACGCTCGTGAACATCCCCGGCTCAGGGCCGAACAAGATCAACGCGGCTTACGCGATCGGCGGCCAGCCGCTGATGATCGAGACCGTCAAGCAGTTCCTCGGCATCGAGGTCAACCACCTGATCGAGGTCGACTTCAAGGGTTTCCCGAAGTTCGTCGACGCGCTCGGCGGCGTGGACATGACGTTCGAGAAGTGCATCCGCTCCCGCTTCGAAGGCCGCACGCACCGGTTCCCGAAGGGCAAGAACCACCTCGACGGTGAGGAGGCGCTGGACGTCGTGCGCATCCGCAAGAACGCGTGCGCGCCGGAGGAGTCCGACCTCACCCGCGCGCGCCGCCAGCAGCAGTTCCTCGAGGCCGTGAAGGGCAAGCTCTTCAGCCCGCTCACCTTCCCGCGCTGGCCGTGGGCCGCGTGGCGCGCGCCGAAGGCGATCATCTCCGACATGGGCGGCCTCGCCCTGATGACGCTCTACTGGAACATGGAGACCAGCGGCGACCTCAAGCCGCGCATCCTGCGCCCGATCGACCCGGGCGCGAACCCGCTGCAGGTCTCCGACGCCGAGAAGCAGGCCGAGGTGCAGCGCTTCCTCGACGGCTAGTCGGGATTCACGAGTCGACGACCTCGAAGGCGTCGGCCTCCCCGTGGAACCACTCGTAGCGGATCACCTTGCCGTCGCGGAACGTCCACAGCGCGGACTCGCGGCCCTCGATCTCGACGCCGCTCCCCCTCCCGCGGGTGCGGTACCGCACGCGGATCGCCACCAGATCGCCCATCTCGCGCAGCTCCTCGGGCTCGGCGCGCCAGTACTCCCAGGCCTCGAAGGTCTTCTCGATCGCCGCCGTGAACGCGGCCGCACCCTGCCGGGTCCCGGGCTCGATCGCGCCCTCGGGGTTGACGTACTCGACGCCGGCGTCGATGTGCTCCACCGGTCCCGGCACGTCGCCGGCGGACCACGCCTCGTAGAACCGGCGCACGATGTCGCCGTTGGCACCCATGCACGGCCCAGTATCGCGCGATTCGCGGGGTGACTCGGGGGGTGATGGCGCGGGCGGGGGAAACAGGTGAGAGCAACTGGGGTCGTACTACAACCACAAACGCTCTCACCTCGACGACCAGCCGCACCCTCGGCCAATTCTTACCTTGATCTCACCGGCTGTTAAGGCTCGGCCGGTTCCATGGTGATCGACCCGACCTCGATAGCTAGGAGCCTCGATGCGAAGCAAGCTGAAGCTGATGATCACCGCGGCGGTCGTTTCCGCCCTGACCGTGGCCGGCGTGTCACTTGCGACGGGGGGCGGCGGCAGCGACAGCGCCGACCGGACGTCCGCCTCGCCGGGCGGCGCCACGTTCGCCGTCGACGGAGAACGCCGCGGCCGCGGCGAGCGCGGGCTGCACTTCCGCGGCGAATTCGCCGACGCAGACGTGCGGGACGTGCTGAAGCAGATCCACGAGGCCGTGGCCGACCAGGCGCCCGCGATCGCGGGTCCGGTGATCCAGCAGGCGCAGGACGACGGCAAGATCACCGACGCGCAGGCGGACAAGCTCCGCCAGGCCGCCCAGGACCTCGCCGACGGCAAGCGCCCCGACATCCGCGGGCTCGGCCGTGACGCCGACGTGCGCGAGGTGATCCACGACGCGTTCGAGGCGGCCCACGATGAGGCACCGGGGATCGCCGAGCCGATCGTCGACAAGGCGGTCGAAGACGACAAGATCACGGAAGCGCAGGCAGACCGGATCCGCGAGATGGTGCGCCATCGCCCGCCCGCTCCCGGGGGCCCCGGGCGTCACGGCCCCGGCTTCGGCGGTCCCGGCCCGCACCTCGGCATCGGCGACGAGGACGTGCGCGCGGTGCTCGAGGACATCCGCGCAGCCGTGGCGAAGGAAGCCCCGGACGTCGTGCGCCCGGTGATCGACAAGGCCGAGGACGACGGCAAGATCACTGCCGCCCAGGCCGACCGGCTGCGCGACGCGGTCGGCAACCTGGTCGGCGGCAAGCCGCGCGGCGCGCCGCCGCGCGACCTCGACCTGCGTGACGAGGACGTGCGCGAAGTGATCCACGACGCCTTCGAGGCGCTTGGTGCGAAGACCACCGAGATCGCGAAGCCGATCATCGACAAGGCCGTCGCGGACGACAAGATCACGGAGGCGCAGGCCGACCGCATCAGGGACATGCAGCGCCACTTCAAGGGCCTGCGGGGCCACGGCCCCGGCCCGGGCGGTCCGCGCTTCGGTCACCGGCCGCCGGACTTCGAGCGTCCCGCGGCGCCGGTGCTCCCGCAGGGCAGCCCGAGCTAGCAAGCGGCGCGCTCGTCAGACGAACGTCCGCTGGGCCCGCCCTCTGCTTGAGGGGGCGGGCCCGCGGACCGACAGCCGTTGCATGAAAAGGCTGTCGCTGCTCGTCGCCGTGTTCGCGCTCGCCTTGCCCGCCGTCACAACCGCGAAGGGCGGCGCGGCGCACACCGCCGCCGCCAAGCAGTGCAAGGCGATGCGCGCCGAGATGGGCGCCGAAGCCTTCCGCGCCGCCTTCGCGAAGCACGGCAAGCGCGCGATGAAGCGCTGCGTCGCCGCGCAGAGGAAGGCCAACGCGGCCGCCAAGCGGCGGGCGAAGAAGGCCTGCCGGGCCGAGGGCAAGCGCGGCCGGGCGCTGAAGCGCTGCGTGCGCGGCAAGCTCCAGGCGCCGCCCGTGTCCGAGGTGGCGGAGGACTACAAGGCGGCCCTCGAGGACTGCAAGGCTGCGCGCGAGGAAGACCCCGAGGGATTTGCCGAGCAGTACGGTGAGGGCGCGGAAGGGCTCGAGCAGTGCGTGACCGAGCTTGCGGACGACTCGCAGGACGAGAACGCGGACGACGACGATCTCGTCGAGGAGGAGCCCGGCGAGGACGAGGTCGTGGACGAGCCCGAATCAGAGCCGGAGCCCGGGCTCGAGCTCGTCTAGCTCTCGCGCACGTCCATCCGCTCGATCAGGCCGTCCCGCAGCGTGTAGGCGTGCTGGACCACGTCGTCGGACAGGACCTTGCCGTCCTTGTCGCTGACGACCTGGTGTACGTCGACCACCACCTGGTCCTCGCCCAGCGGGGTCACACGCACCGGCTCCACCTGCGGGTCGATCGTCTCGAGCTGCTTGGCCCAGTACGCCTTGACGGCCGCGTGGCCGTGCTCGCGGCCGCCCTCGACCATGTTCGGCCAGTTCACGTCCGGGTGCATGCTCGCGAGGCCGGCGTCGAAATCACGCGCGTTGAAGGCGTCGTAGAGCGCGCGGAAGAACCGCTCAGTCTGACTTGGAATCGCCACCGCTGGAGGAGGAGGCCGAGTCGGAGGATTTCGACGAGTCGGAGGACTTCGAGGTCGCGCTCTCCGTCTTGGACTCGTCCTTGGACGACGAGTCGGAGCCGGCGGACCCGCGGTTGCGACCGTAGTCGGTCGAGTAGAAGCCCGAGCCCTTGAAGTGCACCGCGACCGGGTGGAAGACCCGTTCGACCGGCGCGGAGCAGACCTCGCACTTGGTCACCGGGTCGTCGACCATGCGTTGCAGCACCTCGAAGTTGTGGCCGTTACGGCAGCGGTACTCGTAGATAGGCAAGAAGCAAGGTCCCCGGTCGACTGGTCGATCGATTATATGGAGGCATGTCATCGCCCCCGCGGGGAGGAGAGTGCGGCTGCTGAGCCCCTACGCCGCGCGGCCGCCGTGCGCGCCGCTCTCCTGGGCCGGCGGCTGAGGCGCCGAGTGGTCCGAGAGCAGCGACACCTTGGCCGTGTGCCAGACGATCCAGGCGGTCAGATGGCGCCCGGCCCGGAGGGGAAGCACCGGCACGTCCCACAGGCGCGTCGGGCTCTGCTCGTCTTGTGTGCGTCGTTGGTTCAAGTTACTTCTAATAACGCGACAGGGGTGAGCTTATATGCCCCGTCGGCTCATATACGACCCTGGTGGCTAGCCTTGTAGGACTTTCCGGCCTTCATTTTCCCCATCGGAATGGCGAAAACCTCGCAAAATCCCCGCAATCTGACGCCCACCGCCGAATCGGCGGCAGGACGCGACGGTCAGCACGGCGACAACCCCTACGTGGAGCCGGTCACCATGGAGAAGATCGTCGCCCTCTGCAAGCGGCGCGGCTTCATCTTCCAGTCCTCCGAGATCTACGGGGGCCTCGCCTCGACGTACGACTACGGCCACTACGGGGTGCTGCTGAAGAACAACGTGAAGGCCGAGTGGTGGCGGGCCAACATCCAGGAGCGCGACGACATGGTCGCCCTCGACGCCGCGATCCTGATGCACCCGCGCACGTGGGAGGCCTCCGGGCACGTCGAGGGCTTCACGGACCCGCTCGTGCAGTGTCTCGGCAAGTGCAAGAAGCGCTGGCGCGCGGACCACATCGCAGAGGACCATGACGCCGCGAACGGCGAGCTGCGCTGCCCCGAGTGCGGAGGGGAGCTCGGCGACGCGCGCCAGTTCAACCTCATGTTCGAGACGTACATGGGCCCGGTGCGCGAGGACGCGAACCGCATCTTCCTGCGGCCGGAGACGGCGCAGGGGATATTCGTCAACTTCAAGAACGTGCTCCAGTTCTCGCGCCGCAAGCCGCCCTTCGGCATCGCGCAGATCGGCAAGGCGTTTCGCAACGAGATCACGCCGGGCAACTTCATCTTCCGCACGCGCGAGTTCGAGCAGATGGAGATCGAGTTCTTCGTGCCGCCGCCCGAGGCCGAGCAGTGGTACCAGCACTGGATGGACGCGCGCATGCGCTGGTACACGGATCTCGGCATCCGGCCCGACCATCTCCAGCTGCGAAAGCACGGCGAGGACGAGCTGTCCCACTACTCGGCCGCCACCAGCGACGTCGAGTACCTGTTCCCGATGGGCTGGTCGGAGCTCGAGGGCATCGCCAACCGCACCGACTTCGACCTGCGCCGCCACGCCGAGTTCTCCGGCGAGGACCTCTCCTACTTCGACCAGGCCACGCAGGAGCGCTACGTTCCGTACGTGATCGAGCCCTCCGCCGGCGCGGATCGCGGCACGCTGGCGTTCATGGTCGACGCCTACGACGAGGAGGAGGTGGCGGGCCGCAAGCGCACGCTGCTGCGCCTCCATCCCCGGCTGGCGCCGGTGAAGGTCGCGGTGCTGCCGCTCGTGTCCCGCGAGGGCATGCCCGAGAAGGCGCGCGCGATCTACGAGGAGCTGCGCCAGGTGATGCCGGCCGAGTTCGACGAGGGCGGGTCGATCGGCAAGCGCTACCGCCGCCAGGACGAGATCGGCACGCCGTGGGGAATCACGATCGACGGCCAGACGATGGAGGACGACACGGTCACGCTGCGGGACCGCGACACGCTCGAGCAGACGCGCGTCCCGGCCGCGGCGGTGGCGGACGACCTGCTGCAGCGGCTGACCGCCGACTGGCGCTCGCCGAAGCTCGACGAGTGAAGATCGACTTCGTCCGCGCGGGCGACATCGACGACCTGCTCCCGCTGATGCGGGCGTACTCCGAGTTCTACGAAGTGCCGCCCGACGATGCGCGCCTGCGCGGCGTCGCGCACATGCTGGTCGAGCGCCCGGAGGAGGGCGTGCAGTTCATCGCGCGCGGCGACGAGGGCGAGGCGCTCGGGTTCGCGACCGTCTACATGACCTGGGAGACGCTGGATGCGGGGCGGCTGGCGGTGATGAACGACCTGTTCGTGGCGCCCGCGGCGCGCGGCCGCCGCGTGGGCGAGGCGCTGATCGACGCGTGCCTGAAGTTCACGCGCGAGCGCGGCGCGGGGAAGCTCGCGTGGCAGACCGCCCCGGACAACGCGACCGCGCAGCGGCTCTACGACCGGGTCGGCGCGGTGCGCGAGCAGTGGGTGGACTACCACCTGCGCCCGGACTCCGGCTAGGGTCCACTCGCAGCAGCTGAAAGGGATGCAATGAGGATCAGGCGCGCGGCGCCACTGGCCATCTGTCTCCTCGCGGCCCTGGCCGGTGCCGGGCCGGCCGGCGCTGCGGACCGCGACGGGGACAAGGTCTTCGACGACCTCGAGGCCCGGGTCGCGCCGCTGGCGGACTCGTCGCAGGCCAACGTGATCGTGGTCCTGCGCGAGCGCGCGGGTTCGCGGCAGGCCGACCGGCTGCGCGCGGCCGCCGGCCTGGACGTAGCGCAGCGGTTTTCGCTGATCGACGCCGTCGCGGGCCGTGTCAGGAAGGACCGGCTGCGCGCGCTGGCCCGCCACCCCCTGGTCGACCACGTCGAGCGCAACTCGCCGGTTCGGGCTCTGAACGACACGGCGCAGGCGTCGTTCGGCGTCGCGGCGGCGCGCACCAACGCGCCGGGCATCGACGGGAACGCCGACGGCGACGTCAACACGTACTCGGCCGCAGACATGGTGGCGGCCGTGATCGACACCGGCATCGACGCGGGTCACGGCGACCTGAACGAGGGGAAGGTGATCGCCTTCCGGGACTTCGTCAACAACATCAGCTCCCCGTACGACGACCACGGGCACGGCACGCACGTCTCGGCGACGCTCGCCGGCGAGGGGGATGCGCGCACCGACCTGCGCTACCGCGGGGTGGCGCCGGGCGGCGCCCTGGTCGGCGTCAAGATCCTCGACTCCAACGGGGAGGGCTCGGCGGCGGCGCTCGTGAGCGCGATCCAGTGGATCGTGGCGAACAAGGCGACGTACGGGATCGAGGTCGTCAACCTCTCGCTCGGCACGCCGGGATGCTGGGACGGGACCGACGCCGAGTCGCTCGCCCTCGCGGCGGCGCACGACGCCGGTCTCGTGATGGCCACGGCCGCGGGCAATGAGGGGCCGGGGCAGTGCACGGTCGGCTCGCCGGCCGCGGCGGCCAAGGCGCTCACGGTGGGCTCGATGGCCGACATGGGGCCGCTCGGGTTCTTCCAGGCGACCAACTCGAGTCGCGGCAAGACCCTGGACGGGCGCGTGAAGCCGGACGTCTCGGCGCCCGGCTACCAGATCACGTCGGCGAACGAGGGCACCACGGCGGGATACACGACCTTCAGCGGCACGAGCATGGCGACGCCGTTCGTGGCGGGCGTGGCGCTCCTGATGCTCGAGTCCAACCCGGGGCTCACGCCCCAGGACGTCAAGGACAAGATCATGCAGACCGCCGAGGACTGGGGGCGCGGGGCGAACAACACGCCCGCGACCACCGGCGCCGACCCGGAGTACGGCGCCGGCAAGCTGGACGCGTACGCGGCGATCAAGTCCGCCGGCGCACCGCTCGGGTCGCCCCCGCCGGGCCCCGTCCACACGTTGCACGAAGGGACGATGTCGGGGCCGGGCGCGCAGATCGACTTTCCGCTCGTCGTGCGCGACACGCGCTTCCCGATCGCGGCGACGCTGATCATCCCGCAGATCGTCGGCGCGGCGGCGGGCTCGCCCGACTTCGACCTGTACCTGCGCAGCCCGAGCGGCACCACGCTGGCGCAGTCGACGTCCAACCTGCGCCAGAACCAGGTCGGGTTCCAGCCGGCCGTGACCGGCACCTACACGCTGCGCGTGCGCTCGTTCGCGGGGAGCGGCGGGTTCTTCGTGGACAGCTCGGCCGGGCTGGCGGATCCTGGCTACGTGCGCCCGAAGGTCGCGACACCGTTGAGGGCGTCGCTCGTGCCGGCGTTCGCCGCGTGCTCGCCCGGGAGCGCGAACCGCACGCACGGGCCGCCGCTGGCGCACCCGTCCTGCAATCCCCCCGCCCAGGTCCCGGGGGAACTGACCGTCGGCGCGCCCGACGCGAACGGCGCGGTCGCGAACTTCAGCGGGTTCGTGCGGCTCCAGGCGGTCCCCGGCGACGTGGCGCTCACGGTGGACGCCTCCGACGTGCGCCGGCGCGCGACTCTCGCCGATTACGCCGGTGAGCTCGAGACACGGCTCGTGATCCGGCTCACCGACAAGCTGAACGGGACTTCGCTGACGGATTCCGCGACCGTCCAGGACCTGTCCATGAGCGTTCCCGTGACATGCACGGCAACCGCCGCGGCCGGGGCAGGGGCCGATTGCGGCGTCTCCACGACTGCCGACGTGCTGGTCCCGGGCACCGTCGTGGAGGGAAAGCGCACGATCTGGCAGCTCGGCCAGGTCCAGGTCTTCGACGGCGGCCCCGACGACACCGCCGCCACGACGGCAGGAAATGCGCTGTTCGCCGTTCAGGGAGTGTTCGTTCCTTAGGGTTCGGTTTCTTCCAACCGAGGTAACTACGCAGGAGGCCCGGCAGGGATTGCCGGGCCTCTGACTCTGAGAGGCGCATAGGCTTACGGCCATGCGGTGGCGGCGCCTCGAAAAGACCCCGGACGTGATCGACCGCCGGGGGGCCCGGGCGGGCGGCGGCATGCCGGTGCGGGTCGGCGGCGGGGTCGGCTTGGTGGGCTTGCTGATCTTCCTTGCGATCCAGTTCATCGGCGGGGGCGGCGCGGGGTCGGCATTCGACGTCGACAACCAGTTCGGCACCGGGGCCGGGGGCTCGGGCGAGCCGGGCGCGGCCGAGATCCCCGCGAGTCAGGATCCCGAACGTGACCTGCGCGATTTCAGCGCATACGTGTTCACGCGCGCGCAGGAGGACTGGGAGCGGACCTTCCAGCGCGACGGCAAGCAGTACCAGCGCGCGAAGCTCGTGCTGTACCGCGATGGTGTCAACACCGGCTGCGGGAGCGCGTCGTCGGCGGTCGGGCCGTTCTACTGCGGGGCGGACGAGAACGTGTATCTCGACCTCAGCTTCTACAACGACATGTCCTCGCAGCTGGGCGCGCAGGGAGACTTCGCGTGGGCGTACGTGGTCGCGCACGAGGTCGGCCACCACGTCCAGCAGCAGCTCGGCACGAGCGACGAGGTGCGCCGCATGTCGCGCGACAACCCGGGCGAGGCGAACGACCTGTCGGTGCGCCAGGAGCTGCAGGCCGACTGCTACTCCGGCGTGTGGGCGTACTCGGTGTTCGCCGCAGGCGACCTCGAGGAGGGCGACGTCGAGGAGGCCACCACGGCGGCCGCGGCGGTGGGCGACGACCGGCTGCAGAGCCGGGCCGGCGGGCGCGTGAACCCGGACTCGTTCACCCACGGCACCTCGGAGCAGCGCACGCGCTGGTTCGAGCGCGGGCGCGCGAGCGGCGACCCGGCCGACTGCGACACGTTCGCCGCGGAGGACCTCTGAACGCGAGCATGCGGCGCGTGGCGGAGGCGCTGCGCGCGCGCGGTGTCGAGGCCGAGGTGCAAGAGCTGCCCGACTCGACCCGCACCGCGCCCGAAGCGGCGACCGCACTGGGTTGCGACATCGCCGAGATCGCGAAGTCGCTCGTGTTCCGCGCGACCGAGAGCGGCGACCCGGTGCTGGTGATCGCCTCGGGCGCCGACCGGGTCGACGAGGGGCGGTTGGCGGAAGCGGTGGGCGAGCCGATCGGCAAGGCCGACGCCGACTTCGTGCGCGAGCGCACCGGCTTCGGCATCGGCGGAGTCCCGCCGGTCGGCCATGCGCAGCCGCTCCCGATCTACATCGAGGAGAACATGCTCCAGCTGGAGCGCATCTGGGCGGCCGCGGGAACGCCGCGCGCGGTGTTCGGCCCCGTGACGCCGGCGGAGCTCGTCCGCGCCACCGGCGCCCGGGTCGTGTCAGTCGCTGCTAGGCGGTAGCGGCCTTCTCCGGATCGGGCCGGACGATCACGGTGTCGGCGATCTGGTTGATCTCGTCAGCCGGCATGCCGACGCGCTTTGCGTGGTCGCGCAGTGCGTCGGGGCTGACAGCCTCGTAGATGCAGATGGTGCCCAGCGTGCCGTCGTCGTCCTGGGTGACGTAGCTGCGAATCCAGCGCACCTGGTCGGACATCTCGCCGTCGCCGATCTCCGACGACTTTGCCGCGGTGGCCTCGAGCTCGGCCGGGGTCCTCCACTCATTGCGCCGACGGATTGCATACAGGTCCATGCGACCTCCCTTCCTATTTACCGACAAGCTGTCGGTAATATACGGGCATGACGGTTGGTGTCAAGGCCCGGCCGCGCGGGCGGCCCGACGAGGGCGCACGGGAATCGCTGATCGAGGCTGCCACGGAGCTCTTCATCGAGAAGGACTACGGCGCGGTCGGTACTGAGGAGATCCTACGCCGCGCGCAGGTGAGTCGCGGCGCTCTCTACCACCACTTCCCGTCGAAGCTGGATCTCTTCCGCGCGGTCTTCCAGGCCAGCGAGGCGCGGGTCGTCGAGCGAATCGCGCTGGCCGCGGCCGAAGCGGCGGGCCCGTTCGAGGCCCTGGTGCTGGCCAGCCGGGCCTACCTGCGCGAAGCGGAGACCTCGGAGGAGTTGCGTCGCATCGGCATCCTGCAGAGCCGCGCGGTGCTCGGCTGGGAGGGGTGGCGGGACGTCGCGTCGCGCCTGGGCCTGGGGCTCGCGGAAGCGTCGCTGGCCGCCGCGATGGACGCGGGCGAGATCAGGCGCCGGGACCTGAGGACGACCGCGCACGTGGTGCTCGCCGCGCTGATCGAGGGGGCGACGCTGGTCGCCACGGCCGAGGAGCCCGCGCGCGTCCGCGCAGACGTGGAGCAGGTCGCGATGGACCTGCTCCACGGGTTGCGCGACTAACGATCCTTCTTGCCCTGGCCCTTGTCGCCTTCCCTCTCGAAGCGGTCGTCGTCGTGCTCCGCCTTGCGCTCGTCGTCGCGGTCCTTGCGGCTGTGGCGCCGCTTGCGGACGACCCGCTCGCACGAGCCCTTCGGATTTGCCGGCGTCGCATCGACGATGATGTCCTTGAAGTCCAGGAACGCAACGTCGATCCCTTCGCCGCAGTCGATCTTGTCGGGCTGACCCTCGCGGGTGCGGAACGTGTCGTTGCCCGGCCCCCCGACCAGCGTGTCGCCGGTCCCGTCGGCCGCGAGCTTGTCGTGGCGAGCCATCGCCCAGAGGCGGTCATCCCCGGGGCCGCCGAAGTGCGTGTCGACGCCGCGGTTGGCGAACTGGACGTCGTTGCCCTCGCCGCCCATCGTGACGTCGTTGCCGGGGCCGCCGACGACCAGGTCGTTACCCGGCCCGGCGTCGAGCTGGTCCTGGCCCCGGCCGCCGAACAGCCGGTCGAAGCCGACGTCGCCGCGCGACACGTCGTCGCCCTTGCCCGCGCCGATCAGGTCGTTGCCCGGACCGCCGTCCTGCACGTCATCGCCCTTGCCGCCGAACAGCCGGTCGAAGCCCTCGGCGCCGGACACCATGTCGTTGCCCTTCAGGGCGCGAACGACATCGTTTCCGGCCAGTGCGCTGATCGCGTCGGGACCGTGACTGCCCTTGATCCGGTCGTTCCCGTTCGTGCCGGTCATCGTGGCGGCAAGCGCCACGCTCGTGCTCACGACGACCGTTCCAGCCAGTGCCAGCGAGCAGAGAAACCCACTCGGCTTTCGCATCTCGACTCCTTTGATCCGTCCCCTAATTGACAGAAATCCCAGAGGGGAGGGTTTCCCGAGCCGGTTGAACTGACGTTGACGCCCGGTTAAGAGGCGCTTAAGGAGTCAGCGCTGTTCCTGCCCGTAGTCGCCGAACGGGGCGTCGCGCTCGGCGATCGTGCGGCCGAGGTCCTCCATGGCCCTGCGGGTGAACTCGACGCCCTCCGGCGTGTGCCGCGCGGAGCCGTCCAGCAGCGTGCCGATCAGCTGCGTCGTGTGCAAGCCCAGCTGCTCATAGGTCTGGTTGACGAGCAGTTTCATCATGTGGAGCTGGTTGGAGGGGACCTGAGCGACGCGCTGCGCGAGGGCGAGCGCGGTCTCGTCGAGCTGGGCCTCCGGCACCGTCTCCGATGCGAGCCCCCAGTCGACCGCGGTGCGCCCGTCGACGGGGTCGCCGGTGAGGAGCAGCCGCTTCGTGCGCTCCAGGCCGATCCGGTACATCCACATCGCCGTCGTGGGAGAGCCCCACACGCGCGCGGGCGGGTAGCCGATGCGGCAGTCCTCCGCGCACACGATCAGGTCGGAGCACAGGGCGAAGTCCGTGCCGCCGCCGACGCAGAAGCCGTGGACCTGCGCGATCACCGGCTTCGGCGAGCGCCACAGCGACATGTAGCTGGTCACGTACCGCGACATCACCTGGTAGTCGCGGACCGGGTCCCACGGGCTCGGCTCCTGGCCCATCAGCTCCGCGCCCCAGTCGATGTCGTAGCCGGCGCAGAACGTGCGGCCGGCGCCGCGCAGCCGGATCACCCGGATGTGCGCGTCCTCGAGCGCGCGCTGCATCGCGGCGTCGAACGCCTCCATCATCGCCGGCACGATCGTGTTGAGCCGATCGGGCCGGTTGAGCGTCAGCGTCGCGACGCGATCGTCGGTCTCGTAGAGGACGGGATCGGCCATCGCGCCATCCTCTCAGAGATGCTTCGGTCGCCGGCGCTACGCCGCGTAGCGTGCTGCCGAGCGGGCCCGCCGCTTCTCCGCCTCGACCTCGCGGTCCTTGGGCGGAGCGGTCGTGACGAGCTCGTCCAGCAGGTGCGCGGTCACGTGTGCGACCCGGTCGACGGCACGGTTGAAGGCCTCCTCGTTCACCTTGGAGGGCTTCGTCGTCCCGCTGATCTTGCGCACGTACTGCAGCGCTGATGCGCGTATTTCTTCGTCCGTTGCTGCCGGCTCGAAGTTGTGGAGGGTACGAATGTTTCGGCACATGCCCTGAAGCTTAATCAGGGCGCGAGGTAAACCGGCGAGGTCAGCCCCGCCACGAGCTGGTCGTACGCACAGGTGCTGACCGGCAGGCCGTTCGGCTCGCAGCCGGGAGCCTGCTTGGCGGCCTCGGCCTCGGGCAGCAGGAGCGACGCCCGCACCCAGCCGCCCGTGTCCGGCGCGTCGAACTCCAGCGGCGCCCCGGGAGTCACCGGCTGCTCGAGCAGTGTCTCGCCGTTCGCCCGCACCCGCACTATGCCGGCGGTCGGAGCGCTGACCCGCATCCGCGCGCCCGGCGCCACGGAGTCGCCGGCGCCCGACTCGAACGCGCCGTTGCGGTCGCCGTCGGCCTCCAGCACGAGCGGCGCGCCGCCCTGGCTCGGTGGCAGGCGCGAGATCGACGTGCGGCCCTTCGCGAGCGCCTCCGCGATGCCCGCCCGCGTGCGGTCGCGCGAGAACACCCAGGTCGTGGGGTTGCCGACGCCCTGCACGCCAACGGTCGAGAGCCAGTGCGAGTCGCTGCCGCCCGTCGCGCCCACGTGCGCGCCGCGCGCCAGCCAGCACTCCCAGTAGGCCTCGGAGAACTGGATCGAGTTCGTCACGTTCCAGACCTCGATCGTGTCGGGGCGCACGTCGTAGCCGTACTTCCAGTCGAGCACGCCGGTGTCCGAGCAGTTGTCGAACCGTTGCGTGATGTCGCCCGCCGGGTGGTTGATCTGGAACACGCCGCCGGCCGCCCGCAGGCCGTCCGCCATCGCGTTCACGGCTTGCGCGGAGCTGTCGCCCTTGTCCCAGATCTTGGTCGTGCGAATCATCTGCGCGTGCCCGCGGAGCGAGTTCTCGTAGCTCGGGAGGCCGATCACGCCGTGTGACCCGAAGTTGGGATCTGCGGCGGAGCGCAGGTCGTTGTGGTCGGTGATCGCGAGGTAGTCGAGGCCGCGCGCGCTCGCCTCCAGGAAACGCGTGCCCGGGGACATGCCGAACGTGTAGAACTCCTCCGGCCCGGTGTTGTCGTCGTTCGGCGGGCAATACACATCGTGCGAGTAACAGGTGTGCACGTGCAGGTCGCCGGCGAGCCACTCCCCGTGGTCGGGTCCCGCGCTGGAGCGCGTCGTCACCCACACCGGGCTCGAGTACGCGACCGGCTGGCCGTTGCGGACGGCCCGCACGAAGTAGTAGCGCTCCTCCGCGGCGGCGGCACGCGAGATGTTCAGCTTGCGGATGCCGCTCGCCACGACGTCGCCGTGGCTCGTGACCAGCTCGAGCTTCGTCGTGAGGTCGTTGACGTTCGCCCTGATCGCCAGCGCCTGTCCCTCGGTCGGCGAGATGCGCGCGCCCATCGGGCGGCCGTCGATCGAGAAGTCCAGCCGCACGTTCGGGGTCCGCACCGCGTAGAAGCGGCGTGCCTGCATCGCCGACTTGATCGCGAACTCCGAGCGGCCGTTGGCCAGGATCACCGTCTTGGCCCAGCCCGGGCCGCCCCAGTCGTCGGTGCGCCGGTGGCCGAGGTCCTCCGCGCCGACCGCACCCACGTGCCAGCCCTTGTCGAGCGCGTGGGCATAGGCGCCCTCGAGGTAGCCGCCGCCCCGGCCGGGGCCGGCGAACTCGTCCTTGTCGTTGAAGACCTCGATCCCGACCATGCGGTCGTCGGCGGCCGGGACGTAGGCGAAGTCGTTCCAGTTGAAGCCCGGGTCGCGGTCGTCGAGCGACTTCGCGCCGGGGTGGTTGAAGACGGCGATCCCGTCTCCGCCGCCACCGGTTGCCGGCGACTGGGCGAGCCACGAGTAGAAGGCTTCCATCGTCGCGTAGCCGCCGTCGACCTTCGCGTTCGTGTCGTGCTTGGAGAAGAACACGTTGATGTGGCCGAAGCGGTCCGACGTCCACTCGAAGCCGCGGAAGCCGGTGAAGGAGGGCGTGGAGGCGGCGCGCGCCTGCTCGAGCGTCGCGTCCCACTTGCGGAACGAGTCGAGCGGGTTGACGGGGTCCGCGAGCGCGCACTGCAATGCAACCAACGGGTCGATGCACAGCTCGCTCGCGACGATCGGCAGGTCGGCGTTGTCGGAGTGCTCCGAGCTGCCCATGAAGTCGAGCCCGAACGCCTTCCCGGACTGGAAGTAGTCAGCCGGCCGGGAGCCCGGCCAGCCGTCCGAGTAGCCCGAGTGCTCGTGCAGCGAGCCGACCAGCGGCGTCGTCTGCGCCTGCGCTGCCGGGGCCGTAGCGGCCAGCAGCGCGATGCCCAACGCGATCCTCCCCAGTACCCGACGCATGCCTTGGGTGGGGAATGCCCGCTCGGGGCGCCTGATAAACGGCTATTCAGTTAACAGCTGGTGAAACTCAGCCCGCGGCGGCAGCCGGCTCGTCCAGCGGACGGCCGAGGATCTTGCCCTGGTAGGCAAACGGCTGCTCGCGAAGTGCCTGGTGGTAGCGGGGAAGGATCTCGCCGGTGAGCGTCCCGCCGTGCATCGCGTGGACCCACTCGGGCTCGAGCGCCTCGAGGCGGTCGACGCAGCGGCGCACCGGCTCCTCGTGGGCGAAGATGCCGATCTCGCGGTAGAAGCCGCACATCTCGGCGGTCAGGTCCTCGTTCACGACCGGGGGCTGGTCGCCCGGCTGGATGTAGAGGTCGGAGGGGAAGAGGCTCTTGGTCGACTCCTCGAACACCATCATCGAGTCCCAGTGGTGCACGTGCGGCGTCTCGAGGAACCGCAGCCGGTGCCGGCCGGTGTCGATCACGTCCCCCTCACGAACGCCCTTGACCCGGTTGGCGCACTTGAAGCCGAACGAAGTCAGGCTGAGGATGGCCGACATGTCGCTGCCGACGAGCTCCGCGTTCTTGGCCTCGTCCATGAAGCCCTCCAGGCCGCCGCACTCGTCGCCTTCGAAGTGCAGCAGCACGACGTAGGCGAGGCTCGCCGGGTCGAGCACTTCGGCGACCGCCTTACGCGTGCCTTCATAGGCCTGGTGCACCCCGGTGTGGACCAGCATCGGCGCCTCGTCCTCGATCAGGAACTGGTTGAAGGTGATCGGCACGTTCGGATCCGGCGGAGTCGAGATCCGGTAGATGCCCTCGACGATCTGATCGACCTGGGCCACGGGTGTCTCCTTTCGCTACAGAGCGGTGTACCGGGAAAGTACCGGTACTTCCCCGACGAGCGGTCCCTCGCGATGGCGTGCTCATGGTCGGGGCCGTCGCCGCGCTGGCGGCTAACGGCGGGCCGCGAACACGACGCCGTCGCCGATCGGCAGCACCGCGCCGAGCCACTGCTCGGAGCGCAGCAGCTTCGCGTTGAACTCGCGCGCGCTGGCGAGGTTCTCCGCCGACCAGAACGCATCGGAGTCGTCTTCGAGCGCGACGTCTCCGGACATCAGCATGTTGTCGACCACGAGCACCGCGCGCTCGGATGCCTTCGGCTCCGCCATCTCGAAGTAGCGCTGGTACTCCGTCTTGGTGCCGTCCAGGAAGATGAGGTCGAACGGGCCCGGCAGGCGCTCGAGCGCCTCGGTCGCGTCGGCCTGCACGATCTCGACGCGGTCCTTCACGCCCGCTCGCTCGAGGTAGTCCGTGGCCTGCTTCACGCGGTCGGGATCGCGCTCGATCGTGACGATCTTGCCGCGGCCGAGCTCCTGCGCCATGTGCAGGGTGGAGTAGCCGATCGCCGTGCCGACCTCGAGCACCTGTGCCGGGTCGGTCGCCCGGACCAGCGTGGCCAGGAACCGGCCGGTCTCCCAGTGCACGATCGGGACGTGGTCGGTCTCCGCGAACCGCTCCATGTCCGCCATCACCTGCGAGCGCTCGGGACGCACGTCCTGCATGTAACGGATTACGTGGTCGGTGAAGATCGCCATGAGCTCAGAAAAGCGAAAGCCCGCCGGGTGGGCGGGCTTTCACACCGAAGTTCGTTTGGGCGCTAGGCCTTCCTGACCGCGACGGCCTTCGGACCCTTGTCGCTGTTCGTCGTCTCGTACGTCACCTTCTGGCCCTCGTCGAGAGTGCGGTAGCCCTCTTCTTCGATGCCGGTGTGGTGGACGAACAGGTCCTTGCCGCCGTCCTCGGGAGTGATGAACCCGAAGCCCTTGTCGGCGTTGAACCACTTAACGGTTCCGGTGGGCATGTATTGCCTCCAGGTACGTGTGCTGGCTACGCGGAGGCTGCTCTGAAGGCATACGACTGCGCCAACCTGCACTACTTTGCCGGACACGAATCCGACCTATCGCGCGCGAGTGTAGCAATGCCGTTCGCGTGAAATCAGGCCCCGGGCGGCTGCGTTCCGACACCCGGCCAGGTGGGCCATTCCTCGAAATGAGAGCAGCGCCCGTCGCCGTCGAGGCGCACCACCCACAGGTCGCGGTAATGCCGCGGCGGCGGGCCGTCGTACCAGACTTCGACGCGCGCGACGCCCGTGTCTCCCTCGACGGCGACGATCTCGCTCGTCATCCGGAACCTCTCGTCGGGACCTTCCCGTGCGTCTTCCCACAACTCCGCGATCTCGCCCAGCCCGGTCGCCGTGGGCTCGAACGGGCCGGGGCTGTAGGTGGCATCGGCGCTGAAGAGCTCACCCAGCCCGTCGGTGCCGGCGGTGCGCCACAGACGCTCGTAGCGCGCGACCCAGTCGATCAGCTGAACGCGATCCACGCCGGGCACGGTACTGCGCGCCGGCCCCGAGCCTCGCGCGCGGGCGCGCGCGGGTAGCTAGCCGCCCGGCGGCGGTGGCGCCGGCAGCGTCACCTTGTAGATGTCGATCGCGCTGCGGCCGCGCTCGCCGAAGTTGAAGTCGCCGGTCGCGCCCCAGTACGTGTAGGTGCCGTTCGGGTTCGGCTGCACCTTGAACACGTGCGACACCCAGGTATTCGCGTTCGCGGGCAGGAACCAGCCGACCTGGTGGAACGTGAGCGTGCCGTTCGCGTTCTCGTAGAAGTCGATCACCTGCGTGCCCTGCGAGTACCAGCCCATGAAGATCCGGTTCTGGCCCGGGATGATCTGGAACACGTGCGCCGTGCAGAACGAAGCCTGGGCGGCCGTGCGGATCGGCGCGCGGAAGATCGCCTTCTTCCCGCTCGGCTGGCGCGCGTAGGCCTCGTAGGCCTGCTGCGCGGTTGCCGGCGTCGACTGCCTCAGCCGATCGACGCGGTAGAAGTGCAGGCCGCCGTTGCCCTCGGGCTGGTCGACGCCCTGCGCGCACGACGCGCCCGGAGGCAGCACGCCGCCGCCGCGCTCGTCGCTCGTCACGAGGTACTTGCGCGACTGCGTGAACTCCGTCTCGTGCGCGAAGTCGACGTCCTGCCAGGACGGGTGCGCGGTGGTGCCCGGTACGTTGCCCGGTGCGCCCCGGCCCTGGTGGAACACGCTGCCGACGTGCTGCACGCCCTCGAGTGACGGCGCGCCATCGGCGATCCAGTTCGGGATGTCGAGCCCGACCGGGTTCCCGTTGCGCTCGCCGTTCACGCAGTCGATCACCGGCGCGCCGGTCGTGAACTGCGGGTCGGAAGAGCTCGGCCGCACCTTGCACGGCAGCGGCTCACCCCGCGGCTTGTCGTCGCTGTAGTCGTGCGGCGTGCCCATGTTGTCGAACGCGTTCTTCATGTTGAAGAGGATCGACGCGTTGCCGCTCGCGCAGGTGAGCAGGTCGCCGGGGTAGATCTCGGTCTCGTGGCAGGCGTAGATGTGGTCGCGCAGCTCCGTGCCGAGCGCGATGTTGGCGCTCGGGTAGCGGTAGCGGTAGACCTCGGGGCGGCACTGCGCGCGCTTTGTCTCGAGCGACGTGCCGGCCGGGAAGTTCATGCACGAGGACAGGTCGACCACCTCGAAGCCGTCGTGGCTGAGGGTCTCGCCGCCGTTCGGGTCCTCGTTCCCGCGCACGCCGTTCTCGTCCACGCTCACCGAATCCGACGTCACGGAGTAGGCGATGTGCGGGCGCTTCGGGTCGATGTTGACCGTGTGTGACTCGCCGATGTGGCTCGTCAGCCCGATCTCCTTGGGCAGCGCGGGGTTGGTGATGTCGATGATCTCGAGGCCGCCCTGGGCGGTGCCGGTGAGGCCGAAGTCGCCGCCGTCGTGGCAGCGCCCGTTGGCGTCGCTCGCGTCGATCAGCAGCTGGGCCTCCTTGTTCACGGCCACGTTGTTCGGCGTGTTGAGGAGCGCGCCGCCCTTGGGCGTCGCCTCGACGTCGTGCTGCAGGCCGAGTGCGCTGACGGGGTTGCTGGGGCAGGCCGCGGACGGGTGGCCCGCGACGAAGCTCGGCTGCACGACGCCGCCGTTGGTCAGCTTCAGGATCGTCTGGCCGCCGCCGTTCGGGCCGGTGCCGAGGGTGCCGGCGGACATGTAGGTCTCACCGCTCTTGGTGAAGAAGTCGATGTCGGTGTGCGGGTTCCCGGTCGGGAACGTCGCGACGAGCTCCCACTGCGCGGCCGCGCGGCCGGACAGGAAAGTGGGGGCGGGAGCGCCCGTGGAGAACGCCGGGTACGGGTGGTCGAGCTTCTCCAGGCCGTGTCCTGCAAATGCTGAGTTTGCAGGGATGAGTAGCGCCGTCGCGGCGAGCAGCAGGATTCCGGTCCGCTTCACTGATGTCCCCCTGGGAGCTCGAACTTATTTGGATGGAGCGTCCGTCCCCTAATACGCGACGCTGGGAGCGGGGTACCCGGGCAGTCGCTTACCGAAACGGGCTGCGGCGCTATGGTCGGGGTGTTCCGAGACGAAGGAGGCTCACATGAAGTTCGTGCTGGCGTTGTACGCCGACGAGAGCGGCTGGGACAACGCGACTCCGGAGGACATGCAGGAGGGGATGGAGCCCTGGAACAGGTTCGAGCGCGAGCTGTACGACAGCGGTGCGCACGTCGCTGGCGAGGGTTTCCGGCCGAGCTCCGAGGCGCAGACGGTGCGGCTGGTCGAGGGCGGAGAGCCGACGGTGACCGCCGGCTCGTTCCTCGACGTGCGCGAGCAGTTCGGCGGCGTGTACCTGATCGACGTCGCGAGCATGGACGAGGCGCTCGAGTGGGCGAAGAAGGTGCCGCTGCGCCCGGGCTCGGTCGTGGAGGTCCGACCGGTGATGGACTACGAGCAGTACGGGTTCGTCGACCCGGCAAAGCAGGCCCAAGAAACGGGTTAGGCGGCCGCCCAGTAGCCGCCTCGCGCCCCTGGGAGGTGAGTTGGGGCGCTAACCCGTCGTACTCGCGGCCACGGGGGAAGGCGTCCCCTCCTGCCACGAGTACGCGTAGCGCGGGTCGTCCATGTCACGCGCCAGCGTGGTGAGCTTCAGGGGCCGGAACGTGTCCCACATCACGGCCAGCTCCTCTGTGCGGCGCTTGCCGAGCGACTTCTCCACCAGTCCCGGCTGCGGCCCGTGCGGGAGGCCGGAGGGGTGCACCGTGATCGACCCGACCTCGATCCCCTTGCGGCTGCCGAAGTCACCCGACACGTAATAGATGACCTCCTCCGACTGGAGGTTCGAGTGGTGGTAGGGGATCGGGATCGCGTTCGGGTCGTAGTCGAGCTCGCGCGGGCAGAACGAGCAGATCACGAAGTTCGGCCCCTGGAAGGTCTGGTGCACCGGCGGCGGCAGGTGGATGCGCCCGGTGCGCGGCTCGAAGTCGTGCACGTTGAACGTGTACGGGTACACGTAGCCGTCCCAGCCCACGACGTCGAACGGGTGGTAGTCGAGCGTGTAGTGCTGGAGGCCGCCGCGCACGCGCAGGATCAGCTCGAACTCGCTCTCCTCGCGGTGGGTGACGAGCTCCTCCGGCGCGTGGAAGTCGCGCTGCGAGTACGGCGCGCCCTCGAGCAGCTGCCCGTACCGGTTGCGGTAGCGCGACGGGGTCTCGAGCTCGCCAGGCGTGTGGAACGTGAGCCACAGCTGCGGCGTGTCGTCGAGCGCGAAGCGGTATGTCGTGCCGCGCGGGATCACGATGTAGTCGTGCTCGCGGAAGGGGAGCCGGCCGAAGACCGTCTCGAGGGTGCCGCTGCCTTCGTGCACGAAGATCAGCTCGTCCCCCTCGCCGTTGCGGTAGAACGCATCGGTCTCGGCCTCCGGCCGGCACATGGCCATCTCGAGGTCGTCGTTCCACATCAGCACGCGGCGGCCTGTGATCGGGTCGCCCTCGGGCTCGATGCCGCCCGTCACGAGGTGCTGGTGCACGTGCGCGTCCGGCACCCACTCCTCACGCTCGAGCGGCACGAACTCGCCCGCGTTGCTGATGCGGCATGGCGAGGTGAGGTGGTAGAGGATCGACTCGTTGCCCGAGAAGCCCTCGAAGCCGAGCACTTCCTCGACCAGCAGCCGCCCGTTGTCGCGGGCCTGGGTGTGGCGCTTGTCGGGAACCTGTCCAAGTCGGTGATAACGCATGGCTCTCCTCCGGTGATCAGAGATTTCCGCGCAGCGCCTGTTCGCGCTCGATGGCCTCGAACAGCGCCTTGAAGTTGCCGGCGCCGAACCCGCGCGCGCCGTGGCGCTCGATCAGCTCCAGGAACATCGTCGGGCGGTCGCCGATCGGCTTCGTGAAGATCTGCAGCAGGTAGCCCTCGTCGTCGCGGTCGGCGAGGATGCCGAGCTCGCGCAGGTCGGCGAGGTCCTCCGCGATCTCGCCCACGCGCTCCGGCAGCTCCTCGTAGTAGACGTCGGGCGTGCGCAGGAACTCGACGCCGCGACTCGTGAGCTCGCGCACCGCGTGCACGATGTCGGTCGTGGACAGCGCCAGGTGCTGGACGCCCGCGCCGCCGTAGTACTCGAGGAACTCCTCGATCTGCGACTTGCGCCGGCCCTCGGCGGGCTCGTTGATCGGGAACTTGATGCGCCCGTTGCCGCCCGCGACGACCTTCGACATCAAAGCCGAGTACTCCGTCGAGATGTCCTCGTCGGAGAAATGGATCATCTCCGTGAAGCCGAGCACGCGCTCGTAGTAGGAGACCCACTCCTCCATGCGCCCCAGCTCGACGTTGCCGACCACGTGGTCGATGCCCACGAGCAGGTCCGCGCCGCCGGCGCCGTTCGCGGCGGAGCTCTTGTAGCCCGGCAGGAACGGGCCGTAGTAGGCGGTGCGCTCGACGAATGTGTGCAGCGTCTCGCCGTAGGTACCGATCGTCGAGCGGCGCACGATGCCGTGCTCGTCGGATTCCTCCCACGGCTCGCGGATGCCGCGGGCGCCGTGCCGGATCGCCTCGCGATAGGCGTGCTCCGCGTCCGGCACCGCGAGCGCGATCACCTTCACGCCGTCGCCGTGCTCGGCGTGGTGGCGCGCGATCTCGGAGCCCTGGTGGAGCGCGCCGGTCACGACGAGCCGGACCCGGCCCTGCTCCAGCACGAAGGAGACCCGGTCGCGCACGCCGGTCTCGAGGCCCGCCCGCGCGGTCTCGTGGAAGCCGAGCGCGTGAGTGAAGAAGTAGCGCGCCTCGTGGGCGTTGCCGACGTACATCTCGACGTGGTCGATCCCCAGCAGCGGCATCGGGTCCTGCTGGGGCGACGGGGTCGCGGCGGGCGAAATCGTCGTCTCTGCCATGTGAATCCTCTCCTCGGTCGGCCGCCAGGCTTGCGCCGTCTGACTCTTTCTTCATGTTACGCCGTTATTGGTGGCTTGAAACGGGTAATTTGTTGCGTATAGAGGGAAGAGAGGCCTGCATTGGACCCGATTGACCAGCAGATCGTTGCTCTCCTGAGGCAGAACGCGCGGCGTTCGTTCCAGGACATCGGAACGCACGTGTCCCTGTCGGCCCCGGCGATCAAGCGGCGCGTGGACCGGCTCGAGCAGGAGGGCGTGATCCGCGGCTACGCGGCCTCCGTCGACCCCGCCCGGTTCGGCTGGAACACGCAGGCATTCGTGGAGCTGTTCTGCGAAGGCCACATGTCCGCGGGCGAGGTGCAGGGGGCGGTCGCGGGCCATCCGGAGGTGGCCGGCGCGTACACGGTGGCGGGCGAGGCGAGCGCCATCCTGCACGTGCGCACCGAGGACACGATGCACCTCGAGGAGACGCTCGAGCGCATCCGCGAGACGCCGGGGGTCCTGCGCACCCAGACGCAGGTCGTGCTCTCCACCCTGTTCGAGCGGCCGTTCTCCGTCAACGGGACCGAGCCGCCGTGATCGACCATGTCAACAACCTGAAGCTCCAGCATCTCGTGGAGTTGTCGAAGCTCGGCGGCCGGTGCGCGGAGCTCGAAGCGGACATCGAGAGCTGGCTCGCGGCCCACGACGTGGTGTTCGACGGGCACACGATCCCGTTCGTGCTGATGCCGCATTTCGTCTCGCCCGGTCAGGTGCGTCGCGTGCGCCACGCGGTCGAGTCGCTGTCGCGCGTGCTGGACCGCTTCTGCGACGCGTATCCCCACGACGAACGCCTGCGCGAGGAGCTCGACGTGCCTCCGTGGGAGGAGGAGCTGATCGGCATCGAGCCCGGCTACCCGCGGCCGCTGCGGATCTGCCGGCTGGACGCCTTCCTGTCCGGCTACGAGCTCCGGTTCCTCGAGTTCAACGCCGACTCCCCGGCGGGCATCGGCTACACCGACGTGCTCTACGAAGGCCTGCGGGAGGCGATCCGGCTGCCGCGCGTGGAGGCCGAGTTCGACACGGCGTACGCGCCGATGCTGCCCGTTCTGGTGCGCACGCTGCTGGACGCGTACGGCGAGTTCCAGGTCGCGCGCTCGAAGCTGCCCGGCCGCCCGCGCCTAGTGCTCGTGGACGTGCCCGGGAGCCCTTCCGTGCCCGAGTTCCGGATCACCTGCGCCGCGGCCGGCGAGGCGGGGATCGAGGCACTGCACGCGACCACCGACGAGCTGAGCTACGACGGCTCGGTGCTGCGCGCGGGCGGCGTACCGGTGCAGCTCGTCTACCGGCGGGTGCTGACCGAGGAGGTCGGCGACAGCGACCTGGTTGCCGCGGCCCGGGACGGCGCCGCGTGCATCGTGAATCCGTTCCGGGCGCGCGTCGCGAACAACAAGAAGCTGTTCGCGCTGCTCGACGACCCGCGCTTCGCACACCTGATCGCGCCGGCCGAGGCCGACGTGATCCGCGAGACGATCCCGTGGACGCGGATCCTGCGCCCCGGGCAGGCGCGGCGCGACGATTGGGTGGTGGACCTGCTGCCGTTCGTGTCCGACAACCGCGAGCGCCTGGTGCTGAAGCCGGCGTCCGAGTATGGCGGCCACGGCGTCGCGCTCGGCGTCGAGACCGAGCAGGCGCAGTGGGACGCGTTGATCGATGCCCACTCGGAGGTGGCCGACTACATCGTGCAGGAGTACGTGCCCGTCCCGGAGGAGATGTTCCCGGCGGTCGAGGACGGGCGCGTGCAGATGCAGCTGAAGCGCTTCAACATCAACCCGTTCGGGATCGGCGGGCATTACGCGGGGATGATCACGCGCATCTCCGACCAGGCGGTCGTGAACGTGTCCGCCGGCGGAGGCCTGCTCCCGAGCGTCGTCGGCCGCCACAAGCAGAAGCTCCTGGCGGAGGAGGCCGAGGAAGCGGAGGTGGCACATGCCTGAGCTCGAGATGAAACTTGGCTACGACGTGGACGAGAACGCGATCCGCTTCTCGAACTACTTCCACGTGCTGCGCGAGCTGGTGCACGCCGGCAACGGCAGGCTGCCGCTGGAGCCTTCGTTCGAGCGCAAGTACGCGCTCGGCGAGCAGCTCTACGACGACGCACGCGCCCTCTCGAAGGTGAAGCGGCGGCTGTACGAGCTGCGCCACCCGAGCGATTACCCGGGCGCTCCCGGCGAGGAGCTGTGCGTGCTCCTCGACCGGGGCGACCGCGACGAGTTGAAGTCGGCGCTGCTGCGGGCGGTGCGCATCCACCTGGAGGCGCTCGATCCCGTGAAGGACGAGCCCTCGCTGCGGATCCTGCGCCGGCTCGCCGAGCGCCAGGAGCGCCACCTGGGTGGGCGCGCGGCTTCGGAGGGGCCGGACATCGGCGCGCTGCCCATCCGGTTGCGCGAGACTCGCGAGCTGCGCGTGCTGGCGCCGCTGGAGGAGCCGGCGCGCGACGAGTTCGTCGAGGTGACGGAGGAGGGCGATCCCTATCTGGTGCGCGAGCTGTACGTGAACGGCGCGGAGAACCACGTGCCGGTCGAGCCCGAGGAGCAGAAGCACTTCTTCCACGGCCTGATGGACGCCGAGCTGTGCGCGGCCGAGCTGATGGCGCGCAACTCGCACGAGTATCCGGACATGCCCTGGGACTTCCACGCCGACATGGCGCGCCAGACCTGGGACGAGCTGCGCCACGCGCGCGTGCACGACATCCTGATGAAGACCGAGCTCGGCTGCCGGTGGGGCGACTACCCGGTCGGCTTCTCATACTTCCGGTCCGTGTACGCGCACGACCTGCTGGGCCGGCTGGCGCTATTCAACTCGACCAGCGAGCAGAAGGCCATGTGGCGCCACTCGCACCGGCGCAAGGTGCTGATGGACCGCGGCCAGGAGCAGGTGGCGATGGTGTTCGACTATCTGCTCGCCGACGAGGTGCCGCACGTCCACAACGGGGCGCGGTGGGGCGCCTACCTGATGGGCGGCGACGAGCAGGCCTACCGGCACAAGGTCGCGGAGATGCGCGGCGAGCTGGACGAGACCGGCGCCCCGAAGGCGGCTGCATAAGCGCTGCCGGGTACACCGAGCTGAGGGAGCGACTCGGCGAGATCCACGATCTCGACCGGGCGCGTGCCGTGCTGGCCTGGGACGCGCGCACGATGATGCCCGCGGGGGGAGCCGAGGTGCGCGCCGAGCAGCTGGCGACGCTCGAGCGCGTGAGGCACGAGCGGCTCGTGTCGGACGAGCTGGGGCGGCTGCTGGAGACGCTGCGCTCGTACGAGGAGAGCCTGCCGCCCGACTCCGACGAGGCCAGCCTGATCCGCGTCGCGCGGCGCGATCGCGACAAGGAGCTGCGCGTGCCCGCGAGCCTGCGGGCGGAGATCGCGCGCGCGAAGTCGCTGGGTGAGCACGCCTGGCTGGACGCCCGCCCGCGCTCCGACTTTCAGTCCTTCGCGCCCTACCTGGAGCGCCACGTCGAGCTGAAGCTGCGCTACGCGGAGTGCTTCGATCCGGAGCACGTCTACGACCCGTTGCTCGACGACTTCGAGCCGGGCATGAAGACGGCCGAGATCGCCGCTCTGCTCGGTGAGCTGAAGGAGGCGCTGGTGCCGCTCGTCGCCGGGATCGCCGAGCGCGCGGATGCGACCGACGACGGGTGCATGCACGGCCACTTCCCGGCGGGGGAACAAGAGCGCCTGCTGAACGAGATCGCGCGCGAGCTGCCGCTCCCGCCCGGCGGATGGCGGCTCGACTCCACCGCGCACCCGTTCGCCAGCGCCTTCGGTACGTCCGACGTGCGGCTCACGACTCGCTACGACGAGGGCCGGCTCGGCACCGCCCTGTTCGCGCTGCTGCACGAGGCGGGGCACGGCCTGTACGAGAGCGGGATCAGCCCGGCGCTCGAGCGCACGCCGCTGGGCCGGCCCGTGTCGCTCGGCGTGCACGAGTCGCAGAGCCGCCTGTGGGAGAACGGGGTGGGGCGCAGCCGGGCCTTCTGGCGGCGGTACTTCCCGAAGGTGCAGTCGGCCTTCCCGGACCAGTTCGGGCGCCTCGATGCCGAGGCTTTCTATCGCGCGGCGAACGCCGTCCGGCCCTCGCTGATCCGCGTCGAGGCGGACGAGGTCACCTACGACCTGCACGTGATCTTGCGTTTCGAGCTGGAGCAAGAAATCTTGCAAGGGCAGGTGGAGGTGCGCGACCTGCCCGAGGCCTGGAACGCGCGCATGCAGGCCTACCTGGGCATCGAGGTGCCACGCGATGCCGACGGGGTGCTCCAGGACGTGCACTGGGCGGAGGGCCTGTTCGGCTACTTCCCCACGTACTCCCTCGGCAACGTGATCGCGGCCCAGCTGCGGGAGGCGGTCGCGGCACAGATCGACGCGGTCGACCTCGACTCGATACACGACTGGCTGCGCGAGCGGGTGCACCGCCACGGGCGCAAGCTCACTCCGGCGGAGACGGTGGAGCGCGCGGTCGGCGGGTCCGTCAACGCCGCCCCGTACGTTCGCTACCTGAACGCGAAGTACGGCGAGCTGTACGGGCTCTAGACGACCGCGCCAACGAGGTGGGCGGGAAACCGCGCGCTATACGCCCGGTTTCCCGCCCACCCGGACTGAGAACTAGACCACCGGGTTCGCCAGCGTGCCGAGCCCGGGCGCGTCGAGTGCGACCAGGTCGCCGGGCTCGAGCCAGCGGCTGCCGTCGATCGGGCCCAGCTCCAGCAGGCAGCCGCCGCCCAGCGTGCCGGAGCCGATCACGTCGCCGGGCCGCAGCTCGGTGTTGCGCGCGGCGTGCGCGACGATGTCCGGCCACGAGTGGTGCTGCTTGGAGGCGTCGCTGCGCGTGAGCTCCTCGTTGTTCACCGTCACGCTGGCCTCCAGGTGAAGGCGCCCGTCCTCGTAGGGCAGCTCGTCCGGCGTGACGATCATCGGGCCGAAGCTGGTGGCGAAGTCCTTGCCCTTCGCGGGGCCGAGCCCGACGGACATCTCCTTGACCTGGAAGTCGCGCGCGCTCCAGTCGTTCAGGAGCGCAAAGCCCGCGATCTCCTCGTCCTGCCCGATCACGGCCGCGATCTCGAGCTCGAAGTCGAGCAGCTCGCAGCCCTCGGGGCGAGTCACCTCGTCGCCCGGGCCGTGGATGCCGGCCGGGTTGGAGAAGTAGAAGACCGGCTGCTCGTACCAGGCCTCGGGGATCTCGGCGCCCCGCAGCTCGAAGCCCTTTGCCACGTGCTCCTCGTAGGAAAAGAAATCCCGGAAAGAGGGCGGAACCGGCACGGGCGCCAGCAGATGGACGTCCTGGAGCGGGTGGACCACGCCGGTCCGCACGCGGCCCTCGCCGTTCAGCCACTCGATCATGGTCTCGGCGGCGAGGCCGTGGACCTGCTCGTTTTCGAGGATCCCCACGCGGGTGGAGTGGGGGCTGTCGCGGAAGGTGACGAGGCGCATATGCGGGAGCCGAGGTTAGCGGTAGCTTTTCCAGGGTGTTCGAAGAAGACGCGGAGCGGCTCCGGCTCGCGTACCAGGCATTCAACGAGGGCGGCGTCGAGGCCTTTCTCGAGCGCCTGGCGCCGGAATTCCAGCTCAAGGACCGCGAAAGCTCACCCGACAGGGCGGAGACACGGTACGGCAAGGAAGGGATCAAGCAGCTGTTCGACTCCTATATGGAGGCGTTCGACGCGCTCCGCCTCGAGCCCCAGGAGTTCATCGACTGCGGCGATCAGATCGTCGTCAGCCTCCACCAGCGGGTCCGCGGCAAGGGCAGCGGAGCCGAGGTCGTGGGTAACATCGCTCACGTCTGGACGATGCGGGGGGAGGCACCGTATCGCCTGATGATCTTCGGCGACAAGGAGAGTGCGCTGAGGGCACTCGATGCCGAAGATAGGCTGTAGCGGTACTCGTCTAGGGGATTTCGGGCTTTGGGGAGCCAGCAGACAACAGCAGAGCTAGCGATCGGGTCCGACTTCGCGGGCTACCGGATCGAAGAAGTCGCCGCGCGCGGCGGGATGGGCGTCGTCTATCGCGCGACCCAGCTCCAGCTCACGCGCACCGTGGCGCTGAAGCTGGTGACCCCGGCTCTGGCCCGGGACGCCTCGTTCCGCGACCGCTTCCGGCGCGAGTGGATGGTCGCCGCCGCCATCGAGCACCCGAACGTGATTCCCGTCTACGAGGCGGGCGAGGAGGACGGCGCTCTCTACATCGCGATGCGGTGGGTGGAGGGCACCGACCTGCGCGAGGCCATCGACGCCGGCCCGCTCGAGCCTTCCCGAGCTGTGAACCTGGTCTCGCAGGTAGCGGGTGCGCTCGACGCCGCCCACGAGCGGGGCTTGATCCACCGCGACGTGAAGCCGGCCAACATCCTGCTGACCGGCGAGGACCATGCCTACCTGACGGACTTCGGCCTCACCAAGCACGCCAGCTCGGTGAGCGGCCTCACGCGGGCGGGCTCGTGGGTGGGCACGGTGGACTACACGGCGCCGGAGCAGATCGAAGGAGCGACCGTCACGCCGCGCACCGACGTCTACTCGCTCGGGTGCGTCCTGTTCGAGGCGCTGACCGCGCGGCCGCCGCATCGCCGGGACAACGAGCTGGCGACGCTGTGGGCGCACATGTATACGCAGCCACCGCCGGTCAGTGAGGTCAGGCCGGGCCTGGCGGAGGGCTTCGACGAAGTCATCCAGCG
This sequence comes from Solirubrobacterales bacterium, assembly GCA_035650255.1. GTDB lineage: Bacteria > Actinomycetota > Thermoleophilia > Solirubrobacterales > JBBDJG01 > DASRIA01. Next base: position 45,335 of record DASRIA010000006.1, read on the forward strand.
GGCGGTCGCCAAGGATCCGCAGGATCGCTACGCGTCCGCGGGCGAATTCGCGCAAGCCGCGCAGAGTGCGCTCGGTGAGGCGGCCATCAGAGCGTCGCAGACCGGCGCGTCGTCGCCTCCGCGCATGCCTCCGGCCACGATCTCGCCTGCACCGCTGCCCTCGCCTGGAGGGAAGGCCCGCCCCTGGCAGAGCCGCCGCGGCCGCGGCATCCTGGTCGGCGCCACCGCGCTGGTCGTGATCGCCGCCGTCGTGGCGATCGTGTCGCTCGGGGGATCGGACGATCCGGCGCAGGAGACCGGCGCCGCCTCGCCGGGGATCTCATCGGCCGGCGCGGGCGCATCCGGGATCGCCTCCAACTGGCGCCGCCGCGCGCCCATTCCGACAGCGCGCCAGAACATGGACAGCACCGTGGCCGACGGGACGATCTGGGTGGTGGGCGGCCTCGCGGCCGGCTCCAAGGCCACGCAGCAGGTCGAGGGCTACGACCCCGTGATCAACAGCTGGAAGCACGCTCCCGACCTGCCGATCAGGCTGCACCACGCGATGGTCGTGACATACAAGGGCGAGCCGGTCGTGATCGGCGGCTGGATACCGCAGGGGTCCGACCAGAGCGCGCTGGTGTCCGAGCGCGTGTTCGCGCTGCGCGACGGGGAGTGGCGGGCGCTGCCTTCGCTGCGCCGGCCCCGGGCCGCGGGCGCGGCCGCAGTGGTCGGCGACCGGATCGTGGTCATGGGTGGCCAGGACGAGGGCCGCCTGCTGCAGACCACGGAGGTGTTCGACGGGAAGGGCTGGAGCGAGGCAGCGAAGATGCCGACGCCGCGTGAGCATCTCGCCGCGGTCGCGGACAGCAAGTACGTGTACGCGGTGGGCGGGCGCGCGCTGGGCCCCGACGAGAACTCCGCCGCGTTCGAGCGCTACGACCCGGACGCCGACAGCTGGGAGCAGCTTCCCGACATGCCGACCGCCCGGGGCGGGCTGGGCGCCGCGATCGCGGGCGGTCAGCTGCTCGCCGTGGGCGGCGAGAGCCCCACGCGCGCGATGGGCGAGGTCGAGTCGTACGACATCGAAGGCGAGACCTGGTCCCGCGGCCCCAGGATGCGCACTCCCCGGCACGGGCTGGCGGTCGAGGCGATCGGCAGCTCCCTCTACGCGCTCGGTGGGGCCAAGCGGCCCGGGCACGCCAGCGCCGTGGCGGACGCGGAGGTCACCAGGCTCACCCGCTGACCCGTCGCCGCTCCCCGGCGGTTTGTGCTGGCGCCCCTGCGGGTAATGAAGGGTCGTTCAGCAACTCGCGTCGGAGGGGGACAGATGGGGAGCGTTCTGGGGAAGCTTGCGTCGGTGGCCATCGTGCTGGGCCTGCTGTTGTGCCCGCAACTT
>DASRIA010000007.1:0-43113 GCA_035650255.1 Solirubrobacterales bacterium
CGGATACCAGTAGTAGATGCCGGCGAAGATCGTGAACATGCTGCCGCCGAACAGCACGTAGTGGATGTGCGCCACGACGAAGTAGGTGTCGGACGTGTGGATGTCCACCGGGATGGCGGCGAGCATGATGCCGCTGATCCCGCCGAGCGTGAACATCGTGATGAACCCGAGCGCGAACAGCATCGGGGTGGAGAGCTCCAACACGCCCCTCCACAGCGTGGCCAGCCACGAGAAGATCTTGATGCCGGTCGGCACCGCGATCAGCATCGTGGTGATCATCATCGGGACGCGCAGCCAGCTCCACATGCCCGACACGAACATGTGGTGCGCCCAGACCGTGAAGCCGAGCACCAGGATGGCCATCAGCGACAGGGCCATCAGGCGGTAGCCGAAGATCGGCTTGCGCGCCTTGGTGGAGATGACCTCCGAGATGATCCCGAACCCGGGCAACATCATGATGTAGACGGCCGGGTGGGAGTAGAACCAGAAGATGTGCTGGTAGGAGATCACGTCGCCGCCCTGGGACGGGTCGAAGAAGTTCGCGTGCAGCGTCCGGTCGACCAGGACCAGGAACTGCGAGCCGGCGACGAAGGGCGTCGCGATCACGACGAGCAGCGAGGTCGTGAAGTTCGCCCACACCAGTAGTGGCATGCGCCAGAACGTCATGCCGGGCGCACGCATGGTGATGATCGTGACGATGAAGTTGAGCGCCGTCATGATCGACGACGTGCCCGCGAACTGCACTCCGATCGTGAAGAACTGCTGGCCCAGCGGCGCGTTGGTCGACAACGGCGCATAGGCGGTCCAGCCCGTGTTGAAGGCGCCGCCGTCCGGCACCAGGAAGCTGGCCGTCATCATCACGCCGGCGACCGGCAGCAGCCAGTAGCTGAGCGCGTTCAGGCGCGGGAACGCCATGTCGGGAGCGCCGATCATCAGCGGCAGCACGTAGTTCGCGAGCCCCGCGAAGATCGGGATCACGACCAGGAAGATCATCAGCGAGGCGTGGACCGAGAACAGGCCGTTGTAGGTGTTCGGGTCCACCACCTGCTGGCCGGGCTGGGCGAGCTCCGCCCGCACGATCTCGGCCAGGCCGCCGCCCACGAGCATGAAGAAGAGTGCCGTGACCGTGTACTGGACGCCGATCACCTTGTGGTCGGTGTTGACGCGGAAGTAGTCCTTCCAGCTGCGCGCCCCGTGGTCGGAGTGGTCGTCGGGCTTGGTGGGTGAGCCGATGATGTAGCGGCCCCAGTAGTCGAAGCCTCCGATGCCGACGAGGAACGCCAGCGGCGCAGCGATCAGGATCACCGTGACCAGCGGGTCCTCCTCGAGCACGTACGTCCCGTACAGCGCGCGGATGCCGGCAACCAGGCCGAACGCGAACGCCGCGCCGGCCACGGTCATCCAGGCGGCGCGGATCCATCCCGGCTGCATCATGCGACGGGCGAAGCTCATGTGGGGTGCCACCGCCATGCCGGCCATTCTAGGTCTGCCCCCCTTCCCCACGGCTGCGTATCAAACGGCACATCACGGGGCGACCTGCTCCTGCTGCTCCTGCGCGCCCGCGCCCTGGCCGCCCTGCTGTGACACGACGCCGCCCGCCTGCGGGCCCCGGCCGCTGCGCTGGCGCTGGGCCCACCGGTTGAACGCGGCCTGGTCCTCGACGATCACGGTGGCGCGCATCGTGGAGTGCCCGAGGCCGCAGAGCTCGGTGCACGCGAGCGTGTACCGGCCGAGCCGCTTGGGCGTTACGCGTACGTCCGTCTCGATGCCCGGGACCGCGTCCTTCTTGAGGCGGAACTGCGGTACCCAGAAGGAATGGATCACGTCCTTCGCGTTCAGCTTGAAGTGGTACGGCGTGTCCTTCACCAAGTGCAGCTCGCCCGACCGGAACTGCTCGCCGTCGGCGTATTCGAACGTCCATGCGAACTGCTCGGCCGTCACCTCGACGGTGCGGGTGCCGGCCTTCGACTCCTCGATGTCGGCCAGCACGAGCCCGCTGTAGACGGCGGCCCCGACCATCAGGATCGCTGGAATCGCGGTCCAGACGATCTCCAGGCGCGTGTTGCCGTGCAGCGGGTCGCCGTCGCGCAGATCGTCCGGGGAGCGCTTGCGGAAGTGGATCACCGCGGTGATCAAGATGCTGCAGACCAGCGCGAAGATGAACGCGGAGATCAACGCGAGCACGTCGTAGAGCGTGTCGATCGGGCCGGCCTGCGTGGAGGCCTGCTCCGGCTCCCACGGAAGGGCCCACACGACCGTCCCGACGACGAGCGTGATCGCAAAGGTCCAGAGTCCTACCTGGACATACGGGTTGCGGAGGTGCCTCATCCCGGGGGCGGACGATACTACGCGTCGAACCTGACCAAGAGCGGGACGGCGGCCCTCAACGAACCGTCACGTCAGTGTCCATACCGGACTGCGCGTGGCCGGGAACGGTGCAGTAGAAGCGGTACTTCCCCGGCTTCAGGTCCGCCGCCAGCTCCGCGGACTCGCCGCCGTCGATGACCGGGGTCTTCTCCTCGACGCCCTCGCCCTCGATCTCCAGGTCGTGCCCGATCTCGCCCTCGTTCACGACCTCGAACGTGTAGCGGCCCGCCTCCAGCGTGTCGCCACCCTCGAGCTCGATGGAGAACTCCTTCTCGACGGCGCGGACCGCCTTGGCGCCGCCGGCTTCGCCGCCGCCCCCGCCCGCTTCGGCCTCCTTGGCCCGCTCCTCGGCGGCCTTCTCCGCGGCCTCGGCGCGGGGATGCTCCTTGTGGGTGGTGGTGATCAGCACGACGGCGCCGACCAGCACGAGCAGTGCCGTGCCGCCGATGATCGCCCGCGCCATCTTCTGGCTGGGGGGAAAGCCCTCGCGCGTCAACCCCACCGCCGACAGGACGACGGCGAGCACGACCATTGCGATGCCGAGCACGTAATAAGCGGTCATACGGGCGGCGCGACGATATCAGCCGCCTGAGCGTCAGCGCGGGAGCTGGGGCAGCACCTCCGCCGCGACCCACTCCAGCGCCTCGGGCACCTGCGGAGCGAGCAGGCTGACCTGGATCACGACGTCGTGGACGCCATGCTCCGCATAGGCGCCCAGCTCGTCCACCACCGCTTGTGCGGATCCGCCCAGCATGCGGCGGTCCGGGACGAACGACTCCTCCTCGCGGCCGGGTGGGATCAGGCCCCGCACGACGCTCAGATCGAGCTCGGCGGGATCGCGCCCGACCTCGGAGCCGATGCGGCGCAGCCGCTCGTTCACGTCCGGCATGTCCTCGGGGTAGACCTCGAAGCCGTGCCAGCCGTCGCCCAGCCGCAGCGCACGCCGCAGGGCCGGGTCGGTGTTGCCGCCCACCCAGATCGGCGGACCGCCCTCGGACCGCGTCGTGGTGGCCAGCACGATGCCGTCGAAGTTGCTGAAGCGGCCCTGGAAGGTGGCCGGGTCCTGCGTCCACAGCGCGCGCAGCGCCTCGATGTGCTCGTCGGTGCGGGGGCCGCGCTCGGCCGGGTCGATGCCGAGGGCCGAGAATTCCTCCTGCATCCATCCGCAGCCGACACCCAGCACGAAACGCCCTTCGGTGAGGACGTCGAGCGCTGCCGCCTCCGCCGCGAGGTTCAGCGGGTTGCGGTACGGCAGGACCAGCACGCTGGTGCCGAGCCGCACGCGATCGGTCACCGCCGCGCACAGGGAGAGGGTCACGAGCGGGTCCAGCCACTGCATCCCCGGCGACATCGCGATCTCCGTGCCGGAGCGCTGGTAGGGGTACTCGCTGGCGCGCTCGTAGGGCAGCGTCACGTGGTGCGCGACCCACACCGAGTCGAAGCCGAGGCGCTCCGCCGCCTCGGCGACCGGCAGCAACATGTCCTTGCCGTGGTCGAGGCCGACGTTCGGTAGTGACACACCGATGCGCACGCGCGCACCCTAACGGGGCGCGGTCGTTGTAGAAATCCTGCATGCACCTGGGCCTGCTGCTCGAGCTGCCGACGCAGCGCGAGAACGTCGCGATCGCACGCCGTGCGGAGGAGGCCGGGTTCGACTCGGTCTGGGCGCCCGAGTTCCACAACCACTCCGGGCCCCTGGCGCTGGCCGCGGCGGCCGAGGTGACACAGCGCGTCGAGCTCGGCACCGCGATCGCGTGGGCCTTCGGGCGCTCACCGCTGCTCACGGCGGTGACCGCGCTGGACCTCGACGAGATGTCCGACGGGCGCTTCGTGCTCGGGCTCGGCACGGGGACGCGCCGCATGCGCACCGACTGGCTGGGCGCGCCGGCGGAGAAGCCGGCGACCCGCCTGCGCGAGACCGTCGAAGCGGTGCGAGCCGTGTGGGACGCCGCCGCCGCGGGCGCAGTCGAGTACGAGGGCGAGCTGGTCCAGCTGAAGGTGCGCCCGTACGGGCGCGCGGGGCAGGTCCGTCCCAGCATCCCGGTCTACGTCGCCGCCGTGAACGCAGGCATGACGCGCATGGCCGGTGCGGTGGCAGACGGCGTCGTGGCTCATCCGATGGCGACCTCCCGCTACATCCAGGAGGTGATGCGCCCGGCGATCGCGGAGGGAGCGAACGGCGCGGGGCGCTCGCCGGCGGACGTGTCGGTGGCCGACTGGGTCCTGCTCGCGATCTCGGCCGACCGCGACCAGGCACGCGAGGACGCGAAGCGCCAGATCGCATTCCACGCGACGGTTCGCACGTACGACTCGATCCTCGATCTGCACGGATTCACCGACGTCGCCGCGCAGATCCGGGCGCTGTGGAAGAGCTTCGACCTCGCCGGGATGACGGCGCTCGTCACCGACGAGATGCTCGACGAGATGGCCGTCGCGGGCACTCCGGACGAATGCCGCGCGGCGCTCGAGCAGCGCGCGGACGGTGCCGAGCGCCTGCTGCTCGGCGCGCCCGTGGTCGCGACCGACGCCGATCGGATCCGCGCCTACCACGACGCGATCGTCGAAACGCTCGCCCGCTGATCGAGGCCATAAGCGACTCGAATTGCACGCCGAGCTGCGCGATGCGAGCGTTCCCGCCGTGCTGCGCGTGCATCGCATCCCCCACTCCACCAACGTGGTGCGGGTCGCCCTCGCCGTCGCGCACAAGGGGCTGGCGGTCGAATGGGTCGACCACGATCCGGCGGACCGGGCGGCGATCCGCGCGCTCAGCGGGCAGGACCTCGTGCCGGTGATGGAGCTGGACGGCGAGGTCGTGGCCGACTCCTCGCGGATCGTGGAGCGGCTGGAGCGACTGGCGCCCGAGCCGCCGCTGTTCCCTGCCGAGCCGGCGCAGCGCGCGACGGTCGAGGTGTTCGTCGAGTGGTTCGACGAGGTCTGGAAGCGTCCGCCCAACCAGATCGTGGCCGAGCTGGACAGCGGCAGCCCGGACCGCGGCCGGATCGCCGTGCTGGCCGCCCGCATGGCCGGCCGGCAAGCGATCTTCGAGTCGCTGCTGAGCGGGCGCGACCACCTGCTCGGCGACCGCTTCGGGGCCGCCGACGTCTGCGCGTACCCGTTCCTGGCCTACGCCGCGGGACGCCCGCCCGGCGACGACGAGCCGTTCCATCTCGTGCTCGACGAGCACCTGTCGCTGGAGGGATTTCCGCGCCTCGCGGGGTGGCTCGAACGCGTCGGCGAGAGGCCGGTCGCCTAGGCAACCACGGCCGCTACACTCCGGCCAAGCGCGAAGGAGAGGTACGTGGAGGGCTGGACAATCTTCTACATGGTGGTGATCCTCAAGATCCCGATGGTCGCCTGCCTGTGGCTGGTCTGGTGGGCGATCAAGCAGGAGCCCGACACCGAGGAGGCCACCGGCGAGGACCGCGGCCCGCGCCGCAACAAGCTGCCCCCGCTGCCCCGGTGGCCGCGCCGCGGCCCGGCCGGCGGAGGAGCAGGCTGCAAGGCCGCCCCGTGTCCAGAGCTCACCGGCACCCGGGTCCAGCGCCCCGCTCCGGTGTTCGCGAGGCGCACTGAGAGATAAACCGGGATTTCCTTAGCCGGAAATCCCGGGTTTGCGGCGGGCCGGCCGGAAATCCCGGGTTCGTGGCGGGCCGGCCGGAAATCCCGGGTTCGTGGCGGGCCGGCTGCCCTACTGCGGCACCGCCCGTGAGTCGAGGTGCATGCCCACCTTGCGCTTCACGCGCTGCAGGGCGTTGTCCACGGTCTTGGTGTCGCACTCGAGCCGCTCGGCGACCTCTTCGTAGGAGCGCCCGTCCAGGTACAGCGAGAGCACGTTGCTCTCGAGGTCGCTGAGGACGCTCGTGATGCACCCCACGAGGCTCTGGATCTCCTCGGTGGAGATGACCTGGTTCACGGGGTCGTGGACCGTCGAGCCCGGCAGCACGTCGGCCATCGTCGGCTCGCCCTCTTCGCCTCCGGCCGCCGGCGTCTGGCTGAACGACACGTAGGAGTTGAGCGGCGTGTGCTTGTTGCGCGTCGCGGTCTTGACGGCGGTGATGATCTGGCGGGTGATGCACAGCTCCGCGAAGTTGCGGAAGCTCGACTCCCGCTCGGGGCGGTAGTCGCGGATGGCCTTGTACAGGCCGACCAGGCCCTCTTGGATCAGGTCGTCCGACTCTCCCCCGATCAGGAAGTAGGACGACGCCTTGAGCCGGACGAACCCGTGGTAGCGGCGCACGAGGCGGTCCTCGGCGTGGATCGCGCCCTGTTTCGCGAGCGCCACGAGGTACTCGTCGTCGGGCTGGTACGCGCCCTGCTTCTTCCGGGCGGTCTGCGGGGCGGCGCCGGAGACGCGCCGGGCGAGCTTGCGCGCCGGAGCGCGACTTTGGTCTCTCGTGCTGGCCCTGCGAGAGGGAGATACGGCCACAGCAACCTCCTCACCCACGATCCCTCCGGGATCGCTTCGATTCGGCCGTGGCGCGCTACCTCCCCTGGCGCCTCGACGTTGAAGACTCGAGGCGAGCTTCAGGCTTCAAAAGCTCAACCTCAGGTCCAACCTTAGATTTGCGCCGGGAATAGTACGGAGTTATGTGGACTTGTCAAGTACCCGGGCCGGCGGCTGCACGAGATCTCACGGCCTCGTACAACAGAATCGCCGCAGTGGCGGCCACATTCAGCGATTCGACGTGGCCCAGCAGGGGCACGCGGACCAGGTCGTCGCAGGCGTCGCGCACCCGGGGACGCAGGCCCTTCCCCTCCGAGCCGAGCACGATCACGGCCGGCCCGGCCCAGTCGACGTCGGTGTAGAGGCGCTCCGCCTCCGCGCCGGCGCCGTAGGCCCAGGCACCGGCCCGCTTCGCGTCGGCGAGGTAGTCGGCCAGGTTGCGGACCCGCGCCACCGGCAGGTGCTCGACCGCACCGGCGGACGCGCGGCAGACGGCCGGTGTGATCTCGGCGGCCCGCCGCTCCGGGATCACGACGCCGCTCGCTCCGGCGGCCTCCGCGCTGCGGCAGATCGCACCGAGGTTCTGCGGGTCCTGGATCTGGTCCAGCGCGACCACCAGCGCCTGGCCGCCCTCGAGCAGGGACGCGGGGTCGGCGTAGGGAAACGGACCGGCCTCGCACACGATGCCCTGGTGGTCGGGAGATCCGCACAGCGCCTCGAGGGCTTCGGCGCCGGCGTGCTCCACCGGCACGCCCGCCGCACTCGGTTCCACAGCCAGTTGGTCGGTCTCGGCCCAGACGCGCGCCACGGGCCGGCGGCCGCGCAGCGCCTCGCGGACGGCGTTGCGCCCGTAGAGGATCAATTGCCGGCCGGGACCAGGACCGGCCCCTCGGGGGTGTCGCGCACCTCCCAGCCGCGCCGGAGCAACTCGTCCCGGGCGGCGTCGGCGCGGCCGAAGTCCCGCGCCAGCCGGGCGTCCTCACGCTCGCGGACCAGGCGCAGCGCATCCTCGTCCACCTCGCCGTCCTCCTCCAGCAGGCGCTCGAGCCCGAGCACCGACAGCATCTCCGCGAGTGCCGGGGCCGCGCCGGGCAGGGGCTCGCCCTCCGCCAGGCGCCGGTTTCCCTCGCTGACGAGCTTGAACAACGCGGCCAGCGCCTCGGGCGTGTTGAAGTCCTCGCGCAGCGCGGCGAGGAACTCCTCTCGCAGCGCTGCGACCTCAGGCCCGGCGTCGCCGCCGGCCGGCTCCGGAGCGCGGCGTACCAGGCGCGCGAAGTCGGCCAGCCGGCGGACCGCCTGACGGGCTTCCTCCATGCGCTCGGACGAGAAGGCGAGCGGCTGGCGGTAGTGGCCGCCGAGCATGTACACGATCAGCGCGTCGCGCCCGTAGCCGTCGAGCGCGTCCTCGAGCGTCGTGACGTTGCCGACCGACTTGGCCATCTTCTCCTCGCCGAACCTGATCATGCCGTTGTGCATCCACAGGCGCGCGAGCGGCCGCCCCCGCCCCGCCTCGGTCTGCGCGATCTCGTTCTCGTGGTGCGGGAACATCAGGTCGGAGCCGCCGCCGTGGATGTCGAAGTCGAGGCCCAGGAGGTCCTCGGCCATCGCGGAGCACTCGATGTGCCACCCCGGGCGGCCGGGACCCCAGGGCGACTCCCAGAACGTGTCCTCGCCGGGCTTCTGCGCCTTCCACAGGGCGAAGTCGAGCGGATCGCGCTTCAACGCCTGCTCGGAGTCCGGCTCGCCCTGGTCGGCGGGCAGCAGGTCCTCGAGGCGACGGTTCGAGAGCTTGCCGTACGCGTCGAAGCTGCGCACGCTGAAGTACACGTCGCCGTTCGCCGGGTAGGCGTGCCCGCGGTCGATCAGCGCTGCGATCAGGTCGATGATCGGCGCGATCGTCTCGCTCGCGAGCGGCTCGTGGTCGGGCCTGCCGAGCTCCAGCCGGTCGGTGTCGGAGCGATAGGCCGCGGTCATGTCGCGCGCCAGCTGGTCGGAGGGCACTCCGGCGGCCGCCGCCGCGTCGTAGATCTTGTCGTTCACGTCCGTGATGTTCTCGACCAGCGTCACGTCGAGGCCCTCGTGCTCGAGGAAGCGCTTCAGCAGCGCGAACACGACGTACGGTCGTGCGTTGCCGACGTGGATGCGGCCGTACACGGTCGGGCCGCAGGCGTAGATGCCCACCTTGCCCGGCTCACGCGGTTCGAGCTCCCGCACGGCGCCGCTGAGCGAGTCGTGGATGCGGATCGGGGCCGCGCTCATGCGCTCCGCTCGATCTGCGCCACGGCGAGGGCGGCGATCCCCTCGCCGCGGCCCACGAATCCCATGCCCTCGTTGGTCGTGGCCTTCACGTTCACGCAGCCCGCGTCAACTCCCAGGGCGGCCGCCATGCGCTCCGTCATCTCCCGCTTGTGCGGCGCGATCCGCGGCCGCTCGGCGATCACCGTGACGTCGACGTTGGCGACCCGCCAGCCTCCGAGCTCGCGTGCCACCCGTCCCAGCAGCTCGATGCTGTCGGCGCCTTCGAACGCGGCGTCAACGTCCGGGAAGTGGTCGCCGATGTCGCCCCTGCCGGCCGCGCCCAGCAGCGCATCCATCACGGCGTGGGCGACGACGTCCGCGTCGGAGTGCCCGACCAGGCCGGTCTCACCCTCGATCTCCACGCCGCCCAGCACGAGCTTCCTCCCCGCGCCGAACCGGTGCACGTCGTATCCGATGCCCGACCTCATCCCAGCGGCACCTCGCGGCGCTTGCGGTTCTCGAACACGGAGACGCTGTCGACGCCGCATTCGCGCATCAGCTCGAGCGCCTGGTCGTACGCGTGCCCGATCGTCTCCGGCTCGTGGGCGTCGGACGAGAGCGAGACCGGCTTGCCCGCCGCGACGAACATCTCCAGCAGCTCGCGGGCCGGGTAGAGCTCCCCGGCCGCCTTGCGCAGCCCGGCGGTCGAGACCTCGACCGCCACGTCGGCCGCGGCGATCTGGTCCAGGGCCAGCTCGTAGTACTCGCGCTTGGGTCGCGGCGGATCCGGCTTGGCCTTGCCCCAGACCTTCACCAGGTCCGGATGGGCGAGGATGTCGAACAGCCCGCTCGCGGCGGCGTCCCCGAGCGTCTCGAAGTAGGCGGTCCACACCTCGTCCGGGGTCGCGGAGAGCCAGATGTCGTACCCGTCGTGGTCGATGCCGCGGTCGCCGATGAAGTGCACGGAGCCGATTATGTAGTCCCAGGGGCGATCGCCGATGAGCCGCGCGATCTCCTCCTCGCGGCCCGGGATCCAGTCCACCTCGAGCCCGACCTTCACCGGCATGCGCGTCAGGAAGTCGACGTACTCGTCGAGCGAGTCGAAGGCGCACGCGCGCCAGAACTCGTGCTGCCAGATCGCGAGGCTCTCGCGGAAGCGGTAGACGTGTTCGGAGAAGCCCAGCTCCTCGATGCCGCGCGCGTTGGCCGCATCGAGGTATCTGCGCACGTTCTCCTCCGTGAAGTACCGCTCCGGCGGAGTGTCGGACACGTCTGGGCGCAGGTGTGTGTGGTAGTCCGTCAGCATCAGCCGCTGTGCTGCCGCTCCTCGAGCAGCCACGCCGCCACGCGCAGGTCGTGGGGCGTGGTGACCTTGAAGTTCTGTCGCGGGGCCTCGACGATGCGCACGTCCCCGCCGGCTGCCTCGACGAGCTGGGCGTCGTCGTAGGCGCGGCCCAGGTCGCCCGCCGCGAACGCGGCCGCAAGCGCCTTCGCACGGAAGGCCTGGGGTGTCTGCACGGCCCACAGCCGGCTGCGCTCGAGCGTCGCCAGCACCCGCCCGCCCGCGCCCGCCTCCTTCACCGTGTCCACGGCGCGCGCGGCCGCGACGACGCCGTCGCAGCCCCACCCCGACAGCTGCGAGATGCAGCGGTCGAACAGCTCGGCCGTCACCATTGGCCGGGCCGCATCGTGGACCACGACGATCTCCGCGTCACCGGCCTCGGCCAGGCCGAGGGAGACGGAGTCGGAGCGCGTCGCGCCGCCCGGGACGACCCTCGCGGAGAGCGCCGGGGCGGCCTCGGCCGCCAGCGCCTCCAGGCGCGCCTCGTACCCGGGAGGAGCGGCGATCACGGCAGCGGTCACCTCGGCAGCGCCCGCCATCGCCTGCAGGGACCACCACGCCATCGGCCGGCCGGCAAGGTCCACGAGCGCCTTGGGTGCGTCCGCACCCAGGCGCTCGCCGGTCCCCGCCGCAGCTAGTAGCGCTGTCGCCACGGCCCCCCTCGCCGGATCTGGGCCAGGGGCGCCGTGTGAGCCCAGCTACTTCGCCGCGCCTGCGCGCTCCGTGTTGGTCTCCTCGAGCAGGTCGTCGAGGTAGTCCTCGGCGTCCTTCTCCTCCATGTCGAGCGCGTACATGAGCTCGGACGCAAGGATCTTCTTGGCCCGCGTGAACATCTGCTTCTCCCCTGTGGAGAGGCCTTTCTGGAAGTCACGAATCGCGAGATTACGCACCACCTCGGCGAGCTCGAATATGTCCCCCGTCTTCATCTTGTCGCGGTTGTGCTTGAACCGCCGGTTCCAGTTCTTCGGCATCTGGCTCATGTCGTCCCGCAATACCCCGAGCACCCGCTCGACCTCGGCCTCACCGATCACGCGCCGCAGGCCTGCCCGCCCCGCGCTGTCGCTCGGCACCATGACCGTCATGTCGTTGTGCAGGATCTTGATCGTGAGGTACTCCCGCACCTCTCCGATCATCTCCTTCTTCTCCTTCTTCAGGACCTTCCCGGCACCGTGATGTGGATAGACGACCTTGTCGCCAACCTTGTAGTTGACGACGATCGCCTCGATCTCGACAGTGCCGTTCTCCGCTGATGTTGCTTCCGGAATGGTGTCCTCCTTTGATTCTGCTGGTTCTGCTGGGTCTCTAGCGGGTCTGTGCGTCCCGTATCCCACCCGTCCGTCCGCCTACGGACGAACGGCATCCCTCATGTCTGTAGGTAACGGTCGACAAGATTGATCTCCTGCAGCCTGCGCAGGCCCTCGCGGATCTCCTTCGCGCGCAGCTCGCCGACGCCCTCGACCGCTTCCAGCTCGTCGGCTGTCGCGGCCAGCATCACGTCGAAGCTGCCGAACTCCCGCACCACGCTCTCCACGACGATCTCGGGGAGTCGCGGAACGCGGCCCAGGATGCGGTAGCCGCGCGGGGTGACGGGAAAGTCCAAGGTGTTCAGCTTGCGGTCGTAGCCCATCAGCTCGCCCAGCCGGCCGAAGTCGAGCAGGTCCTGGTTGGGCAGCCGCGGCAGCGACTCCATCATGGCCGCGAACGCCTCTTCGGACGGGTCCACGACGTAGTCCTTGACCAGCGCGGACCGGTCGGCGGCGACGCCGGTCAGCATCTCCTCCAGCTGCATCTCGATCAGGCGCCCTTCCGTCCCGAGCTCGACGATGTAGCGCTCGATCTCCACCGCCATGCGGGTGACCATCTCGGAGCGCTGGAGCACGGTGAGCGCGTCGTGCAGCGTGACGCCGCCCTCGAACTCGAGCGCCGTCAGCCGCATCGACACCTGATCGAAGCGGGCGCGGTACTTGTCGAGCGTGGCGAGCGCCTGGTTCGCCTTCGCGAGCACGGCGGGAATCTCCTGGAGCACGTACTTCGCGCCACCGGTGAAGAGGGTCACGACTTCGCGGCGCTCCGAGATCGAGACCACGAGCGCCTCGGTCTGCTTCGACACGCGCTCGGCGGTGCGGTGCCGGGTGCCGGTCTCGCGCGACAGGATCGTCGGGTCCGGAGTGAGCTGGACGTTCGCCCACATCAGCTTCGTGGCGTTGGGCGTGAGCGTGATCGCACCGTCCATCTTGGCCAGCTGGTAGAGGAAGGCAGGCGTGTACTCGATGTCCAGCCTGATGCCTCCCGAAAGCAACGGCGCAAGGCCGTCCTCGTCGCCGATCACGATCAGCGCCCCGGTTCGCGCGAGCACGCAGTTGTCGATGCCTTCTCTGAGCGCCGTGCCCGGCGCGACCATTTCTAATGCTCTGAGGAGTCGGGGTTCTTGTCGAGAATGAAGCTCCTCGATTAACTCTTCCCCTACTCGCATGGACGGCGAATGATAGGAAAAGATCGGTTTTTGCGCTTTCTGCCTCGGAAAACGGGCCGCAAACCGAGGCCCGATGCGGATTCGTCAGGCGGCCCGACGGCCGTCGGCGCGGCTTCCGAGGGCCGCTTCCAAGGCCTCCCCGAGTGTCGCGACGGGCACCGCCAGCGCCCGCCGGGACGCGGGTAGCTCGTCGTCCGCACAGCGGGCCGGGAGCACGATCCGCTCCAGGCCGAAGCGGGCTGCCTCCTCCAGCCGGCGGTCCGCGTGGCCGACGTAACGCAGCTCCCCGGTGAGCCCGATCTCGCCGAAGCAGCCGGACGGGGCGCCCCCGGACGAAAGGGGTTCCTCGCGTGCGGCGGAGGCCACCGCAAGGGCGACGGCGAGGTCGGCGCCCGGCTCGTCGATGCGCACGCCGCCCGCCACGTTCACGAACACGTCCGCCGACCCGAGCGACGGGCCGCCGTGACGAGCGAGCACGGCGAGGATCATGCTGAGCCGGTTGCGATCGATCCCGTTTGCGACCCGGCGCGGCGGCATCACGTCCGTCGGCGCCACCAATGCCTGGACCTCGACCAGCAGCGGCCGCGTCCCCTCCATCGCGCACAGCACGCATGATCCCGGGACGGGCTCCGCGTCGCGCAGGAAGCGCTCCGAAGGGTCCGCGACCTCGTCGAGCCCGCCGGCGCGCATCTCGAAGACGCCGATCTCGTTCGTGGAGCCGAAGCGGTTCTTCAGGGCGCGCAGCGTGCGGAAGCTGCGCTCCCGCTCGCCCTCGAACTGGAGCACGCAGTCCACCGCGTGCTCGAGCACGCGCGGGCCCGCCAGCGTCCCCTCCTTCGTGACGTGGCCCACGAGGATCACCGCGCAGCCGCGCTCGCGCGCGAAACGCTCCAGCGCTCCCGCGACCTCCTGCACCTGCCCGACGCTGCCCGGGCTGCCGGTGAGCTCGCTCGACCACAGCGTCTGCACGGAGTCGATCACGCAGGCCTGCGGCTGCTCCTGCTCGAGCGTGGCGAGCACCACGTCGAGCGCGGTCTCGGCCAGCACGGGCACGGCCAGCGCATGCGGGCCGAGGCGCTCGGCGCGCAGCCTCACCTGGGCGGCCGACTCCTCGCCGCTCACGTACAGAGGCCGCCCGCCGGCAGCCTGGATGCTTGCCAGGGCGGCGCTCATCAAAGTGCTCTTGCCGATCCCGGGCGAGCCGCCGATCAGGACGACCGATCCCGGCACCAGCCCGCCGCCCAGCACCCGGTCGAGCTCGTCGCTGCCGGTGCGCAGGCGGGCGACCTCGCCGCGCTCGACCTCGGCCAGCACCACGGGCTTGCGGGCCTCGGCGGCGTTTCGGCGGGCCGATCGTCCTGCGGAACGCCCGTCACTGCGCCCCACCCGCCCGTCCGCTCGCGGACGGGCGGCACTCTTTTCCTCCACCAGGGTGTTCCACTCCCCGCAGCCGGGGCAGCGGCCCATCCAGCGCAAGCTCGCCTGGCCGCAGGCGGTGCACGAGAAGCTGGTGACGGTCTTGGCCATGACCCTGTCACCATAAGTACGGCGCCCGACAGGATTGCGCGGCGGCGCGGCTCGCCGCGCGGCCTGGCAACCTGTGAGCCTGCTGCCCCGGCGGACCCCCGCCCCGGGCAGCGCTCCATCGCGGGCGTGCATGTGTTCAAGCCGCTGAGCACGCGCCTGCCGCTCGACCTTCGATGCCAGATTCACAGCTGACACGCAGGAGATTCATGCTGCGCTCCGCGCAAGCGGGCGCGGGCGTGATGGCCGGAGGGATGATGACCTTCCCGGCTCCCGCGTTCGCCTTCCACGGCTCCGAGCACCGCGCCCTGTCGCCTCCCGGCCTGCCGCGCCCGCCGCTGAAGACCGCCGACTACTGGCGCTTCGCGGACTGGCTGGCGCCCTACTTCGACTCCCTGTGGCTCGAGGACCGCTCGCACTACGGCTCCGGCAACAGTGACGTCGGCCGGATCTACCACAACTCGCTGCTGCTCACGACCCACTCTGTCGCCGCGCTGGCCGGTCACGACGGCCCCGCCCGCAACGACAGCCGCGCGCGAGCGCTGGCGCGCCGCCTCTGCCAGTCGCCGCCGTGGAGCGAGCGCGACGCCTCTCCGGAGGGCGATCCCCAATTCCACAACCCGGGGTGGGTCGAGAGCCTCGGCACGCGCGACTCCGCGATGGACAAGTCGATCGACCCCAAGGTCGCGGAGGCGCTGATGTACGCGTGGCGGGCGCGCGACACGCTCAACCTCCCCCCGGAGACCGTCGCCCTGATCGCGGACCGGATCGGCCGGACGGCACGCGGACCGTTCTTCCGCTACCCGAACGTGCGCCTCAACCAGCTGAACTGGAACTGCGAGCTGTACGCCCACGCCGCCACCGTGAACGGCGACCACGAGCTGCTCGTGAACGACTACCGCGCGCAGGCGGTGCGCTTCTGCGACGGCATCCCGCGGGCGCTCACGCCCGGCGGCTCGCCGAACCTCGGTCCCGGCTACCGGTTCCACTACCTCCCGCACCGCGCGCCGTCGCACCCGTTCAACCTGGACAGCGCCGAGTACGCAAGCGAGACGTGCCACTTCATCCTGTACCACGAGCAGGCCGTCCGCGCCGGGATGCCGCTGCTGGCGCCCGAGCACTACCGCCTGCTGCGCGCATGGGTCGAGCACATCGTGTGCGCCTACTGGACCCACGGCGGCTACCTGAACTGGGACACCGGCTACGGGTTCAAGCGCTGGCACGCCGGCCGCACGTGGGCGCTTGCGCAACAGGGCCTGCTGGCGATCGCGGTCTCACCGCGGTTCCACAACCGGCCCGAGATCGGCTCCTGGGCGAAGTACATGTTCGACCGCGGCCTCGCGCTCTACGAGCGGCTCTCGCGCGAGGCGACCGACGCCAAGGGGATCGCGCCCTCGAACCTCTACGACGTCAACGTCTCGCCCCTCGGTCCCAGCATCCGGGAGATGTTCGCCGCGCGCATGCAGGCGAATGCCGCCCGCGCGATCGCGCTCGGCCTCGGCTCGATGGGCGCCGGCGAGCCGCCGGCCCTGTACTCCTTCGACGCGGACATCGGGCGGCTGACGGTCACCACGCCGCGCTACTCCACCGCCGTCCTGCCCGTCAACCAGCGCGCGTTCCCATACGGGGGCATGGAGCTCTGCCGCCTCTACGACGGCGACCAGCGCGTCGTGTCCAACGTCGGCGGGCGGCCGTCGGCCAGCTTCGGGGTCCTGGTCCGCGACAGGTTCGCCAACGAGGTGGCCACCTCGCAGCGGCCGCGCTCCTACGCGACTCCGATCCCGCCGATCACGCTGCTGTCTTCGCCCCGCGGGCGCGTGGCGGGCGCGCCGCCCTATCCGACCCGCCCGTACGCCGGGCCGTTCGAGACCCTTGTCGCACACGGGCTGACGGAGGCGCGCGAGGTCGTGGTGGGCACGACCCACAGGTTCACTCCCACGTACGTGGAGACACGCTGGAACGTCGTGCGCAAGCAGCGCGACCGGTACACCGTCGACGTGCTGTTCCCCTCCTGGGGCAAGACCGCGCGGGTGGAGGCGGTCATGCGCGGTGGCCGGCGCGTGATCCTCGCGCAGGCCGGCGCGAAGCGGCGCAAGGTCTCGCTGCGCGACGTCGTGTACTTCTACCTCGCAGGCGAGGAGACCGGTTACGTGGTGGTGCCGACCGGCCGGCGCCCGCGCGCGACCGCGCACATCTTCAAGCCCGGCAAGCAGTCCTCGGCTCCGCGGCCCGGCCCGACCCTCGCCCTGCAGCTCGTGCGAGGCCGCCGCTTCCGGCGGATCGGGGTAGCCGTGCGGATCGCACCTGCCACGAGCAGGCAGGATGCCGCGCGCGTCGCGCGCCGGCTGCGGCGCTCGCGCCGCCGCAAGGCCTCGAAGCGCTAGGCGCCGACAACCAGGCCCGCGCCCTCTTCCGGTTGGAGGAGGCGCGTCGAGACCGAGCGCTCGCTGCGCAACTCGTTGACGAGCACGTCCACGACGTCCGGGTCGAACTGCCCGCCTGCGCCTTCACGCAGCTCGCTGACCGCCAACCACGGGCGGAGCGCGTCGCGGTAGGGGCGGTCCGAAGTCATGGCGTGGTAGGCGTCGCAGGCAAAGATGATGCGGCTTTCCAGGGGGATCTCGGCGCTGCTCAACCGGTCCGGGTAACCGTCGCCGTCCCACCGCTCGTGGGCGTGGCGGACGATGCGTGACACGCCCTTCAGTCCCGGCACGCGACGCAGCAGCTGCGCTCCCCACTCCGGGTGCTGGCGCATGACCTCCCACTCGGTCTTGTCCAGCGGCCCGGCCTTGCGCAGCACGGCGTCCGGCACGCCGATCTTGCCGACATCGTGGAGGCGGGCCGCGATCTCCAGGTCCGACAGCGCCTTGCCCGTGATGCCCAGCCGCTTGCCGACACGGCGAGCGAGGCGCACGACCTCTTCCGAGTGCTCACAGGTGTAGTGGTCGCGCATCTCGACCGCCGCGGCCATCGCGTCCACGCCACCGTCCACAGCGCGCTCCAGCTGCTGTCGCATGCGTGCCTGCTCGAGCGCGACCGCGCCCAGTTCGGCAAGCTTTCCGAGCGTCTCCAGCTCAGGGGCACCGAAGACGCGTGCATCGTCGGTGGTGCCGGCGGAGAGCGCTCCGAAGACCTGGCCCCCACGGCAGATCGGAGCGGCGCCACCCGCGCGCAGGCCGTCGGCGGCGCGATGCCGCAGCGGGCGCGTGTAGGTCGCGTAGTCCTCGACGAGAATCGCCTCACCCGTTCGCATCACCTGCCCGGCCATGCCCTCGTCCACGCCGAAGCGGCTGCCGATCATGTCGCCGGGCACTCCGTGTCCCGCCACCACGATCGACGAGCGTGGATCGGCCTCGTCGCGCAGCATCACCAGCGAGCGCTCGACTCTCATGATGCTGCACGCCTGCTCGGTCAGGCTGGCGAGCACCTCGTCGACGTGGCGCCCGCGGTTCACCGCGACGACGACTTCGCCGATCGCGTCGGCCGGGCTCGGCGCTCCGGCTGCCGGCCGCGACCACGTCGCGGCGAGGCCGGCGAGCAGCGCTGCGACGGGCAGGTCGAGCCACAATTCGGCCCACAGCGCCTCCGAGTGCACGACTTGGTCGGCCAGGACGAGCGCCGCTGCTCCTGCTGCGAACACCGCGGGCATGAGGGGCTTGTACCCAGGTGCCCGCACCCGCCGCATGGGCCATTCGTCCAGTGATCGCGCTCCTGACCGGAGAGGTAGCATGAGCGGCCGTGGGCGAGCGGACCGAGTACGCACCGGGGACCTTCAGCTGGGTGGAGTGCGCCACCTCCGACATCGGCGGCGCGACCGCCTTCTACGAGTCGCTGTTCGGCTGGAGCCACGCCGACAGCCCGATCGACGACACCAGCGTGTACCGGATGTTCGAGCTGCGCGGAAAGAGCGTGGCAGCGGCGTTCGAGCAGCGCGCCGAGGAGCGTTCGCATGGCATTCCGCCGCACTGGAACAACTACGTGACCGTCGCCTCCGTCGACGACGTGGCGGCGAGGGTGGGCGAGCTGGGGGGCAACATCCTGATGGATCCCTTCGACGTGTTCGACTCGGGGCGCATGGTCGCCTGCTCGGACCCGACCGGGGCGATCCTCTCCCTGTGGGAGCCGCGTGAGCACGTCGGCGCGCAGCTCGTGAACGACCCCGGCTGCTTCACGTGGAACGAGCTGACGACCACCGACGTCGACAGGGCCAGGAGCTTCTACGGCGACCTGCTCGGCTGGACGTACGAGGAGCACGGCACCGCCGAGATGCCGTACATCACGATCAACAACGCGGGCAGGATGAACGGCGGCATCCGGCCGCTGGGGGACGAGGAGCGGCAACGGGGCGTACCACCGAACTGGATGCCGTACTTCACGACCGCCGACATCGACCAGAGCGTCGCGCAGATCGGTGAGCTGGGCGGGCAGGTGATGGTCGGCCCCTTCTCCCCGATCGGGCCGAGCAAGATCGCGGTGGCAGCCGACCCGCAGCACGCCGTGTTCGCCCTCTTCGAGGGCGAGACGGACGACTAACGCGCCTGCAGCGTGTCCATCGCGACGGCCAGCGCGATCGTGAGCCGCCGGTCGATGCGGCGCTCCGCGTCACCCGAGACGTCGAGGACGTAGCGGTCGCGGATGCCGAACCTGCGCTCCAGCCCGCCGATGCGGCGGTCACCCGCGAAGAAGTCGAAGTGGTAGCGGATCGGGATCAGCCCGAGCACGTCCCCCACGATCGGGATGAAGCCGCCCAGCGTGAGCACGCGCCGCAGCAGTGACTTGAACAGGCTGCGCTCGGTCGCCCACATCACCTCCTCGCCCGTCCCGGGAGCGAAGACCCGCCAGGTCGAGCGGGCAAGCGAGCGCCGGAATGCCTTGGCGAGCTCCCCCACGGCCGTCCCGTCGGCAGCGGTCACCTTGTAACGCGCCGTGGGATCGAAGCGCTGACGCGCCTTGACGCGGAACAGCTCCTGCTGCTTGCCCTCATCGGCATAGAAGCGCAGGTCTTCCTTGAGGGCAAACGTCTTCTGCTGGACGAACGCGACCAGCTCGCCTTCCTCGTCGCCTTCGAGTGCCAGCCGCACCTCGTAGCGGTTGCTGACCGGCCGCACGCGCTGGCGGACGGTGAAGCGGTCGGCCTCCGCGTGGGGGAAGGCGCTCGTGGGAGCTAGTTCTCGGTCGGCTGCTCGGGCTGCTCGCCCGGCTCGCCGGAGTCGCCGGCGTCACCCGCGGGCTGGTCGCCCTCGTCGGAGCCGCCGACAGGAACCGGCTGCTCCTCGGGCGGCTTCTCGACCGGCGCCAGGATCGTGATCTTGAGCTCCTCGTCGGTGCCGCTGTCGGCCGCCTTCTGCTTGGCCTCCTCGTCGCGCTCGACGAGCACGGTGGAGCCCGGCGTCATCGGCGTCTTCAGCACCTCGTCGGCAAGCGGGTCCTCGATGTAGCGCTGGATCGCGCGGCGCAGCGGGCGGGCGCCCATGGCGGGGTCCCAGCCCTTCTCGACCAGGAAGTCCTTGGTGCCCTCGCTCATCTCGATCTGCAGCTCGCGCTCGGCCATGGACTGGCGCAGGTGGCGCATCAGCAGCTCGACGATCAGCTTGATCTCGTCCTTCGAGAGCTTGTGGAAGACGATGACCTCGTCCAGGCGGTTGAGGAACTCGGGCCGGAAGACCTTCTTCAGCTCGCCGGTGATCCGGTTCTTCATGTCGTCGTAGGTCATGCCGGTCTCGTCCGACACCGAGAAGCCCAGCGGCGTGTTGCGCGCGATGTCCGCGGCACCGATGTTCGACGTCATGATCACGATCGCGTTGCGGAAGTCCACGGTGCGCCCCTGCGCATCCGTCAGCCGGCCGTCCTCCAGGATCTGGAGCAGGATGTTGAACACGTCCGGGTGCGCCTTCTCGATCTCGTCGAGCAGCAGCACGCAGTAGGGCTTGCGCCGCACGGACTCGGTCAGCTGGCCGCCTTCGTCGTAGCCGATGTAGCCGGGCGGGGAACCGACCAGCCGCGACACGGAGTGCTTCTCCATGTACTCGGACATGTCGATCCGGACCATCGCGTCCTCGTCGCCGAACAGGAACTCGGCGAGGGTGCGCGCCAGCTCGGTCTTGCCGACGCCGGAGGGGCCCAGGAAGATGAACGAGCCGGTCGGGCGCTTCGGGTCCTTGAGGCCCGCGCGCGAGCGGCGGATCGCCTTGGAGACGGCCGCGATCGCCATCTGCTGCCCGATCACGCGCTTGTGCAGCTCGTCCTCCATGCGCATCAGCTTCTTGGACTCGGCCTCGGTCAGCTTGAAGACGGGGATGCCGGTCCACATGGAGACGATGTCGGCGATCTCGTCCTCGCCGATCTCGGGGCGCTCGCCGCCCTCGCCGGACTGCCACTGGTCCTCGAGCTCGCGCTTCTTGTTCGTCAGGCGCCGCTCCTTGTCACGGAGGCCGGCGGCCTTCTCGAACTCCTGCGCCTCGATGGAAGCTTCCTTGTCGCGCCGCGTCTGCTCGATCTCGTCCTCGAGGTCGCGGTACACGGGGGGAGCGGTCATCGCCTTGATGCGCGCCCGCGATGCGGCCTCGTCGATCAGGTCGATCGCCTTGTCGGGCAGGAACCGGTCGGAGATGTAACGGTCGGCGAGCTCGGCCGACGCGTGCAGCGCCTCGTCGGTGATCTTCACGCGGTGGTGCTGCTCGTAGCGCTCGCGCAATCCCTTGAGGATCTGCTCCGTCTCCTCCGTGGAGGGCTGGTCGACCTTGATCTGCTGGAAGCGCCGCTCGAGCGCGGAGTCGCGCTCCAGGTACTTGCGGTACTCGTCCAGTGTGGTCGCGCCGATCGTCTGCAGCTCGCCGCGCGCCAGCGCCGGCTTCAGGATCGAGGCCGCGTCGATCGCGCCCTCGGCCGCGCCTGCGCCGACGAGGTTGTGGAGCTCGTCGATGAAAAGGATGATGTCGCCGCGCTGGGTGATCTCCTTCATCACCTTCTTGAGGCGCTCCTCGAACTCGCCGCGGTACTTGGAGCCCGCGACCAGGGCGGCCAGGTCGAGCGTGTAGATCTGCTTGTTCTTGAGCAGCTCCGGCACCTCGCCGTTCGAGATGCGCTGCGCGAGCCCCTCGACGACGGCGGTCTTGCCGACGCCGGGCTCGCCGACCAGCACGGGGTTGTTCTTGGTGCGGCGCGAGAGGATCTGCATCACGCGCTCGATCTCGGTCTGGCGGCCCACGACCGGGTCGAGCTTGGACTCGGCGGCCAGCTTGGTGAGGTTGCGCCCGAACTGGTCCAGCAGCTTCGAGGACTTCTTGCCCTCGGGGCCGGCGGCGCCCGCTCCCTGGCGGCGGCTTCCAGGCCCCGACAGCATCCGGATCACTTCATTGCGAATCTTTTCCGAGTCGGCGTCGAAGTCGAGCAGGATGCGCGCGGCGACGCCCTCGTTCTCGCGCACCAGGCCGAGCAGGATGTGCTCCGTGCCGATGTAGTTGTGGCCGAGGCTGAGCGCCTCGCGAAGTGCCAGCTCGAGTACCTTCTTGGCGCGCGGCGTGAACGGGATCTGGCCGGACGTGACCTCCTCACCGGAGCCGACGATGCGCACGACCTGTGCGCGCACGCGCTCGACGGTGATGTCCAGCGACTCGAGGACGCGGGCTGCAAGGCCCTCCTCCTCGCGCAGCAAGCCCAGCAGGATGTGCTCCGTGCCGATGTAGTTGTGCTTGAGCTGCCGGGCCTCTTCCTGTGCGAGGACGACGACCTGGCGGGCTCTCTCTGTAAATCTCTCGAACACGTCGGTTACCTGATCGCTGAACCCTTCGTCGGTTCGATGGCCGGGGGACTAGGCGACTGGGAGCACTTCCTTGCTTCCTTTTCGGCAGATGGTGCCGGGTAGATCAGCCCTCCGGCCGATTTCGTGCGCCGCGTTTGATTGTAACAACGGGTCGGGACCGTCCTTCTACCTCATCTTGCTGTCTACCAAGCGGTTTTAGCACGTACGCCGCGGGTTTCTGCGCGCTTCGCCAAAAGCCGTGCAACGAGCGGGTTATGAGCGTTCTCGCAGCGCCGGAAACAGGAGGACCTCGCGAATCGAGCTGCGCCCCGTCAGCATCATCAGCAGCCGGTCGATTCCCAATCCCATGCCGCCCGCCGGCGGCATGCCCTGCTCGAGGGCGAACAGGTAGTCCTCGTCGAAGGGGTGCGCCTCCTCGTCGCCGGCCGCCTCCAGCCGCTGTTGCTGCTCGAAGCGCCGGCGCTGCTCGTCGGGATCGTTCAGCTCGCTGAATGCGTTCGCGATCTCGACGCCGCCGACGAAGGCCTCGAACCGCTCCACCAGGCCGGGTTGCGATCGGTGTGACTTCGCGAAGGGCGACAGCTCGACCGGATAGTCGAGCACGAAGGTGGGTTCGATCAGCTTGGGCTCGACGCGCTTGGACAGCAGCTCGTCGACGAGCTTCCCCCAGCCCGCGCCCGGGTCGACCGCGAGCCCCTGCTCCTCCATGCGCGCCGCCAGGGCGTCGCGCTCGTCCGTCTCCGCGATGTCGATTCCCGTCTCGGCGAGGATCGCGTCGCGCAGCTTCACCCGCCGCCACGGCGGGCTGACGTCCACCGTCTCTCCGTCGCGCTCGAACGCAGTCGAGCCGATCGTCTCGCGGGCGGCATGCGCGACCAGCTGCTCGGTCATCGCCGCGACGTCTTCGTAGTCCGCATACGCCTCGTAGGTCTCGAGCATCGTGAACTCGGGGTTGTGCTTGTGGGAGACCCCCTCGTTGCGGAAGTCTTTACCGATCTCGTAGACCTTCTCCAGGCCGCCGACGATCAGCCTCTTCAGATAGAGCTCGGGGGAGATCCGGAGGTAGAGCGTGCGGTCGAGCGCGTTGTGGTGCGTGACGAAGGGCCGCGCCAGCGCGCCGCCGTAGATGGGCTGGAGCACCGGCGTCTCGACCTCGAGGAAGCCGCGCTCGTCGAGGAAGCGCCGGATGCCGCCCACCAATCGCGTGCGCTGGACGAACAGCTCGCGCGTCTCCTCGTTGGCGAGCAGGTCGAGCTCGCGGTGGCGGTAGCGCTGCTCCACGTCCGCCAGCCCGTGGTACTTGTCCGGCGGCGGGCGCAGCGACTTGGAGAGCAGCGTCCAGCCGTCGACGCGGACCGAGAGCTCTCCGCGGCGGGTGCGGAAGGGTGCGCCGCCGACGCCGACCACGTCGCCGAGGTCGAGGCCGACGAGCCCCTCGTAGGAATCGCCCAGGACGTCCTTGCGGGCGTGCAACTGGATGCGGCCGGAGCGGTCGGTGAGGTCCAGGAAGGCGGCCTTGCCGTGCCCGCGGCGCGCGGTCAGCCGCCCGGCCAGCCGCACGGTGTCCTCGGTCTCCTCGCCGTCCGTGAGGCCGGCGTGCCGCTCCAGCACGTCGGCCACCGCCGCCCGGTCGCGGAACTCGTGCGGGAACGCGTCGACGCCGGCGTTGCGCAGCTCGGCGAGCTTGCGGCGCCGCTCCTCGATCAGGCGGTCTTCGCCGCCCGGCTCGTCGGGCGCCGGTGTGGTGTCGGAGGACACGGCTCGGAGCGTACTCGCGCGTGAGGCGCGTAGGCGGTCATCCGGGTGTGCGGGAAAGCGAGCGCATAGCGCTCGGATTCACACCCACCCGGGCAGGGCCGCGAGCGGACGCGCCGCCGCAGCGGCTACGCGGCTTCGATCTTCGTGATCTTGAGCTTGCGCGAAGGGCCGCGCGGGACCTGGACCGTGACCACCTCGCCGCGCTTGTGGCCGACCAGGGCGCTGCCGACCGGCGATTCGTTGGAGAGCTTGTTCTCGGAGGGCTCGGCCTCGGCCGAGCCGACGATCTCGTACATCGTCGACTGGCCCGACTTCTGGTCCTTGACCCATACCTTCGTGCCCACCGAGACGGTCCCGGTGTCGATCGACTTCTGGTCGATGACGGTGGCGTTGCGGAGCTTCTCCTCGAGTTGCGCGATGCGGGCCTCGAGCATCGCCTGCTCGTTCTTGGCGTGGTCGTATTCGGCGTTCTCGCTGATGTCGCCGAACTCGCGCGCCTCCTTGATGCGCTCGGCTACTTCGCGGCGCTTGGTGGTGCGCAGGTGCTCGATCTCGCCCTTGAGCTTCTCGTAACCCTGCGGAGTGAGAACTGCGTCTTTTGGCATCTCAGGTAAAAGTCCCGCATTTGGCCTTGAAAAGGGCCGCGGACGGCCCCTCGGGGACCGGCAAGTATAGCGACGGGTCCTGCCGGCTCCGGCCGCTGCGGCGGCGCCGCCGGCGCTTACCGGTTTCGCTCGTATACGAGTCTCAGGCCCTTGAGGGTGAGCAGATCGTCGACCATGTCGATGCTCTCGGTGAAGCCGACGATCACGCTCGCCAGGCCGCCCGTCGCGATGGTCGTGACGCCGTCGCCGAGCTCGGCCCGCAGCTTGCCGCAGATGCCGTCCACCTGGGAGGCGAAGCCGTACACGATCCCCGACTGGACCGCGGCCTCGGTCGACTTGCCGATCAGCGCCCGGGGCTCGGCGATGTCCACTTTGGTGAGCCGCGCCGCGCGCGAGGTGAGGGCCTCGATCGAGATCTCGATGCCCGGCCCGATGATCCCGCCCAGGTACTCGCCCGCGCTCGAGACGACGTCGTAGTTGATCGCGGTGCCGAAGTCGACCACCACGCACGCGTCGCCGCAGAGCTCGTAGCCGGCGATCGCGTTCACGAGCCGGTCGGGGCCGAGCTCGTGCGGGTTCTCGAGCAGGATCGGCATCCCGGTCTTGGTGCCGGGGCCGACGATCAGCGCCTCGCGTTCCAGGTAGCGCTCGAACATGTGGCGGTACTCGGTGACCAGCCGCGGCACCACCGAGGAGACCGCCTCGCCGTCGACCTGGTCGAACGCGATCCCGCGCAGGGCGAGCAGGTTGTGCATCACCACCGCGAGCTCGTCCCCGGTCGACTGGCGGTCCGTGGAGAACCGCCAGTGCTCGACCAGCTCCTCGCCGTCGAACAGGCCGACATGGGTCTGGGTGTTGCCGACGTCGATGGTGAGGAGCATGGGGCCGATTATCTACTCGATCAGCGCGCCGACGCGCTCCACGCGCTGCCCCGGCGGCAATGCTTGCAGCGCGTCGCGCAGTGTGTCCGGCTCCGGTGGGTCGACCTCGAGCAGGGGCACGAGCACGAAGCGGCGGCTCGTGACCTCGGGATGCGGCAGCCGCAGGCGCTCCGAGACGAGTGCCTCGCCCTCGACCAGCAGCAAGTCGACATCGATCGCCCGCGGGCCGTGGCGCGGGCCGGCGGCCCGGCCCATGCGGCGCTCGACGTCCTTGCACGCGTCCAGCAGCTCGTGCGGCCCGAGGGTGGTCTCGACCCGCACGGCCGCGTTCAGGAAGTCACGCTGATCGAGCACCTCCCCGACGGGCTCGGTCTCGTACACATGCGAGCGGGCGGCGACGCGGATGCCGTCGATCGCATCGAGACGTGCCGCCGCGTCGCGCAGGTTCGCCAGGCGGTCGCCGACGTTCGAGCCCAGCCCCAGCCAGGCCGACGTCAGCGCGAGACCTCTACCGAGACCTCTTCGACCGGCAGGGGGATCGGCGGCTCCGGCTTGGTCGCGCGCACCACGATCCCGCTGGCCCCGAACCGCTCCTCGAGCATGTCGGCGACCGCCGTGCACACCCGCTCGAGCGTGCGGTACGAGCGCTCGGTCGCGATCAGCGCGACCGCCTGGCACACGGCCGAGTAGTCGATCGTGTCCTCGAGGCGGTCGGTCACGGTCGCGTCACAGTCGTCCACGTCGAAGGTCACGTCGAAGATCAGCCGCTGGCCGGTCTGCTGCTCGGCCTCGGTGACCCCGTGGTGGGTGAAGAGCGAGAGCCCCGAGATCTCCAGGGTCACGAAGGAGTCGGAGGAGCCGACGCCCCGCTCGTCGTCGTAGTCTCTTCCCTCTTCGAAGCTGTCCATCGAACCGCCTGGAAATCGCCCTATTCGAGGCGATCTGGCGCCTCGCTGATGCTCTCACCCACGGTAGCACCGACCACGGCCAGGGCATCCCGGGTGGGCCCCACGTCGTGGACCCGGAACATGTGGGCGCCCCGCTCGTAGGCGATCACGTTCGCCGCCACCGTCCCGGCCCCGCGCTCCTGCTCGGCCTTTCCGGTGAGAGCGCCGATGAACCGCTTCCGCGAGGCCCCCACGACGACCGGCCACCCGATCGCGACGATCTCGTCCAGCCGGCGGAGCAACTCGAGGTTGTGCCGCAGGGTCTTGCCGAACCCGATCCCGGGGTCCAGCCAGATCCGGTCCTCGGGCACCCCTTCCCGGACGGCGAACGCCAGCCGCTCCTCGAGGAACGCCGCGACTTCCGCGACGACGTCGTCGTAGCGCGGGTCGTCCTGCATGGTCCGAGGCTCACCGAGCATGTGCATCAGGCACACGTCCGCATCCGACTCCGCCACCAGCCCCGCCATGCGGGCGTCGCCGCGCAGGGCGGTCACGTCGTTGACGAACGTGGCGCCGGCCGCCAGCGCGGCCTGCGCCACCGCTGCCTTCGACGTGTCGATCGAGACCGGGATGCCGTCGTCCGCGCCGAGCGCCTCGATCACCGGCATCACGCGGCGCAGCTCCTCGGCCTCGCTGACGGGCTCGGCCCCCGGGCGGGTGGACTCGCCGCCGACGTCGATCAAATCGGCGCCCTCGGCCGCCATCGACCGCGCGTGTTCCAGCGCGGCGTCCGGTGCGAGAAACGCCCCGCCGTCTGAAAAGGAGTCAGGCGTCGTGTTCAGCACGCCCATCACCGCCGGGCGCGCGAAGCGCGTCACCGTCGTTCTTGCTCGCGCTCGCGCAGCTCGATCCGGCGGATCTTGCCCGTGAGGGTCTTCGGCAGCTCGTCCACGAACTCGATCCGCCGCGGATACGCGTACGCCGAGTGCCGGTCGCGGACGAACCGCTTGATCTCTCCGGCGAGCTCGTCCGAGGGCTCGTGCCCCTCCGCCAGGATCACGAACGCCTTCACCACGTGGCCGCGGCGCTCGTCGGGCGACGCCACGGCTGCGGCCTCGCGCACGGCCGGATGCTCGATGCAGGCCGACTCGACCTCGAAGGGCCCGATCCGGTAGCCGGCGGAGATGATCACGTCGTCCGCCCGGCCCGAGTACCAGTAGTAGCCGTCCTCGTCCTGCTCGGCCGCGTCCTTGGTGTGGAACCAGTCGCCGCCGAAGGTCTCCTCGGAGTCCTCGGGCCGGTTCCAGTAGCCCAGCGGGTAATGGGGGTTGGAGCGCGCCCGCAGGCAGATCTCTCCGCGCTCGCCGCGCGTGACCGGCTGCTCGTCCTCGTCGAGGATGTCGACGTCCCACCCCGGCATGGGCCTGCCCATCGAGCCCTCGCGGACCTGCATGAACGGGTAGTTCGCCACCAGCGGATAGGACTCGGTGAGCCCGTAGAAGTCGAGCACGGTGACGCCGTACTGGTCGCGGAACCACCGGATCGCCTCCGGGTTCAGCGGCTCGCCGGCCGAGCACACGATGCGGAAGTCCTGCGGATGGCGCTTGCCCGCGTCGGACACTCCCATCATCGCGCGCATCGCCGTGGGCGTCGTGAACACGTTCGTGGGCCGGTGCTTGGACAGCACCGCGAGCTGCTGCTCGGGGTCGAACCCGCCCTCGCGCTGGAACACGAACTGCGTCGCCCCGAGCCGCCAGGGCCCGATCAGCGGGGAGATCCCGGCGGCCCAGGCCCACTCCCCCATCCCGTGGAACAGCTCCCCGTCGCGCAGGTCGTGGCAATACACGAACTCCTCGTGCGCCAGCACGTAGCGGTGTGCGTGGAGGATGCCCTTGGCGAGGCCCGTGGTGCCGGAGGAGTAATAGAGCTGGGCGGGGTCGTCCGCGGCCGTGTCGACGGTGGCGAAGTTGGTGGAGGCCGCAGCCAGCAGATCGGCGTCGAGCACGATCAGGTGCTCGACGAGGTCAGGGTCGATCCGGTCGGCGTTGTCGGCGTCCGTGACGAGGACCTTCGCCTGGGAGTCGGTGATCCGGTGGCGGATGCCCTCGTCCCCGTACAGCACCGACATGGAGAGCAGGATCGCGCCGCTCTTCCACGTGCCGAAGAACATCGCCGCGGTCTCGGGCGTCGGCGGCAGCAGCATCGCCACGCGGTCGCCCCGCTCGACACCGTGGTCGCGCAGCACGTTGGCGCTCTTGGCGGCCAGGTCCTGCAGCTCTCCCCAGGCGACCGAGCGCTGATTGCCGCGCCAGTCCTCCCAGATCATCGCCAGCTTGTCGCGGGAGTGCTTGTCGCACACGTCGGCCGCGATGTTGTAGCGCGCGGGAACGTTCCACCGATGCTCGGCGCAAGCCTGCTCATAGGTCTGCGCGGCAGTGGTCGCCACGGGGGCGAGTATATGCCCGGGGTAGGTAAGGGGGTGGAGCCAGGCCACGCCGAACGCGACGCGCGCCTGCCCGTCCTACCTGGTTCTAGGGCCTACGGATCCCGGCGCATCTCAGCCGTGCCGCCGGCGAGGCCGGGGCGCGGGTGAGGCAGCGGGCGCGGCTCCGCGACGGGGCGGCGCGCAGGCTCGACCGGGGGTGCGGCGGGAGGCTCTTGCTCCGGCTCGGGCGCCCCGAACACCTCTTCCTCGGACTTGCCCGCCAGCAGCGCCTCGAACTCCTCGCGCTCGATCGTCTCGTGCTCGAGCAGCAGCTTGGAGAGCCGGTCGAGGTGCTCGCGGCGGTCGCCGAGCACCTGGCGCGCGGTCTGGTGCGCCTCCTCGACGATGCGGCGGATCTCGTCGTCGATCTCGCGCGCGATCTCCTCCGAGTAGTCGGCGGTCGCGCTGAACTCGCGGCCCAGGAAAGGCTGTGACTGGTCGTGGCCGAAGGTGCGCGGGCCCAGCTTCTCGGACATGCCGAAGCGCATCACCATCTGCTTGGCGGTCGCCGTCACCTTCTCGAGGTCGTTCGCCGCGCCGGTCGTGATCTCGCTGAAGACGATCTCCTCGGCGGCGCGCCCGCCCAGCGTCATCGCGAGCGTGTCGGCCAGCTCCGCGCGGGTGGTGAGGAACTTGTCCTCGGTCGGCAGCGAGATCGTGTACCCGAGCGCCTGGCCGCGCGAGATGATCGAGATCTTGTGCACCGGGTCGGTGTGCTGCAGGAAGTGGGCGACCATCGCGTGGCCCATCTCGTGATACGCCGTCACGAGCCGCTCCTTCTCGCCCATCACGCGGGTCTTCTTCTCCGGCCCCGCGATCACGCGCATGATGCCCTCTTCGAGCTCGTGCTGGGTGATCTCGCGCTTGTTGTCGCGCGCCGCGAGCAGTGCCGCCTCGTTCACCAGGTTCGCCAGGTCCGCACCGGTGAAGCCGGGGGTCTGGCCGGCGAGGTTGTCGAGCTCGATCTCCTTGCCCAGCGGCTTGCCGCGCGTGTGCACCTCGAGGATCCGGGCGCGGCCCTTGCGGTCGGGGCGGTCCACCACGACCTGCCGGTCGAAGCGGCCCGGGCGCAGCAGCGCCGGGTCCAGGATGTCGGGCCGGTTGGTGGCCGCGATCAGGATGATGTTGTCCTTCATCTCGAAGCCGTCCATCTCGACCAGCAGCTGGTTCAGCGTCTGCTCGCGCTCGTCGTGGCCGCCGCCGAGACCCGCACCGCGGTGCCGCCCGACGGCGTCGATCTCGTCCATGAAGATGATGCAGGGAGAGTTCTGCTTGGCCTGCTCGAACAGGTCACGCACGCGTGAGGCGCCCACCCCGACGAACATCTCGACGAAGTCGGACCCCGAGATCGAGAAGAAGGGGACGCCGGCCTCGCCTGCCACGGCGCGAGCGAGCAGCGTCTTGCCCGTGCCCGGCGGGCCGTACAGCAGCACTCCCTTGGGGATGCGCGCACCGAGGGCCTGGAACTTCTTGGGGTTCTCCAGGAACTCCTTGATCTCGTGGAGCTCCTCGACCGCTTCGTCGACACCGGCCACGTCGCGGAACGTGACCTTCGGCGAGTCGACGGACAATCGCTTGGCGCGCGACTTGCCGAAGCTCATCACGCGTGAGCCGCCTCCTTGCACCGAGTTCATCAGGAATATCCAGAAGGCGAGCAGGAGGATGAACGGCAGGATGTAGGTCAGGAGCGAGAGCCAGTTCGACCCGCCCTTGCCCTTCACGGACAGCGCGACGTCGTTCTTGCGCAGGTCCCGGACCAGCTCCTCTTCATAGTTGTCCGGATAACCGGTCTCGTACTTGGTCTTGCCGTCGATCGCGGTGACGTCGAGCGTGTTGTCACGGGTGTTGATCGTGACGCTCTTGACCTGGCCGTTCTCCACCTGGGTGAGGAACTGCCCGAAGTTGGGCTTGGGCTTCTCGTCGTTCTGTCCCAGGAAGCGTTGAGCGAAGAACGCGAGCACGACCACGATCAGGATCGGGAAGGTCGCGTTTTTGAGGAATCTGCTCACGTTTTCCAGAGGAATGACTGCGTGCGCAGTCGGTCGGCGGCCGCAAACAAGCCTAGCAGGGCATTTGTGCCGTATAGCGCGATTACGCGGGAGCGCCGACGATGGATCATCGGGTTGATATCGGGCTTTCTCGGTGCCCTCTTGACCTCCTGCCGGGGAGCCGCGGGAAGGCCGGGATCAGGCGGCGTGCAGCTGCCCGTCGCCCGCGTCGCCGTCGATGGCGGCCACGTACGGCAGATTGCGGTGCCGCTGGTCGAGATCGAGCCCGTAGCCGACCACGAACCGGTTCGGGATCTCGAACCCGACATAGCGGATCGGGAGCTCGATCTTGCGGCGCGCAGGCTTGACGAGGAGGGCGCATACCTCCAGCGAGCGGGGGCCGCGCCCGCGCAGGTTGCGCAGCAGGTAGTTGAGCGTCAGCCCGGAGTCCACGATGTCCTCGACGATCAGCACGTCCTTGCCCTCGATCGAGGAATCGAGGTCCTTCAGGATGCGCACCACGCCCGAGGAGTCCGTCAGCGAGCCGTAGCTCGACACGGCCATGAAGTCCAGCTCGCAAGGGACGTGCACCTCGCGCATCAGGTCCGCGAGGAAGAAGACCGCCCCCTTCAGCACGCCCATCATGAAGAGGTCCCGGCCCTCGTAGTCGCGCGAGATCTCGGCGCCCAGCTCGGCAACCCGGTGCTGGAGCTGATCCTCCTCGACGACCACCTGCCCGACGGATGCTGCGGTCCTGAGTTCCACGACGGCCAGTCTAGTCAGTCGAGGGAACGGCACGTGCGCGCAGGCGCACGGTGGCCGCCGTGTCCTCGTCCAGCTTGAAGAGGTCCGATACAGCGACGCCGGCCACCCACGCGATGTCCTCGCCGGACACCACCACCGGCAACGACCGCCGCAGGCCGCGCGGGACCTTCCGGTCGGTGAACACGTCCTGGAGGGACTTCGTGCCCCCGAGCCCGAGCGGTCGCATGCGGTCTCCCTCCTGCCAGGCGCGCACCGCCAGCTGCCCGGCCAGGCGGCCCGCGTCGAGCACCGGCTCGTCGAGCGAGGCCTGCGCGGCGTCCCGGGGCGGCGGGGCCGGCACGCACTCCAGCTCCCACTCGCCGAAGCGACAGCTCCCCGGCACGGGCAGCACCGCGGGCGCCGGGGGCGCGGCCTCGTGCTCGCGCGTGAACCGCACGAAGCCGTACTCGGCGACGGCCCGCACCCCGCCGCCCAGCTCGGCGACGCCGCTCCCGCCGCGGGCCGCGAGGCGCTCGATCTCCCCCATCCGCTCGGGGCCCAGGGACACCGGGCCCCCGGCCGCGCTCTCCGCCAGCCGTTGCAGCACCAGCCGCCGCATGGCCGGGGGCTCGCCCGCCAGGCGGGCGGCCTCGACCACGGGCGGGTAGCCGCCCGCCCCGATCCGGGTGAGCGCCTCGTCGATAGCCCGCTCCACCACTTCCTGCTCGTCGCGCAGCTGGGCCGCGGTGGCGATCACGTTTCGCTCCACGCCGTGGTGGATCTCGCGGAGGGCCGGGACCACGTCGAGGCGGAGGCGGTTGCGCGCCAGGCTCCGGTCCTGGTTGGACTCGTCCTCGCGCCAGGCGAGGCCGGCCGCGCGGCAGTAGTCGCGGGTGTCCTCGGCGGACAGCTCGAGCAGCGGGCGCACGATGCGCTCGCGCAGCGGCGCCATTCCCAGCAGCGCACGACGCCCGGGCGAAGAGGCGAGGCGGTAGAGCACGGTCTCCACCTGATCGGTGCCCGTGTGCCCCGTGGCAACCAGATCGAAGCCCTCGCGGGCCCGCACCGCCTCGGCCGCGGCGTAACGCGCCTCCCGCGCCCGGGCCTCCAGGTTCCCGGTCCGCTCGACGTCCACGCGCTCGACGTGCAGCCGCACTGCGAGCGCCTGGCACAGCTCCCGGCAGAACTCCTCGTCCTCCTCGGCGCGGGCGCGCAGCCCGTGGTTCACGTGCAGCGCTGCGACGCGTTCCGGGCCCAGCGCCCGGGCCAGGGAGTGGAGGAGGCACACCGAGTCGGCGCCGCCGGAGAGCAGCGCGAGCACCCGGGCCGGCGGGCCGAGGTGCTCGCAGCCGTGAATGGCGGCTGTCACGCGCTCGATCGGATCCTTGGACATATCTCGTATTTAACGCCGGTGGGGGTGCGGGTGACCCATGCGCGGCGCCGATCTGCCTACCAATGCCCAGCCTCCCCGTCACAGGCAGCCGGCCGCGGCGTGCCTTTTCGCTGTTCGCTGCGGTTGCGCTCCTGGTTGCGCTGCTGATGCTGGCCGCCCTCGGGGCGGAGCGCAGCGCTGCCGTCGACGTCGGTGCCGAGGCCGTCCCCGGCGAGCTGATCGTGGGCTTCGACGCCGCCGCCACCGAATGGCAGGAGACGCGGGCCGTTGCAAAGGCGCGCGGCGAGCTCGAGGAGCGGATCGACTCCGTGGACGCCGCAGTGGTGACGGTGGACCCGAGCCGGACCGAGGACGCCACCGAGCGCCTGCTGCGCAATCCGGCGGTCGAGTTCGTCGAGCCCAACTGGGTCCTGCGCGCGCACCGGATCCCGAACGACCGGAGCTTCATCGACCAGTGGGGCCTGCGCAACCTCGGGCACTTCGACGGCAAGGCCGGCGCCGACATCTCCGCGACCGCCGCCTGGGACGTGGCCACGGGGACCAACGCGATCGTGGCGGTGGTCGACACCGGCGTGTCCTACAAGCATCCCGACCTGATCGGCAATGCCTGGAAGAACCCGGGCGACCTCGTCAACGGAATGGACGACGACGGCGACGGGTTCAGCGACGACGTGTACGGAGCCGACTTCTTCTCTAACGACTCGAACCCGGACGACGACGGCGGCCACGGCACCCACGTGGCCGGGATCATCGGCGCACAGGGCAACAACGCCATCGGTGTGACCGGGGTCAACTGGGACGTGAACGTGATGTCGCTCAAATTCCTCGACGAGAACGGCGAGGGGAACACCGCGGACGCCGCGAACGCGATCGACTACGCAGTCGCGCACGGAGCCCGCGTCGTGAACGCCAGCTGGGGCGGGCCGTCCTTCTCCCAGGCCCTCTACGGGGCGATCCGGCGCGCGGGCGAGCGGGGGACGCTGGTGGTCGCAGCCGCCGGCAACGAGGGCGTGAACGCGGACACGCGGCCCGACTATCCCGCCGCCTTCGACCTGCCCAACATCATCTCGGTGGCCGCCACGGACCGTTCGGACCGGCTGCTCGATTTCTCGAACTACGGCTCGAAGTCGGTCGATCTGGCGGCGCCGGGCGACGACGTCACGTCCACGGTCCCGAGCCTTGCCGACCCGACGGGCTACGCAGCCTTCAGCGGAACCTCGATGGCCGCTCCCTTCGTGAGCGGCGCGGCGGCCCTCTACCTGTCCAAGTACCCGGGCGCCGGGGTCGACCAGATCAAGGCCGCGCTGCTGGGAACCGTCGATCGGCTCCCCACCCTCGCGGGCAAGTCGGTCACCGGCGGGCGCCTGAACCTCGCGCGCGCCCTCGGCGCAGGCGCGCCGTCGACGCGGCCGCGCAAGGACACCACTCCGCCCTCGGCGTTCTCCTTGATCCGCCCGCGCTACCGGCTCGCGACCCGCAAGCGCGCACTGCGCTTCAAGTGGCAGCGCGCGCGTGACTCCGGCGGGATCAAGATGTACCGGCTGTACCTGAACGGCAGGACCGTGAAGACCGTGAAGGACAAGGACGGCCCCGGCGGGAAGGACCCGCGGCCGATCACGAAGTACCGCCTGCGCGGCGGGAAGCACCGCTGGTACGTGCGCGCGTGGGACTACGCCGGCAACCGCCGCACCAGCCGGGCCTTCAAGGGCGCGAAGACGAGGAAGAGCAGCGTCCTGTACGTGGAGCAGCGCGGCCCGAAGGGCAAGCGCCAGCGCGTCAAGGTCCGCCAGCGCGCGCGGGCCGAGGCGAAGGCCAAGGCGCACGTCGGGCGCTGAGCCACCGAGACCACGGTAGGCACGGGCCGCTCCCGGCCACGCCGAGGTGATTGCGTTCGTGGCTGCTGTACGACCGCGAACGCAATCACCTCAGCTCTTCTGCCTACCGCACCGGGTTTCCGCGCCTACGGCGCCCGCGCGAGGTACAGCTCGGTGGGCGCCAGGAACCCCTTCAGCTGCACCTCCCCGATCGGCTCGAACTCCAGGTCGGTGCGGTCTGCGGCTGCCTCCGCGACCGTGTCGGTGACCAGCACCTCGCCCGCGTGCGCGCGCGCGACCACGCGGGAGGCGAGGTTCACGTTGCCCCCGAAGTAGTCGCCGTCGCGGTACACCGTGCGGCCGAAGTGGATGCCGATGCGCGGGCGTGAGCGCCGCTCGAAGCCTTCCTGGAACCCGATCGCCCAGTCCGTGAGGGTGACGGGGTCGGTCCCCACGATCATCACCCCGTCCCCGATGTTCTTGACCACGCGGGCGCTGCCCGGGAGCGACTGCTCCACGGACGTGACGAAGCTCTCCACTAGGTCGAGCGCCTCCTGCTCGCCCTCCTCCTCGGTGAAGCGCACGAATCCCACGAGGTCCGCGAAGACGATGGCGACCCGCAGCTGGCCGAGCTCCTCCCCCTCGCTGTCGAGGTCGGACCACATGTTGGCGATCACGTCCTGCTCGACCGAGTGACGCAGGAAGCTGCGGTGCAGATAGACCATCAGCGGCGTCGTCTGCGGCAGCAGCTCGGAGATCAGCTCGCCCATCTCCTCGGACATCTGGGTGGAGGGAACGCCGTCCTTGATCAGCGGCTCGTGCACGTAGATGCGGAAGAGGCGTGCTTCCGCATCGGCGACCTGGCGCAGCGCCTGCCCGTACACGTGGAGGACCTGGAGGAACGCCACCAGCGGGAACCCGGCCTCGAGGACTGCGGCCATGTAGCGCAGCGCCTCGAGGTCCTCGTCGCCCAGATGGTCGAGCATCCACGTCGGGAAGCCCATCGACCTCCAGAGCCGCTCGATCAGCGCCCCTTCGAGGCCGGTCTCGCGCGCCGCCTGTTGCAGGTCGTAGCGCCGGTCTCGTGCGGGGAAGAGCTCCTCGACGTACCCGAACGCGAGCCGCCCGTCCTCGCCGGCACGCTTGATGTCGTCCAGGGACTGCCCCTGCTCGCGCAGGCGCGCGACGATGCGGGCATGCGCGGCCGCTGCGCGGGTCCAGCGCCCGCGGTAGTCGGGGATGATCCCGTCCGCGCCCCAGCGCTTGAGCGTGGCCGCGGACACGCCGGCATGGCGCGCGGCTTCGGCGAGCGTGATTTCGTCCTGCTCCGGCACGCGCGCCAAGCTACTAGACGAAGGACCCCGGCCCGGGGACGATCCTGTTACCCGCGGAGCGTGTGCGTCAACGCACGAGCCGGACAGTGACCCGAACGTCGTTGAGCGGCGTGTCGCTGTGGTCGAGCCGCAGGTAGCTGCGCGCCGTGTGGAGCTTCCGGCAGAAGGGACAGCGCACGACAGATCCGATCCGGATCGGCGCGGCCGCCACGATCGGGACGTCGCACGACGGGCACGCGAGCGCACCCTGACCGATCGTCTGCACCTCCTCGCGCGTGTCCTTGCGCGGAACGTAGATCTCGTTCGCCCGCAGGCGGTGCAGCTCGTCGCGCTCGCCGGGTTCGCGCAGGATGCTCATCGAGTAGAGATATTAGAGAGGGCACAGACCGGGTGAGTGACGAACAGGGATCTCGAACTGATTGCAGCATCGTGGGGCCTCTGGCCCCCAAGATCCTGCAATGAGTCGAGTTGCGGGCGGGCCGCCCCGGTCCTACTGGGTTTCCGGAGAACCAAGCGGATCCACGAGCACGCCCGGGTTCAGGATCGCGCCCGGGTCGAGCGCCGCCTTCGCGGCTTGCAGTGCGGACGCGAACCCGTCCGGCCGCTGGCGGTCGTACCAGGGGCGGTGGTCGCGCCCCACGGCGTGGTGGTGCGTGATCGTGCCGCCGCCCGCGATCACCGCGCCGCCGGCAGCCGCCTTGATCTCGTCCCATTGCTCGAGCTCGGAGCCGCGGCGGGCCGGAGCCAGCACGGTGTAGTAGGGCGCGGGCCCATCCGGATAGACGTGCGTGAAGCGGCACATCACGCGCCCGTCGCCGCAGACCTCACGCACGGCGCCCTCGACCGCCTCCGTCACGGCCGCATGGAATCCGGCGAACCGGTCCCACGTGATCGCGGTCTCGAACGTGTCGCTGATCACCCCGCAGGCGACGAAGGTGTCGCGCAAGTAGGGCGCCCGCAGGAACGTGTCGCGCCAAGCTCCGACGGAGTCCTTGCCGTCGCTGCGCCGCGCCACGATCCCTCCGTGGTCCTGCGCCAGCTCGAGCGCGCGCTCCATCCACGCATCGACCGGATGGTCCGCCGACTCGAAGCCCAGCACGAGCAACGCCCCGTCGGACGACGCACCGGTCGTCTCCGCCTCGCGCGGGTCCAGCAGCCGGCAGTTCGTCGGATAGAGGCCACTCTGCGAGAGCGCGCGCACGGCCTCCGCTCCGGCCGCGAGGCTCGGATAGGTGACCCCCGCGGACGTCTTGTGCACGGGCCGGTCCTGCAACCGCACCCACGCCTCGGTGATCACTCCGAGGATCCCCTCCGACCCGAGCAGCATCCGGTCGGGGCTCGGCCCCGCGCCCGAGCCGGGGAGGCGGCGCGACTCGAATTCACCGGTCGGCGTCACCGCGACGATCGACTCGACGAGGTCGTCGATGTGCGTGTAGAGGGTGGCGAAATGCCCGCCGGCGCGCGTCGCGATCCAACCGCCCAGCGTCGAGAGCTGGAACGACTGGGGGAAGTGACGCAGCGTGAGGTCGTGCTCTCGGAGTTGATCCTCGAGCACCGGGCCGGTGGCGCCCGCCTGGATCAGCGCGGCGCGCGAGACGCGATCGATCTCGAGCACGCGGTCGAGGCGTCCGAGGTCGAGCGTTACCGCGCCGGCGTAGCTGTCGCTGACCCTGGCCTCCACCCCGCCGACCACGCTGGTGCCGCCGCCGTACGGGATCAGCGCCGCGCCGCGCTCTCCACACCAGTCGAGCACCGCGCGCACCTCGTGTGCGTCGCGCGGGAACGCGACGACGTCCGGCACGTGGTCGAAGCGCCCGCGGAACGCGCGCACGACGTCGCGGTAAGCCTTGCCGTAGGCATGCGAGGCGCGGGTGTGCGCGTCCGTGGCGCAGATCTCCGCCAGCGACGCGGGCGGCGTCAGCCGCGGCGCCGGCAGGTCGAGTTGCTCGAGCGGGACGGGCTGCTCGACCTCGCCGTCGCCGAAGCCGAGATGTGCGCGGATCCCCTCGGCCGCGGTGCGCAGCTCGGCGGCAGACGGTTGCTCGTCCTCGTACCCCCAGCCCCAGTGACTGCGACGGCGTGTGGTCGCCGGAGCAGTCACCTGCGGCTTACCAATGCACGCCGCGCATCAGATGCGCGAACGCCACACCTTCGGCCGAAACCTCCGCGTCCTTCTTCTTCTCTCCCTTGGCCGCGGAGCTCTCCGGGAACAGCTTGTACGCGGTGTTCAGGATCACGTCGACGGACTTCGGCGCCAGCGCGTAGAGCACCTCGCCGAACGTGCCCAGTCGTGTCGCGACCTTCTTCGGCTTCTGGATCATGGCCTGCACGATCAGGTCGGCCGCCTCGTCCGGCGATGCGGTCGGGAACGCGTCGTAGATGCCGGTGGGCGCGATCATCGGAGTGCGCACCAACGGCATGTAGACCGTCGTGATGAACACCTTGTCGTCGACGAGCTCCGACGCGATCGAACGCGAGAACGCATCCAGCGCGCTCTTGCTGGCGACGTACGCGGAGAACCGCGGAGTGTTCGTCTGGGCCCCGATCGAGGAGATGTTGATGATGTGGCCCGCCTTGCGCTTTCGCATGGTGGGCAGGAAGCCCATGATCAGCTTCAGCGCCCCGAAGTAGTTGAGCTGCATCGTGCGCTGGAAGTCGTGGAAGCGGTCGTACGAGTTTGCGATGGAACGCCGGATGGAGCGGCCCGCGTTGTTCACCAGGACGTCCACGCGGCCATGCTCGCGGAGCACGTCCGCGACCAGCCGGTCCGCGTCGTCGAGGTCCGACAGGTCCGCCGGATGCACGGTGGCCCGGCCGCCCAGCTCCTCGATCTCGCCCTTGAGCTCCAGCAGCTTGTCCTCCGACCTCGCGACCAGCGCCACGATGCCCCCCGCCTCGCCGACCTTCAACGCCAGCGCGGCGCCGATACCGCTCGACGCGCCGGTGATGACGACGACCTTGTCCTCGATCGCGCCCCGCAGGCTGCGGTCCTTGAACAGGTCCGGGTCGAGGTTGCGCTCCCAGTAGTCCCACAGGCGGTCGGCGTAGCCCTCCAGGGCAGGGACCTGGATCCCCGTCCCCTCGAGCGCCCGCTGTGCGTCGCGAGAGTCGTAGTCGCTCGGGTAGTCGATGTAGGTGAGGACCTCGCGCGGGATCCCGAAGTCGCCCAGCAGCTGGTCGGTGATCCGCCGCACGGGCGGCAGCTGGGCGACCATCGAGCGCGCGCCCTTGGGCATGACGTTCATCATCTGGCGGTCGATGCGCATGCTCGCCTCGGGCGCGTGCGCGGCGCGTGCGAACGTGTTGACGAGCTGGCCCGCCGACTTCGGCTTCGGGTCGGTGAGGTGGAACGCCTGCCCGTCGAGGCCCGGCTGGTGCGCGATGTGGTCCATCGCGCTCGAAACGAAGTCGACCGGGACGACGTTGATCTTGCCGCCCTCGAGGCCCACGACCGGCATCCATCGCGGCACCAGGTCACGCAGCTTCTGGATGACCTTGAAGAAGTAGTAGGGACCGTCGATCTTGTCCATCTCGCCGGTCTGGGAATGGCCCACGACGATTGCGGGCCGGTACACGCGCCACGGCACGGTCGCCTCGTCGCGAACGAGCTTCTCCGACTCGAACTTGGTGCGCGAGTAGGGATCGGCGAGCTTCTGCCCCTCGTCGAACATGTCCTCGCGGAAGAGGCCGCGGTAGCGCCCGGACACCGCAATCGAGCTGGTGTGGTGGAAGACGCCCGCGCCCAGCGCGTTCGCCAGCTCGACGGCGTGCTGGGTCCCGTCGACGTTCGCGCGGCGGTTGCTCTCCTCGTCCGCCGACATGTCGTAGACCGCGGCCAGGTGGAAGAAGTGCTCGACGCCCTGCAGGCGCTCCCGGTCGGCCTCGGAGACGCCGAGGCCCGGCGCGGTGAGATCGCCGATCACGGGCACGATGCGCTCCTGCCCCCCTTCCCAGGACGAAAGCAGTTCCTCGAGCCGCGCCCGCGAGCCTTCGCGCACCAGCACGAAGATCGTGCCCTCGCGCTTCAGCAGTTCGCCCACAAGGTGGCGTCCGATGAACCCGGTCGCTCCCGTGACGAAGTACCTCATCCCTCTCTCCTCACCCCGTTTGTTGCCCGCAGTTTGCGGCTGCGGGAAACATAGTTGTTCTCGGCGGAGCGTTCAGCGACGCCTTAGAGGAATGCAGAACCGCGGGCGGCCAGGTTCTGCAACACGGCGTTCTGGACGATCTCGCGGATGTGCTCGGAGAGCTCGAACACCAGCGCGCGGTCGTCGGCGGCCTCGGGGCCGTGGTGGGACAGGTCGATGGGCTCGCAGAACTCGATGCGCCACTTCGAAGGGAGCGGGATCGCCCCCGCCAGGCCGAGCCACGGAAAGGTGGGAGTGAGAGGGAAGTAGGGCGCGCCCGTGGCGCGGGCCAGCAGACGGGACTCGCCGAGCTTCGGATAGATCTCCTCGGAGCCGACCACCGCCACGGGAACGATCGGCGCGCCGGTGCGCAGGGCGAGCTCTACGAACCCGCCCCGCCCGAAGCGCTGCAGGCGGTAGCGCTCCGAGTACGGCTTCCCCGCGCCCTTCGACCCTTCCGGGAAGACCATCACCAGATGACCCTGCTCGAGCAGCCGCATGGCGTTGTACGGGGAAGCGACCACGCCCCCGATGCGGCGCATGAACGTGCTCACCCATGGCAGGCGGAAGGCCCAGTCCAGCACCATGAAGCGCGGATGCCGCGGCAACGGGTGGTGCTTGAGGATCGCGACGCTCATCATCGCCGCATCCCAGGGGAGCACGCCTGCGTGATTGGCCACCAGCAGGGCGTGACCATGCGCGGGCACCTGCTCGACGCCCGTCGCCGCCACCCGCCACCAGTTCCTGTACATGAGCTCCAACAGCGGATAGACGATCTCCACCAGCTCCTCGTCGAAGCCCCATTCGTCCTGCGCGTAGTCGCCGCGCAGCCTGCGGGCGGCGCGCCGCGCGATGTCGCGTGCTGAGCCGGGGAGCGAGCCCGCCGCGCGCTCCACCGCCGCAGGCAGGTCGCTGCCCTGTCGCGTCGCCTCGCGCAGGAGGGCGAGGAAGTCGTATGCCGCCCGGACCGCGTCGCCGTCGGTCCGTGACGGCGGCCGGCGCAGGTCGGGAGCCCCCTCCTGTGCCGTCCCCTCCATGTCGAGGCGCAGGCGTCGCGCCCGCTCCCGCTGCGCAGCGTGCCGGTCGAGGCTCATGCCGTGACAGCGACCGGGCGGTCGGGCAGGGCGCGGCGGCCGCGCAGCTCCGCGACGAAGTCGTCGACGGCGTCGGCAGTCGACCGCGGCCGGAAGCCGACCTCGTGGACGAGCCGCCCCGTGTCGACGGTCAGCCCGTTTCGCAGCCACGGGACCGCCTCGGGAGGGAGCCGCGCGAGGCCCAGCCGCGCGACTGCGCCGAGCGCGGCGCCGAAGAGCGGCGCGGGCACGGGCAGCGGGACTCGCCCCGCGAGCCGCAGCAGGCGGCTGAGCGTCACGCTCCCTTCGCCCGCCACGTTCACGGGCCCCCGGGCGGGGCGCCGGACAGCCGCCTCGAGCGCCGAAACGGCGTCCTCGGCGTGCACGAACTGCAGCAGCGGGTCGAAACCGAGCTGGGTCGGCACGACGGGCTGGTTGAGATAGCTCGTGAGCGGGGAGTGGATCGCGGTCCCGAGGGTGGGCTGGTAGCGGAGCATCATCACCGTCACCTCGGGGAAGCGGCGCGCGAAGTTCTCGAAGTAGTTCTCCAGCTCACCGATGTCGCGCTGGAAACGGGTGCGCAGCGGGAAGCGCCGCGCCATGTCCTCGGTGAAGAACTCGGGAGCGTTGGGCTCCGCTCCATATATGGCGGCCGACCCGCGGACGACGATCGTCCGGACGGTGTCGGTCTTCTCGCACGCCGCGAGTAGCTGCAGGGACCCGATCACGTTGATGTCGTGAAGCTGCGACGGCCCCTTGCCGGGCTCCGGGACCAGCAGCACGTCGCAGTGGACGACCGTGTCGACCTCCGTGCCGGGGAGGAGCTTCGAGAGCAGCGGGTTGCGGATGTCCGCCCGGATGAACTCCGT
Source organism: Solirubrobacterales bacterium (assembly GCA_035650255.1). Lineage (GTDB taxonomy): Bacteria > Actinomycetota > Thermoleophilia > Solirubrobacterales > JBBDJG01 > DASRIA01. Next base: position 42,109 of record DASRIA010000007.1, read on the forward strand.
GCGCGTGAGGTCGGCGGCCGGCGGCCGCACGTCCAGGCCGCCGATGTACTCGAAATCCGGGTCGCGCTCCAGCCGGCGCGCAAGTTCGGTTCCCCAGAAACCCGAGACGCCGGTGATCAGTACACGCCGGCCCATGCCTCGGCGGCTCTACCTGCGAGATGTACGCGAGGCGCCCGACCGCCTGCCGCGGGCCCCCGAGCGCTTCGTCCCCGAGCGGCTGCGCGAGTTCGTGCTGGTCGCGGCCTTTGCCCGCGCGGTGGTCTTCCTCGCCGTCTTCCTCGCGGTCTTCCTCGCAGTCTTCTTGGTCGTCCGCTTGGCCGCGCTGCCGGACTTGCGCGCCGCCGGCCGTTTCCGCGCCGGCGCGCTGCGCCCCGGCCGCCGGATGCCCGTCGCCGACTCGAGCCGCGATTCGAGGCTCTCGACCTGGTTCGCCAGCCGCTCGATCGCGGTGCGCAGATCCTTCATCTCGTCGCCGGTCATCTGGCGCAGGTCGTGCAGCGCCTCGCGCACGCGGTCACTGACACCGGCCGCCGCCTCCGCGGTGCGCTCCGCCCTGGTGACGACCTCGTCGACGACGTCCTGCGCGCGGTCACGGGTGAGGCCGGCCGACCCCACCGTTGTCTGCACAGTTCGCTCGACTGCCCGGCGGACCGCCTCCATGCCGCCGTGCTTGGCCGCAGGTCGCGCGGTCGTCGCAGGCTTGCGCGCCGCGGGCTTCCGCGCGGCCGGCTTGCGCGCAGTCGACTTGCGCGCGGTGGACTTACGGGCGGGTGCCTTGCGCGCGGTCGCCTTGCGCGCGGTCGACTTGCGCGCGGTCGACTTGCGGGCCGCTGTCTTGCGCGCAGTCGTCTTGCGCGCGGTCGTCTTGCGCGCGCCCGTCTTGCGCGCCGACTTCGTTGAGCTGGACCGCCGAGCGGTTGCCATCTCGAAGACCTAGCCTTCCGGCACGATCGCGGGCGGCTCCCCCGGCACGCCTTCCGTGACGGCGGTGCGGCGCAGCGTGGC
>DASRIA010000008.1:0-11834 GCA_035650255.1 Solirubrobacterales bacterium
CGAGCGCGCCCGACTTCGCGGTCGTCAGCGACAGCGTTCCAGCGATGCCCGCACAGAAGGCGACGAAGAAAGAGAAGAAGTCCGGGCTGCTGATGATGGCCGACAGGCCGTGATCGCTCTCGGTGAAGGTCTCGGGCGTGAGCCCGGTCCACTTGAAGAGGAGCGACGCGACCAGCGCAGCGGCGATCGCGATCGGGAATCCGCCGAGCAGGGCAAAGAGCGACCGGCGGGCCAGCTGGGCGCGGCCCTGGACGACCGCGACGCAGAAGCTCGCCAGCGGGCCGAACTCCGGCCCCAGCACCATCGCCCCGATGATCAGGATCGAGGTGTCGAGGAAGATGCCCACCGCCGCGATCAGCGTTGCGAGCGACATGAAGATCAGGAAGCTCGCCGACAGTTCCGTGCCCTCCGAGGTGATCTCCTGCAGCTCCTCCCACACGACGGCGTTGGTCGGATCCCCCGGCGCCGCCCGCTCGGCGCGATCGGCGGCACGCGACAACACGGCCTTCGGCCGCTCGATGGAGATCGATCCCTGCTCGTCCACGCCCATCTGCTCGAGCTGGGCGAGGATGACGCTCGCCGCCTCGCGCGCGACGTCGCACAACACCACGTCCCCCGCCGGCTGCCGCGCGGCGCCGGGCAGATGCACGATGCCGAAGACCGCCGGCGCACCGTCCAGAACATCGAGCACTCCGCTCACGAGCGGAGCCGGGACGACAAGTCGCAGGTGAACCAAAGCCGTCCAAAGATATGAGCGCGACCGGAGGTCGCGCTCACTCTGTCAACGAACTTTGATTTCTGCCTAGAGCAGGATGATCAGCAGGATGATGATCAGAAGAAGGGTGCCCAAACCAATGTACATTTGCTCACCTCCTCACAGGCCCCCATACCCGCCGCGGGGGGCGAAAAAACAGGGCCAGGTCAGGGATTCGGTCTAGCGGCGCAGCCGGGCGGTGTACGTGCCGGGCGCGTGGTCGCACTCGAATACCACCACGATGCGGCCTCGCACCCGGGTGCGGCTGGTGAACCTGCCCGTGGCCTGGAAGGTCACGACCCGCGCGCCGCCGCGCCGCCGCTCCCGCCGGCGCGCGGTGAAACGCCCCTTCCTCACGATGAAGCGCGCGCTCATCGCGCGCCGCCGGCGATCGCCGCAGTAGCGGAACGTGCCGGTCCGCCCATCGCCCGAGATCCGGATCGAGACCGTGTGGCGCTTCGACCCCAGCAGCGGAGTGCTCTTGCCGGTGTAGTGGCCGCCCTTGCGCGGCGCTGCCGCCACCGCGATCCCCGGCACGGCGACTGCGACGCACAGCAAGGCCGTGACGATCCTCCTCACCGCGCGAACAGTACCCTTCCCCGGGTGACGGTCACGAGCTCGAACGGCCGGCAGGCGCCGCGCCACACCAGGATCGGGATCCTCGGCGCGGGCTTCGGCGGCCTCGGGCTGGCGATCCGGCTGAGAGAGGCCGGCATCGAGGACTTCAACGTGTGGGAGCGCGACCCCGACGTGGGCGGCACGTGGTGGGCGAACACGTATCCGGGATGCCAGTGCGACATCCCCTCCCACCTCTACTCCTTCTCCTTCGCCCCCAATCCGGAATGGACCCGCACCTACCCGTTGCAGCCCGAGATCCAGAAGTACCTGCGCGACTGCGCGGACCACTTCGCCGTGCGCGACCACATCACGTTCGACTGTGACGTGACCGGCGCGGAGTGGGACGAGTCGGCGCTGGTGTGGCGGCTCGAGACCTCGCAGGGCCCCTACACCGCGGACCTCTTGTTCGCGGCACCGGGATTCCTGAGCGCGCCGTCGATACCGGACTTCCCCGGCCTCGAGAGCTTCGAGGGCGTCACCTTCCACACCGCCAACTGGAACCACGAGCACGACCTGCGCGGCCGCCGCGTGGCCGTGATCGGATGCGGCGCGTCCGCCATCCAGGCCGTCCCCAAGATCCAGCCGCTGGTCGACCACTTGGACGTGTACCAGCGCACGCCGCCATGGGTGATGCCACACCGCGACCGCCCCATCACCGAGATCGAGCGGCGCGCGTACCGGCGCTTCCCCGCGCTGCAGCGCATCGCGCGCGCGTTCGTGTACTGGAGCCGGGAGTCGCTGGTGCCGGGCTTCGTGCACAACCCGCGTTACCTCAAGTTCGCCGAGCGGATCGCGGGCAGGCACCTCGCCAAGCAGGTCAGCGATCCCGACCTGCGCGCGAAGCTGACGCCGGACTACTCGTTCGGATGCAAGCGCGTGCTCCCATCCAACGACTGGTATCCGGCGATCACGCAGCAGAACGTCGACGTCGTGACCACCGGCATCAAGGAGATCGTGCCGAACGGCATCGTGAGCAGCGACGGCGTGCTGCACGAGGCCGACACAATCGTGTTCGCGACCGGCTTCCACGTGACGGACGCTCCCTTTGCGCGCATCATCCGGGGCCGCACGGGGGAGCTGATGGCGGACATGTGGGCCGGCAGCCCGCAGGCATACAGGGGCACGGCGGTCGCCGGCTTCCCCAACCTGTTCATCGTCACCGGGCCCAACACGGGCCTCGGCCACAACTCGCTCGTGTTCATGATCGAGGCGCAGCTCGATTACTTCATGGGCGCGATCAAGGCGATGGAGGCGCGCGGCGCAACGCGCATCGAGGTGCGCCCAGACGCGCAGGACGCCTACAACGTGAAGCTGCAGAGCCGCATGGGCCAGACGGTCTGGAACTCGGGCGGCTGCTCGAGCTGGTACCTCGACGTGAACGGCAAGAACACCACCATCTATCCGGACTTCACATGGCGCTACCGCCGCGAGACGCAGCGCTTCGACGCCGCGGCCTACGAGCTGTCCGCGCCGGCCCGTTCCGGCGCCGGAACCCCCGAGCCCGTCCCGGCCTGAGGCCGGGAGCGGCCCCCGCCGGCCTCCGCCCCGGGGCTGGGTAGCCTAGGCGCGTGGCCACCGAGCAGTCATTCGAGGCGCACAGTCCCCGGCCGGGCGATCCCAACCTCCCCGGCCCGTTCGGCGTCGGCCGCTGGGCCGAGGGCTTCCGCGGGTTCCTGCGGGAGCGCCCGCGGGTCCTCCTGATCGGGGAGGTGACCAACTTCCGCCGCGCCCGGGCGGCCGCGTACTTCGAGCTGCGCGATGCGGACGGGGCGGTCCCGTGCTCGATGTGGACGTCCGACCTGGACGCCCTCGGCCTGCACGAAGGCGCGCTGCGCGACGGCGCCGAGGTGATCGTGGCCGGCGGCCCCGACTTCTACCCCGGCACCGCGACGGCGTCGCCGAGCTTCAGCTTCCGCGTCACGTACCTGCGGCTGGCGGGAGAGGGAGACCTGCTCGCGCGCCTCGCGGCCCTGCGCAGCCTGCTCGAGGCCGACGGACTGTTCACACCCCAGAAGGAGCTTCCCCGCCCGGCGATCCCCCGCACGATCGGCGTCGTCGCGGCCCGCGGCAGCGCGGCCTGCGCGGACCTCCTCGCCGGGCTCGAGCGCCGCGGCTGGCGCGGGACGATCGTGTGGGCCGACGCGCCGGTCCAGGACCGCCGCGCGGCGGGCGCGATCGCGGCGGCGCTGCGCAACCTGGCGGCCGTCCCGGCGGTCGACGTGGCCGTGGTGTGCCGCGGCGGCGGCAGCCTCACGGACCTGTGGGCCTTCTGCGACGAGACCCTGTGCCGTACCGTCGCGCTGCTGCGCCTGCCCGTGATCAGCGCGGTCGGGCACGAGTCGGACCGCACGCTGATCGACGACGTCTCGGCCGTCGCCTGCTCCACCCCGACGCACGCGGCCGATGCGCTGGTCCCCGTCGACATCGGGCTTGCCCGCAGCGACCTCCGCTCCCACGCGCGCTGCGCCGCGCGGACCTCGGCGGGCGCGATCGGCCTGCGCGGCCGCCGGCTGGCGGAACTGGCCCGCGGCCCCGCGCGCAGCATTCGCCTGGAGCGCGCCCGGCTGCACCAGCTGCTGCGCGAGACGCGGGCGTCGGCAGCGCGCGGACAGGCCGAGCGCTCTTTGCTTGCCGAACGTCACGCGCTGGTATTGAGCCGCAAGCTGGAGGCTTTCACCAACGCCACGCTGAGGGGCGAGGCGCAGCGGCTCGACGCCCTCGTGCTCGCCGAGCGGGCACACGACCCCGAACGCACGCTGGACCGGGGCTACGCACTCATCGCAGGCGAGGAGGGCGACCCGCTCACCTCGGCCGCGGCTGCCCGCGACCGCGAACGGGTCACGATCCGCTTCGCCGACGACGCCGTCCCGGCGCGCATCGAACCCGAGGATCGCGATGAACGCCAAGCCTGAGTCCTATGAGGCCGCGGTCGCGCGGCTGGAGGCGATCATCGCCCGGCTCGACTCGGGCGAGGCCGAGCTGCGCGAGACGCTGCAGCTGTGCACCGAGGCCAAGGAGCTGATCGAGTTCTGCAAGGCCGAGCTCGATGCGGTCTCCGGCAAGCTCCAGGAGCTGAAGCTCGACGAGCTGGTCGCCGAGCTGGAGGGCCCGCAGCCTCCGATTAATTGAGCGGACTGCGGCAGTCTTAGCTGTCGCATCCCCGTGACCAGGAGGTTGGAATGAGACGAGTGGTCGTTTCCGAGTTCGTGACGCTGGACGGCGTGATGGAGGCGCCGGGCGGTGAGCCGGGTCATCCCCACAGCGGCTGGGTGTTCGACTTCATGGGTCCCCAGCAGGAGCAGTACAAGCTCGAGGAGACGCTGGCAGCCGATGCGCTGCTCATCGGGAGGGTCACCTACGAGAGCTTTCTCGGGGCGTGGCCGTCGCGCAGCGGCCCGTTCGCGGACAAGATGAACGCCATGCCGAAGCACGTCGCCTCCACGACGCTGAAGGAGCCGCTCGAATGGAGCAATTCCACGCTGCTGCAGGGCGACGTCGCGGAGGCCGTGCGGAAGCTGAAGGAGGAAGAAGGCGGCGACATCGTGGTTGCGGGCAGCCGCACGCTCGTCCACACGCTGATGGAGCACGGTCTCGTCGACGAGTACCGCCTGATGGTCTTCCCGGTCGTGCTCGGGTCGGGGCGGCGCCTCTTCCCCGACACGCCGGACAAGACGGTGTTGAAGCTCGCCGGCACGGAGGCGTTCGACACGGGCGTGGTCGTCCAGACCTATCACCCTGCGTGAGCGAGCGCACCGGCGGCGCAGGCCCCGGACGGTGAGGGACTGGACGTGGCGGGCTTCGGATGCGAACATGTGTTCGTGTCCGAGCCCACGATCCTGCATGCGGATCTCGACTCGTTCTATGCCTCGGTGGAGCAGCGCGACGATCCTCGCTTGCGTGGGCGTCCCGTGATCGTGGGCGCGGGAGTCGTGCTCGCAGCCAGTTACGAGGCCAAGGCCCGCGGCGTGCGGACCGCGATGGGTGGGGCGCAGGCGCGCCGGCTCTGCCCGGACGCGGTGGTGGTGCCGCCGCGGATGTCGGCCTACTCCGAGGCGAGCAAGGCGGTGTTCGAGGTGTTCGACCAGACGACGCCCGCGGTCGAAGCGCTTTCGATCGACGAGGCCTTCCTCGATGTGCGCGGCATGCGCCGGATCGCAGGCACTCCGGTGCAGATGGCGGTGCGCCTCCGCGGCGACGTGCGTGAGCAGGTCGGTCTGCCCATCACCGTCGGGATCGCCCGCACCAAGTTCCTCGCGAAGGTCGCCAGCGGCGTGGCCAAGCCCGATGGCTTGCTGTTGGTGCCCCCCGAGCGCGAATTGGACTTCCTCCATCCGCTGGAGGTCGAGAGGCTGTGGGGCGTCGGCCCCGTCACCGCCCGGAAACTCCGCGACCGCGGGATTCCGACCGTGGGGCAGGTCGCCGAACTCGCCGAGGAGGCGCTCGTCTCGATGCTGGGACGCGCCGCCGGCCGCCACCTGCATGCCCTGGCGCACAACCGCGACCCCCGGCGCGTGCGCCTGCGGCCGCGGCGACGCTCGATCGGTGCGCAGCGCGCGCTCGGCCGCGCACCCAGAACGCAGGGCGAGCTCGATGCCATCGTGGTCGCGCTCGTGGACCGCCTCGCGGGCCGGCTGCGCAGGGCTCGGCGCGCATGCCGGACGATCGTGCTCCGGCTGCGCTTCGACGACTTCAAGCGCGCAACGCGCTCGCACACGCTCGGCCTGGCGACGACGGAGACGCCGACCATCCTCGCTACGGCGAGGGGACTTCTCACCAGGGCCGCACCGCTGATCCAGGCGCGCGGCCTCACCCTGGTGGGTATCGCGCTCACCAACCTCGAGGACGCTCACGGGACCCAGCTGTCGCTGCCCTTCGAACGCCAGCGCGCCCTCGACGCCACGCTCGACGAGCTGCGCGACCGCTTCGGGACCGCCGCGATCACCAGAGCGGTCCTGCTGGGCCGCGACCCGGGCCTGACGGTCCCCCTGCTACCGGACTGACGTCTTCGACTGGTGTAGAAAGGAGCAGCACATGAGCAACGACAAAGCGAGCGTGACGTTCTACCCGAGCATCCTCTATCGCGACGCGGATGCGGCGATCGAGTGGCTCCAGCGCACGCTCGGGTTCGTCCCGGGCGAGGTCCACCGCGACGATGAAGGCAATGTCGCCCATGCCGAGCTGGGCCTGGGCGACGGCATCGTGATGCTGGGTACGGCCGGGGCCGGCCGGGAGCCGTTCAGCAGCCTGCCCGCCGGGGGTTCGCTGGTCTACTGCGCGATCGAGGACGTCGACTCGCTCTGCGAGCGGGCGCGCGCGGCGGGCGCAGACATACCGCTCGAGCCGACCGACACCGACTACGGCTCGCGCGACTTCACCGTCCGCGATCCGGAAGGCAACCTCTGGGCGTTCGGCACCTATCGCCCGACCCGATGACCGACAGCGAGGGTTTCGCGGCCGTCGCCCAGGAGATCATCGAGTCCAGCCTCTACCTGACGCTCGGCACGGCCGACGCCGAGGGACGCCCATGGGCGTCGCCGGTGTACTACGCCGTCGAGCGCCACGCGGAGTTCATCTGGGTCTCGTCCCCGGACGCGACGCATTCGCACAACCTGGGCGCGCGCCCCGAGGTGAGCATCGTGATCTTCGACTCCCGGGCACCGATCGGAACCGGCCAGGGCGTGTACATGACAGCGGTGGCGGAGGAGGTGCCGCAGGCCGACACGGACCGCGTCCTCGGCATCTACTCCCGCCGGTCGCAGGCACACGGTGGGAATGCGTGGACCCGCGCCGAAATCGAGGCGCCCGCCCGCCACCGCCTTTACCACGCGATTGCGTCGCAGCACTGGGTGCTCGGGCCACGCGACGAGCGGATCGCGGTCGATCTGGAGTAGCCGGGCCTAGGCGTGGCCGTGGCCGCGCTTGTGTGAGGCTCGCGTCTCAATAGCGGGTGTCCATTTCCGCGACGGCCGTTCGTCTCATACGCGACCATCCCGACAAAGGAGGAAGCGATGAAGTACATGCTGCTGATTCACCAGGGCGACGCGGCCACCCCCCGCGACGCCGAGCGGTGGGAGAGCCTTTCCGAGGACGAGCAGAAGGCGGTCTACGCCGAGTACATGGCGATCAACCAGACTCCCGGCGTCACGTCCGGCCTGCAGCTGCAGCCGCCCGAGACCGCGACGACAGTCCGGGTGCAGGACGGCAAGACGCTGACCACCGACGGTCCGTTCGTCGCCGTCAAGGAGGCCCTGGGCGGCTACTTCGTGTTCGAGGCTGACGACCTCGACGCCGCGATCGAGCTGGCGGCGCGCGTTCCCGCGGCCCGCATGGGCGGTGCGGTGGAGGTGCGCCCGGTGGTGGAGCGGTAGCGATCCTCGAGCAGGTCTTCCGCGACGAGTGGGGGCGCGTCCTCGCGTCGCTGATCGGCTTCCTCGGCGACTTCGAGCTCGCCGAGGAAGCCACCCAGGAGGCGTTCGCGATCGCGGCCGAGCGCTGGCCACGCGACGGGACACCCGACAGCCCGCGCGCATGGCTGGTGACCACCGCGCGCAACCGGGCGATCGACCGCGTGCGGCGCGACCGGACGCTCGCCGCGAAGACGCGCCTGCTCGACGTGCCGGAGGCCACCGAGGACGACATGGACGACCTGGACGACACGACGATCCCCGACGAGCGCCTCGAGCTCGTGTTCACCTGCTGCCACCCGGCGCTCGCGCTCGACGCGCAGGTCGCGCTCACGCTGCGAACGCTCGGCGGCCTCGACACGGACGACATCGCGCGTGCGTTCCTCGTCCCGGAAGCGACGATGGCCAAGCGCCTCGTGCGCGCGAAACACAAGATCGCCGCGGCCGGGATCCCGTTTCGCGTGCCCCCGGCGCACCTGCTCCCCGACCGCCTGGCCGCGGTGCTCGCCGTCGTCTACCTGATCTTCAACGAGGGCTATGGCGGCCGCGGCGACCTGGCCGCCGAGGCGATCCGGCTGGGGCGCGCGCTCGCCGAGCTGATGCCCGACGAGCCGGAAGTGCACGGCCTGCTCGCGCTGATGCTGATCAACGACGCGCGGCGCGAGGCGCGGTTCGCCGACGGCGCCGTGGTGCTGCTCCGCGACCAGGACCGGTCGCTTTGGGACCTCGATCGGATCGCCGAGGGCCGGGCCGCGCTCGAGCGGGCGCTGGCGCTCGGAGGCCGCGAGGACTACGTGCTGCAGGCGGCGCTCGCGTCCCTGCACGCCGACGAGCCCCAGGACTGGCCGCAGATCGCCGCCCTGTACGGCGAGCTCGCCCGCCGGACCGGCTCGCCCGTGGTGGAGCTCAACCAGGCGGTCGCGATCGCCGAGACGGGCCAGGTCGACGCGGCGCTCGCCCTGGTGGAGGCGCTCGACCTCGACCGCTACCACTATCTGCACTCGACGCGCGCGGAGCTGCTGCGCCGGCTCGATCGCGTCGACGAGGCGCGCGCCGCGTACGACCGCGCGCTGGAGCTCGTCCACTCCGACGCGGAGCGGCGCTTTCTGGAGCGGCGGCGGGTGGAGCTCGAGTCTCAGCGGTGAGTTCCGCCGCCCGCGCCGGTCTACATTTCAAAGACCCGACGATGGAGGGAAAAATGGCCGAGCACAAGGTGGGGACCCGAGAAGAGTGGCAGGCCGCTCGCGAGGAGCTCGCGAAGCTCGAGGCCGAGCACGCCGAGCTTGGCCGCAAGGCCGCGGAGGAGCGACGCAAGCTCCCCTGGGTGCGGGTGGAGAAGGAGTACGAGTTCGAGACCGAGGACGGGAAGAAGACGCTCGCGGACCTGTTCGACGGCCGCTCGCAGCTCCTGGCCTACAACATCATGTTCGGGCCGGACTACGAGGTCGGCGCCTGCCCCGGCTGCACGAACCTCGGGGACGAGCTCAGCGCCACGCGCGTGCACCTGTACCACCGCGACGTGTCGCTGGTCTGCTTCTCCCGCGCGCCGATCGATCGGCTGACCGCGTACAAGCAGCGGATGGGCTGGGAATTCCCCTACGTCTCGACGTACGAGACCGACTTCCCCTGGGACTACGGGCTCGCCCTGACGCCCGAGCAGGCGAAGCAGATCCCCGAGGTCCAGGAGCTGGTCGCGGACCCACCCGAATGGCTGCAGGAGTGGTCCCGGCAGGTGGGGGCGGACCTCGAGGACGGCTTGCGGGAGAACCCGAGCTTCATCGCCTTCGCACGCGACAACGGGACCATCTACCACACGTACACGGTGAGCGCGCCCGATGCGTTCGTCCAGCCGTACTCCGCGTTCCTCCTCGACCGCACGCCGAAGCCGCAGCCGGAGGAGCCGCGCGCCTGGCGCAAGGACGAGTACCCGGATGCCTGAGCCCGAGCACGAGGACGCGACATGAGCGCCGCCGCGCTGCGCCGCACGCCGGCGCCCGGCGCGCGGGCGCAGGCCGGGGTGGTCGTGCTCCTGCTCGCGCTGGCCGGCGCCGCCTGGGCGCTGACCGACCGGCGGATGGGCGGGATGGACGCCGGGCCGGGCAGCGAGCTGGGCGAGCTCGGCTGGTTTGCGGTCACGTGGGCGCTGATGATGCCGGCGATGATGCTGCCCGCAGTCGCGCCGATGGTGGCCGAGTACCGCCGCCGGGCGGCGGGGCCCGGGGCCACCTCCGCCTTCACGGCCGGCTATCTGGTCGCGTGGCTCGCGGCCGGCCTCTTGGGCTATGCACTGATCGAAGGCGTGCGCTCGCTGGAGCTCGGGTTCCTCGCGTGGGACGAGGCCGGGCGCTACGTGGCCGGCGGGGTGATCCTCGGCAGCGCGCTGTACCAGTTGACGGGGCCGAAGGATGCCTGCCTGCGGCGCTGCCGCGACCCGCGGGCGTTCCTTGCAGAGCACTGGCGGCCGGGCCGCCTGGGCGCCCTGCGCATGGGGATGGAGCACGGCGGCTTCTGTGTCGCCTGCTGCTGGGCCCTGATGGCGACCCTCTTCGCGGTCGGCGTCATGAGCGTCGGCTGGATGGCCCTCGTGGCCGCACTGATCGCCGCGGAGCGGCTGCTGCCGTGGAAGACGATCGCCGCGCACGGCGTCGCCGTGTTACTGGCGCTACTGGCGCTGGGCGTGGCCTTCGCGCCCGAGGACGTACCCGGCCTCACGGTCCCCGGCTCGCACGAGGGCTCGCCGGCGATGGATTCCATGCAGATGCACTAGCGGGCGAGCCGCGAGGGCAGGCTCATTGCTGCGACTGCGCCAGCAACGACCGCTTCAAGTCAGCAAACTCCTCCTCGGAGAGTGCGCCTGCGTTCTTTAAATCCACGAGCTTCTGAAGCTCGTCGGCAACGGAACCACTTGTAGCCGGGGGAGCCGGAGCGGAGTGCGCCGAGGAGGAGTGAGCAGCCTCCATCAACTGCCGCAACTTCGCTACGCCAGCCCGAGCTTCATCGAAGGGACGAACGAGCGGGATCGCGTTCGGAGCTTTGCTGGGATCATCGTCGCCCTGTCCCCAATAGCTCGTCTTCTTGCCCGTCTGACCCGGCCCTTGAAGGACAACAGACCCGCTCATCATCCCTGTATGGATCTGGACTCCCACGAGATTGCGGTAGTCCCACGAAGTCATCTCACTACCGAAGGATGCTCCTGCCATGAAGCCCTTCTTGAAGACGAAGGCCCGCCTATCCGTACCGATGATCGCCTGGTTATGAGGACCATGAATGACAACCGCAATCTCCTCTCCGGGAACGAGATTGTCACTCAGCGCCTCCTGCGCCTTCTTGTGCAGCCTTGTCGCGTCTACCTTGGTCGTCGCGTCTGCGTCAGTCGGAGCCGGACCTTGACTTGATTCAGCCCTGACCTTGGCGTTGTGCTTCTTGATGCGGTCGTTAAGGCTCATGATCCTCCGTCCTACCGCTTCAGTGCCGAGTGGCAGAAGTCCTCGTAGAGCGTCCAGTCGATGTCGAAATCAACCGCGTCCTCGTCCGACCAGTTAATGCGCTTGGCCTGCCCCACTTCGCGGTCACTTGCGCTTCACCGCCACCGAACTAGTTCCATGCGTTCCTCCCCTCAGAGAAAGCACGCCCCATGCTAGAAGACTCGTGGCCGCTAGGCCGGCGCACATCGGGGCACACTTCGCGACCACCAGGGACCATTTCAGTCCATCACTGACCAAGCGCGACCACCTCGCTGGAGAGTCTGGGTAGGCCGAGATCCCGCCAATGGCAGCGTGCGGGATCCGGCTCTAGTGCAGCGGAGGGGGAGAGATTCGAACTCTCGGTGGACTTGCGCCCACAACGGTTTTCGAGACCGCCCCGTTCAACCACTCCGGCACCCCTCCGGGGTTCGGCAGGGGCAAACCTTAGCGGCGGCATCTGGCGTCCTTCGGCACACTCCACGGCGGATGATCGTCCGTGAGGCGACACCGGAGGATTGGCCCGCGATCTGGTCCTTCATGCGCGGCATCGTCGCCGCAGGGGACACGTTCTCCTACGACGTGGCGATGGACGAG
>DASRIA010000009.1:0-61834 GCA_035650255.1 Solirubrobacterales bacterium
TCACGGTGGCGGCGGACTTGGGCCGCACGTGGCCGGCGTTGGCCATTGAGGCCACCACCATCACCACGACTGCCGACATGGCCAAAGCCATGGGCAGCGCCATCCTCTTCCTGATGGTCATATAACGCCTCCCTCCCCTTCTGGGGTGGTCCGAGCTTCCATGCTCCTAGGTTGCACTTACCGGCTCGCCGTCAACCTAGGGGCGAACCGTGGCCGACTCTAGCACAGAAACTTGGCTCTGGTGGGCAAGTTTCGGGTCCCTCCCGACGCCCGAAAACCAGCTTAGCTAAGGGCGGTTTTGCAGGCAAAAGTTTGCGGTCGTTACCTCGCCGTGGAGTGTCCGCTGGACGACAGTTCGATGCCTGACATGACGCACCGGCGAGGGTCGCCTGACAGCCTGTTTGTGTAGCTCGGTAGATGGTCGTGAGCGTCTGCCTCGGACGCGTCGTGACGGCCGAAACCAACCGGCGCACGCTCCAGGTGGGTGGGTTATGGTTTCCGCATCGTGGCCAACGAGGGAGGGTGACCGCGATTGCAGTGCCCGGAATTAGTTGCACGCGCTCCGGGGAGACGTTCTATAGTCGTGACGCACTGACCTGAGCGGATGTTCGACCGAATTGTCGACGCCTAAGCACGTTTTACCTCCAATTAGGTATGTTTTGGGGGGCGTTCCGAAAGGGACGCGGGAGAGGTTCTTGGGAGAGTGAGAAAGATTGAGGGACCCGTGGGCTTGAGCCGGCGCGCGATCGGGCTACCGATTGCCGTGCTGACGGCTCTGGTGCTGCTCGCCATTCCAGCCGGCGCGTTCGGCGCTTCCACAGGTGAGATCAGGACGGTCGTGTACGTGGGCGCCGATGGACCGGTCGACGTCACGCAGGTGTTCGTGAACGGTGACGACGCCGCGAACGTCATCACCCTTGCGGTGGCGAATGACACCTACACAGTGACCGACACGAGCGGCATCACCGCGGGGCCGGGCTGCACTCAGGCAGGGACCGACTCCATCACCTGCCCGGGGGCAGCGGCTGTTGAGGAGACTTTCACGACTCCTGACGGTGGAGCGGATTCGGTCACCGGAGGCCCCGGAGCGGACACGATCCTCGGTGGGGCGGGCGCAGATGTCTTGAGCGGTGGCCCCGGAGGCTCTGACGTGATCATGGGCGGGGACGGGAACGACATCTTGGACAGTGGCAATGGCGGGATTCCCGGCCTCGACGACGGCACTTGCGGGCTCCTGCCAATCGACACGAACCAGCCCCGCCTTACATGGTGCTCCGACTTCGTCGACGCGGAGGGGGGATTCGACACCATCACTTACGCAAGCCGCACCGGGCGGGTCACCGTCGACCGCCGTCCGGGGCGCGGCACCGTTGACGACGACGGTACGAACGACGGGCTGGAGTCCACGGAGAAGATCATCGGCGGCCTTGCCTCGGACGAGCTGGTCGGCGGAATTGGTCCTGACACCATCGACGGCGGCCCCGGCGCAGACTTCATCTGCGGCGGGCTTGGCAAGGACACCGTGGACTACTCGGACGAGACCGCCCCGGTCTCTGTCACGCTGGACGGTGCGCTGGCGACCGACCCCGATGTCCTCTTCGAAGGAGTCGTGGGCCTCGGCGCGCGGCAGGATTGCCGGCTCACGATCAAGCAGCCCCCGTCGGGCGGGCCATTCCACGGCTTTCCTTGCACCAGCCAGCCGAACGCGCACACTCGCTTCCCATCCTGCGCCGTACCCGGCTCGGATCCGCCTCAGCCCCCTGCGACCACCTATGACTGCGTCGCCAACGACGGGCCCGAGGGCGAGAACGACTGCGTCGGCGAGGACATCGAGAACATCATCGGCTCGCCACACGACGACGTGCTGATCGGCAACTCGCCCGACCCGCTCTATGGCCAGGGTCCGCGCGTGGAGCCGCAGGGCGAGAACGTCATCTCCGGCGGCGGCGGTGACGACCTGATGGACGGTGGCTTCGGCCCGGACGTGTACGAAGGCGGAGCCGGCTTCGACGCGGTGTCCTACGAGCTGCGCACGGAGCGAATCGTGGCGTCGATCGACGGTTCGGCGAACGACGGGTCGGCGCTCGACCGGAACCCGGTCAACAACGACTCCGACCAGATCAAGCCGGCTTCCGGCGATCTCGGTGTCGAGGACATCATCGGAGGCGAGGCCGGCGACCTCTTGAAGGGCGACGACAACCCGGTCGGCAACGTGCTGCTCGGCGGCCCCGGCGACGATGAGATCCAGGGCCACGGTGGCAACGACCAGCTGGGCGGCGACGAGGGGTCCGACGACCTCGAGGGCGGTGAGGGCGGCGACGTCATGGAAGGCGGCCCTGACAACGACTACCTGTTCGGGGGCTTCGGCAACGACGCCTACGACGGTGGGGACGGCACGGACACGGCCGACTTCTCGGATGCGACCACTCCGGTCAGGGTGAGCCTCAACGGCGAGGCCGACGACGGGCGCGTGGCGGAGCGGGAGGGCGACCTGGTGCACGCGACGATCGAGAGCCTGGTGGGCGGCCTGGATGACGACATCCTGCAGGCCAACGACGGCAACGGAACGATCGAGGGCGGCGGAGGCAACGACCTGCTGGACGGCGGCCTGGGCTCCGACTTCCTCGTCGGCGGCTACTGCGCGCCGAACGCCGACCCGAACGCGCGCTGCGCGGACGGCGTCCTGGACCCGGCATCGGATCCGAAGGGCAACGACACGGCGAGCTACATCAGCCACCCCGGCCCTGTGAACGTCAATCTCGCGATACCCGGTGGCGACGGTGTGGCCGACGAGAACGACAACGTCGCCGCGGACGTCGAGGGCGCGGGCGGCTCTAACTTCGACGACACGCTCGCCGGCGACGGGAAGCTGAACTTCATCAACGGTGGTCCCGGCGACGACCGCATCTCGGGCGCGGAGTCGGATGACATCCTGGGCGGCGGTCTCGGCAACGACAACATCACGGGCGACACGGGCAACGACACGGTCGACGGCGCCGAGGGCAACGACACCTTGAACGGGACCGGCGGCAACGACACGCTGCGGGGATTCACCGGTGCGGACATCCTCGACGGCGGCGCGGGCGCCGACACGATGTCCGGCGGTGACGGTGTGGACACCGTCACCTACGCCTCGCGCAGCGCGGACGTGAACGTAGACACGCTCGGTGACCCGGACGACGGGGAGCGCAACGAGAGCGACCAGGTGCGCACCGACGTCGAGAGCGTGCGGGCCGGGTCCGGCGACGACAGGATCAACATCGCCGACGGCGCGGCCGGCACGGTCATCTGCGGCGGCGGTACGGACCAGGTCGACGCCGATGCGGCGGACGAGATCGGCTCGGGCTGCGAGGGCAGTGGCGTGAGGCAGTCGTCCGCGTGTGCACCGTCGTCGAGCACGGTGAGGGTGTCGGGCCGCAACGCCACCGTGCGCCTGCGCTGCTCTTTCAACGCCCGCGGCACCGTGAGGCTGCGCAGCAACGGACGCGTGAAGGTGGGCAAGGGCAAGGCCCGCCGGCTGAACCTCGGCAGCAAGTCGTTCACGGGCAAGGCGAACCAGGCGGTGTCGGTCAGAGTGAGGCTCCCGAACAGCGGACGCAGGGCGCTCAGGAGCCGCAAGCGGCTGCGCGTGCAGGCCACATTCTCGATTCGCCGTGACGGGGCCTCGAGAGCGCGCACGAACCGGAGAACGATGACCTTGAGGGCGTCGGGGTGAGGAGCCAGCGGATGAAGTTCAGCAAGCGCCTGACCATCATGGTGTTTGTGTGCGCATTGGCGGTCGCCGCGTTCGGCACCGTCGCGCGCGCCCAAGTGACGGACAAGCAGCTCGAGATCACGGACTTCGTGATGAAGCCGCTGGATACGCCTAACCCGGCGCACTCTCCCGAGCAGGCCGGAGGCAATCCTGACGTCGCCCTCTTCTTCAGGTTCTGCGATCCGGGCGTCCCGGTCGCCAGCGTCGTGCCCTCGACTGACCCGTCGCTCGGCGAGTGGCTCGTCACTACGACGGTCCCGCACACGATGACCGACCCCACGACCGTGGTGAAGATAGTCGGCGTGCGCGGTGATCCCGGGGCCGCCGCGAACGGGCTGTGGTTCGGGAACCCCGTCTTGGGCAACAGCTCGCAGTTCTACCTCACGTCGCTGATCAGCCCTGCCACATCGGAGAACCTCGTCGTGAGCGGGGCACATGCCCAAATCTCTTCGGACAACGTGCCGCCGGTCTATGGGTGCGATGCCCTGCAGCGGGATGCGAAGCTGGCGGAGTTCAAGCTCGAGCTTCCCCCCGGCTTCCTGGGCAATCCCACTGCGCTCAATGCTTGTCCCACCTTCCTGTTCATCGCAGCGGCGTGCCCGGACACGACGGTCCTGGGGCACTCGATCACCGAGACCATCATCGAGGGAACAAACCGATTCCTCAGACCGGCGCGCATCGCGACTCAGGTGTACAACGTGCAAACGCTCGGCTTGGAGCCTGCCAGACTGGGCACCAACCAGTTGCCTTCGGAACCGGCCGGGCCGTTCCCGATCAAGATCGATCTCCGCACAGAAGACGACTACGGCATCGATTCGGCTTTGATCGATATCCCGAAGAACCTCGGCGGGCCGAACGCGACGATCACGCAAATCGAGACAGTGCTGTGTGCGCAGGTGCCATGCAGACCGGCCGATCCAGCGGATCCAGCAACCGTTGAACCACTGGACCCGGCCACGTCACGGCCTTTCTTCCGCAACCCGACGTCGTGCAAGCCGGCCACGGCCAAGCTGATCGCGCGGTCGTGGGCGCCGGATCCGATCACGGTGAGCGCCGAGAGCACCTTCACGCCCGTGAACTGCGAGGGGGTGCCCTTCGACCCGACCGTGTCCGTGACAGACCGTTCATCGCCCGGTGGCCCGCCCGTGGCCGGGTCCGCCGGCAGTCACACCGTGACGCTGCAGTATCCGGAGTACGCGGATGCCGACACCTGGCAGGCCAACCTCCTGCACTCCGACATCAAGCTGCCTGAGGGCATGGTGCTGAACCCCGCCGGCGGCTACGGGCTCGAGGCCTGCACCTTCGAGCAATTCGGCGTGGACGAGACCTCGGGCAAGCAGCTCGACCGGGCGCCGCCGAGCTGCCCGGAGGGCTCCCAGATCGGAACTGTCGACGTGATCAGCCCGGCCATCGAGGGCCAGCTCGGGGGCAAGGCGTTCTTCGGCCCCGTCGGTCCTCCCGGCCGGCCCTGCATCCCGGGTCCGGACGACCCGACGTGCCCCGCAAACGGGGAGCCGTGGAAGCTCTTCCTGCTGATCGAGGGCGCGGGCCTGCGCGTCAAGCTGTCCGGCGACGTGACCGTCTCGCCGAGCGGGCAGGTGAGCAACATCTTCAAGAACAACCCCGAGACACCGTTCACGCGGCTGAACGTGAATCTGCGCGGCAACGGGCGCGCGATCCTCCGGAACCCGGACGAGTGCGGCACCCACGAGGGCGCGGCAAGGCTGATCGGCTACAACAGCGTCAACCCGACTCCCGATCCGACCCCACCCGCCTACGCCGTGAGTGAGAGCACCCCGTCGATCGAGACGGTCGGGTGCACCGACCCGCGGCCGTTCACTCCGTCGGTCGAGGTCGCCGAGGGCATCCCGAAGAAGGCCGGCGCCAACTCGCTGTCGCGGATCGTGTTCTCACGGCCCGACGGCCACCAGAACCTCAAGAGCCTCAAGCTCTCGCTGCCGGCAGGCGCGACGGGCAGCCTCGCGGCCTCGCCGCAGTGCCCGCTCGCCGACGCACAGGCCGGCAACTGTCCGGAGTCCACGCGGATCGGCACGATCCGCAACACCGTGGGCGTCGACGGCAGTCTCTTGACGGTCCCCGGCGAATTGTTCCTCGCCGAAGCGATCGCCCCCGGCGACGCGGCGTCGATCGCCGTGCGGGTGCCGGCGAAGGTCGGGCCGATCGACCTCGGCCAGGTCGTGCTGATGAACCGCATCTACCTGCGCGAAGCCGACCAGGGCCTGGAGGTGGTGTCGACAGACATCCCGACGTCGCTGGAGGGTGTGCCGCTGCCCATCAAGCGGGTCGAGATCCTCGTCGACCGACCGGGCTTCTTCCTCAACCCGACCGGTTGTGATCCGCGCATCCTGACCGCCACGTTCTACGGCGACCAGGGCGGCGAGTCGTCTTCGAGCATCGCGCTCGACGCGGACCGCTGCGCGGAGCTGCCGTTCGGGCCCGACCTGCGACTGGTCGCCGGTGCGGCCGGCCAGACGGACCAGTTCGACCACCCGCCGTTCCAGGCGATCGTGACGCAGGAGGCGGGCGAGGCGGACATCACCAACGCGCGCGTCGTGCTGCCCGCGATCCTGCGCCCCAACGTGCCCTTCTTCAACGAGCCCGGCGCGCTCTGCAACGACGCGCAGGCCGCCACGGACACCTGCCCGGCGAAGTCGCGCGTCGGCAACGCGCGCGCTCTCTCGCCGCTGCTGCCGTATCCGCTTGCCGGGCCGGTGCACATCGTGCAGGAGATCGGGAACGTGCTGCCCAAGGTGTACGTGTACCTGCGTGGTCCGACCGGCCTCGAAGTGCTGCTGAAGGCGCGCAACAGCTTCCTGGGCGGCCGCCGGATCATCAACACCTTCGAGGCGGTGCCCGACCTGCCGCAGTCCTACTTCGAGCTGAACCTGAACGGCGGCTCGAACGGGATCCTCAACAACTTCGAGGACCTGTGCCAGGCCAGCGAGATCGACCGCGAGTTCGACGCCACGTTCACGTCCCACAGCGGCAAGCGGGTCACGACCAAGCCGCACCTCGAGATACGCGGCTGCGAGGAATCCGACCTGCGCGCGGCCTCGCTGACCGGGGGAACCGTCCGCGTCTCCAGGAGCGGCGTCGCGAAGATCAAGGTCCGGTGCAAGCGGGCCAAGCGGTGCAACGGCCGCCTCACGGTGAGGGGCAAGGGCGCCACGGCCGCGGGCAAGGTGCGCGTCGCCGGCAAGAAGACGCGGTCGATCCGGGTGAAGTTCTCGAAGTCCGAGGTCCGGAAGATCCGCAAGTCGCGGCGGCTCGGCGCGAACCTGCAGCTGAAGATCGGTGACGCGAACACTGCTCGCGGCCGGGTCACGCTCCTGGCGCCCCGGCGCAGGTAAGCAAGCCGGCTAGCTGAGACAGCCGGGAGCTAGCGCAGCAGCCCGCGCTCGCGCAGGAGCGCCATCACGCGCTCTGCGCTGTCCTCGGGCGGCTCCCCTACGGTGTCGAGCACGAGATCGGCGTCCTCGGGCTCCTCGTAGGGGTCGTTGACGCCCGTCAGGTTCGTGATCTCGCCGCGGCGGGCCTTCTCGTAGAGGCCCTTGTAGTCGCGCGCGGCGCAATCGTCCGCCGACGCGTGGCACCACACCTCGACGAAGGACTGGATCTCCTCCCGGGCGAGCTCGCGGTCCTCGCGGTACGGTGAGATCGCGGCCACGATCACCGCGACCCCGTTGCGGGTCAGGAGCTTGCTGACGAACGCGATGCGGCGGATGTTCTCCGTGCGGTCCTCGCGCGAGAAGCCCAGGTCGCGGCACAGGCCGTCGCGCACGATGTCGCCGTCGAGCACCTCGATGTGCTCGACGCCCACGGATCGCAGGCGGCCGGCCACGAGTCCCGCGACGGTGCTCTTGCCCGATCGGGGCAGGCCGGTGAGCCACAATGTGAATCCTTCTTGCGCCATAAGTGCGGAACCCTAGCGGGTTACGTTGCTTCGCTGGACGAAAGGTCTGCAAACGAGCGTAGTGCGACCCCTACGCGGTCGAGCGCCTCGCGCACGCGCGGGTCGCACAGGACCTCGACCTCCTGGGTGCGCTCGCGGTCGTACGTCGAGCCGCTGTCGCCACCCAGACCGGGGTGGCAGGCGAGCTCGGTGGTCCCGGGCGGCAGCCCCTCGATTATCCGGATCAGGGCATCCGGCGTGATCGCATCCGGTATCGGCGTCCCGTCCCTGGCCTGCCCGTACAGGTCGCCGCAATAGGCCACGCCCGGTGTGTAGTGGCGCAGCGGCACGCCGAGCGCGAGCGCGAGCGTGCGGAACGAGGCGACGACCGGCGGCCAGTTGTGGACGTGCTGGTGCGAGTCGATGTGGCTCGGGTCGCGGCCCGTGAGCCGGCGGAAGGACTCGATCTGCCGGCCGACCTCGTCGACCACCGCATCCGGGTCGTCGAGCGACACGACCTCGTAGACCGTTTCCCAGTCGCCGTCCCTGTAGACCCACTCGCCGAGGTCGACGTGGAGGCCGAGGCTCAGGCCGGAGGCGGCGCGCGAGTACTCGGCCGCCTCCGCGGCTGCCGGGAACCGCACCATCAGGCTGGCGCTGGTGAGGATCCCCTCCTCGTGCGCGCGCGCGACGCCGGCGTTCACGCCCGGGCTGAGGCCGAAGTCATCCGCGTTGACGATCAGGACGCGCTGCGCCATCACCGCTCCGGCGTGCGCAGCAGCACGGCGTCCTGCCACCCGGCCGGGCGCACGCCCGGCTCCAGGGCGACCAGCTCGAGGCCTCCGATGAGCGTGTCCAGGTACTCGCGCGGATGGAGCACCGAGCACGAGTTCGATCCCGTGCGCTCGGGCCTCCTGACGACCAGGCGGCCGGTCTCGAACCGCTCGCGCAGGTGTTCCCAGCCGGGCAGCCGGCGCGCATACACCTCGCCCGAGACCGTGATCAGGATCAGGCCGCCGGGTCGCACGACCCGGACGAGCTCGTCCATCCACGGGCGCTGGAGCGGCTCGTCGAGATGAGTGAAGATCGAGATCGAGTAGAGGAAGTCGAAGGAGTCGTCTGCGTAGGGCAGGGGCGGCTCGCCCTCGTTGACGTCGAACTGCGCGAACGGCAGGTTGTCCGCGCACCAGCGCACCAGGTTCGGGTTGTAGTCGCTGCCGCGCACCTCGCCCGGGAGCCCGGCCCAGTGCCGCACGACACGCCCGCATCCACACCCGAAGTCGAGCAGCGCATCGACACCGGACATGTCGACTCCGGCGCGCCCGAGGAACTCGCGGATGAAGGCCGCGCTCTTCGCGCCGCCCTCCTCGTAGCGGCGGTAGAGCACGCCCGCGTCGGACGCATGCCGGTACAGCCCGGAGGTCATCCGGATCATGTCGGCGGGGGGCAGCGGCAGGCCGTCCGCGCCCGGCTGGGCCGGCCGCTCGTGCAGGGCGAAGACGGCGCCCGCGTCCGGATCGCGGGCGGCCAGCCGGTAGCGCGTCTCGAGGCGATCCCCCAGACGCGGCCGTTCGCCCAGCCACGTGAAGGCGGACGCCCCCACGATCAGGAACTCGCAGCCGTCCGCGCGCAGCGCGTCGACCCGCTCGACGGCGTCCTCGTCCGACAGGCCGGCCAGCGCGCGCCCGGTGGGAACGAGGGGCGTGACCTGGCGCATGCCGAGGCCGTCCAGCTCCTGGCCGACGATCGCGACGGCCGCGTCCCACGGGACGGCGAAGCGCAACAGTTCGAGCACGCGCGGGCTGGTCTGCAGTTCGCTCTCCGGCATCCGGGCCACCACTCTAGAGCCGCAACTCGCCCGCGATCCGCACCGACTCGGCGAGCCAGTCGTGGCGATGCTCCGCGGGAGGCCGCCACTCCGGCTCCCACCCCAGTGCCTGGACCGCCAGGTGCAGGCGGCAGCAGTCGAGCGACGTGTCGAAGTCCGCGGGCAGCATCGCCGCGCCGGGGCCGGCGGCCGCCTCCTCGCGATATGCCCGCGCCAGCGCGTCCCGTTCGGGCGGCGTCCACTTGCCGATCGTGAGCGCTGCCACGTCCAGGAGCCCGGGCCCGACGCCCGCGAGCTCCCAGTCGATCGGCGCGATCCGGATCGTTCCCGCGGGTCGCTGCACGAGCACGTTCGAGGGATAGAACTCGCCGTGCACGATCGTCGGGGGCAGCGTCGCCAGCCGCTCGGCGACCGGCTCGTAGCGTGTGGCGAGGTCGATCACCGCCGCGCGCTTCTCGTCGCTCCAGGGCGTCGCGGCCTGCTCCGCAAAGCCGCGCGCGCGCTCGATCCAGGTGCGGTACAGGTCGGGCCCGTAGCGCAGCAGCGCGGGCGGCGCGTGCGCGGCCGCCGGCGCCAGCGCCGCGTGCTGCCGCGCCAGCCAGCGGGCCGCCTCCTCCCAGACCTCGAACTCGCCGACCTGCCAGAGGACGGGCCCGGACACGTTCTCGATGAAGAGCCACCAGCGGTCGGCCGCCGGATCGACGGAGGAGCCGAAGTACGCCGGCGTACCGAGGCCGGCGCCGTCGAGCAGATCGCGATAGACCTCGATCTCGCGCGCGGGGTCGTGCAGGAAGTCGGGCTTCACCAGCAGCGCATGCGAGTCGAGGCAGCTGCGCGAGAGGTCCTTGAACATCAGCTCCAGTGTGCGGCCGTCCGCGAGCGTCACCTCGAGCTCTTCGAGCGCGAAGCTGGTGCGGTACTCGCACGGGCGCCGCGCGAGCGCGGCCACCTCCACGGGCCTCTTCTCGTGTGCGGAGAGCGCGTCCGCGAGCCGGCCGCGGAGCTCGGCATCGGGCACGGCGCTCATGCCGCCGCCCCGACCCTGTCCAGGAAGCGCGCCAGCACGGTACGGGAGTCGAGGTGCTCCTCGGCGATGGCACGCGCTGCGGCGGCATGCCGCTCGTGGTCGGAGCGGACCTCCTCGACGGCTGCCAGGGCGTCGTCCTCGGTCGTGAAGGCCAGCAGGCCCGCGCCGGTCGGCAGGAAGCGCCCGAAGCCGGTGTCCTGCGCGACCACCGGCTTGCCGGAAGCGAGATAGCAAGCGCTGCGATCGCTGAACCAGCCGCACCGGGACAGCACGTAGCCGCTCTTGGCGATGCCGAGCTCCGCCTGCGAGCCCGCAATGAAGTCCCGGTAGGAGTCCGGGTCCGCCGCCACGGCCGCCGGGTCCACGATCTGCCACCCGTTGCGGTCCAGCGCCTCGAGGTCGGGCGTCTCGCCCGGATGGATGTCGAGCGCGAGCTGGAACGCCGCGTCTGTGCGCGCGGCGAGCGTCATCAGGTCGCGCATCGAGTGCGCCTTCTGGCCGTACTTGACGCCTTCGTGCTCGACCGAGCCATAGCCGCGCCAGTTGCCGATCGTGGTGATTCGCTCGCCGCCCCGCACGACCGGCCAGTGCTCCAGCACCACCGGCGGCACGGTCGGAATCCAGTCGATGCCGGACGTCGGCACGGAGCAGTGCGGCGTGCCGATGGCCTGGCCCACCGTCACGAACCGGTCGTGGCCGCCGAAGTGCATATCGATGCCCTGCGCGTGCCACAGCTGATTGAAGGCAGGGTCGAGATCGAGATAGACCTTGGTGCGCGCCGCGCCCATGAGGTCGTCGTCGGTCAGGATCCCGGAGATGTTGATCAGCACGTCCGCCTCGCGGGCGGCTGCTCGCAGGCCGTCGTAACCGAGGCCCGTGGTGCGGGTCGTGCCTTCCTCGAGCAGCGCCCATCCGTCCGCGAAGCCGAAGCGCCCGGCGACCGAGCGCATGTAGGCGGCGTTCACGGACTCCTCCAGCGCCGCGCCTTCCGGGCGCAGCGCGCCGGGGTCGACCTGCTCGACGAAGGTCACCTGGTGACCGAGGTCGCGCAGGCCCAGCACGTACTGGAGCACCGCCCAGGTCGCACCGCCATGGTGCGGGACGGCGGCGATCATGCCGCTCACGAGGATGCGCAGCCGCTCGCCGGTCACGTGCCGACCCCGGCCTGAGCGAGGAAGCGGGGCAGCACCTTGTCGGAGTCGAACCGCTCCTCCGCCAGCGCCCGCGCTGCGCCGCGGTGCGCGTCGTAGTCGGCTGCAATCCGTTGCGCGCCCGCCACGGCCTCGTCCAGCGTGCGGAAGGCGACCAGGCCTTCGCCTGCGGGATAGTTGTCGCTGAACCCGGTGTCCTGGAGCAAAGCGGGCCGGCCCGAGGCCAGGTAGCGCACGCTGCGGTCGCTGAACCAGCCGCTGTGGGTGTCCACGTAGATCCCCTGCGCGACCGAGAACTCCGCTCCGGAGCCCTGCACGAACCGCCGGAACTCGAGCGGTCCCCGCACCGTCTCCGCGGGCCGCAGCAGGTTCCACCCGTTGGATTCGAGCGATTCGCGGTCGCGGTCGTCCCCGGGATAGATGTCGAGCGCGATCTCGAACCGGAACGGCACCTTCGTGGGCAGCTCGATCATCTTGCGGAACTCGTGCACCTTCAGGCCGTAGGTGCGCCCGTCGCGCTCGATCACTCCGAAGGCGCCGCGCCACGCGCCGACTGTCGTGAACGAGCCAAGGCCGTCGCGCGCGGCCGGCGGCCAGTCCTCGAGCACGACCGGCGGCGGCACCGCCTGCCAGGCGAGGCCGCCCGTCGGGATCTCGCAGCCCGGCCGGCCGATGTTCTCCCCCACGGTGAAGTAGGTGTCGTGCCCCGCCAGGCCGGTCCAGCCATCGGCATGCCAGAACTGCGTGAACCCGGGATCGAGGTCGACGTACGCCTTGCGCCGCAGCCGGTCCATCAGCGCGGGGATCTGCAGGTGACCGCTGATGTTGACGAGCAGGTCCGCGCCGGCGGCCACGTCGGTGAGCTCCGCGAGCGAGGGCCCTGCCGACTCACGGCCGTCCTCGTACAGCAGAGACGCGCGCTCGGTGAGCCCGAACTCCGCCATCACCGCTTCGAAGTAGCGCCGGTTCTCCGATTCCGCGAACGCCGCCGGCGCGCCGGACGCGTCGACGCAGGTGGCGGAGTCGATCTGCTCGACGAACCAGACGTCGAGGCCCAGCTTCTGCAGGCCCCGGATCCAGCTCAGCCGCACCCACGCTTCTCCGCCGTTGTGCAGCTTGTTGGCTACCGCCCCGCCGACTAGGACGGTGGCCATGCACACTCAGCATTGCGCGGACGCATGCGTCGATTATCCCAGTCGCGCGGAGCGCGGCGTGGCCGCGTAAGGTACGTGGCGCAGTGGGGGAGCAGAGGACGATCGACAGCTTCCGGCCGGTGGAGCGCGAGGTGCGCTTCGCGCTGCCGTTCTGGTCGTCCGTGGGGGTGCTGGTGAACGGCCCGGACGACATCCCGGACC
Source organism: Solirubrobacterales bacterium (assembly GCA_035650255.1). Lineage (GTDB taxonomy): Bacteria > Actinomycetota > Thermoleophilia > Solirubrobacterales > JBBDJG01 > DASRIA01. Next base: position 13,029 of record DASRIA010000009.1, read on the forward strand.
TCGAGCACCGGCAGGTGCGCAAGGTCGTGCTCGACACCGAGCGCATCGAGCTGTCCAGCGCGCATGTCGCGACCCGGATCGAGCGGTTCCGGGCAAACGGGGTTCAGTACCTGCTGGTCCCCGCGGATGTGTATCCGTGGCTGGACCGGCACGAGGAGCTGAGGCGGTTCCTGCGCACGCAGTTCCGCCGGGTCCCCGTGGACGAGGAGGTCTGCCGCCTGTACGCGCTCCAGTCGCGGGACGGCGCCGAGGCCGAGACCGGCGACGACGGCCTGCCGCTGCCCCCGCCCGAGATGGTCGCGCTGGTGGCCGGCTGGATCAAGCGCGAGGAGTTCTTCCGCTACGGCCGCTACGCGGCGACCTGGATCGCGGAGATGCTCACCCGCAACGGCATTCCGCCGTCGGGGCTGGGCACCCTGTTCGACTTCGGCTGCGGGTGCGGCCGCGTGATCCGGCACTGGCCCGCCCTCACCGGCGCCCGGCTGTCCGGTTCGGACTACAACCCGCACCTCGTGCAGTGGTGCGCGGAGAACCTGCCGTTCGGCGAGTTCCGCGTGAACGAGCTCGAGCCGCCGCTGCCGTTCGAGGACGACTCGTTCGACCTGGTCTACGCCCTGTCGATATTCACGCACCTGGACGCCGAGCTGCAGATCCCGTGGATGGAGGAGCTGACGCGCGTCACCCGGCCCGGCGGCGTCCTATTGCCCACCTTCCACGGCCGCAGCCGGGTGGAGTACATGCGCGAGCACGGGATGTACGAGCAGATCGCACCGGCGTTCGAGGCCGGGGAACTCGTGGTGCTCGAAGCCGAGCGCGCCGGGAGCAACGAGTGCTCGGTCTACCACCCCGAGAGCTACGTGCGCGACGTGCTGGGCGCAGGGCTGGAGCTGCTCGACTTCTCCCCTGCGGGCGCGCTCGACATCCAGCAGGACGCCGTGCTGTTCCGCAAGCCGGCCGCGCGGTAGCGCGCACATCCCGAAACACCGCGCCTCCCACCGTGATGGATCGGTATCGCAGGAGCGAACAAGACCATCAACCTTGTACCCGGTCTTCTCGCAGCAGCGTTGAGCAGGGTCAGTCGGCCGCGGCCCACAGCTCGTCGACGCGGTCGAGGATGTCGAGGAACGCGCGCCGCTCGCCGGGCAGGTCGTGGGCCCGCGCGGTCTGGTGGGCTGCCCCCAGCAGGTCGCTGAGCGCCGTCCCGTCGAGCGCGAGGGCCTCCTCCGCGGCCGCCCGGATCGCCTCCTCGGCGTACCCGGGGCGGAACGAGTTCTCGCGGTCGAGGCAGTAGGAGCGGTTGCCGATGCAGTCCGGGCACACGACCACCGTGCCGGCGGCCATGCCCTCGACGGCGGGCAGGTAGAAGCCCTCCTTGGGGTTCGGGATCGCCACCGTGACGCGCGCCCGGCCCATCAGGCCGACCAGCTCGCTGCGCGGGACGCGGCTGTCCACGAGCTCCACCCTGCGGTCCGCCACGCGCAGGCTGCGAGCGAGCGAGGCGCCCAGCTCGGGCTGCTTGTTCGCCGCCACGAGCACGTCGATGTCGCGCGGCCCGGCGCCGGCCAGCCGTTCCACGTACCCCACGTCGATCGCATCGGGGATCGTGAAGACGGGACCGCGCACCTGGCCGGTCCCGACGATCGCCCGTTCGACCTCCGGGCTCACGCAGATGCGGATCGCGCTGTGGCGCAGCAGCATCCGCCGGCCCAGGGTGTCGTCCTCGCAGGCGTGCCTGACGTGCTGGATGAGGTTGACGACCGGCTTCGAGTAGCGGGGCCGCTGCTCCTCGGGGATCACCCGCCGCCAGTCCGTTCCCGACACGAAGACGACGTCGAAGTCGATCTCCTCCTCAGGTGCGAGCACGCACTCCTGCGCCTCGGTCCACGGGTTCGTGGAGTCCCAAACCGACTGCGCGCTGAAGCGCACGTGGGCCGAATGGCCCGGCGACGAGCGCACGTGGTTGAAGTAGTCCCAGACCTTGAGGTCGCCGCCCGTGAAACGTCTGAAGTCCCGGTAGAACAGGACCTTGGCTATTTGACGGCCTCCAGGAACAGGCTTTCCTGCTCTCGGTTGTCGAGGTTGACGATCTCCGGATAAGGGCTGGCGGTGTGCCGGAACGAGCAGTGGTGGACGTGGCTGAAGCCGGCCTTCTCGAGCAGCTCGTGGGCGAACTCGTGCGTGAACAGGCTGCGCGAGTAGCCGTACCAGATCATCTGCGTCGCGAACTTGGCGCCGACGCTCTTCGCATCCTTGTCCGGCACCTTGAAGTAGCTGCTGTCCTTGCGCAGGTATGCGTCGATGCCCTTGTCGAGGTCGGGCAGCGCGAGGCGCAGCACGCCGCCGGGCTTCAGCACGCGGCGCAGCTCCTCGAGCGCGGGCACCAGCTCCGTGAACGGGAGTTCCGGGAGTGAGTGGATCGAGACCGCGTACTCGATGCTGTCGGAGTCGATCGGCAAGCCGTCGCGGATGTCGGCCACGATGTCGACGCCCTCGTTCTCCTTGATGTCGGAGTTGATCCACCCCGGCTGCGCCCACTCGCCGCACCCCCAGTTGAGGCGGCGCCGGCTGCGCGGCTGCTGCTCGGTGTCGACCTTCGTGCGTTCTCGGGCCACGGCGGGTTTAGGGTATCCCAAGCCCCGACAGCAGCCGCCGCAGGACCTTGTCCGAATCGAAGTGCTCCTCTGCGAGGGCGCGGGCCGCGCGGCTGTGGCGCTCGTAGTCGCCCGCCACCTCTTCCACGCATACCACGGCGCCGTCGAGATCGTCGAACGCGAGCAGGCCCTCCCCGGCCGGGTAGAGGCTGCTGAACCCGGTCTCCTGTGCCACCACCGGCCGCCCCGAGGCCAGGTAGCAGATGCTGCGATCGCTCATCCAGCCGCTGCGGCTCTGCACGTACATGCCCTTCGCCACCATCAGCTCCGCCTTGGAGCCCTGCACGTAATCCCGGTAGGCCCACGGGTCCCCGGCGGCCACGGCCGGGTCCGCGAGCCGCCAGCCGCCTTCGGCGAGCAGCTCGAGGTCTGGAGTCTCCGCTTCGTGGATGTCGAGGGCCACCTCGAATTTCTCGTCCGAGCGCCGCGGCAACTTGACGAAGCGGCGGAATTCGTGCACGCGCAGCCCATAGGTGACGCCGTCGTACTCGATCGGGGCGAACGGGCCGCGCCAGCTCGCGACGGAGGTGAAGCCACGCTCCCAGGCGGGCGGCTGGGGCTCCCATTCCGCCAGGACCACCGGTTGCGGCGTGGTGACCCAGTCCAGGCCGCACGTCGGGATCGTGCAGTCGGGCTCGCCGATCCGCTCGCCGATCGTCACGTAGGCGTCGTGTCCCGCGAACATGTCGTGCAGGCCGAGCGCTCTCCACATCTGCCCGAAGCCGGGATCGATGTCGAGGTAGGCGCGCAGCCCCGCACGGGACATCACCTCGGGGTCGTCGACGAACCCGTTCACGTTCAGGATCAGCTCCGCATCGCCGGCAGCTCGATCGAGTGCCGCGCGGTCCATCCCCAGCGACCGCCCTCCCCCGTCGACCAGCACGGCCCAGCGCTCGCCGAGCCCGCAGCGCTCCATCACCTCCCGCACGTAGCGCACGTTGATCGAGCGCTCGGGGTCGCACGGGCGGCCGGCCTCGTCGACGCACATGTCGGCGTCGAGCCGGTCCACCAGCACGACGTCGTAGCCGAGGCGCTGAAACCCCAGCAGGTACTGCAGGAAGACCCAGGTGTGCCCTCCGCTGCCCGGTCGCTGCGCGACCGACCCCCCGACCAGGATGGTGGGCACGTCAGCCCCGCAGGCTACTGGCCGACATATTCGACGTCTGAGTACCCGAAGTCGCCGAGGACTTCCTCGAACACCTCGTTGCAGAACTCGCGGAAGCGCTCGTCGCCTTCCCGGCGCCAGCGCCCGATCGATTCCTCCGCGCGCTCCAGCGTGCGATGCTCGCGCACCTCCGGAGAGTCGGCGGCCCCGGCCGCGAGCAGCCGCGTGACGTGCTCCTCCGAGGCGTCCAGCTCGAGGTACGAGAGGATCCCGTGCGCCGTCTCGGCCGGCTTGCAGATCAGGTCCTCGTAGCGCACCAGGTGTGCGCGGTCCTTGCGTGTAAACCAGCTGTTCCGGAGATTCACCGCCATCTTGAGCAGCTCGCCGCGCACGTACTCCTCGTCGGTGACCCCGTCGGGGCGGCCGAAGCCCGGGTACCCGCGCTTGCGGTCGAAGGCGAGGATCGAGAACACCATGTCCCGGAAGTCGCGCACCATGAAGATCTCCTTCGCCTTCGGGTAGATCTCCCACATCAGCACCGGGACGTAGTTGGGCCACTGATGCTTCTCGGCGAAGTAGATCGGTGGCGCCTGCCCCTGTGCCGCCGCGATCGTCGAGTACAGGTCGTCGATGCTCGACTGGCAGAAACGCCCGAGCCGCTCGACGTACTCGCGGCCGAGCCACTGCCGCGCCTCCTGCTGCTGGGAGACGACCACGTCGTAGAACGGGTTGTAGCCGAGCTGGAAGATCTCGTTGTAGAAGCTCTCCTCTTGATACGAGTTGATGTGGTCGGCCGGCTGCGAGAGCACGCGCAGCATGTGCATCCAGTACTTGGCGAACCCCTGCTCGTAGGGGTGGCGGTCGTACACGACGATCTCGGGGTGGTGGCGCAGCATCCGCATCAGCCAGGTGGTGCCGCTGCGGCCCAGGCAGGTCACGGCGATGGGCCGCAGCACGGGGTCGTAGCCCGTGCGCAGCGGCTGGTGCCGGACGCGCATGTCGCCCATCGGCACGCGCATGCCGTTCTCGAGCACCGCGCGAATCTGGACCTCGAACTCGGGGCGCAGCCCGACGATCCCGAGCATCGCGTGGAAGTGCATGTCCAGGTGCGGGTCGAGGTCGGGGAACGCCGGCGTGAGGTCGGGCCGCTCGCCGCGCACGGGGGTCGTGTGCACGAGCTGGCCGTGGTAGACCAGCTCGACCGCGGTCGCCCGCGCGTGCCGGCCCACGACCCAGCCCTTGATGTCGATCGTGAAGCGGTCGCCGCGCGCCAGCACGTCCTCCGGGCTGCGGCGGGGGACCTCGATGAACCACGTGCGCAGGTGCTCTTCCGACTCCTGCGGCTCGATCAGGTCCACGACCTCCCACAGCGCCATCAGGAGGCCCTCCCGGCGCCGGCGGCGGCCGGCTCGTAGAGGTCGCCGTACAGCTCCTGCTCGAGCGTCGCCCAGGAGGGGTTGTTCAGGTACATGCGACCGACCTGCTCGGGGGTGAACCAGTTCTCGAGCTCGCGGTCGTAGTCCGCGGAGTTGACCGGGCCCAGGGCCTGCACGCGCTCCCGCTCGGCGTCGCTCACGTCCCGCAGGCTCGAGACGAAGGCGAGGAAGTCGTCGGCCAGCGACTCCATCCGCAGCCAGTGGTCGGGCCAGAACCAGCCTTCGTCGGTGTGCACCATGAGGCGGCTGTCGGGAAAGGGGCTGTCGGCGAGCTCGTCCGGGGTCGGCATCGGGATCGGCTCGTACTCCGGCCACTTGCCGCGCCGCGCAACGTGCTGCGCGCGGCTCAGGGCCCACGCGGGAAGTCGCCGGAAGTTCATCACCAGGATCTTCCCCCGTAACTGCTGTGCGCGCGAGTGAAAGTGGGCGTGCTTGTCGTTCGAGTCCTGGGGATCGGCGAACTCGACCAGGTCGGGGAACATCTTGAACATCGCGAGCGTCGCGTCGCCCCCCGTCTTGGGCAGGTGTGCCCAGGCGAAGTCCTTGCCGATCACCATCTCAGACCGGCGCCTTCTCGAGCGGATACCCGAACGCCTGCAGCTCCGGCGCGAGGGCCTCTTCGCAGGCGAGGCGGACTCCCTCGTCGAGGTCCCTCTGCCAGCGCCCGATCGATGCCGCGGGATCGGGAGTCGTGCGGTGCCACTCCGTCTCCGGGTCGCGCGCCGTGAGGGCGGCCGCCATTGCGGCGGCGTGGCCGTCCGCCGGAAGGCCCAGGTGGTCGAGGAGTGCGGCGATCGTCGGCTCCGGGTCCAGCACGAGGTCCTCGTAGCGGACCAGGTGGGCGCTGTCGCTGCGCGCCTTCCACGCCTCGGTGAGCGCCGCGACGCTGGGCTTGATCTGCCTGATCACGTATTGCGCGTCGTCGTCGAACTTGTCACGGCGGAATCCCATCCGGCCGCGCTTGACGTTGTAGGCGAACATCGAAGCGACCATGTCCCTGAAGTCGCGCACGAGCACGATCTCTCTCGCGCGCGGGTACAGCTCGGACATCATCGCGGAGATGCGGTCGGGGCGGTACTTCTCGGCGAAGTAACGCGGTGTGCCCGCGGCATCGGCGGCCACCTCGGTGTACGCGGCCTCGATCCGGCTCTGGCAGAACGCCGCGATGTCGCGGACCGCGTCGACGTCCAGCCACCGTGCGAGGTGAGGGTCCTTCGGCCGTCGCGGCAGGGGCGGCGTGTCGCCGATCCACCACGTGCCGTCGATCGTCCCGGTGGGGTTGATCTGCCGCCGGTAGCTGACCGGATCGGTGAGGGACTTCATCACGCCCATCCAGTACGTGGCGACGCGCGCCTCGTGCTGGAAGGGCGAGCAGGCCACGACCTCGGGATGAGCCGCGAGCACCTTCATCAGGATGGTCGACCCCGTGCGCCCCAGGGTGGTCACGAGCAGCGGGTCGATCTGCGGCTCGAAGACCGTCCGCAGAGGCTCCCGGCGGCCGCGCAGTCTGGCCAGCGGGACCCGGGATGCGTCCGCGAGCCGCGCCCGCAGGAGGATCTCGAACTCGGGGGGCAGGTTCAGGGAGTTGACGATCGTGAAGAAGCCGGTGGCGCCCCCGTCGGCCTGCGGAAACTCCTGCGAGACCTCCTCGCGCTCGATGTCGACCGGCACGCGCCACAGCAGCCGGGACCCGTGCATCAGCTCGACCGACGTCACGCGCTCGCGGCGGCCCAGGACCCACCCGCGGACGTCGAACGCATATGCGTCGTGCGTTGCGGCTGCTTGCGGGGCGTCGAGGTGGAAGCCCCACAGGTCCTCCCCCTCCGGAGCCACCACGTCGACCGCCGCGATCTCGCTCAGCTTCATCCCTGCGGCCCTGCCGCCCTCGTGGGCTCGTAGCCGAACTCGGCCAGCGCGTCACCGAAGGCCTCGTCGCACATCTCGCGCAGCCGCGGCTCGAGCTCCCGCTGCCACCGCCCGATCGATGCGCGCTGCCCGTCGGCCGTCATGTGCACCGTCATCCCCGGCACCGGCTCGGACGCTCGCGTGAGCATCTCGGCGACAAGTTCGGCAGACGCGTCCAGGCCCGCGTGGTCGAGCAGGCCGCGCAGAGTCGTCTCCGGATCCAGGATCAGGTCCTCGTAGCGGACCAGCGTCGCGCTGCCGGCTCGGGCGTGCCATTCGTCGCGCAGGTTTGCGATCGACGGCGCCAGCCCCTCGAGCACGTACGTCTCCTCCGCGCCCGTTCCGTCGAGCCCGAACGCGGCGCTGCCGCGCTTGTCGTTGAACGAGCGGATCGAGCACAGCATGTCCCGGAAGTCGCGCACGAGGAAGATCTCACGCCCCTCCGGATAGAGCTCGTGCAGCAGCTGCGGCACGTTGCTCTCCGGCAGGCACTTCTCGGCGAAGAACTCCGGCTCGCCGGCGTCGAGCGCGGCCACGTGCCGGTACACGGCGTCGATGCGCTGCTGGGCGAACGACGCCAGGTCCGCCACGTGCTCCGAGCCCAGCCAGCGCGCGAGCTCCTCGTCCGGGAGCAGCTCCGACGTCATGCGCGTGCCCGACCCGAGCCACCAAGGGCGCGGGTAGTGCACCTCTCCCTCCACCTGCTGCGTGTAGGAGGCGGGCTCGGCGAGGCTCGTGAGCACGTCGATCCAGTACGTCGCGGCCCGCGGCTCGAACGAGAACGGGCGGTATGCGGTCACGGCGGGGTGACGGCCGAGCAGGTGGATCAGCCACGTGGAGCCGGTGCGGCCGAGCGTCGTCACGAAGAGCGGCTGGAGGTCGGGCTCGTAGGAGGTGTGGAGCGGTGCGCGATGGCCGGCGATCGTGCCGAGGCTGCACTCCGTGCCGTCCTCGAGCTCGGCCGTCACGGCGAGCTCGAACCGCGGCGGCAGCCGCAGGGTGTTCACGGCGCCGGAGAACCCGGCGTGGCGGGCCCACTCGCGGCCGGGGTGGCCGTCGGCGACGTCGGCTCGGTGGTCGTGCACGGGCAGCGCCCAGCTTGCGGCGCCGCGGCCGACGCGCACCTGCCGCGCGGGTGCCCGCTGTCCGATCACCCAGCCGGACACGGGCAGCGTCCACGTGGGCGAACGATCGCCGGGCGCGGGTGCCTCGAGCGCCGCCGCGGAAACGCCGCGCCCGTCCGCCTCGGCCACGTGCACGCTGTCGATCTCGCAAAGGGGGACGGTCACTCGCTCACCCCCGGCGCGTGCGGTCATCGCGAGGGCTCGGCGACCGCCGAGGCCTTGCCGGTCAGCGGATGGCCGCCGTAGTCCCTGGCAACCGACTCGATGCGGTCGCTCCACGTCTTGGTGTGCAGCCACACGTTGTACGCGGCGGCGGGCTTGCGCCGTTCGGCGGTGAAGGACTGCGCCTCCAGGTGGTACAGCTCGGCGCCCGGCATGTACCAGTTCTCCCGTCCCATCTCGATCAGGCGCAGGCACAGGTCGGAGTCCTCGTAGCCGCCCTGGACGTAGGCGTGCGACAGCCCGCCCGCCTCCTCGTAGAGGTCGCGGTCGATCATCATGCACGCCCCCGTCACCGCCGGCACGGCACGCGCGACGTTGGCGGCCGGGAAGGTGCGGTGCATCCCCTTGAAGTAGTGGTGGTTCGCCCATGCGCGCGCGCCCGGCGGCCGGTGGAAGTACATGCCCGCGTGCTGGAGGGAGTCGTCCTCGTACAGGAGCTTGGGGCCCAGCGCGCCGATACCCGGCGTCGCGTCGTAGAACGCCGACATCTTCCCCAGCCAGCCGGGCCGGTCCGGGATCACGTCGGAGTTGAGCAGGACGATCCGGCGGCCGCGGGCGACCGAGACGGCGGCGTTGTTCGCGCCCGAGAAGCCGGCGTTGCTCGCCATCACGGCCACCCGCAGCGAGATGCGGTGCAGCACGCTGAGGGCGTTGACCGAGTCGAGCAGGTTGTCCGCGATCTCGGGGGAGTCCAGGACGTAGATGATCTCCGCCTCGGCCATCTCGGGGTCCACGGCGAAGTGCGCAAGCTGGTGCTCGACGAAGTCGATGCGCTTGTAGAGCGGCACGATCACGCTCACCTCGGGAGTGCGCGGCACCTGATCTCCGACGTCGACCACGGTCTCGACCTTCACGGCTGCCTCGAGCTGTGCCTGGATCCGCTGCAGCGCGGGATGGATGTGCCCGGCGACGAGCTCGTCACTGCTTGGCCGCTCCACCGACATGTGGTGCAGCAGATGCGCCCGCGTGCGCTCGAGCCGGCGCTCGACCTCGGGTCCCTCGACTTCGAGTGCCACGCCGCTCGCCGTGCGCAGCTCCACGATCCACCCGCCCGGGAGGTGACTCGGCGCGGGCAGCGACAGGAGGGCCATGAATCCGTGCCGCTCGTCCGGCGCGCCGCCGAACGCGGAGAAACGCTCCTGGATGTCCAGCCGCTCGTGCCGGTAGGCGCCGCTCAGCAGGTCGGCGCGCGCACCCTCGGGAGACACGGCGACCAGCGACTCGACCGCGTCGTCGGCGTCGTGCAGCCAGCCCCGCACCCAGAAGGACTCGTCGTCGAGCGCATAGATCGCCTCGAGCTCGACGGCGTAAGGATCGTCGTCGGTCGCGACCGTGCGCGGCAGCTGCTCGCGCAGCCCGTCGCGCAGCCGCGCCAGCCGGCCCGCCATGGCGATCGCGCCCGGACCGCGCAGGTCGCCCGCCGCCCCGGCGAGGACGAATTCGAGCAGCCGGGCGCGCTGCGCGGCGTCGAGCCCGCTGAGCTCGTTGCGGATCAGCGCCTGCAGGGCCTGGTCGCCGGGGCCCAGCTCGGGGACGCCGGCCCGCGCCTCGCCGATCGCCAGCACGGTGGCATCGCCGCCTGCCGCGCCGGGCGGCAGGTGTGCGAGCACGACGGCGCCCGGCGCACCGTCGCGCTCGTAAGCCGCGGCTTTCGTCTCCAGGGTGATGTCCCCGGCGGCCGCCCGGTCGCCTTCCGCGACGGGGCCCGCCGCGAGGATCGTGCGGCTGCCGAGCCAGACTGCGCGCAGGACCGGGCCGGTCACGTCGCCAGCTCCCGCGGGCGCGACTGGCGGCGCTCCAGCTCCTCCCGGTACATGCTCCCGAGGCTCGCGATGTGGGTCTGCATGTCGTAGATGCCGGGGATGCCGGCCCGCAGCGACTCCCACAGCGCCGGCGTCGTGGCGGCGCGCTCGAGCACGCGGGCGAGGCTCCGCGGGTCACCGGCGCGGAAGTGGAGGCCGTCGACCCCGTCCGTGACCTTCTCCGCCATGCCGCCGATGTCGCTGCAGATCACCGGCCGCTGGTACTGGAATGCCTCCTGGATGACGAGCGGCGAGTTCTCCCACCAGCGGGAGGGGACCACGACCCAGTCCACCTCTGCCATCAGGCGCGGCAGGTCGTCGTGCACGTACTCGCCGGCCAGGGTCACGTTGTTCGCCCGCTGGCGGATCTTGCCCAGGAGGGCGTCGAACTCGTCACGGAAGCGCTGGGGCTGGAGCTGGAGGTTGGCGCCGTGCATCGTGAGGTGCGCGTCGACGCCGTGTTCGCCCAGGAGTGCCATCGCCTCCAGCAGCACGTCCACGCCCTTGAAGTAGTTCAGCTGGCCGAAGAACCCGACGCGGTTCCGCTTGTCTTCCGACGCGGGCATCGCCGGTACGGCGCCGTTGGTGGCGATGCGCCCGTAGTCCTCGAAGCGGATGCGCTCGCGGGGGATGCCCCAGTCGACGTACCGCTCCAGCAGGAACCTGCTCGGCGCCAGGAACATGTCGATGTTGTCGAGGTGCAGCTTGATGAAGCGCTCGCGCAGGAAGAAGTCCTGCGGCGGGATCGCCGGGAAGCACTCGTTGCAGCGCCGCGGTGAGGCGTGGGTGCACAGCTCCCCGTTGGTGCGGAACATCTGCCCGTCCCGGTGGCAGATCGGGATGAACTCGTGCAGCGTGTAGAAGAGCGGAGCGTCGGGAAGCATGCGGCGGACCGCCGACACGAGGTCGTACCCGATGAAGAGCGTGTGCTGGAAGTGCACGATGTCGGGCTTGTGCGCCTCGATGAATTCCGCGACGTACTGCGTGTAGAGGTTCTTGTCGCGCGAGGTCATCTTGAAGCTGTCGAAGTCGTCGGTCTGCGTGTAGAGGAAGTACTGGTTCGGGTCGCCGCCGACGGCGCTGAACGGGGCGCCGGGGTGCGCACCGCGCGCCGACGCGATGTTGGACCCGATGCGCGCCACGAGCAGCGGCTCGAACTCGGGCGACTCGCGCAGCGTCTCGTACAGCTCGAGGGCGTATGCCTCCGCGCCGCCCGGGAACAGCGCGGGATGGTTGTGCAGCACGTAAAGGACCTTGGTCTTCTGCATGCCCGTCAGCCTTGCTCCGTCTCTCCGCGGCGCCAGCGGCGCAGCCAGCTCCGGCCACCTGTCTTCTGCGCCGGGGGCGGGGACTCCCGCCCGGCGGTGGCGGGGTGGGCCAGGTCGTACACCGAGCAGAGGTAGCGCTGCCGCGCGATGCAGCGGTGACCACGCTCGATCTGCTCGACCAGCTCCGGGTGGTCCCAGGCAACCGGGGCCCCGGTGGGGACGACCAGGAACTCCACGCCCTGCTCCCGCGGGGCCTCGAGGTCCGCTCCCGACGACGCCACGAGGACTTTTGCGTGCTCGGGCAGCAGGTTGTCGAGGAAGGCGCGCAGCTGCAGCTCGCGCCGGTCCGGCGGAGGCGGCGGGACGGCCTCGCCGTTCGCGGTGCCGGCAGCCGCGGGTGCGGATGCGTCGCCCGCCGCGGCCGGCTCGGCCCGCGCCTGCGTGAGGTCGTATATCGCGCAGCTGTCGTCGTCGCGCACCAGGCACGTGTAGCGGTCGTCGAGGTGGCGGGCCAGCTCCGGATAGTGGTCGAGCCACCACAGCGAGGTGGACGGGAAGACGACGTAGCCCGCGCCGCGCTCGCGCAGGTGCTCGAGCTGGCGCACCGCGTCCTCGCTGTCCGCCGGGTAGTGGCCCGCATAGCGGCCGTCCTCCGTGCGCGGGAAGTGCCACCCGGTGCGCGAGCCGAGCTGCAGCAGGTTGTCGTCGCCCTTGCTGACCACCAGCACGGTCTTGGAAGGGGGCACCACGGCCGTCACCATGGACGTGACCTGGTCCACGAGGCCGAAGTAGTCGGGCGTGCCCTGGAGGAATCCGGTCACCGTGACTCCCCCTCCAGCGCGTAGAGAACGCATTCCTCGCGCTCGGCCAGCCGCCGCGCGTGCTCGCTCAGGTGGCGCGCGAACCCGTCGTAGTGGTCCAGCCACCAGGCCGAGGTGCTCGGCACGAGCAGGTACTGCGCGCCGCGCGAATGCAGCTCCTCCAGGTGGGCGACCGCCTCGTCGGAGTCCTTGGGGTAGCTGCCGGCATAGGTGCCGTCGGCCTCCTGCGGGAAATGCCAGGCCCGGCGGCCGCTCAGCTCCAGCGCCTCGTCGTCCCCGCGGCTGACCACGAGCACGGTCGCATCCTCTGGCACGGACTCCTCCACAACGCTTCTGATATCGGACAGGAGGCGCTCGTAGGCCAGGATCGGGCTGGCCTGAAATCCGTTGCCCGTTGTTGCGATCTGCTGCTGGAGCTCCAGGATCTCCTTCTCTATGGCCGCTGCCGCTGGTCCGGGGACCCTCCCCGGAGGCGAGAACCCCGGGAGTCTCCGGGGAGCGTCCCCGGGCCCACGGCTCTGCAGCTCCAGCTCCGCCACGTAGGCAGTCAGCCGCACGACTTCTCGGAGCAATAGGGATATGTGGCGTTGCTGGGACTCGATGACTCCCTGCCCTGCCCCACCGGGTTTCAGGGTCGCGAGCTCCGGGGCGACCTCGAAGCCGATCGGGTACGTGTCGCGATACCTGACCTTCAGCAGGCCGTCCTCTATATAGAGCGCGAGGTCGTCGCGCTCCACGCGGTCGCCCCAGCGTTCCTGGAAGAGGTCGAAGTTGTGCTGGACGTCCCGGGACCCGCGGCCGCGCGAGGCCGACTCCAGGTGGGTGACGACGCTCGTGGGGCAGTAGTGCACCTGGGCGCCCGTCTCCCGCAGGCGCAGGCACAGGTCGACGTCCTCGAGCGCGTTGCGAAACGCCGGGTCGAAGCCGCCGGCCTGCTCGAAGGCCGGGCGCCGCACCAGCATGCAGGCCGCGGTCACCGCCTGGAACGCGCGGGGTCGCTCCACCGCCGGGTGATCGGCGGGGAAGCCCGCATAGACGTGGCGCGGCCGCCCGTCCTGGCAGATCGCGACGCCTGCGTGCTGCACCGTGCCGTCGGGGAAGAGGAGCTTCGCTCCGACCGCCGCCGCCTCGGGATGCGCGTCGGCGTGCTCCACGAGCGCGTCCAGCCAGCCGGGCCGGGGCTCGGTGTCGTTGTTCAGGAAGGCCAGCAGCTCGCCGCCGGCCTCCGCGGCGCCGTCGTTGCAGGCTGTCGCGAAGCCTCCTCGCTGCTCCCTCCTGATGGAGCGCACGTGCGCCGGCTGGCCGGCGAGCAGGCCCGGCGTCTCGTCCTCCGACGCGTCGTCCACCACGAGGACCTCGAACGAGGTCGCGGGCGGGTCGGCCAGGATCGTCTCCAGGCAGCGGCGCGTGAGGCCCGCCCGGGAGTGCACCGGGATCACGATTGTGCAGCGTGGAGTGGTCACCGGGTGCGTCCGTTGAGCGCGAAGATGACGCAGACGTCCTCGTCCCGGACGATCGTGTCGTAGCGGCGCTCGAGGTGCTCGAGCAGCCCGTCGTAGTGCTGCAGCCACCACATGCCCGTGCGCGGGAAGAGGATGAACTCGCCGCCCGACTCGCGCATCGCCTCGAGCGTCGCGACCGCTTCGGAGCTGTCTGCCGGATGGTGGCCCGCCCAGGTTCCGTCCTCGGCCTCGGGGAAGTGCCGCGCGCGCCGGCCGCCCAGCTCGAGCAGCTCCACGTCGCCCTTGCTGACGACCAGCACTGTGGCCTCCGCGGGGAGCGCGTCCGCGACGACTTCTCGGATGCGGGTGCGCAGGCTCTCGTAGTCGGGATCGGGGCGGCGCTCGTAAGGCCGCCACGGCTCCCCCCACTTCTCCTCGAAGCGGCGCTTGTTCTCCTCCAGGATCTCGCCGTACCGGCCGGTGGAGACGAGCTTGCCGAACGACGTCTCACCGAAGTGATGAACGAACGCGTCCTCCGCGCACACGAGCCGGTAACCGGCCTCGCGCGCGCGGCGCGAGTAGTCGTCGTCCTCCAGCATGCCGATCTCGAAGCGCTGGTCGAGCGGGCCGATCCGCTCCAGAGCCTCCCTGCGCAGGGCCATGCAGAACATCGTGACCGTGCCGATGTCGATGATCCGCCCGGCGTGGGTGCGGGCTCGCTCCCTGGTGAAGTCCAGCAGCTCGCCCCAGGTCCGGTACGACACCGGGATCTCGGCCTCGTTGCCGATGCGGTTCGTGACCGCCCCGGCCAGCCCGATCCCGGGGTCGGCCAGCGGCGCGATCAGGCGCGGCAGCCAGCCCGGAGTGACGAGCGTGTCGTCGTTCAACAGCACGACCACCTCGCCGGTGGCCAGCACGGCACCCTGGTTGCAGGCCCGTGCGAACCCGGCGTTACGGCTGTTCAGGACCAGCCTCACCTGCGAGTTGCGCGCCGCCAGCTCCCTGAGGTACTGCGGCGTGCCGTCGGTCGAGCCGTTGTCGACGACGATCAGCTCGTATGCCGGGTACTCCGTGCAGGTGAGCACGCTCTCGATGCACATGCGCGTGAAGAGCAGGTTGTCGTGCGAGGTCATGACGATGCTGACAGGCGTGCAGCCGGGCCACGACTGCACCGCGCGCTCCGGCACCGGCCGCGCGGCGACGTGGGCCTCGGTCTCGGGCGCGAGCCTGGTCGGGCGGCGCGACACCGGCTCCAGGTCGAGCGTGGGCGGGAACGGCGCGGTGTCCGCGCGCGTCGCGGTGTAGCCCCGGCCGCTGCACAGGTCCGCGCCGACGTCGGCCAGCAGCCGGCTCAGCACGACGTCGTGAGCGAAGTACTCCCGGGCGATCTCCTCGGCCGCGCGGCTGTGGCGCGGGTAGTCCGAGTTGATCGCATCGACCGCCGCCAGGATCTCGTCCATCGACGAGAACCCGAACAGCCCCTCGCCGGTTGGGAAGACGTTCGAGAAGCCGGTGTCCTGGCTGATCACCGGGCGGCCCGCGGCCAGGTAGGTGATGCTGCGATCGCTGAACCAGCCGGTGCGCAGGCGCACGTTCTGGTCCTTGGCGACGGTGAACTCCCCCCGTGAGGTGGCGATGTAGTTGCGGTAGGCGTCGGTGTCGGTGGAGAAGTCGAGCGCGTGGCGCACGTGCCACCCCTTGCCCTCGAGCATCTCCTTGTCCGCGGGCTCGTAGCTCGACAACGCCAGCTCGAAAGGCTGCGCGGTCCGCGCCGGCAGGTCGATGAACTTCATGAACTCCTCGTGCTTGCTCCAGCTGTAGCGCTCGCCGTCCAGCTCGATGTCCCGCCACGGCTGGCGCCAGTTGCCGACCGTCGTCAGGTGGGTGCCGGGGGCGCCGTGCCCGCGCCAGAGGTCCATCACCACGGGCTGCCTCGTGGGATGGAAGGGGAACCGGTCCTGTGTCGGGAGCCCGCAGTCCGGGCTGCCGAGGTTCTCGGCGTAGGTGAAGAAGGCGCAGTGCGGGTCGAGGAAGTCGAACGACGACTGCAGGCCGTAGTGCAGCTCGGTTTGGAGCTGCACCGGGTCCGTCTCCAGGTAGACGAGCCGGTCCGTCTCGTACAGCTCGGGGCGCGGCTCGGTGCCGCCGTGGAGGTTGATCAGGCAGAGGGCGTCGCCGTACAGGCGCCGCAGCTGGGTGCGGCTCATTCCGAAGCAGCGGTTGTCGTCGTGCAGCGCGTAGAAGGCCCACCGGTCGCCGAGCCCGAACCGCCGCATCACGCCGTCGACGAAGGCGGCCGCGCGGGCCGAGCTGTCGTCCTCCTCGCGCTCCATCAGCATCGCCGGCGTGCGCGCGTGCGTCTCGACGTAGTACGCCTGGTAGCCCAGGCGCTCGAGGCCGAGCAGGTAGTGCGCGGTCTGCCAGACCACCCCGGCCACGGGGATGCGCGTCATCATGCCGAGCAGGACGACTTTTTTCGACGGCGGGTTTCTAAGCGCCGGCGTCATGTCCCGCCGAAAACGGCGAGGAGCCCGGAGCATCCGATCCGGGTCCGTCCTGATCAGGCGCGCCGTTGCTCCCCTCGACGCCGTCGTCCGGCACCGGGTCGCCTGTGTTGATCCTGCCGTGCTCACGGCGTTCCGCGACGGTCCCCTGCGAGGTGCCCGGGGCGAGCGCCTGCCGGATGCGCTGGCGGACGGCATCCGTGAGCGCCTCGATCACCCGCTCGCTGACCTCCGGGCCGTTGGTTGCCGGAGTCCCTGCCGGCTGCTGCGGCCGCGGGGCGGCGGGTGGCGCGGGCGCGGGGTCGTGGTGCCGGGCGGCCGGCTTGACCGCCGGCGCCGCCTTGCGGGCGGGCTCGCCGGACGGCCCCGGCTGCGGCACGATCGGCGCACGCAGGCCCGATGAGTGGCCGTCGGCGGGCACAGGTTCCGCGCCGTTGCCCGGCGCCTCGGCGGCGGCCGGCTCGGCCGGTTGCGAAGGGGGGTGCTGCTTCTCGTAGCGTGCCAGCGCCTCGGCCGTCGCGACCTCGGCGAGGATGTCCGAGACGCCCAGCTGGGTGCCTCCCGAAGCCAGCGCCTCCTGCGCGTACTGCGCCTCGATCGCCGCGGCCCGGCCGGTCTGCGCTTCGTAGAGCTGGTAGTAGAGGCCGCCCCTGGCAAGGAGCTCGTCGTGACTGCCCTGCTCCACGACCTCGCCGTGGTTCATCACCAGGATCAGGTTGGCGTTGCGCACCGTGGACAGCCGGTGGGCGATCATGAAGGAGGTCCGACCCTCCATCAGGGTCTCGAGTGCGTCGAGGATCACCTCCTCGGTCTTGGAGTCGATCGCCGAGGTGGGCTCGTCCAGGATCAGGATCGGGGCTCCTCTGATGAAGGCGCGCGCCACCGCGATCCGCTGGCGCTCGCCGCCGGAAAGCTGCGCGCCGCCCTCGCCCAGCTCCGTCTCGTAGCCGTCGGGCAGGCCCGTGACGAAGTCATGGCAGTTGGCTGCCTTCGCTGCGGCCACGATGTCGTCCATAGTCGCATCGAGCTTGCCGTACCGGATGTTCTCGGCAATCGTCCCCGAGAACAAGAGCGGGACCTGCATCACCAGGCTCAACTGGTCGCGCAGGGAGTCGAGGGTGATGTCCTTCGTGTCGATGCCGTCGATCGTGATGGTGCCCTGCGCAGGATCGTAGAAGCGCACGAGCAGGTTCATGAGCGTCGTCTTGCCGGCGCCCGTCGGGCCCACGACCGCCACGCGGTCGCCGGGCTTGCAGCTGAACGACACGTTCCGGATCGTGCCCTGCCGCCCCTTGTACGAGAAGCTCACGTTGTCGAAGGTGACCGCGCCGCTCGTCCTGCCGAGCGCGATCGCGTCGGGCTTCTCGATCACCTCGGGCTTCTCGGCCAGGATCGAGAAGGAGGCGTTCAGGAAGACGAAGCTCTGGTGCAAACCGCCGATCGTCGCGCTGATCGACTCGAGCGGTTGGTAGACGGACGAGATGTAGGCGATCAGGACGATCATCTCACCCAGCGAGATGTAGCCCTCGAGCACGTGGTAGGCGCCGAAGCCGAGCACGATCGCGGTGCCGAGCGCGATCGCGGTGGACACGCCCAGCGAGAACATCGTCTGGTGGACCGTGAGCCGCACGCGGGCATCGACCGCGGTCTTGCCCTGCGTGAGGAAGCGGTAGTGCTCCAGCCGCCGGCGGCCGAACGACGTGATCACGCGCAGCATCGTCATGGCTTCGAAGACGATCGACAGCGACCGCAGCTCGAGGCTCTGGACGCGCTGGATGCGGGGCACGATGCGCGTTCCGTAGAGGCCGATCGCCCAGTAGATGAACGGGACGCAGACGAGCGACACGAGCGTCACCTGCCAGTCGATCAGGAGCGCGATCACGAGCATCCCGATCAGCATCAGCGCGCTCTCGAACATCGGCGGGAACGACATGACGATCGCGCCCAGCGAGTGTGCCTGCTGGTTGATGAGGCCCATCAGCATTCCGGTGTGGCGCTCGTCGTGGTACGACAGCGAGAGCTGCGTCACGTGGTTGAACAGATCGCTGCGCAGGTCGAGCACGATGTTCTGCTCGATCTTGGCGTTCACGTAGTCGCCGATCACGCGCACGCCGTGGCTCGCGGTGGAGATCAGGAAGCCGAAGCCGACGATGAAGAGCAGCAGCCGATACGGGTCCGGGTTGTCGCCGAACAGCGGCTGCAGGATCGCAGGCGGCGCGCTGCCCCCGATCACGTCGTCGATCACGAGCGCCAGCGGCCATGGTTCCGCGAGGCCGATCGCAGCCGCGGCGATCGTCAGCGCGAACGAGAGTACGACTAGCTTCCGGTAGGGACGCAGATAGGGAAGTACCTCTGGAAGGATCTTCCACTGGTCCCAGGCCCCGACTTCGCTCTTCTTCTTACGTCGGAGAAATGGGACTCTCACTACCGCAGACTCACTCCTCTCGCTCCGTCACGTTGAAGCCTCTTTCCGTGAGGTTCAACGAAGGGGGGAGCGCCGTGCCGTTTCCACGAGAAAGCTCGGTGAGGCCGTTTACCGGGACGCCGTTCTGCGGGTGCGGGCGGACCTCCACGGCGGGAGTGAAGGTGTTGCCGGCGAGCCGCGGCTCGGGCCGGGCCGTCGGCTCCTCGGCGCGAGGTGCGACCTCGCGCGCCGCGTGCTCGGTCTCCTCCGTGAGCGCGATGCGCAGCACCCCGGCCGCGGTCGCACAGTCCTGGAGCATGGAGACGATGATCAGCAGCACGGCCACGGCGAGCACCAGCGTGGCGGCCCACGCTCCGTCGATCGCGGCTCCTGCTGCCAGCGCTGCGAAGCCGACCGCGATCGCCGCGCCGATGCGCGAGAACCGGGGCCACGACCGGATGCGGACGAGCTGGCGTCCGGCGCCGTGCTCCTCGACCGCGACGCGCAGGCGCATCGAGCCGAGCATGCCGCCGCGCACGTAGAGGTCCCAGCGCTCGAAGTCGCCGCCGGAGAACACGACGCCGCCGATGCGGCGCAGCGCCTTCTCGAGCCGCCGCACGCGCTCGTCGGGCGCGCGCCATTGCTCGCTCCAGATGCAGTGCGTGCGCGGGACGGGCAGGCCCAGATGCGGTGCCGAGCGCCGGCGCCAGGGTGAGAGGCCGAAGCGCAGCCGCCCGCCCAGGCGCGCGGCCGGCTGGAGCAGATACAGCAGGCCGGTGCGCACGCGCATTCGAAGCTGCCCGGCCCGCGAACCGGCTGCGCACACGGTGGCGTGCATGCCGCCCACGGTCGACTTGAACACCAGCGCCGCGACGGCCGCGACCAGGAGCGGCACCGCGAGCAGGAACGGCGACCACAACACGCCCAGTGCCGAGAGGCCCGCGAGGCCCGCGATCACGAGATACCACTCCGGCATCAGTGGCAGCGAGCCGAGGATGCCGGGAGCCGCCTGGTAGACGGACTGGAAAAGCCCTGTGCCCCACGTGCCGTAGTAGATCTTCCAGCGGCCGCTGAGCAGCTTCGACGGCGGCGCGCCGTAGACGCGGCCCGCCCAGGCGAGGTGGCCGGCGCGGTTGTAGCGCTCGGGCCACTTGCGCTCCAGGAGCGCCTCGGCCTTGCCGTACTCGTACTGCTGCTTGAGGTAGCCGCTGACCGAGTCCCGGCGGTGGTGCCAGACCACGGCGCCGGGGCTGAAGCCGACGGTCCAGCCCTGCTGCTGGAGGCGCCAGCAGATGTCGACGTCGTCGCCCGCCACGCAGTACTGCGGGTCGAAGCCCCCGATCGCCAGCAGGCTCGACCTCCAGAAGGCCATGTTGCAGCCGGGGATGTGCTCGGCGATCTCGTCCGACAGCAGCACGTGGATCGGCCCGCCGGGCGCGTTCGCGACGCACTCCGCCACCTCGCCGTCTTCCGGCGGCGGGATGTTGGGGCCGCCGATGCCGGCGTGCGAGCTCTTCATGAAACCGGTCGCCAGGTGCGCCAGCCAGTGCGGGTCGGGGCGCGCGTCGGCGTCGATGTAGGCGACGATCTCGCCGGTGGCCGCGTGCAGGCCTTCGTTGCGGGCGTTGGCGAGACCCTGGTTCTCGGTGCTGATCAGCCGGAACCCGTACTCCTCGGTGATCTCGTCCGTGCGGTCGGTGGAGCCGTCGTTGACGACCACCACCTCGTAGTCCGGGTAGTGCAGCTCACGTAGCCCGTCGAAGCAGTTGCGCAGCGTGCCCTCGCTGTTGTACGCGCACACGACGACCGAGATCCTGGGCCATGAGGGATCGGACCTGAAGGGCGTCTCCGAGAACGCCTTGCCCACCGTCGCGAGCGCGGCCTTGGGCTCACGGTCGCGGTCGACCAGGCCGAAGGCCCAGTCCTCGATGTCGAACCCTCCGCGGTGCCACTCGTCGGTCCACGAGAAGACGAACATGCCCGCGCACCCGCCGGCGAAGGCCGTGCGGACCTGCCAGTCGAGCGCCTCCGCCTGCGCGCTCTCGGAGTTGCGCATGGAGTCGAGGCCGGCCTCGGTGACCAGCAGCGGCCGGTCGCCGGCGATGTTCTGGAGGCGGGCGAGGTACGACTCGAACTGCGGGCCCGACTCGAGGAAGACGTTGAAGCACACCAAGTCGATGAAGGGCAGCTGGAGGTACTCGGTGCTGGGGTAGTTCACGTAGGTGACCAGCGCTGCAGGGTCCTCCTGCTTGGCCGCGTCGTAGAGCCGCCGCAGGAAGCGCTCGATCCGCCGCCGGCCGTGCCACCGCACGATCGACGCCGGGATCTCGTTGCCGATCGCGTAACAGAGGACCGCCGGGTGCCCGGCGCAGGAACGGACGGACTCCCGCACGGAGCGCACGATGCTCGACGCGCGGCCGCGGTCGTTCAGGAAGGCGATGTGCTGCTCCCAGGGGATGCCGACCATCACCCACAGGCCGTGCTGGTAGGCGAGGTCCAGGAGCCAGGTGGGCGGAACTGTGTAAGTCCGAACCGAGTTGACCCCGTGGGCGGCCATCTCGGCGAAGTCCTCGGCGACCGCTTCTAGCGGCGGAAAGTCGCTCCCGTCGTCGTCGGGGCGGAAGGTGCCGTAGGTCGCGCCCCGGATGTGAATCTTCTGCCCGTCGTGGAAAATGGCTTTCCCATGGGCTTTGAGGCGATCCGAGAAGGCTGAGGACGGGATGCCTGAGTCCCTTCGGCCTGCATTGGTGACTCGATGCCTATCGAGGTGCAAAATCCCTGCGTTCCTCCCGCATCCCCATAAAACCGAGTCCCCGGAATCTCACTCGGAGGGGCGTGGCTAGGGTACCAATTAATCACCCATGGTCCGGGCGCCCTCCCGAGCTCCCCGGAGCCGGGATCCCTGCTGACTGGCTGCTCCTCCACGGCCTGCGCCGCGCAGAGTTCATCGTACCGACGTTCGGGCGCTGACGCCACCCACGAGGGCCGCATTCGAATGCGGGATCAAGGGCCCTCGGGAGGCCGGATTCGCGCTTCCGGCCACCCCTTCCCCGCCGCGCTGGTTCGCGGGATACTGCGGGCTGCCGGGGCCATGACAGAGGCAGACGTCGAAACGATCCGCGCAGGGCTTGCCGCGCTCAACCGGCGGGACGTCGAGGGCATGCTGGCCACGCTCCAGCCGGATTGCGAGCTGGTCCCGCTGCGAGCCGTGCTCGAGGGCATCGTCTACCGGGGCCACGAGGGCCTGAAGCAGTGGATCGCCGACATGGAGGAGGACTGGGAGGACCTGCGCATCGAGCCCGACGAGGTGCGCGGCCTCGATGGCGGCCGCGTGCTGGTCCTGGCCCGGTTCCATGCCCGCGGGAGGTCCAGCGGGGTGAAGCTCGACCAGCCGGCGGCGTGGATCTGCGAGCTCCTGGACGGCAAGGTCGCGCGCATCCGCTTCTTCGCCGACGCCGACGCCGCGCTCGGAGCCGCGGCGCGCAACCTCCCGGCCGCGCCATCGCCGTGATGGGTGCGCGCCTGCCGGCCGCGCCATCGCCGTGATGGGTAGGTATGACAGGAGCACACCAACCCATCACGATGGGACATGCAGCCTCACGAATCCGTGACGTTCCCACCCAACGCCGTACTCGATCCCTACAAGTGAGCCGGGAGGCCGGGTGGTGTGACGAGAGCTGCGCGGCCGTTCGAGACTCGCCGCAGGCGTGACGGATTCGTGAGGCCGCCCCCATCGCCGTGATGGGTTCGTGTCCTCCTGCGATACCAACCCATCACGATGGGGAATGCAGCCTCACGCATCGCCGCGATCGTCGCCTGCGCCGCTGATCCGCGCGAGCTCCTCGCGTAGGGCGGGCAGGTATCGCAGGATCGCGTCGTCCTCCACCCCGAAGCGCCGGTCCTCGCGGATTCCCTTGCCCGGGTCGACCGTCTCCGGCCGCAGCTCGCCGCCGCCGGCGCGGGGGCGCTGGAGCTTCACCACGCGCTCTTCCTCCGAGCGCGTGAAGTAGTGGTTCACCCGCAGGACGTCGCAGGAGTCGGTGACCGAGAACTGGGCGTCGAGCGGGTGCTCCGCCTCGTCGACCAGATGCCCCTCCCGGAACTCGAAGTGGTGCGGCCCCAGGGCGCGGGTGACGCAGCGCGGGTCGACGATGCTCTTGATGGCCGTCTTCTGGGGCTTGCGCAGGACGATGCGGCGCGTGTAGTTCTCCAGCACCAGCCCCGCCTGCCTGGTCTCGTGGCCCGACGTGCCGAACGTCACCCGGTTGACCCCCACGCCCGCCCAGCGCTCGTAGCGCTCGAGCACCTCCGGCAGCGGACGCCCCGTGGGCGAGAACAGGAACTCGTCGATGTCGATGAACGCGATCCAGCGGGAGTCGTCGCGGTGGCGCTCGATGCAGTCGGTGTACGCCTGTACCTGACCGGGGAACAGCGGCCACTCCGTGAGCTCGACGGTCCCGTCGTTCAGGTAGGGAGCGAGCGCCTCGCGATGCTCGTCGTCGGAGCGGTTGTCATAGAGGAAGAAGCGCTCGACCCCGAGCAGCTTGTGGAACGCGACCCATTCGCGCAGGTACGGGCCTTCCCACCGGTAGATGGCGCAAATGGAGAGATACGGCTTCGGCATGGCGGCGGCGCCGCTCGGCGCCGCGCCCCGATTCTATGAACCCGGGATCAGGAAGGGCGACGTGTAGGCGCTCAGGCAGGGGCTGCCGAGCCGCAGGCGGAAGTCGCGGGCGCCCCGGTCGAGGAAGCCCGGGTCGGCGACCAGGTTGAGGCCGGAGGCGAACTCGCTCGCGGGCTGGATCCCGCCGTCCTGCCCGTACTGGTCGGTCCGCGTGGTCCACACGCAGTTGCGGCGGGCGACGTTGAACAGCCCCAGCAGCTCCCAGTGCTCGACGTTCCAGCGCAGGACCGAGTTCGAGATGACGTTGTGCTCGACCACGTTGCCCGCGGACTCGCGCGAGAAGATGACGCCCTGCCCGTTGCCGTCGATCACGTTGCGCGCCACGTACGTCGACTGCGCATCAGGGAACAGCTGCACCCCGCGGTCGGCGTTGTCGTAGATCCAGTTGTCGACGATCCGCGCCCGGTCGGACGCCTCCACGTAGATCCCGTGGTGGTGGTTGTTCGGAGGCAGCTCGCCGCAGTTGTGGATCCGGTTGAGCCTGATCGTCGTCCGCACCGCGCGCCCGAACTCGTCCGAGCCGAGGATGAAGCAGATCGTGGTGTGGTGCGTGGTGACGTCGTTGCGCGTGAAGGTCACGTTGTCGCCGTTGACGGTCGGGCTGGGCAGGTTCCCGGCGTTGCGGCCGTCGAGGTCGAGGCGCGACACCGTCACGTGGTCGGCGTTGTCGGTCACGTGGAGGCGGCCGCGCAGAGTTGCGCGCTCGCCCGGATGGCTCGTCAGCGTCACCGGCGCCCCCGCCCGGCCACCGCGGTCGATTCGCACGTCCTCTTCGTACGTGCCCGCGCGCAGGCAGCCGGTCTGACCCGGCTGGAGCGAGTCGGCCAGCCGCCCGGCCGTGCGGAACGGCGCTGCCTTGGTGCCGGCGGCGCTGTCGGACCCGGTCGGCGCGGCCGTCCTGTCGCAGGAGACCGCCGGCTCCTGTCCGAAGATCAGGCGGCACTGGCTGCGCGGGTGGATGCGGTAGTCGTGTCCGCTGCGCCCCACGTACAGGGGATCGTCCACGAGCGTGCTGTCGATGACGAGGCCCGTGCGCACGTCGGCGATGCCGCCGTCTCCGTCGTCGCGCGCTCCGCCGGCGATGCAGTTGTCCTGCACGACGTTCTTCGTCCCGACCCGCCCCGGGATCCACGACGACTCGACGTTCTCGCGGATCTTCGAGTTGGTGATCAGGTTGCGCTCGACGAGGTTGCCGTCCGACGTGGTGCGCCTGTCGCCCGCCACCATCACTCCCTGCCCGTTGCCGTCGATCACGTTCCCGGTGACCTGCGTGCCGTCCGCGTCGGGAAAGAGCTGCACGCCGCGGTCGGCGTTGTCATAGATCCAGTTGCCGGCGACCCGTGACGCGGTCGCGTAGGCCACGCTCACGCCGTGCTGGCGGTTGGTGGCCGGCAGCGAGCCGCAGTCGTGGATGCGGTTGGTGCTCACGACGACCCGGCTCACGCGCCGGGCGACGGTCCCGAGCGTGACGCAGTCTGCCGTGTGCCCGTTGGTGATCTCGTTGCCGCGCAGCGTGACGTCGCTCGCGGTCACGAGCGGGCTGGGCGCGCGGGCCGCGTTCCTGCCGTCGAGCTTCAGCCCCACGATCTCGACGCTCGGGGCGGAGATCGTCAGCCGGCCGAGGATCGCGGCCTGCTCGCCGGGGTAGCTCTGCAGCCGGATCGGGCCGGAGGAGGGGGTGCCCCCGCGGCCGAAGTCGAAGTCACCCTGGTAGGACCCGGCGCGCAGGCAGCCCGTCTGGCCGGGCTGGAGCGAGTTCACCAGGCGGCGCAGCGTGCGGAACGGCTGCTGCGCGGTGCCGGCAGCGGTGTCGCGCCCGCCCGGCGCCGCCACGCGGGTGCAGGAGGGGTCCGCGCCCGCGGCACGGCTGGTCAGCGACGAGATCAGGATCGTCGTCACGATCGCGAACGCGAGCGCGAAAGCCAGTGCCAATGCGGTTTTCCTCACGTCGCGTGCGCTGCGCGCGCGGCGATGCGCTGCCATGGGGCCTCCCGTGCGGCAAAAGCCAGGGCGACTCGGCGCCCGGCTCCTCGGTTGTCCTCGGTCGTCCTTGCCCTGGTGCTGCGTTCGCACCGCGTCAGCCGGCGTGACCGGCTGGCTCCCCTGCCTGGCCGCCATCTGGCCAGGACGCGCCATGTTAGACGCTTCCAGCCAGGATCACGCCGGGTGTTTGAGGACGGATTCCTCGGGAAACGGAACGTGAAACCGTGAAATCAGCGACCGTCCCCACCTCCCTGTGGCTCGACACCACCGACGCCCCGCGGCGCGCGCCGCTGGCGAGCGACATCGAGGTCGACGTGGCCGTGGTGGGGGCCGGCATCACAGGGATCACGACCGCGCTGCTGCTGAAGCGCGGCGGCGCCACGGTCGCGGTGCTCGAGGCCGGGCGCGTGTGCGAGGGGACCACCGGCTACACCACGGCAAAGGTCAGCTCGCTGCACGGCACCGTCTACCAGGAGCTCGCCTCCTCGTTCGGAGAAGACGGCGCGCGCGTCTACGCGCAGGCCAACGAGGGCGGCCTCGACCTCGTGGCGCGGCTCGTCCGGGAGCTCGCGATCGACTGCGACTTCCGCCGCAAGCCGAACTACACCTACGCGACCTCTCCTGCCGGGCTGCGCCAGGTGGAGCAGGAGGTCGAGGCGGCGCAGGCCGCCGGCCTGGCGGCGACCTTCACGGACCGGCTCGACCTGCCGTTTCCCGTGTCCGGAGCGGTCGGCGTGGCCGGCCAGGCGGAGTTCCATCCGCGCGAGTACGTGCTGGCGCTCGCAGAGCAGATCCCCGGGGACGGCTCACACCTCTGCGAGGGGACTCGCGTGCTTGCAGTCGACCAGGGGCCACCGGTGCGTGTGCTCGCAAACGGGCACTCGGTCACGGCCGGCACGGTCGTCGTCGCAACGGGCATGCCGATCCTCGACCGGGGCCTGTACTTCGCCCGCGAGACGCCGGTGCGCTCATACGTGGTGGCGGTGCGTGCCCCCTGGCGGCCGGAAGGCATGTACATCAGCGCCGATCAGCCGGCCCGCTCCCTGCGCACGCATCCCGTGGAGGACGGCGAGCTGGTGCTGGTGGGAGGCGAGAGCCACAAGCCCGGCACCGGGGACCCCGCGGAGCGTTACGCGCGGCTGGAGCGCTTCGCGCGCGAGCACCTCGACGTGGAGTCGGTGGCCTACCGGTGGGCCACGCAGGACTACGTCTCCGCCGACGGCATGCCGTACGTGGGCAAGCTGTGGCCGTTCTCGGACCGGATCCTGACCGCCACGGGATTCAGGAAGTGGGGCCTGGCGAACGGCAGCGCAGCGGCGATGATGCTGTCCGATCGCGTGCTGGGTCGCGACAACCCGTGGTCGGAGACGTTCGACCCGATGCGGGTCAAGCCGCTGGCCTCGCTGCCCGCGATCGCGAAGGAGGGCGCGCAGGACGGGTTCTATTTCTTCGCCGACCGGCTCCGCAAGCGCGGGTCCGCGGACGACGTGGCCCCGGGCGAGGGCCGCGTGGTCGGCGCCGGCCGGTCCCAGGCCGCCGTTTACCGGGACGAGGGCGGAACGCTGCACCGCGTCTCCGCGCGCTGCACGCACCTGGGCTGCATCGTGTCGTGGAACGGCGCCGAGCGCACCTGGGACTGTCCCTGCCACGGGTCGCGCTTCGACGTGGACGGCCGCGTCGTACAGGGGCCGGCCGTCAAGCCACTGCGCCCCGCCTAGCGAAGGGTCGCTACGCGCGGGCGCGCGCCTCGGCGGGCTGCTCGCCGCGCTCGCGATCGCGCTCGAGCGCGACGTGGGCCCGGCTGTCGCGCGACCTGATCAGCACCAGCGCCAGCACGCCGCCCAGCACCGCAAACGCGGCGCCGCCCAGGAACGCGGCCTGGAACCCCTCGGTCAAGGCGTTCGGCACGGCGGCAGCGCTCCCGCCCTGCGCCAACACGTCGTCGGTTCGCGAGGTGGCGATCGTCGCCAGCACGGCCAGGCCGAGCGCGCCGCCGATCTGCTGCGAGGTGTTGATCAGGCCGCTCGCGAGGCCGGACTCGCTCTCGTCCACGCCGGACACCGCCGCGATGGTCGTCGTCACGAACGAGAAGCCGAGGCCGACCGCCGCCAATAGCGACGGGCCGAGCACGTCCGCTGTGAAGCCGCCGTCCACCGACACCTGCGAGAACCACACCAGCCCGGCGGCGACGAAGCCCATGCCCGTGACGAGCACCGGCTTGAACCCGATCCGGGTGACGAGCTGCGACGCGATGCCGGCCGAGACGATGATGGTGAGCGCCAGCGGCAGGTAGGAGAAGCCGCTCTTGATCGGGCTGAAACCGAGCACCTGCTGCATGTACAGCGAGATGAAGAAGAACATCGAGAAGAGCGACGCGCCGACGAGCAGGCCGACGACGTTGGCGCCGGTGAGAGTGCGCAGCCGGAAGATCCGGAAGGGCACGAGCGGAGCGGCCGAGCGCAGCTCGATCGCGACGAATGCCGCCAGCAGCGCGGCCGAGAGCGCGAGCAGCCCGAGCGTCTGCCCCGAGCCCCACCCGGCGTCGGTCGCGTCGACCAGCGCGTAGACCAGGATCGACAGCCCGGCGGTCACCGTGATCGCCCCCCACGCGTCGAAGTGGCGCGTCTGGGACGTCGAGCGGCTCTCGGCGATCAGGCTCGGGGCGACGGCGGCCGCGCCGATCCCGATCGGGACGTTCACCCACAGCACCCACTCCCACCCGAGCGTGTCGGTCAGCACGCCGCCGAGCAGCACGCCGGCTGCGCCGCCGCTGCCGGCCACGGCGCCCCACACGCCCAGCGCCTTGTTGCGTTCTGCGCCGTCGCGGAACATCGTCGTGACGATCGACAGCGCCGCGGGCGAGAGGATTGCGGCGCCGAGGCCCTGCACCGCGCGCGCGGCGATCAGCTGGCCCTCGCTCTCGGCAAACCCGCCTGCCAGCGATGCGATCGCGAACAGGATCAGCCCGCCCATGAAGACCCGGCGCCGTCCCAGCAGGTCGGCCATCCGGCCGCCGAGCAGCAGGAACCCGCCAAAGGTGAGGACGTAGGCGTTCACGACCCAGGCGAGGTTGCCCTGCGAGAAGTCCAGCGAGCGGCCGATCGACGGCAGCGCGACGTTCACGATCGAGGCGTCGAGCACCACCACGAACTGCGCCAGGGAGAGCAGCCCGAGGCCGATCCAGCGGCGGCCTTCGTATGCGCTCTGGTCGGTCACGAGGCCCGGAATTGTGGCCGATCGCGCCGGCAAGTCTCCGTGGAATGCGTCACATGCAGCGGTTTACCAAGGCTTAACCGTTGGCTGTCGGTCCCTTACGGCGCGCTGGCCCGCGCTTGGGCGGCCGGTTGGCAGGCTGGTTGTGCGCTGCTGGAAGGCGGCGCGAGAGCAGCCGTCCACTACAGGAGGTATTTCGAGATGAAGCGGTTCTGGATCATTGCGGCGACCGTGGCCCTGCTGGGCTTCGGCGCGGCGGTCGTGTCCGCGGGAGAGGGCGGCTCCTCGTCCTCCGACCTGGTCACGACCGCGGAGACGACCACCGGCACGACGACGTCGACCACGCCGGCGACGACCACCGAGGACAGGCGAGGCGACCGCGGCCGCACGACGGCCCGCGAGCCGGGTGAGGACATCAGCGGCCCGTGCGACGAGGCGGAGCACGCCAACGACCCGCGCTGCACCGGCACCGGCGGTCGCGTTGACGATCACGGGCGCGACGACGACGGCGACCACCGGGGACGCGGTCGTGACGACGACGATCGCGGTGCCGACGACAACTCGGGCCGCGGCCGGGGCGGCGACGACCACGGCGGCGACGATCGCGGCGGTGACGACGACAGCTCCGGGCACGGTCGCGGTGGCGACGACGACTGAGCATCACGAGCAGCGGCCGCGCGGCGCTGACGGATACCGCGCGGCCGCGCTCTACGATTTCCCCTGGATGTCTGGAAGAGGCACGATCCTGATGGTCGAGGACGAATCCTCGATCACGGAACCCCTCGCCGCCGCGCTCGCGCGCGAGGGTTGGAACAGCGAGGTGGCGGCCACGGCCGCCGCGGGGCTCGAGCTGGCCGAGCGGGTGAAGCCGGAGCTGGTGCTGCTGGACGTGATGCTTCCCGACGGCTCCGGCTTCGACGTGTGCCGCGAGCTGCGGCGGCGATCGGACGTCCCGATCATCATGCTGACCGCGCGCGGTGAGGAGACCGACCGCATCGTGGGCTTGGAGGTGGGGGCCGATGACTACGTGGTCAAGCCCTTCAGCGCGCGTGAGTTGATCGCGCGGGTGCGCGCCGTGCTGAGACGCACCACGCGGGAGCCGGAGGCCGCCGACGGGACGCTCGAGATCGGCGACGTGCGGCTCGACGCCGCCCGCCACGAGGTGAGCCTCGGGGGCGAGCCGGTGGAGCTGACACGCAAGGAGTTCGAGGTCCTCCAGCTGCTGATGCGCAACGCCGGCACGGTCGTGTCGCGAGACAAGCTGATCGAAGAGGTGTGGGACATGAACTGGTTCGGTCCCACGAAGACACTCGACGTGCACGTCAGCGGGCTGCGCAAGAAGCTCGGTGACGACCCGGGCGCTCCGCGTTACCTGCACACCGTGCGCGGGGTCGGGTTCCGGTTCGCGAGCTCGGACGAGCTCGACGGCGCGCAACCCGCATGACCCTCCGCGTACGGCTGCTCGCCGCGTTCGCGTATGTGCTGGTGCTCGCGATCGTGGCGCTCGAGGTCCCGCTCGCGCTGAACCTGTCGCGGCGCGTCGACGCGGAGGTCAAGAGCGAGGCCAGCTCGGGCGCGCAGATCGTGGCGGGCGGCGCGGCCGGGCGCCTCAACCGCCCGCGCGAGCTTCAGGACCTGCTGCAGACGGCGGCCGAGGACCTCGGCGGGCGCGTGATCGTCACCGACCGCGCGGGGCGGCTGGTGGCCGACTCCGCGGGCACGGGCCTGCGCGGGTCCGACTACGGGAGCCGGCCGGAGGTCGCCGCGGCGCTCGGTGGACGCACGTCGCAGGGCACGCGCCACAGCGACTCCCTCAACGAGGACCTGCTCTTCACGGCGGTGCCGCTCGTGCGCGACGGGCGCGCGGTCGGAGCGGTGCGACTCACCCAGAGCGTCGAGGAAGTGCAGTCCGAGGTGCGCAACGACATCGTCGCGCTGATCGGCATCGGCGTCGTCGTGCTGCTGCTCGGCCTCGGCCTCGCCTGGATCCTGGCGGGGTCGATCGCGCGGCCGCTCCGCGCCCTGGCCGGCACCGCGCGCCGCATCGCGGCGGGCGACCTCGACCAGCGCGCCGCGGAGGAGGGCTCCCGGGAGCAGCAGGAGGTCGCCGCCGCGTTCAACGATATGACGGGCCGCCTGGCGCACGCCGTCGTCTCGCAGCGCGACTTCGTCGCGAATGCATCGCACCAGCTGCGCACCCCGCTCACCGGCCTGCGGCTGCGCCTCGAGGCAGCGGCGATCAAGTCCGAGGACCCCGGCGTGCGGCGCGAGCTCGAAGCGGCGGAGCACGAGACCGAGCGGCTGGCCGGGCTCCTCAACGGGCTGCTGGCGCTCGCCCGCGAGCGTACGCGGCCACCGGCAGCGCCGCCGCTCCCCTTGGCGCCGGAGCTTGCGGCGGCAGCTGAGCGCTGGGCCGGCCCGGCAGCTCGCAAGGACCAGCGCCTGGTGATGGACCCGGGCCCCGCGGTGGCCGCGCGGGTCACGCGCGAGGACCTGGCGGTCGTGATCGACAACCTGCTCGAGAACGCGATCGAGTACTCGCCTGCGGGCGGCGCGATCGAGGTGACGGCCGGCCGCGACGGCGATCAGGCGTTCGTAAGTGTCAGCGACAGCGGCCCCGGCCTGCCGCCGGGCGAGGAGGAGCGGGTGTTCGAGCGCTTCTACCGCGGCAGCGCGTCCGGATCGCATGCGGCCGGATCCGGGCTGGGCCTCGCGATCGTGCTCGCGCTGGCCGAGCGATGGGGCGGCACGGCCTCGCTGCGCAACCGCGAAGGCGGCGGCGCGCGGGCGGAGGTGCGCTTCCCGGCCGGCGCCGACAACGAGCCTTTACCAGCCCATGACCAGGAGATGGACGAGGCCTTACCGGGCCGCGGCTAGCATCGAATCGTGTTCGGAAAGGGAACAATGCGCACCGCCGCGCTGGGCGTAGCAGGGCTGGCGCTGGCCGTCGGCGTCGGCCTCGCCGCGAACGCGGTCTCGGAGGACTCGATCGGCCTGTCGGCGAACCGGCTCCAGGCGGAGGAAGCGCTGGCACCGCCGGGCGCTCGCGGCACTGCCGACCGGCAGGCTGCGGACCGGCGCGCCGCCCGCCGCCGGGCCGCACGCCGGCGGGCGCAGCGCGAGGCCGCGCGCACAACGCCCACTGCGACGACGCCGACGCAGACCACGCCGACGGTCACAGACGAGTCGGGCGACGATCACGGCGGCGAGGACAGCAGCGGCAGCGGCAGCGGCGACGACAGCGGGAAGGGCCGCGGGCGCGGCCGCGGGCGCGGCGACGACGACTGAGCGACGCGGGCGCGGCGGCGACGACTGAGCGACGCGGCGCGGCGGCGACGACTGAGCGGCGCGGCGCGGCCCACAGGATGATGAGTAGGTACGGCAGGAGCGTACGAACCCATCATCTTGGGAAGGGAAGCGTCAGGCCACGCGGGGACTCGTATGAGACGTGACGCTCCTTTGACCCGGCCCTCCTTGCTGTGATGCGTTTGTATTTCCCTGCCGTACCTACCCGTCAAGCAACGGGTCGGCGGCCGGCCCGGCCCACAACGCGGCCGGCCCGCTCTGACGAACGGGCCGGCCGGTGTGAAGCGGTGCGGGGGAAGTGAACTACCGCTTCTTACACTTCTGGGTGAACGGCACGGTCTGCGTCTCACCAGTGGTGAAGTAGAACGTCCCGCTGCCCTTCCACTCGCCGCCGTTGCAGGTCTTCGGCGAGGTGATCAGGTAGTAGCGCTTCTTGCGCTTGCCGGACCGCTTCGTGACCTTCTTGACCGGCGTCTTCGTCTTCACCGACACGACCGAGGCGTCAGGTGCGCTCGGCAGCGTCTTGATCGGCGGGATGTTGAAGTCGAGCGTGTAACGGCCGCCCGGCTTGCTGATCTTGCCGACGGAGACGAACGTGGGCCCGAGGTCGGGGAAGACGTACACCAGCACGGTGTCCTTCCCGCCGACCTTGGCGCCGTTGAACAGCGTCAGCTTGCCGTTCACGGGGTCGGTCACGACCGGCTTGGCCATGCCGACACCGGCACCGGTGCCGATCTTCGACTTCGACGGGCAGCCGTTCGGCCCGCGCGCCTGCAGCTTCGCAAGCTGGCAGCGGGGGAAGCGCTTTGCATCGAACTTCCCACCCTTGTCGAACTTGATCACGATTCGATTCATGATCGGCGGCTGCTCCGCCGCCGGGTCGTTGGACTTGATGTCCACGGACAGCGCCGCCGGCTTGTTGGCCTTGTTGGGGCTCATCGTGGCGCTGAACGTAACCGTGACCGCCGCGTACGCGGCGCCTGCCACAGCCAGTGCGCCGACACCTACGGCCAGCGCTGTGATCAGCCTCTTACGCACTTGAATCCTCCTCATTAGGGGCTCTCCAACCCGATCTAGCCGGGCCGAAGGGCCGCGGTTCATCAAGGGTTCCCCGGCTCGGGGGAGTTCAGATGAAGGGGCGGTTAAGGCTTCGTTATGCCGCCCGCGAGGCATCGCGGGCCGCATGCGTCATAACATCCAGCCGCGGCGCCATCGTATGCGCCGCACACCGATGAACGCGATGGAGGAATTCATGCCCCGGACGGCGCCGCCGGCCATCAGACCTCAGAGCCTGAGTGAGTACTTCGAGGTGCTGAGCAAGGCGGTCTTCAAGTCCGGGATCAGCTGGGGAGTGATCGAGGCCCGCTGGGGCGGCCTGCGGGCTGCGTTTGCCGCCTTCGATCCCACACGCGTCGCGTCCTTCACGCCGGAGACCATCGAGCACCTGATGTCCGATGCGCGCATCGTGCGCAGCCGGCAGAAGATCGAGGCGACCGTCGACAACGCGGCCCAGATCGTGACGGTCGATCGCGAGCACGGCGGCTTCGGCAACTACCTGCGCTCGCACGGCAGCTTCGAGGACACGGTCGCAGACCTCACGACCCGCTTCCGCTGCCTCGGTGACTCGGGCGCGTACTTCTTCCTGAAGAGCATCGGCGAGCCGGTGCCCTCGCGCCCACCCGCCGGCGCGACGCGCTTGACGACCGGGTAGCTGCGCCGGACCACACGCGGCCGCCCTACGCTTCGGGGCATGACCCGTCTGGTCGCGATCGGAGTCGCGGCGCTCTGCTTCCCCGCCGCCGCGCACGCGCAGGAGCCGCCGCAGAACCTCTTCACCGGCGCCGCGACTCCTTCCGACACGTCGGCGCGCGTGGCCGGTTACTTCCAGGGCAGCGCGACCGGGATCCCGGCGGTGTGCTGGTTCGAGTACGGGACCACCGGCAGCTTCGGTAGCCGCACGGACACGGTGTGCTCCGGGACCTCGTACGCAGACCTCGGCCCGCTCGTGCCGGGCACGCTCTACTACTACCGCGCTGCGGCGAGCAACAGCGCCGGCACGAACTACGCCGCGACCAAGACGTTCACGACGCTCGGCTCCCCGCCGCCCGGCCCACCTGCACCGCCCGAGGTCCAGCCGCCGACGGCGAACATCACGGTACTGCGCAGGCAGACGCCGTCGTCTGTCGCGCGGCGCGGGCTGCGGGTGCAGCTCACGCTGATCGGCGCCTGCCCGTGCACCGTGAACGGAGTCGTGCGTTTCCTGGGGAAGCGCGCGGGCGCGCGACGGCGGTCGCGGGCGGAGGGGACGGTGACGCTCACGGTGAGGTTGAACTCGGCGTCGCGGAGGACACTCAGGCGCGCGCGGCGGGTCACCCTCGCGGTCGCGCTGACGATCGCCGACACGGCCGGCCGCTCGCGCGAGCGCACCAAGACCGTGCGGCTGCGGCGCACATAGGATGCACCGCGATGATCGCGCTCGTGACCGGCGCATCCAGCGGCATCGGCGAGGCGACCGCGCGCCGGATCGCGCGTGAGCCGGGTGCGCGCTTGATCCTGGTCGCGCGGCGGGAGGAGCGGCTGCGCGCGCTGGCGGACGAGCTGGGCGGCGCGACGGTGGTGGCCGTCGACCTGTTGACCGACGAGGCGCCCGCGCAGATCGCGGCCGCGGTCGAAGAGGAGCACGGCCGCCTGGACCTGCTCGTGAACAACGCCGGGGCTGCCTGGCGGGGACGGTTCGGCGACACGGGCTGGGAGAACGTCCGCCGCCACATGGAGCTGAACTTCGAGGCGACGGTGCGGCTCACGGAAGCGCTGCTGCCGATCGTGCGCCGGTCGGCTCCGAGCGCCATCGTGAACGTCGCGAGTACCGCGGGCCGCGTGGCACGTGGCAACTCGGGCGGCTATTCGGCCAGCAAGTTCGCCCTCTGCGGATGGAGCGACGCGCTGCACCTCGAAGAGCGTGAGCACGGCGTGCACGTCGGCCTGGTGCTCCCGGGTTTCGTGGCAACGGAGGGATTCCCGCAGCGCGAGCTGGTGGCGCGGCGGCGTACGCGGTGGCTCGTGTCCACTCCCGAGAAGGTCGCCGAGGTCATCGTCCAGACCGGGCCCGGCGGCAAGCCCGAGCGGTTCGTGCCGCGCGTCTACGGGCTGGGCGCCGGCCTGCGCACCGTCGCGCCGCGGCTGATTCGCAGGCTGTTGAGCGGCGGCGCCGGCATCACTCCGGCGACGGGGCAGGACGCGCGGGAGCAATGAGCACGCGCGCCTCGAGCGCCGGGTGCGCTCGCCGGTAGCGCGCGACCGCCTGGGCGCCGATCTCGCCTGCGCGGCCCGCGGGCGCCAGGGCCACGACCGCTCCGCCGAACCCGCCGCCGGTGAGGCGCGCTCCCAGCGCGCCGCACTCGCGGGCCAGTCCCACCAGCCGGTCGACCTCCGGGGTGGACGCCTCGAACAGCGTCCGCAGGGACTCGTGCGACCGGTCGAACAGGGTCCCCAGCGCGCGCACGTCGCCATCGAGCATTGCCTCGGCGGCAGCGGCGACGCGCTGCGACTCGGCAGTCACGTGCTGTGCGCGCCGGTCGAGCGGCGCCGGCAGGGCGGCGAGGCGAGGGTCGCGGGGACCGAGGTCGCACAGCTGCGCGACGCCCAGCGCCTGTGCCGCCCGCTCGCATTCGGCGCGCCGCACGTCGTACTCGCCGGAGGCAAGCGAGCGCCGCTGGCCCGAGTCGAGCACGAGGAGCTCGCAGCCGGCGGGGATCGGCACCGGCATCCGCACCAGCGTGCGGCAGTCGATCAACAGGGCGCTGTCGGTGGCCGCGAGCCCCGCCGCCAGCTGGTCCATCGGGCCGGACTGCACGCCCACGAACTCGGTCTCCGTCCGGCGGCCGGCCTCCGCGATCTCGACGTCGTCCAGCTCCAGGTCGAAGGCCTCGCGGAGGGCGCGCCCCACGGCCACCTCGAGGGCGGCGCTGGAGGACAGCCCCGCGCCCACCGGCAGGTCGCTCGAGACGTGCAGGTGGAAGCCGCCGAGCTCGTGTCCCATCGCCGCCAGCGCGTGCGTCATGCCGGCCACGTAGTCGACCCACCCGCCGCTGGGAGCCTCGGCGCCGACCTCGAACGCGGGCGCCTCGCCCTCCTGGTCGCTGACCGCGCGGACCTGCCGGTCGCCGGCCGGCCGCAGCTCGACCTGGGTGCGCTGCGGCGTCGCGACGGGCAGCACCAGCCCGCCGTTGTAGTCGGTGTGCTCGCCGATCAGGTTGACCCGCCCGTGCGCCGACGCGCGCACCCTGTCTATGCTGCCGCCGCGCATGAAAGTGGGAATCATCACCGGGACCGGCACCTACGTGCTTCCCGGCCTCGAAGGCGGGTCACGCGAGCCGGTGGCCACGCGGTTCGGCGAGGCCCTGGTGATGCAGGGCCGGGTGGGCGAGGTGGACGTGCTCCACATCTCGCGGCACGGAGAGGGGCACACGCACCTGTCGAGTCAGGTGACGCACCGGGCGAACATCGCGGCGCTGAACGAGCTGGGCGCGGACTGCGTCCTGGCGGTCACCGTCTGCGGGGCGGTCGACCCGGCCGTCCCGCTCGGATCGCTGATCGTCTTCGACGACCTGCACTTTCTCGCGAACCGGCTCGGCGACGGCTCGCTGTGCACCTTCTACGACGAGCCGGGGGATGCGCTGCGCGGGCACTGGATCTACGAGGACCCGTTCTCGGCGGAGGCCCGCAGGGTGCTGCTGGGGGCCTGCGCGGACTCCGGCCTCGAGGCCCGCGACGGCGGGTGCTACGGGCACGTCGACGGGCCGCGGTTCAACACGCGCGCCGAGATCCGGTCGCTGGCGCAGGCCGGAGTCACCGCCGTGAGCCAGACCGCCGGGCCCGAGACCGTGCTGTGTGGCGAGGCAGAGCTGCCCTACGCGCTGCTCGGTTACGCGACCGACTACGCGAACGGCGTGCAGGACGAGCCGACTCCGGTCCCGGAGCTGCTGCGCCTGATCGAGGCCAGCAAGGAGTCCTTTGCACGAGTGCTGGGCGCAGCGCTGCCGAAGCTTCCCGGCCGCCGCTTCGCCCCGACCGGGACGATGTACCGCTTCGAGCAGTAGGGCCGCCGCGATGGACCTGCGCCGCCACATTCGCGACATCCCCGATTTCCCGAAGCCGGGAATCGTGTTCAAGGACATCACGCCGCTGCTCGTCGAGCCGACTGCGTTCCATGCGGCGGTCGAGCGGCTGGCTGCGTATGCCCGTCCGCTCGACGTCGAGCTGATCGTGGCCGCCGAGGCGCGCGGCTTCATCTTCGGCGGAGCGCTCGCGCATGAGCTGGGCGTGGGGTTCGTGCCGGCGCGCAAGCCCGGCAAGCTCCCGCACGAGACGATCAGCGTGGAGTACGGCCTCGAGTACGGAGTCGATGCGCTCGAGCTGCACGCGGACGCCGTGCGCGGCGGCACCCGCGTGCTGATCCATGACGACGTGCTGGCCACCGGCGGAACGGCGAAGGCCAAGGTCGACCTCGTCGAGCAGCTGGGCGGCCGGGTGGCGGGCTGCGCCTTCGTGGTGGAGCTGGAGTTCCTGAACGGGCGGGAGCTACTGGCCGGCTACGACGTCCACTCGCTGGTCGGCTACGAGCGCTAGCACCTGCTCGCCCCAGCGGTCGACGAACGCCGGCCCCACGCCCCTGACCGTCTCCAGCTCGTCGAGCGTCGACGGCCGCAGCGTCGCGATCAGCTGGAGCGTGCTGTTGTGCGCGACGGTGTAAGCGGGCTTGCCGTCGCTTGCGCGGGTGCGCCACGCCTTCAACGCATCGAGCAGCGGCTGGTCCGCGTCGCTCACCGGTGCGACCGTCTGCACCTTGGTGCGCGCGGCCACCGGGGTCAGCGAGTCGGGATCGGGGAGGCCGAGCGAGCCCGGGTCGCAGAGGTCGCAGCACCGGCCGGCCGGCGCGCCCGGGCGCGCGTCGCCGAAGTGGTCGAGCAGCGCCCGGCGCCGGCAAGGCGCGTCCGGTGACACGAACGCCTCGACCGCGCGGTAGGCGCGCCAGCCGCGGTCCCGCGCGACCTTGCAGACGTTCGCGACGCGCCGCGGGTCGGGGTCGCCGCCGAGCGTCACCTGCAGGCGCCCGCCCGGGGCGGGCTCCAGCGAGCAGAGGTCGGCGCGCTCCGCGATCCCGAGACAGATGCGGTCGCGGTCCTCGCGCGGGATGTCGATCGTGACGCTGTCGCCGTCGGCGGAGTCGCGCAGCCGGGCGGCGTAGCGCATGACCTCCTCCGGCTCGATCCGGTCGCGCTCGATGAAGTTGATCAGCCGGCCGAGATCTGCCCGCATCGCGAGCAGGATCGCGCGCGCCGGCAGGCCGTCGCGGCCAGCGCGACCGGCCTCCTGGTAATAGGCCTCGACGCTCTTGGGGATCGCCCAGTGGATCACCGACCGGACGTCGGCCTTGTCGACGCCCATCCCAAAGGCGTTCGTCGCGACGACCACGTCCGCGTCGCCCTCCATGAAGCGATGCTGCGCGGCCGCGCGCTCATCGGCCGCCATGCCGGCGTGATAGCCGACCGCCTGCAGGCCCTCCGCCCGCAGCCGCTCGCTCACCTCTTCCACGTCGCGGCGGGTGCCGCAATAGACGATCGCCGGCCGGCTGGCCGGGTCGGACAGCGCGGCGGACAGCAGCATCTGCTTGCGCGCCTTCGACCCCTTCCCCTCCAGCTGAACCACGTCGAACGACAGGTTCGGCCGGTCGAATCCGGAGCGGACGACGAACGGGTCGCGCAGGCCGAGGCGAGTGCGGATCTCCTCCGCGACCTGCTCGGTGGCGGTGGCGGTGCACGCCATCACCGCCGGCGAGCCGAGCCGGTCGATCGCGCCGCGCAGGCGCAGGTAATCGGGCCGGAAGTCGTGTCCCCACTCCGAGACGCAATGCGCCTCGTCGACCACGAACAGGTCGACGGCCCGCGCGGAGAGCGCCGACAGGAAAGCCGACGATGCGAAGCGCTCGGGCGAGCAGAAGACGATCCGCGCGATGCCGCCGCGCACGGAGCCGAGGGCTTTCGCAACCGCGTCCTCCTCCATCCCGGAGGCGATCATCGCCGCGGGATGACCGCCGAGCACCAGGCGGCGATACTGGTCCGCCATCAGGGCGATCAGCGGCGAGACCACGATCGTGAGGTTGGCCGTCGCGATGCCCGGCAGCTGGTAGCAGAGGCTCTTGCCGCCACCGGTTGGCATCACGACGAGGCTGTCGCGGCCCGCCAGCGCGGCCTCGACGGCTGCGCGCTGGCCGGGCCGGAACTCCGCGTGGCCGAAGTGCGCCAGCAGCGCATCCGGTTCGCACGGCCCGTCGTATGGGCGCAGCGGAGCATCGACGTCGATCCGGTCGAGCCCCTTCAGCGCGAGCTGCGCCTCACGCTCCTCGCGGCCGGCCTGGGCGGCGGCCAGCGCCTGCGCTGCGTCCGCCGCGTCGGCGCGGGCGGGGCCGTCGAGCGCGCGCCACAGGCCGCGCAGCTCCTCGAGCTCGTGCTCGACGTGAGCCGCCGGGTCCGCCTCGATGCGCGCGGCGAGCGCGCGGGCGCGGTCGCGGAAGTTCATGCGGTCAGCCTACGTGGGCGGCAGGACCGGCCGGCACGCGATCCGCAAAGAACCTGGAAAGGATCGGACAGGAAGGCCGATCAGACAGGCTGGTTACAAAGGCTGGGTGCGCAGGAAGTCCGCGATCGCGGCGTGCGTCTGCCGCGGCCGCTCAATCTGCGGGATGTGCCCGCACGGGAGCTCCACATGCCGGGCGGCCGGCAGCGCGCGCTCCACGTGCTTCATGAAGGCGGTCGACACGAGGCGGTCGTGCGTGCCCCAGATGAAGAGCGACTCCGGCGCGAGCGACTCCAGCTGGGTCCAGAAGCCGTCCGGCCCGTGCGGCTCGTCGAGATATATGTGGCGCAGGGCGGCATAGAACGCGGCCCGCCCGCGGGCGCCGGCAAACACGCGTCCGAACTCGTCGACCGCGGACGCGGCCCACGGCGTGTCGACCGGCAGCGCCCACCGCATGAACGTGTCGATCACCGCCCGGGGTGCGATCTGGAACAGGCCCAGCTCCGGGCGGACCAGCTTGAGGTACGGCGCCCAGCGGCGCTCGCGCAGCCAGGCCATCGCGGGCGTCATCAGCACGAGCCCGCCGGTGCGGTCGTGATGCCGGAAGCCGAGCTCCAGCGCGACGCGGCCGCCGTAGCTGTGGCCGACCACGTGTGCCCGCTCGAGCTCGAGTGCGTCCAGGAGCTGCTCGACCGCGCGGGCCTGGAAGGCCGGCCCGTAGGAGGCGCCCAGCGGCTTGCTGGAATCGCCGAACCCGAGCATGTCCACGGCGATCAGCCGGAACGAGGGCGCGAGCGCCGCGATGCTGGGCAGGAAGGAGGCCTTCGTTCCCCCCAGGCCGTGCAGCATCACGACGGGGTCGCCGGTGCCGGCCTCGATCGTCGAGAACTCCCCTCCCTTGGTCCGCACGCGCGCGAAGCGGAACCGGCCGGCGCCCGGGTCAGGTGCGGTGGCCGCCAGGAATCCCACTCCGAGGTGGAGGTTGCGGCGCACCTGAAGCCGGCCGGCACGAAAGGCGTTCATGCCGCTGGCCACGTCGCGGCCGAGGCGCTCCCACGTCTGCTCGTCGGCCGTCAGGACGGCGTCGGCCTGGCCCTTGCTGCCACCGGTGAGGCGCGCGCCGGTGCGGTCGACGAGCACGTCCCAGCTCTCGCCGTCCGACTCTGCCAGGCGGATCACCGCCTTCGACCCGGGCAGGTCGAAGGCCGCCATGTCGAAGCGCTCGACGAGCGCCCGGAGCGGCGCCGGGGGTCCGGCAGGTGCGCGTGTCGCGGCTGTGGTCGCCATGGGACTGGGTCCTTGTACCCGCTTTGAGACGATCCGTGCGATGCCCATTGTGACCATCGGCGTGTACGGATTCACTCTCGGCAGCTTTCTGCATGCGCTCCGGGGCGCGGACGTGCGCGTGCTCTTCGACGTGCGGCAGCGGCGCGGCGTGCGGGGCGCGGAGTATTCGTGGGCGAACGCGCAGCGCCTCCAGGCGGCGCTCGCGGGAGCGGGGATCGCCTACCGCCACCACAAGGAGCTCGCCCCCACCACCGAGCTGCGGCAGCTCCAGTACCGCGAGGACGAACGCGGCGGCGTCGGCAAGCGCTCACGCGTGGAGCTGGCGCCGGCCTACGTCGAGCGCTATACGAAAGAGATCCTCGACCGCGCCAATCTTGCGCCGGTCGTGGCGGTGCTGCCCGCGGACGGGGCGGGGGCGCTGTTCTGCGTCGAGGCGGATCCCGAGGCCTGCCACCGCGCGCTGATCGCGGCGCGCCTCGCGGAGCGCCACGGCCTCCCGGTCATGCACCTGCGGCCCTGAGCGGCCCTCACGCCGGCCGCGTCTCGGCCAGGTAGCGCTCCATCCACTGCTCGGAGACGTCGTCGGCCTGGCGTGCCAGCGGTGGCTGCGCGACGACGAAGTCCGCGGGCAACTCGACCCCGATGGCCCGCATCACGTCGACGAGCGTCGCTCGCTGGTCGGCGACGAGGTCCTCGTACACGACCTCGTGGGGCTCGATGGCATAGCGGTCGAAGAGCTCCCGCCACGCGTCTTCCTCGCGGCTGATGCGGCCGAGCTTGCGAGTGATGTGCTCGGCGTCGAACTCGACGGCCCGTTCCGGCTGCTGCGCGTGGTTGGAGTGCCAGCGCAACGTCTGGAGGGCGCGCACCCAGGAGACCGCCTGTCGCAGGTGATCGCGGCGGGTGATGTAGATCAGCTTTGGATCGGGGAGCACGTCCCGGGGATCCGTTGTGCCGAACAGCGGGTGGTACTGGCCCCAGTGCACCTTCGCGCCGAACACGCCGTTCGGGCTCGTCTTGCGCGCGAGCAGCTGCTGGATGTACTCCTCCGTCGTGTGGACGTCCCAGCGCCGCTGCAGCATCCGCATGAAGTCGGGGTGGAAGAGCTCGGTGGGCGCTCCCGCGACCCCGGTCCCCGACAGCAGCCCGCACAGGAGATTGCTGCCGGTCCTCGGGATCGAGCAGATCAGGTACGAGATGCGCGGCTCACCCGGCTCCTCGAACTCGAAGAAGACCGCTTCCTTCGTGCTCATTCGTCTGCGGCGACGGCGTCCGGAAACGAGGTCGGGCCATAGAAGCGCGCGACCGCGGCCATCGCATCGGCCTGCTCCGGGTAGTCGCGGTTCTCGATCAGCTCGTACTCACGGGCGAATCTGGAGTCCGGCCGGGTCAGCATCGAAAAGCAGTCGCTGAGAGCATCCTGCCGTTTCACCCACCGCACCACCTCCTGCCCGATGCACAGGAGGCCCGCCTCGTTGCAGTACTCGACGAAGCGAGCCGCGCTCATGCTCAGCCCGCGCCACTTCACGTTCTCGAACGGCAGCTCGCCGGTCTGCGGGTCCACGTACTGCTCGAGGTTCGAGTGGTGCAGGAACGCGACCCCGTCGGCGCTCAGCTTCTGCGCCAGCTCCTTGACGTACGACTCGACGATGTAGCCGTCGCAGTGGATCAGCGACCCGAAGCTGAACGCGAAGTCGACCTCGCCGTCGCCCACCATCTCGAGGGTCAGCCCGTCGTTCTGGTGAAACGCCGCGTGCGGGGCGCCGCCGAAGCGCTCGCGACAGGCCTCCACGCAGTTGGCCGCGAGGTCGACGCCGATCAGGCGGTCGCAGAGCGGGAGCAGGTACTGGGTCCAGCGGCCGTGGCCGGGCGCGATCTCCAGCAGCGTCCCGGTGGGCAGGAACTGGCGCACGCGCGGGGCGATCAGACCCCACCACTGATAGTCGGGCCCGCCCCACCGCCGGGACCACTCCTCGCCGCGATCCGACCAGTCGTAGCTGCCCCACACGCGCGAGTTCGAGTTGACGTTTGCCATGGCCGAAGCGTAGCCTGCGCGGCCGTGAGCAAGGTCCCGGTCTTCATCAACTGCAGGGACCGCCTGTCGCCCCTGCTCGAGCTGCTCGGCTACCTCGAGCGCGCGGGCTGCGAGCGCGTCTATCTGCTCGACAACGACTCCACGTACCCGCCGCTGCTGGAGTACTACGAGCGGACGCCCCACACCGTGATCCGTCTCGGCGAGAACCGGCCGCACAAGGCGTTCTGGGACAGCGGGCTGCTGGACGAGCTGGACGTGCGCGGCCGCTACGTGTTCAGCGATCCGGACACGATCCCGATCGACGATTGCCCGCTCGACGCGATCGAGTACTTCGGGGAGGTGCTCGACCGTTACCCCGCCTACAGGAAGGCAGGCTTCGGGCTGCGCATCGACGACCTGCCCGACCACTACCGCCTGAAGGCCGAGGTGCTCGCGTGGGAGTCGCGGTTCTGGCGGCGGCTGGTCGCGCCGCGCCTCTACGAGGCGCCGATCGACACGACGTTCGCGCTCTACGCCGGCGCCGAGCACGCTCGCACCGAGGCGCTGCGGACCGGCTACCCGTACCTCGTCCGGCACACGACCTGGTACCAGGACAGCGACAACCTCCCCGCGGAGGACCGCTACTACATCGAGCGCGCGAGCGGCGTCACCAGCTGGACGAGGGACGAGATCGGCGCGGGCGCGCCGGGATCTGCACCCGAGCGGTCGGAGCGGATGCGCGAGAAGCTGGAGCGCTTCGCCGCCGAGCCCGCAGTCGAGGTTGCCGTGGAGCCGCGCCAGCCGCCCGCGCTCGCCGATGTCGCCGCCGCGCTCGGGCAGTTCGTGGGCGAGGAGGGGGCGATCACCGTGCTGGATTCCGGCTTCGAGCGCCGTCTCGAGGAGATCACGGTCTGGTGGCGTGGTGCTGCGCCCGGCGCGCTCGTGCTCATCGACGGCAGCGGCGACGAGGCGGGCCGGCTGACGAGCCACATCCGCACGCTGGGAATTCCGGGGAGTTTCCTTCGGAGCCCCCGCGGGGCGTACTTGGGCGTGAAGCCGGAGTAAACGCCGGCCGCAGCCGCGATGCCGCGGCGTGAGATAGTTCTCGCGTGCCGGACCTGGTCCGCATCCCGAGTCGTTTCAACGGGCCGCTCGACAGCGGCAACGGCGGCTACTCGGCGGGGGTCGTCGCAGGCTTCGTCGACGGGGCTGCCGAGGTCAGCCTGCGGAGTCCGGTGCCGCTCGACACCCCGCTCCACGTCGTGCCCGACGGAGACGGCGCGGTGCGGATGCTCGACGGG
This sequence comes from Solirubrobacterales bacterium, assembly GCA_035650255.1. Taxonomy (GTDB): domain Bacteria; phylum Actinomycetota; class Thermoleophilia; order Solirubrobacterales; family JBBDJG01; genus DASRIA01. Next base: position 57,076 of record DASRIA010000009.1, read on the forward strand.
GAGACGGTCGTCGCGGAGGCGCGACCGGTGCCGGACCTGGACGTCGAGGTGCCGCCACCCGTCACGCCGGAGGAGGCACGCCGGGCGACGCAGGGCTACAGGGGCCTGCCGCACGGGATCTTCAGCCGCTGCTTCGTCTGCGGTCGCGCGCGGGAGGACGCGTTCGAGGTGTTCGCGGGCTCTGTCGACGGCCGGAAGGTCGTCGCGTCGCCGTGGACGCCGCCGTCTTGGACGGCCGGCGATTCGGGCAACGTGTTGCCGGAGTTCGTGTGGGCCGTGCTCGACTGCCCGACGTACTTCGCGACGTACATCGACGAGGACCTGGCTCCGGGCGTGCTGGCGCGGCAGGCGGCCCGGGTCGACGGTCCCGTGGTGGCCGGCGAAGAACACGTCGTGATCGCGTGGCCGATCGCGGTCGACGGCCGCAAGCGGCGTGCCGGAGCGGCCGTGCTGTCGCGCGCAGGCGACACGCTGGCGGTCGCGGACGCGCTGCTGATCGAGCCGCGGCGTTGAGGGAACCGGCACGGCCAACCGGCGGGTCCCTGGCGGCGCGCGGCTACGATGGCCTCCCATGTCGAGCTTCCTGAAGGGCGGGTTGTTCGTCGGTGGCGCCGTCGCGGTCGGTCTGCTGGCGGGGTTCCTGCTCCCATCGCTCGTGGTGGGCGACGAACGTGCAGAGGGCCCGAGCGCGCGGCCGCTCCCCGCGATGCCCGATGTCGTAGGCCTGCCGCTGGAGGAGGCCGAGCTGGTGCTGAACCGGCGCGAGATCGTTCACGTGACCGACGATGAAGACATCTTCGGCGTCGTCATACCGTCGCTCTGGGAAGTGTGCGAGACGGCCCCGGCAGCGGGGCAGAAGGTGCGCCGCCGAGCGCACCTGCGCGCGGCGCTCCCGGGGACCTGCGGCCTGTCGTAGCGATCGGGGGCCGGGAGGCCCTTGACGATAGGAAGATATCTTCCTATTGTTGTGGCCATGCCGCGGCGCAAGCCTGGGACCCTGCTGCCCCTCGAGACCGAGATCCTCGAGGTGGCGCTGTCGATGCTGCGCTCGGAGCAAGCCACCTTCCACGGATTCGGCCTCGCCCAGGCCATGCGGGAGCAGACCGGGTCACGCTCTCTGACCGGCCACGGAACGCTGTACAAGGCCTTGAGCCGGCTCGAGGAGTTCGGGCTGCTCACTTCCCGGTGGGAGGAGGACGCAGCGGGGGCCGAGGGGCGACCGCGCCGGCGACTGTACGAGCTCACCGGGCAGGGAGTTCATGTGGCCGAGCAAGCGCTCGCCGACAAGCCCGGTCAGGCCACCGGGCGCTTCCCGCGAGTCGCCTCGGAGCCCGTATGACACCGGGGCGCATCGCCGAGTTGGTCGCCCGGTGGGTGCGGTTCTACACGCGGGACCTGCCCGGTCCGATCGCCAAGCGCCGGATCGACGAGATCGATGCCGACGTCCACGACCACATCGCACATGAACGGGCCCGAGGGACCAGCAACCGGCGGATCGCTCTCGGCATCTTGTCCCGGATGGTTCGGGGCCTCGCCGCCGACAGGTCGTGGCGCGGCCGACACGAGCAGAAGACCGCGTACCGATCCGCCCGCCGCGTTGCGCTCGCCACGGCGTGCATCTTGTCGGTGCCCTTGGTGGCGATGCAGTTCACCGACGAAGTGGCCTGGGGCGTGTTCGATTTCGCTGTCGCCGGCGTCCTCTTGGGGGGAACAGGTCTCATCTATCGGCTGGCAGCGAACAAGGCGGGCAACGTCGCGTACCGATCCGCGGTCGGTGTTGCGCTCGCGGCAGCGCTGCTGCTCGTCTGGTTGGTCCTTGCCGTGGGGGTCATCGGGGACACGGGCGACCCCGCCGACTTGATGTATGCCGGGGTGCTCGCCGTCGGAATCATCGGCGCCGGCATCGCGCGCTTTCGCCCACATGGAATGGCCCGCGCGTTGCTCGCCATGGCGCTCGCTCAGGCGCTGGTCGCGGTGGTCGCGCTGATCGCCGGAAAGCACCAAGCCCCGATCAGCTCCGTCTCCGAGATCGTCGGGCTGAACGGGTTGTTCGCAGCGCTCTTCATCGGATCGGCCTGGCTCTTCCGGCACGCTGCGCGCAAGCAACCTCCGGTCGAGCTGCCTGCGGTCAAGGGCCGCCCCCGTCGGAGGTAGTCCGCCCGACGTCCTCGTGGGGACTCGCGGGCGGGCCCGTCGTGCCTTCCTGGCTGTACCGTGGCGCACTATGGCCATGGACACCCGCAGAAGCAGGCTTGGCCAGCTCCGCGATGCGGCTGCTTCGCTGAGCCCCTTCGACTACCTGGGCACAGCCGCGCTGGTGGCGGTCTACGCGGTTGGCACGAGCCTGGACGGGGGGCCGGGTACCAGCATCGACTTCTATCGCTCGGCGGCCACGGTCATTCCGACGCTGCTGATTGCGGTCGCCGTCCAGGGCCGGATCCTGGAGCTGTCCCGGCACATCAGCTTCCGCCGCCGGTACCGGACCGTGCTGCTGGCAATCGTCGTATTCGGCGGTGAGACCGGTGCGCTGATGACGATCGCCCGGGAGAAGACCAACTGGGCCGCACACCTGTACGTCTATCTGGCCTTGATGTCGCTCGGCATCCTCATGCTGTACCTCGCCCTCGCAGGGCCGGACCGCTTCAAGAAACCGGGCGCCTCAGGAGACTAGGCGCCGGCGGGTTGGAAGAGCTCGATCGGGTTGCCGGCGGGATCGTCGAGCAGGATCTGCTGGCCGCCCGGGCCGCTGACGATGTCGTTGCGGAAGGTCAGCCCCGCGGCTCGCAGCCGCTCGACTTCGCCGGCGAGGTCCTCGACGATCAGGTGGATGCGGTTCCAGCCGCCGGGCTGGGGCGTGCGCCCGTCGGGCATCGGTCGCCCGGCTGAACTGGCGGGGCCGCTCAGCAGCAGACGCAGGTGGCCCCGGATGACGTCGGCGAACGCGGGGGCGGCGCTGGAGCGCAGCTCAAAGCCGAAATGGGTGGTGTAGAAGGCGACGGCGTTGTCGACGTCGTCGACCATGTAGCGGACGTTTACGAACTCGTCAGGCATGCTCGATGACCTCCTGGGAGTGGGTGGGGTGTTTGATCGCCTCGAGCAAGAAGCCGATGCGCGTCTCGAGCTCAGCGGCTGTGCGCTCGAAGGCAGGCCGGGTCTCGGCGTCGGTTCCCGGCTCGCGTCCCGGGTCGCGGACGCTCCAGTGGATCGCCTGAGGAGTGCCGGGGAACTCGGGACAGACCTCGCGCACGCGGTCGCAAAGGCTGATCACATAGTCGAAGCGCCGGCCGGTGAACTCACCCAGGTGCTTGGAACGGCGGCCCGCGAGATCGATCCCGCGCTCGCGCATCACCCGAACCGCGTTGGGGTGCAGCGGCTTGGGATGGCTTCCGGCGCTGGCCGCGCGCACCACGCCGGCGGACAGCCGTTCGGCCAGCGCCTCGGCCATCTGGGAGCGCGCGCTGTTGCCCGTGCAGAGGAACAGCACGCGCGTTCGTGCCAAGCCGCGGCCCCGGCCGGGGTGTGAGCCAACGGCCGACATCAGGCCCGGGTGCAGCGAGGCGGCGGCGCTGGCGAGCAACTCGCCGCAGCGCGCCAGCTCGAGCACGTAGTAGCTGTCACGGCCGTCGGCGAGGCTGCGGCGCGCCGAGACGACTCCGCCGTCGCGCAGCTGGCGCAGGTGGTACGAGACCAGGCTCTGGCGCTGCCCGGCCAGCTCGCACAGCTCGCCGACACGCCGATCGCTGAGCGCCAGTTCGCTCAGCAGCCGCCAGCGGAGCGGGTGGCCGGCGAGCTGCAGGAATGGCGGAGGTGCGGGCGTGTCGGCTCGGGCCGCGGCGATCACCCGCCGGATAATACATCAAGCTGATTTGATGCATCATGGTCAGCTGCTGCGTGACGTTGCGATACTCCGGCGGCGATGTCGCAGGAGAACTTGGAGATCATTAGACGCGGCTACGAGCACTTCGAGGCCACCCGTGAGATCCGCGCCCATCCCGATTTGGTCTGGGATGTCTCCAACCTCGGCTGGCCTGACCAGCAGATCTACCGTGGGCCCGAGGGCGCCATGCAATTCAACGCCGAGTGGGCCGCTGCATGGGATGACTGGGAGATGGTGCCCGAGGATTACATCGACGCCGGGGAGCACGTCGTCGTCATCCTCACCCAGCGGGGGCGTTCGAAGGCCACGGGGATTCCCGTCGAGATGCGCTTCGCTCAGGTGTGGACGCTCCGGGACGGACAGGGGACCAGGATGCAGCTGTACGCGAGCATCGAGGAAGCCCTCGAAGCCGTGGGGCTGTCGGCGCAAGGCGCTCGCGCCGACTCCTGAGCCGCTGGAACGATTGGGCTGCCTCGCGGCGGGCGCGGAGGTCCTTGATCGCCGCCCGTTGATAGAGCGATACTGCCACGCGATGTCACAGGAGAACGTGGAGATCGTGCGGCGCCGCTATGAGCACCTCGCCGCGACCGGCGACTACGTCTCGGAGACCCACGCGCCGGACTTCGTCTGGGACATGTCCAAGTTTCGCGGCTGGCCGGAGCAGCAAACCTACGAGGGCGTGGAGGGAGCCCGCGTTTTCCTCAACAACTGGCTTGAGGCTTGGGATGATTGGGAGGTCGACGTGGAGGCGCTCCACGACGCCGGCGACCAGGTCGTGGCGATCGTGCGCCAGCGCGGCCGGTCGAAGACAACCGGGCTGCACGTGGACATGGCCTACGGCCAGGTCTTCACCATCCGCGATGGCAAGTTCGCGCGGATGGA
>DASRIA010000010.1:0-31599 GCA_035650255.1 Solirubrobacterales bacterium
ACCCGGTTTTCCAGAGCGACCAGCGTCAGGAGTCGGCGTGAGCTGCCTGCTTCGACAGGCTGGCGACGAGCGTGCGATCCGGGTCGCGAAAGGCACGAAACAGGATCACCCTCCGCTTGCGGAACCTGAAGATCCACCCCGCTGGCGATGCGGTTTCGACGCCGCTTGTCTTGCCGCGGTAATGGATTCGACCGACGAGCAGCGCGACGTCAGCTACGCCGAGCGCGTCGTCCACCTCGCCGCTGACGATCTCCCATGCATCGTTCAGGTCGCTCACGTACTGCCGTAATCCCTCATGGCCGCGGTATCCGCCTCCCTTGCCCATCGCGACCTCTGCGAAGAACGAGTGCCACTCGACATCGGGATCGCTGAGGGCGGTCAAGAGGGAAACGTCGCGTCGCTCGAGCGCATCCATTACTTGATAAGCCAGATCTACGTTCTCCTGCGACATCGCCCGCGCAGTATGCCGCAGGCTGTGCAGCCTGGCGCCAAATCCGGCTTCACGAGCGAGCGGGGCAGGAAGGATTCGAACCCTCGACTTCTGGTTTTGGAGACCAGCGTTCTACCAACTGAACTACTGCCCCGGGGAAGGGTCAATTCTAGGGATCGGCCCCTGCGGTAACTTCGGCCCATGCGCATCGCCTCCTTGGTGCCCAGCTCAACCGAGATGCTCTTCGCGCTGGGGCTGGGCGACCAGGTGGTTGCGGTCACGCACGAGTGCGACTGGCCGCCGGAGGCTGCCTCGATCCCCCACCTCACGCGCACTATCGTCCCCGCCGGCCTGTCCGCCGCCGAGATCGACCGCACCGTGCGGGAGACGGTAGGCGCAGGACGCCCGCTGTACGAGCTGGACGCGGGGCGCCTGGCCGAGCTCGACCCCGAGCTGATCGTCACACAGGCCGTGTGCGACGTCTGCGCTGTCTCCTACGACGACGTCGTGGCCGTCGCGGCGACGCTGCCGAGCAAGCCGCGCGTGCTCTCGCTCGATCCGATGACGCTCGACGACGTGCTCGACGACGTGCGAAGGCTGGGTGACGCCGCCGGCGTCACCGCCGAGTCGCGGCTCCTGCGCGAGCAGGCGCGGCGCCGCATCGACGCGGTCGCCCGTGCCGTGGCCGGTGCGCCGCGGCCGCGCGTCGCCGCCATCGAATGGCTGGACCCGGTGTTCATCGGCGGCCACTGGGTCCCGGAGATGATCGGCCTGGCCGGTGGAGACGACGTCCTCGGCAAGCCCGGCGAGCGGTCACGCACGGCAGAGTGGGACGAGGTTGCGGCGGCTGAGCCCGACATCGTGATCGCCATGCCGTGCGGCTACGACGCCGCGCGCTCGGCGGAGGAGGCCGAGCTCTTCGAGGACGCGCTTGCCGCGGCGGGCGCCGAGCGAGTCGTCGCGGTGGACGCTTCCGCCTACTTCTCCCGCCCAGGGCCGCGCCTCGTCACCGGCATCGAGCTGCTGGGTCACCTGCTGCACCCGGATCGCGTGCCGGCGCCGCCCGGCGCCGAGCACGTCGACGTGGCGATGGCAGGTGCGGGCGGAGGGACTTGAACCCCCACAGGCCAGAGCCCACCAGCTCCTAAGGCTGGCGCGTCTACCGATTCCGCCACGCCCGCATAGCGGCCACGCCTAGCTACGCGTGGCACAAGCTGCCGAAAAATTCTAGACTCCGCATCCGAGGTGGAGGCATCGGGACCAAAGCACTACCCCAACCGGGACAAGCCTGAGTCCAAGCAGACGCGGGCGATCGTCGCGTTTCTCCTCGTCGCCTCGGCCGTTCTGATCGCCGTCATCACGATCGGCGGCTGGGACAAGCTCCAGGGCGCAAAGCCGGTGAACGTCTTCTACATCCTCGTTTACCTGCTGTTCGCCTACTACACGACGCGCTGGAACCGCGGCGTGCTGCCCGTCGCGAGCGCGCTCTCGGTGATCCTGATCATCTTCTGCGCGGTCGCCGCGCCGGCGTGGTTCGAGCGTGACAAGGACGGTTTCGACTCTCCCCCGCTCCCGGAGAGCCTGCTCGGCCTGCTGACCCTGGCGCTGATCCCGCTGGCGATCCTGCTGATCGTGTTCGCGATGCGGGGGTTCCAGCAGAGCTGGAACGTGGAGGCCGGCAGCCGCGCCGACCTCGAGGCGCGCGGGCTGCTCGGCGGCCCGGGCGAGCCGCGCCCGACCTAGCCCGGCTGCCATGGGCGCCGCCGAGATCCTCGATCACGCGGTCGAGGCCCATGGCGGGCTGGACCGGTTCGAGCGCACGGAGCGGGTCGCGGCTGACCTGCGCCTGTCGGGACTGGCCTTTCCGCTGAAGTTCCAGCGCGGCGCGTTCAAGGATTACACCGGCACGGTCTCCACCCGCAGGCCGTACGCCGTGCTCGCCCCCCATCCCAAGCCGGGACAGCGCGGCGTGTTCGACAACGGCGACGTGCGCATCGAGACCGACGCAGGTGAGGTCCTGGCCGAGCGGAAGGACGCCCGCGCCGCGTTCGGGCTGCGCCAGAACCTCTGGTGGGACGACCTCGACCTGCTCTATTTCGGCGGCTACGCGCTGTGGGGGTACGTGGTCGCCCCGTTCATCTTCACGCGACCGGAGTACGAGGTCGAGGAGATCGAGCCCTGGCGCGAGGACGGCGAGGAATGGAAGGGGCTGCGGGTTCGTTTCCCGGAGGGCGTGCCGGCGCATTCGCGCGAGCAGCGCTACTACTTCGGACCGGACGGGCTGATCCGGCGCAACGACTACACGGCCGAGGTCTTCGGCGGGTGGGCCAAGGCGGCTCACTACTGCTGGGACCACCGCGACTTCGGCGGATTCAAGATCCCAACGCGCCGCGTGGCGATGCCGCGCGGGCCCCGGGGCCGCCCGGTGCGGGCCATCAAGATCGTGAGGATCGCCGTCGACGACGTGCGCGTCGAGAGCGTCCCGGAGAGTGCCTACCGGTAGGTAAAGATCGGATCGCCGAGGCTGACCCAGCCGTACACGCGCTTGGCGCTCGGGATCGGGATGCGCAGGCAGCCGTGGCTGGCCGGGGAAGTCGGGACCGGGTCGAACCCGTGGATCGCGTACCCGCCCACGAAGTACACGGAGTAGTACATGCCCTTCGCGTTGTAGCCGGGGTGCTTCCGGTAGAAGCGGTACTTGCCGAACACCGTGGGTGTCGAGGGCGCACCCGACGAGGTGTGCAGGATGATCTGCGGACGGGAGCCGCGGGCGAGCACCACGACCTGGCGTGACCAGTCGAACTCGACGTGCTTGCCGGCCTTGGGATAGCGCAGCTTGAAGCCGCCCCCGCCGCGTGCCAGGCGGCGGAACACCGACCGCCCGGCGGTCGTGGTGCGGGCAAAGCCGTTCACCTTGCGGAAGGCGAGCACCGCGCGCGCCGTGCTCCCCCCGTAGTGGCCGTTGATGGGGGTCAGGTAGCCGAGGTCCTTGAGCCGGCGCTGGAGAGCACGCACGCCGAGGCCACGGGAGCCGCTGTGCGCGCTTGTCCGCACGACGTAGAGGCGCGCGGTGTCGGCTGTCGCGGCCCCGGGCTGGCGGACGGTCACGCGGTACACACCGCGGCGTGACGGCTTGATCCAGAGCGCGAACCTGCCGCTGCCGTTCTTCGATGCCGTTACGCGCCGGGTCTCGTGCAGCACCCGCTGCGCGCCCCGGAACACCGACATCTCGATGCCGGCGCCTGCCGCAAACGGGGTCACCGAGCCGCGCACGCGCACGGGCGAGTTCCGGATGCCGACGGCCTTCCGGCCGGCGCGCAGATAGCTCGAGATGGAGACCGTCACGCGTGCCGCCGGCGTCAGCGTCACGGGTGGGCTCTCGGACGGCGCGAGAGTTGCTGTATCCGCTCCGGCGGGGGTGTATCGCGCCACGATGGTCATGGGGGCGGTGAGCTTCACGTTCCTGTCCGCGCGGCCCTTGGAGTCGGTCGTGGCGTTGCCAAGCGCCGTGGCGCCGGAGAAGAAGGCCACCTTCTTGCCCCTGACGGGCTTGCCGGCGGAAGTCAGCGTGGCCGTGAGCTTGGCCTTGGTGCCCGCGCCGACGGCCTTCGAGGGCCCGGCGAGCGCGAGCTGCGTCGGAACGGGCGCGGCGGCGGCGGGAACGGCAAGCAGCATGCCGGTGGCAGCGGCAACCGCCACCCCCACAAATGCCCTCACAGCCCACCCCGGGAGGTCCATCAGCGACATATCTTCCCCTATCGGCCGAAAACCCCTGCCATTGCAGTCAGATGTTGGGAGCCGGACACCTAGACTTGCGGAGTCTGCGGCGGTGCTGGAACTGGTAGACAGCGCGGTCTCAAAAGCCGCTGTCCGAAAGGACGTGTGGGTTCGAGTCCCACCCGCCGCATCTCGGTGGACAGTTGATCGCCCCCAGGGCGATGAAGTGACCACGGCTCGGAGTCGCGCGGCGCGCTTAGTATCCGCCGCGCCCATGCGTGACCTGATCGAGCGCATCGTCTCCTTCGGCCCGCGGCTGCCGGGCAGCGAGGCCGACCGGCGGACCACGGAGCTGATCTCCTCGGAGCTGCACGCCTACGGCCGGCCGGCCGACCTCGAGGAGATCCGCGTGCGGCCGGCCTGGCACCTGACGCACGCGATCCACGCCGCCCTCGCAGTCGCCGGGACGCTGATCTCGTCGACGGTCTCCGAGCCGCTGGGCATGCTGATCCTGCTGCTGGCCGCGGTTTCCGCCTACGGCGACCTCACCGCCCGCTACTACATCGTGCGCTTCCTGATGCCGCGCCGTCGCACGCGCAACGTGACGTCCGGGCAGCCGCGCCCCGACTCCGGCGCGCGCGTGATCCTGACGGCCAACCACGACGCCTCGCGCAGCGGCCTGCTGTGGGTGCGCCGCCGCCGCACGGGCGAACCGCGGCGCCGGCGGCGCCGGCTGCTCGCGTCCCTCGCCGGCCCGGTGGACATCTTCTTCTGGACGGTGATGGCCGCGCTCGTGGCCGCGCTCGCACGCCTCGCGCTGGGCGACTCGACCGCTCTCGACGCCGTGCAGTTCCTGCTCGCAGCGGTGCTGCTCACCTACCTGATGCTGTTCGTCGACGCGGCCATCTCGGACCCCTCGCCCGGCGCGTCCACCAACGCGGCCGGCGTCGCCGCCCTGATCGAGGTCGGACGGCGGCTGCAGGAGAGCGCTCCGCGCGGAGTCGAGACGTGGCTCGTGTTCCCCGCCGCCAAGGAGGGACTCGCCCTCGGCATGCGCGCCTGGCTGAAGGAGCACGGCGACGAGATCGACCCGCGCGACACGTTCTTCGTCAACGTCGACACGATCGGCCGCGGTGACGTGCACCACGTGACCGCAGACGGACACGCGCTCGTCTTCCGCAGCGACCAGCGGCTCGTGCGGCTGTGCGAGGAGCTGGGCTCGCGCCCGCACACGTGGCGCATCGGCACCGATGCGACGCAGGCGGCGATGGCGGGATTCCCCTCGATCACGATCTGCTGCCTCGACGCCCACGGGCGGATGCCGGAGTTCCACCGCACGACCGACACTCCCGACCGCATCGATCCCGACGCCGTCCAGCGGGCGACCGACCTCGTCGAGCGCATCGTGCGGCAGATCGACGCGGTGTACGCGCCGCGCGCGGACGAGGCCGAACGGGTCTAGCCCAGCGCCGCGCGGATCTGGTCGAGTGCCTGCGGGTTCTCGGCCGACGACATGTCGCCCGGGTCCTCGCCGATGGCGACGGCGCGCACGGCGCGCCGCAGGATCTTGGCCGAGCGCGTCTTGGGCAGCGCGTCGACGAAGACCACGCGCGAGGGCTTGAACGGGCGGCCCAGCTCGGTCGCGACCAGCTCGCTCAGCTCCTCCGCGACGCCGTCGGCGGTGCCGTTCGCCAACACGCAGAAGCACCAGATCGCCTCGCCCTTCGTCTCGTGCGGAACGCCCACCACCGCCGACTCGGCGACCAGCGGATGCGAGACGAGCACCGACTCGACCTCCGCCGGCCCGAGGCGCTTGCCCGCCACGTTGATCGTGTCATCCGAGCGCCCCAGCAGGTACCAGTCGCCGTCGTCGATCAGCGCCCAGTCACCGTGCCGCCACACGTCCGGATACATGGACCAGTACGTGTCCATGTAGCGCTCGGGGTCGCCCCAGATGCCGCGCGTCATGCCGGGCCACGGGCGCTTGCAGACCAGCTCGCCGACCTGCCCGCGCACCGGGTTGCCGTCCGGGTCGAACACGTCGATGTCCATTCCGTGCGACGCGCCGCCCAGCGAGCACACCTTGATCTCCTCGACGGGATAGGGGCTGATGAAGCACGCACCGACCTCCGTGCCGCCGGAGATGTTGATGATCGGCAGGCGCCCGCCGCCGACGACGTCGGAGAGCCAGCGGTAGGGCTCGGGGTTCCAGGGCTCTCCGGTCGAGCCGAACACCCGCAGGCTGGAGAGGTCGTGCTTGGCCGGGTGCTCGTCGCCGGCGGTCTTCAAGGCGCGGATCAGCGTGGGCGACACGCCCAGGACGTTCACGCGGTGCTGCTCGACCGAGGCCCACACCCGATCCGGCTCCGGCCAGTCCGGCGCGCCCTCGTACAGCACCACGGTGGCGCCGATGCAGCCCGCGCCGATCATCTCCCACGGCCCCATGATCCACCCCATGTCCGTCACCCAGTAGAGGGTCTCGTCGGGGTGCAGGTCTGCCTGGTAGAAGGCCTCCGACGCCATCTTCACCAGGAAGCCGCCGTGCACGTGCACCGCGCCCTTCGGCCGGCCCGTCGTGCCGGACGTGTAGGCGATCATCAGCACGTCCTCGGACTCGGTGTCCTCGCACGCGAGACCGTCGGGAGCGGCGGCCAGCCCGCGCTTGCGCAGCTCCTCCCAGGTCAGGTCCCGGCCCGCGGTCATCGGCACGTCCGCGCGGAGCCGCTCGTAGACGATCACGTGCTCCACCGAGGGAGCCTCCGCGACCGCCTCGTCCGCAGCCGGCTTCATCAGCGCCTGGGAGCCGCGCCGCAGGCCGCCGTCCGCGGTGAAGATGGCCTTCGCCCGGGCATCCTGCAGCCGCGCCGCCACCGCCGACGGAGCGAAGCCCGAGAAGATCGGCATGTAGAGCGCTCCCAGCTTGGCGATCGCGTACGCGGCGATCACCGCCTCGGCGACCATCGGCATGAAGACGGCGACCGGGTCGCCCTTCTCGATGCCCAGCGCCCGCAGCCCGGCTGCGATCGCGTCTACCTCGCGCTTCAGCTCGGCGTACGTGAAGGTGCGTACGTCCCCGTCCTCGCTCTCGGACACGATCGCGGGCCGCTCGCCGCGGTCGCCCAGCGCGTGGCGGTCCACGCAGTTGTGCGTCAGGTTCACGCGCCCGCCCACGAACCACTTCGACCACGCGATTCCGCCCGAGCTGTCCAGCACCCGCTCATAGGGCGTCGTGAACTCGATGCCCATGTCCTCGACGACCGCGTCCCAGAACCATTCGGACTCCTCGATCGAACGCCGCCGGAATTCGTCGATCGAGCCGATGCCGTGCTGGCGCATGAAGCGCGACACGTTCGCGTTCTCGGCGTATTCGGGACTGGGGCGCCAGGCGACTTCGGCCACGCGGCCGATTCTATGATGCCCTCAGCCATGGAGCTCGACGGAACCCGAGTGCTCCTCACGGGCGCGACCGGCGGCCTCGGTGAGGCGATCGCGCGCTCCCTCGCGGAGCGCGGCGCCCAGCAGGTGCTGAGCGGCCGCCGCGCCGATGCTCTGCACGCCCTCGCCGACGAGGTGGGTGCGGAGACGGTCATCTGCGATCTGGCCGACCGCGACGACGTCGAGAGCCTGGTGGCCGCGGCGGGCGACGTGGACGTGCTCGTGGCGAATGCCGGCCTACCTGGCTCGGGCACCCTCCCGCGGGTCGACCCGGCCGACATCGACCGCGTGCTGGAGGTCAACCTGCGCGCGCCGATCATGCTGGCGCGGTTGCTCGTTCCCGGGATGATCGAGCGCGGGCGCGGACAGCTCGTGTTCGTCGCCTCGTTTGCGGGCAAGGTGCCGTCGGCCGGTGAGAGCTCCATCTACACGGCGACGAAGTTCGGCCTGCGCGGGTTCGCGCACGTGCTGCGCGCGCAGCTCAAGCGCAAGGGGGTCGGAGTGTCGCTCGTCACGCCGGGGCCCGTGCGCGACGCCGGCATGTTCGCGCGCGGCGGCGCGAAGACGCCGCCGTTCATCAGCCCGTCGTCCCCGGAGGACGTCGGCAAGGCCGTAGTGCGCGCGATCGAGCGCAACGCGGCCGAGATCGACGTCGCCTCGCTGGGCCTGCGGATGATCTCGAAGGTCGGCGCTCTCGCGCCGGCCACGATCGCAAACCGCAGCTGAACCTCCTTGGGACAGGCCGCTCGGCGGACGTGTTCGAGCACGGCGCCGGAGAGGTGCTGCGCCGCTACCGGGAGCCGCGTGACACGGAGCGCGAGGTGGCCGCCATGGAGCAAGCCCGTGCGCACGGATATCCGGTACCGGCCGCCCGTGCGTTGAGCGACACGGACATCGTGATGGACCGCGTCAGCGGGCCCACGATGCTGGACGACCTCGCGCGCCGTCCCTGGTCTGCGCCGGCCCACGCGTCCACGCTCGCGCGGCTCCACAGGCAGCTGCATGCGATTCCCGCACCTTCGTGGCTGCCCTGCCCGTTCGGGGACGGCGACTCGCTGTTGCACCTCGACCTCCACCCCGACAACGTGATGCTGGGCCCAGCCGGCCCCGTGGTGATCGACTGGCCCAACGTCGCGCGTGGGCCGTGGCCCGTGGACGTGACGCATACCTGGATCGTGATCGCATGTTCGGTGCCGACCACGGGCCGCTATCGCCAGGCGGCCACGAGGGCCGGCGGCCGGTTGTTCGTCGCCCTCTTTCTGAGGCAGTACGACCGCGCCGCGCTCGTTCCACACGTCGCGAGGGTGGGGAAGTGGCGTGCCTCGCACCGGATTCTGCCCGAGACCGAGCGAGAGGCAATCGCGCGGATGATCGACCGCTACGGCTGACGAACCGGCCCCGGACACGAAAACGCCCCGTCTTGGCCAGCGGGGCGCTTTCGTGTCACGGAGGATCTCCCAGTCAGTTATGAGGAAATGGGAGCTCGCCCGTCGTCTGTGGATTCGCAGCATCCGGCATGCATGCCGGATGTGTCCATATATCGGCAATCGTGCCGGATTCCTTTATACCGGACTGGCGCAAGGTTTCGTGCAATCGAGTCAATTTTGCGACGAAAGTTTCCCGTCGGCCGATCGACGGGTCAGTCTGCCGTCAGACCGGGGTGACCGGGTTCCGCCGCTGGGTGAAGCCGCGCTCCTTCTGCTCGTAGAGCGCAAACCGGCGCACCAGCTCGGGCCGCAGCGAGTCCGGCTCGATCACGGCGTCCACCACCAGCTCCGACGCGAGGTGCAGGACGTCGATGTCCGCCGCGTACTCCTCCCGCTTCGCCTCCACGAAGCGGGCACGCTCCTCCTCGTCCTCGATCGCCTGGATCTGGTTGTAGAAGACCGCGTTGATAGCCGCCTCCGGGCCCATCACCGCGATCTGCGCGGTCGGCAGGGCCAGGCAGCAGTCCGGCTCGAACGCCGGCCCGGCCATCGCGTACAGCCCGGCGCCGTAACACTTGCGTACCACCACCGAGATCTTGGGCACGGTCGCCTCGGATACGGCGGAGATCATCTTGGCGCCGTGGCGGATGATGCCCTCGCGCTCGACCTTCTTGCCGATCATGAACCCGGGCACGTCGGCCAGGAACAGCAGCGGCACGTTGAAGGCGTTGCACGTCCAGATGAACCGCGCGGCCTTGTCGGCGGAGTCGACGAACAGCACGCCGCCCTTCACCTTCGGCTGGTTCGCGACCACCCCCACGACGCGACCGTCGAGGCGCGCGTAGCCGACGACCAGCTCGGGCGCCCAGCGCGCCTGCACCTCAAGCCACGAGTCCTCGTCCACGAGCGCGTCGATCAGCTGGTGGACGTCGAACGGCTTGTTCTGGTCCGCAGGCACGATGTCCGCGATCCGCTCGCCCGAGCCGGGCGCGGCGGGCGGCGCCGGCGGGGGCTGCTCGGTCCAGTTCGACGGCAGAAAGGACAGGTAGCGGCGTGCCAGGTCCACCCCCTCCTCGTCCGAGCCGACGAGGAAGTGGCCGCAACCCGAGACCGACGTGTGCATCTTCGCGCCGCCCATCTCCTCGAGCGTCACCCGCTCGCCGATCACCATCTCCGCCATGCGCGGCGAACCGAGGTACATGGACGCGTTGCCCTCGCGCATGATCACGACGTCGCAGAAGGCGGGGATGTACGCCCCGCCCGCGGCGGACGGGCCGAACAGCACGCACACCTGCGGCACGCGCCCTGACAGGAGCACCTCGTTGTAGAAGATGCGACCCGCGCCCCGCCGTCCCGGGAACATCTGCACCTGATCGGTGATGCGCGCGCCGGCCGAGTCGACCAGGTAGACCATCGGGACGTCGTGGCGCAGCGCCTGTTCCTGGATGCGCAGGATCTTCTCGACCGTCTTCGGGCCCCAGGACCCGGCCTTCACCGTCGGGTCGTTCGCCATCAGCGCCACGCGGCGGCCGCCGATCAGCGCCATTCCCGTCACGACGCCGTCTGCGCCGAGGCCGTCCTTGTCCCAGTTGGCGAGCAGCGCCTCCTCCGCGAACGACTCCGGGTCGACGAGCCGCGTGACGCGCTCGCGCGCGCTGATCTTGCCCTGCCCGGGGAGCTTCTCCCGGTACTTCTCGGGGCCTCCCGCGAGCGCGCGCTCGAGCGCTTCGTCGAGGCGCCCGGCGGCGCCCGGCGCGTCAGTCCGGTCGGGAGTCAATCGCCCTCGTGCAGGCGGTCCATCGGCACGGGCTCGTCACCCGAGTAATCGTAGAAGCCGCGACCCGACTTGCGCCCGAGGTGTCCGGCCGCCATCAGCTTGCGCAGCGTGGGGGGCGGGGCGAAGCGGCGCTCCCGGAACTCGTTGAACATGATCTCGCCCACCGAGAACGTGGTGTCGAGGCCCACGAAGTCGAGCAGCTGGAACGGGCCCATCGGGTAGTTGGCGCCGCCCTTCATGGCCGCGTCGATCTGCTCGATCGAGCCGAAGCCCTCTTCATAGGCGCGAATCGCGTCCAGGAGGTAGGGAATCAGCAGCCGGTTGACGATGAAGCCGGCCTTGTCCTGCGCGTGCACGACGGTCTTCTTCAGGGATTTCCCCCACTCCAGGCCGGCCTCGAGCGCACCCGTGCTGGACTCGATGGACTGGACCACCTCGAGCAGCGGCATCACCTGCACCGGATTGAAGAAATGCAGGCCGATGA
This sequence comes from Solirubrobacterales bacterium, assembly GCA_035650255.1. Taxonomy (GTDB): domain Bacteria; phylum Actinomycetota; class Thermoleophilia; order Solirubrobacterales; family JBBDJG01; genus DASRIA01. Next base: position 11,271 of record DASRIA010000010.1, read on the forward strand.
AATGCTCGGGCCGCTTCGTGACGGACGCCTGGTCGATCACGGGCAGCGAGGACGTGTTGGTCGCGAACAGAGCCTCTTGCTTGACGATCGAATCCAGCTCGCGCCACATCTCGAGCTTGTCGTCCAGGTTCTCGGTGATGGCCTCGACCACGAGGTCGCATTCGGCGAACGCTGCGTAGTCGAGCGTGCCCTCGATGCGACCCAGGACGTCGTCCGCGTCCGACTGCTCCATGCGCCCCTTCTCGACGGCCCGGCTGAGCTGCTTCTTGATCTTGCCGAGACCGGAGTCGAGCTTCTCCTGGCTGACTTCACGGACCACGACGTCGTATCCGGACTGTGCCGACACCTGAGCGATGCCGTGCCCCATCAGGCCGCACCCGACGACGCCTACCTTCTTGATTGCCATGTAGCCTCCCAGCGAGGTGGAGAACGTAAACAGGCCGGGAGGCTAGTAGATGAGCGAGCTCGTGAGGATCTCCGACGAAGGGCACGTCCGGCACCTGATCCTGGACCGGCCCGAGAAACGGAACGCCTTCAACGCCGACCTGGTGCTCGGCCTGCGCGAGGCGGCACGGGAGGCGGCCGACGACCACGACGTCTGGTGCGTGGTGGTGAGGGGCGAGGGCGCCGCGTTCAGCGCGGGCATCGACGTCTTCCAGCTCGGGGGCCTGGCCGGCACCGAGAACCTGCGCCCGTTCCGGCGCAACGCCATCGAGATGGTGAACCTGTTCGAGGAGATGCCGAAGCCTGTCGTGGCGCAGATCCACGGCGCCTGCCTGGGGCTCGGCGCGGAGCTCGCGCTTGCCTGTGACCTGCGTGTCATGGCCGAGGACGTGAAGTTCGGCCTGCCGGAGACCAAGCTCGGCCTGATCCCCGACGTGGGCGGGTCGAGTCGCCTGCCGGCCGTCGTGGGCCTCGGGATCGCCAAGGAGCTCCTGATGACCGGCCGCACGATCGACGCGGCCGAGTGCTACCGGATCGGTGCGGCGAACCGCCTCGCGCACACCGACCAGCTCGAGACGGTCACGCAGGCGCTCGTCGACGAGCTCCTCCAGGCGTCGCCGCTGGCCGTCGGGTTCGCGAAGCGCGTCGCCGACGGCGTCGCCAAGCCGACGCTGGCCGCATCGCTCGAGCAGGAGGTCACGTTCCAGCAGATCCTGGTCGCGACCGACGACTTCCGCGAGGCCGGCGCGGCATTCATGGAGAAGCGCGAGCCGCGCTTCACCGGCGCCACCCCGGGCGCTACGCCGAAGGTGCCCGAGGCCGAGACGGCGTAAGCAGCGCCAGGGCGATCAGCGGGAACGCCCAGGCCAGGTACGTATAGCTCCAGTAGTTCGCCGCGAGCTGGATCGCCAGCAGGATCGCCGCGCCGAGCGCCGCCATGCGGCGCGGGTCCGCGGCCAGCGCGCGATCGCCCCATACGCGCAGGCCGGCGCCGGCGATGCCGGCGATCACCGCCGCCTGGAACATCAACTGCATGCCGCCGACCCCCAGCAGCGTCCACGGCGACAGCAGCGAGCTGCGGCGGGCCTGGAACGAGACCGATCGCGCCATGTCGAGCATGCCGCCCGGCCCGCCCAGGGCGACCAGCCCGGCGACGACTCCCGCCGTCACCACCAGGGCGCCCACCAGCGCGCGACCGCGTCGCCTGACAGCGACGATCCATAACGGCACGAGCGCCAGCGGCGCGAGCTTGACCCACCCGGCCGCGGTCAGCACCGCGGTCGAACCCAGCGCGAGGGCGAGCGCGACCAGCGCCGCCGCGACCACGTCGTTCGACCCGCTCGAGGCCGCGATCATCACCGGCGGGAAGGCGAGCATCGCCAAGGCGGCCCGGGAGCCGTCACCACCGGCACGCCGCACGGCGACCCCGAGCGCTCCAGCAGCGAGGAAGGAGAAGCCGGTCGCCACCCACAGCGCCCCATCCAGATTGTCGAAACCGTCGCGCACCGGAGCGACGAGCGCTCCCGGGATGTAGGCGAGATATGCGAGGAGTGGATATGTGTCCCCGTGCACCAGTTCGCTGTACGTGAGGTTGCCGTACGGCAGCACTCCGTCGAGCAGCTTCGTCGCGCCCGCCATCGAGGCGAACGCGACGTCACTCACCAGTCCTCCCGGAACGGACAGAACGGCGAGCGCCACCGCGGCTCCCGCGACGCAGGCCCGCCGGCTCCACCGCGACAGGCGGTCGAACACGAAGTGCCCCGGTCCCGGCGAAGGAGCAAACGCGGCGACGACGCAGCGTGCCGTCAGGTACGCGAGCAGGGCGGACGCGGTGAGCACGCTCCACACCAGAAAGCGCTCGTTGAGCAGCACGATCGGCGCGACGAACCCGGCCAGCACTGCGACGTCCACGTTCTCGATCCGCTTCAAGGGAAAGCGCAGCGTGGCGAGCAGAAACAGGGCCACCAGGGCAGTCAGAGCAGGCCACCTCTGCCCCACCTCGCTGCCGACCCGCGCGCGGCGGTCGTCATAGCGGTTCAGAGCGGTCACCCTGCCCCCGCGGGAAACGGCCGCCTCGAGCACGACGCGCGTCCCGTCGAAGAACGCGACCCGCGTGGTGCTCTCGTCCAGCAGCGTTGTCACCACGCGATCGAACCCGTTCTCCGCCAAATGGCTGCGCACGGCGGGATCGTTGAGAGCGCCGGCCTGCGCGTCCTGCGAAGGCGTGGCCTCGGAACCCTCCACCAGCATGAGCGCCCCGAGCGCGAGGCAGAACGCAAGGGCAACCAGCACGCGGGTCCGCCCGGGCCATTCCAGTTTCGCGTGTCGGGTGAGAACCGCCACACTGCCATGGTCGGCAGAGGGGCGGCCCGCGATTAGGCGCGGTGCCAGTCCACCGGGCCGGCCGTCAGCAGATGCCCGCTGAGCGGCCGTCCCAGCACGTCCTGCGCGCGCCGCGCGCAGCCCAGCAGGCGCTCGAGGTCGATGCCGGTCTCGATCCCCATCTCGTGCAGCATCGACACGAGGTCCTCGGTCGCGATGTTGCCGGTGGCGCCCCGCGGGACCGGACAGCCGCCCAGCTCCCCGAACGAGCTCTCGAACGAGTCGATGCCCGACTCGAGCGCAGCCAGCACGTTGGCGAGACCCTGCCCGCGCGTGTTGTGGAAGTGCGCGGTCAGCTCGATGCCCGGCAGCTCCTCGCGCGCCCGCGCGAAGAACCCGCGCACCTGCATCGGGTTCGCCATGCCGGTCGTGTCGCCGAAGGCGACCTCCTCGCATCCGGCCTCGGCCAACCGGCGTGCGATGCCGAACACGCGGTCGAGGGGCACGTCGCCCTCGTACGGACAGCCGAACGACACGGAGATCACTCCCTCGCACCGCAGTCCCGCCGCACGGGCGCGCGCGATCACGCGCTCCAGCCCGGACAGCGACTCCTCGATCGATCGGTTCACGTTCTTGGTGTTGTGCGTCTCGCTGGCGGACAGGAAGAGGTTCACCTCGTCGAACTCGAAGTCGCCCGCAAGCGCGCGCTCCAATCCGCGCTCGTTGGGGATCAGCACCGAGTACGACACCTCCGGGTTGCGCTCGATCGAGCGCAGCACGTCCTCGGCGTCCGCGAGCTGCGGGATGACGTCCGGCCGCACGAAGGAGGTGACCTCGAGCCGGCGCAGGCCGGTCTGCGAGAGGCAGTCGATCAGCGCGACCTTGTCCGCCGTCGCGATCACCTCGGGCTCGTTCTGGAACCCGTCGCGAGGACCGACCTCGCGGACGCGCACGGTCTTCGGGATCTCGGCCATCTGGCCTAGATCATGCCAAGGCCACCGCTCACCCCGAGCGTCTGGCCCGTCACGTACGACGCATCCGCCGAGCAGAGGAACGCGATCGCGGCCGCCACCTCGTCCGGGGTTCCCATCCGGCGCACCGCGGTGGAGCCCACCATCGTCTTGACGACCTTCTCCCCCAGGCCACCGGCAAGCTCGGTCGTGGCGCGGTTGAGCAGCGGCGTGTCGATCGGCCCGGGCGCAACCGCGTTGCACAGGACGTTGAAGCGGCCGCCCTCACGCGCGATCGTCTTCGTGAACGCGATCACGCCACCCTTGGCGGCCGAATAGGCGGCGGAGCCGGACGAGCCCACGCGGCCCGCCTCGGACGCGACGTTCACGATGCGGCCCCCGCCCCGCTCGATCATGCCGGGCAGCACGGCGTGTGTCGCGCGCATCACTCCCATCAGGTTGATGTCGACCACCCGGGACCAGAGGTCCTCGTCGGTGTCCTTGAAGAACCCGAACCAGTCCGTGCCCGCGTTGTTGACCAGGATCGACACGGGGCCGATGTCGCGCTCCACGGACTCGACCGCGTGGCGAACCGAGTAGGGACTGGTCACGTCCATCTCGTAGTCGTGACCCCCGAGGTCGGCCGAGACCTCGCGCGCGCCCTGCACGTTGACGTCGCAGACGGCGACCTGCGCGCCCTCGGCGCCCAGGCGCCGGCACGTCGCGGCGCCGATGCCACTCGCCCCACCGGTGACGATCGCTGTCTGACCCTCGAGCCTCACGCGGGGCACACTAACGCGTGACCGCCCTCACGTACCCGGTGCCGCCCGCCGGGTAGATTGCTGTTCACGATGTCGCTTCCTCCGGGCCCACGCGCGCCGGCCGCAGTCCAGATGTGGGAGTGGATCGCGCGGCCGATCCAGTTCCTCGAGCGCGCGTCGCACCGCTACGGCGACGTCTTCACTGTCCGGTTCCCGATCGGGACGGTGGTGTTCATCGCCGACCCGGCCGTGATCAAGCCGATCTTCACGGGCGATCCTGACACCTTCCATGCGGGCGAAGCCAACGCCACGCCGCTCGAGCCGATCATGGGCCGCCACTCGGTGCTGCTCCTCGACGGGAAGGAGCACATGCGCCAGCGCAAGCTGATGCTGCCGTCCTTCCACGGAGAGCGGATGCAGCGCTACGGCGACGTGATGCGCGAGGTCGCGGAAGCCGAGATCGCAAGCTGGCCGGTGGGCGAGCCGTTCGGCCTGCGGCCTCGCACCCAGGAGATCACCCTGCAGATCATCATGCGGACGGTCTTCGGCATCGACGACGCGGAACGGCTTGCGCGGCTCGGTGAGCGCCTGGCCGCGATGCTCGACATCGGCGGGGACAGCCGCGCCCTCGCCGCGATCGCCCTGCCACAGGTGCGCAGGACGATCGGCCGGCGGGTCTACAACCGCTTCCTGCGCCTGCGGGCGGCGGCCGATGCCGAGATCTACGACGAGATCTCCCGGCGGCGCAGCGCGGCGGACGTCGCGGACCGCGACGACGTGCTCTCGATCCTGCTCCAGGCCCGCGACGAGGACGGCCGCGCGCTCACCGACGAGGAGCTGCGCGACGAGCTGATGACGCTGCTGGTCGCCGGCCACGAGACGACGGCGACCTCCCTTGCCTGGGCGTTCGACCTGCTCCTGCGCCACCGCCCGCAGCTCGCCCGTCTGCAGGCGGAGATCGAGAACGGGAACGGCGAGGGCGAGTACCTGGATGCCGTGATCAAGGAGACGCTGCGCGTCCGCCCCGTCGTGCCCGGCGTGATCCGCAAGCTCACCGCGCCGATCGAGCTCGCGGGGTACGAGATCCCCGCGGGCATGCGTGTCGCGCCGAACATCTACCTCACGCACAGGCGCCCGGACGTGTATCCCCAGCCGGAGCAGTTCCGGCCCGAGCGCTTCATCGACCAGCCCGCCGAAACGTATTCCTGGATTCCCTTCGGCGGGGGCGTGCGGCGCTGCCTGGGCGCAGCGTTCGCGACCTACGAGATGAAGATCGTGATCCCGGCGATCCTCCGGGCGGTGCGCATGCGCGCCGCCGACGAGCGCCCCGAGCGCATCCGCCGCCGGGCCGTCACGTTCGTGCCAGAGCACGACGGCACCGTGGTCATCGAGGAGTTCCGGCGGCGGCGCCCGCGGCCCGCTCCGGCCGAAGCCGTCCCGGTCTGACGCGACCGCGCTCCCTGTAGCCTTCCGCGCTCATGGCGGGCCGCGAGGAAATCGCACAGGCGAGGCAAACGGTCACGATCATCGGCGGCACGGGCGCGCTCGGCTTCGGGCTGGCAGTGCGGTGGGCCATCGCCGGCGTCCCGATCGTGATCGGCTCGCGCGACGCCGCGCGCGCGCAGGAGGTGGCGGCGCGGATCGCCGAGCGCGCCAAGGAGGGCGGCGCCACGGACCCGCGCGTCGAGGGCCTGCAGAACGAGGACGCCGCAGAGCGCGCGAACACCGTCGTGCTGGCCGTGCCCTTTCGCGCCCAGGCGGAGAACCTCGCCAACCTGCGCAACTCGCTCCAGCCGCAGACCATCCTCGTCGACGCGACCGTCCCCCTTGCTGCCGCGGTCGGCGGCCGCGCGACCCGCACGCTCGGCGTCTGGCAGGGGTCCGCGGCGGCACAGGCCGTCGAGATGGCTCCGCGCGGCGTGACCGTCGTGTCCGCCCTGCACACGGTGAGCGCGGCGGCGCTGTCCGATCCCTCCATCGCGATGGACGAGGACGTGCTGATGGCGGGTGACGACCGCAAGGCCAAGGACGACGTGGCCGAGCTGATCCGGCGCATCCCCGGGCTGCGCCCCGTCGACTGCGGCGACCTCGAGATCTCCCGCATCGTGGAGCAGCTGACCGCGATGCTGATCTCGATCAACAAGCGCCACAAGATCAAGCACAGCGGCATCCGCATCACAGGCGTGTGATCGTTCTCCTTTCCGGCGGGACCGGCGGCGCGAAGCTAGCGCGCGGACTGCTGGACGAGCTGGGACCCGACCGGCTGGCCGTGATCGCCAACACCGGCGACGACATCGCGGCGTTCGGGCTGCACGTCTCCCCGGACCCCGACCTCGTCACATACTGGCTGGCCGGGGTGATCGACGAACAGCGCGGCTACGGCGTCGCGAACGAGACCGAGCACGTTTTCGAGCGCGTGGTCGAGCTGGGCGGCGCCGGCTGGTTCCGGCTCGGTGACGCCGACCTCGCGACGTGCCTGATCCGGACGCAGATGCTCCACGACGGCGCGCGCCTGACCGAGGTCGCGCGGGCGCTGGCAGAGGCGCACGGGGTGCCGGCCGCGGTGCTGCCGATGGCGGACGACCCGGTGCAGACGTACGTGCGCACGGAGGGAGAGTGGCGCCACTTCCAGGAGTACCTGATCCTCCAGCACTCCGAGCCGCCGCTCGAGGGCGTCGAGTTCCGTGGCGCCGAGCGGGCAAGCGTGACCGCGGAGGTGGAGGTCGCGCTGCGCGACGCCGAGGCGATCGTGATCGGCCCCTCCAACCCCATCGCCAGCATCGGCCCCATGTTGGCGGTGAACGGCATGCGCGAGGCGCTCGCCGGCGCCACCGCGCCGGTGGTCGCAGTCAGCCCGCTGGTCGGCGGGCGCTCCCTGAAGGGACCGACGGAGCAGTTCATGCGCTGGGCCGGCCTGCGGGTCGACGACAGCGGAGTGGCGGCGGCCTACTCCGGGCTCGCGCGCGGCCTGGTCGTCGACCGCGGCACTCCGGCGGGGCCGCCCTCGGCGGCCGGCATGGTCATGCACCAGACCGACACGATGATGGAGGGTGCGGAAGGCCGCCGGGCGCTGGCTCGCGAAGTGCTCGACTTCACGTCGACCCTGGCGTAGGGTTCGGCCGCGTGGCGACCGCAGCAATTCTTCCCGTCAAGCGCTTCGATCAGGCGAAGCAGCGGCTCGGCGAGACGCTTGGCGCGGCCACGCGCGCGACGCTTGCGGCGGCGATGTTCGCCGACGTGCTGGCTCAGATCCAGCGGGCGGCGGCGCTCGACGCGATTCTGGTCGTCTCCGGCGAGCTGGAGGTGCAGAAGCTCGCGGGCGAGGCCGGCGCAACGCTGATCGACGATCCGGTCGAGAAGGGGCAGTCGCAGGCCGCGCTCGCGGGCCTCGCCCGCGCTGCCGCCAGGAACTTCGAGCGCGCGCTGCTCGTCCCCGCCGACTGCCCGCTCGTGGATCCCGCCGAGCTGGACCTGCTCGTGAGCGGATCGGCTGCCGGCACCGTGGTGATCGTTCCCGACCGGCACGACGCAGGCACGAACGCGCTGCTGCTTGACCCCGCGGGCCCGTTCGAGCCGAAGTTCGGCGAGGGATCGCTCGCCCGCCACGTCGAGCAGGCGCAGGACAAGCGGTTGGAGCACGTCGTCACGACGGTCCCTTCACTCGGCATCGACGTCGACACCGGCGACGATCTCGAACAGCTCGTCCGAGCGCTCGACGAAGTGCACGGACGCGCGTCGCGCACGCGCGGTGTGCTGAGCCAGATCGGGCGCACCCGCACCGCGGCGGCTTGAGCACGACAGCGCTCTCCGCACAGGTCGTGCCGGGAATGCCGGAGGTGCTTCCCGGGGCGGCGCTCGCCGAGGTGATCACCGACGTCGCCGCCGGCGCTGGCGTGGCGATCGGGCGTGGCGACGTGGTCGTCCTCAGCCAGAAGATCGTGTCGAAGGCGGAGGGCCGGCTGGTCGCCCTCGACGACGTGAGCGTCTCGGGGCGGGCGCGCCAGATGGCCGAGCGGCTGCACAAGGACCCGCGCCTGGTCCAGGTGATCCTCGACGAGAGCGTCGAGGTGCTGCGCGCCGAACGCGGTGTGCTGATCACGCGCACGCGCCAGGGACTCGTGTGCGCGAACGCCGGCGTGGACCAGTCGAACGTCCCGGGCGACGACGTCGTCTGCCTGCTGCCGGAGGACCCGGACAAGTCGGCCCGCACCGTGCGGGTGCAACTTGCAAACGGCGCGGCCGTGGTGGTCGCAGACAGCTTCGGCCGCGCATGGCGGCTCGGGCAGGCCGACGTCGCGATCGGGTGCGCGGGGCTCACGCCGCTCGACGACCGGCGCGGGACCAAGGACGCGGAAGGCCGGGAGCTGACGGCCACGGTGGAGGCGATCGCGGACCAGGCGGCCTCAGCTGCCGCGCTGGTACGCGACAAGGCGGGCCGCGAGAGCGTCGTGGTGGTGCGCGGCCTCGAGCGTTTCGTCACCGAGGGCGACGGGCCGGGCGCCGCGGCGATCGTGCGGCCGGTCGACGAGGACCTGTTCCGCTGATGCGTGGCTACGGCACGAGCACGGCGGCGCCGCGCACGTCACCGGACTTCAGCTTCACCAGCGCCGCGTTCGCGGCATCGAGGGGAAACTCCTCGACCTCGGTCCGGATCTTCATCCGGGCGGCGAGCTCCAGGAGCTCGCGACCGTCCGCGCGCGTCAGGTTCGCGACGCTGCGCAGCACGCGCTCGCCCCACAGGATGTCGTAGGGGAACTCCGGGATCGGGGACATGTGGATCCCCGCGCAGACCACGACCCCGCCCTTGCGCACTGCGCGCAGCGCCACCGGCACGAGCTCGCCGGCCGGCGCAAAGATGATCGCGCTGTCGAGGGTGACCGGCGGGGCTTCGCCCGGCCCGCCCGCCCACTTCGCTCCCAGCTCGCGGGCGAACCGCTGCCCTTCCGCGCCGCGCGTGACCACGTAGACCTCCTGGCCGAGATGGCGTGCGACCTGGATCACGATGTGCGCCGAGGCGCCAAAGCCGTACAGGCCGAGCCGGCCGATCTCCTGCAGCGGCTCGACGTCCGCCAGCCGCAGCGCCCGGTACCCGATCAGCCCTGCGCAGAGAAGCGGCGCCGCCTGCAGGTCCGGATAGCTCCCCGGCAGGCGCAGCGTGAAGTCCGCGCGCGCAACCGCGTACTCGGCATAGCCTCCGTCGCGCTGGTAGCCGGTGAACGTCGGCGCGTCGCAGAGGTTCTCCTCTCCCGCACGGCAGTACGGGCAGGTGCCGTCGGTCCCACCGAGCCACGGCACGCCGACGCGCCGGCCGGGCGCAGGCGCACCGACCCCGGGTCCGCACCGTTCCACCACGCCGACGATCTGATGCCCCGGCACGAGCGGCAGCGCGGGCTCGGGCAGCTCCCCCTCGACCACGTGCAGGTCGGTGCGGCACACGCCGTTCGCGCGGACGCGAATCAGGACCTCCCCCGGCCCGGGATCGGGAACCGGAAGATCGCGCAGCTCGAGCGGCCCGGACTCGACCGGCCCCGGCGCGGTGAGGACCATTGCTCTCAGATCGTCAGTAGGTCTCGATGATGTTGTAGAGCGTGTCCCGCTGGGCGGGCTCGCGGCCCCCGCGGCGCGCGGCTTCGATCAGCTGCTCGGGGGTCAGCAGGACCCCGTGGTAGGAGCCGGCCATGCGCGAGATCGACTCCTCCATCAGCGTGCCGCCGAGGTCGTTCACGCCCCAGCTGAGCGCCTCCGTGGCCGCGTCGAGGCCCATCTTCACCCAGCTCGCCTGCAAGTTCGTGACCGTCTCGCCCAGGGCCAGCCGGAACACCGCCGTGTGCTTGAGGTTCTCCTCGCGGGATATCTCCTCGATGCCGTGCGTGCGCCCGAGCAGCGTGTGGAACGGGATGAAGCTGAGCGGCACGAACTCGGTGAACCCGCCGGTGCGCTCCTGCAGGGCACGCACGACGCGCATGTGCTCCGCGAGCTCCCACGGCTCCTCGATGTGCCCGAACATCACCGTGACCGTCGAGCGCAGGCCGGTGCGGTGCGATGCCTCGATGATCTCCACCCAGCGGTCGACCGGCAGCTTGTTGGGCGAGATCCGCTCGCGGACGCCGTCGTGCAGCACCTCGGCCGCGGTGCCGGGCGTCGAGCCGAGGCCGCACTCCACGAGATACTCGAACACCGCCTCCGGCCGCTTGCCCGACCGCTCGCACATGTAGTGGACCTCCATCGGCGAGTAGGCGTGCAGGTGCAGCTCGGGAGCGACTTCCTTTGCGAGCCTCAGCCAGCGCCCGTAGTGCTCGAGCGTGTAATCGGGATGGATGCCGCCCTGCATGCAGATCTCGGTCACGCCGAAGTCGACGGCGTCGCGGATCTTCTCGGCGAAGGCGTCCTCCTCCACGTGGTAGGCGTCCGGCGACCGCTTGCCCTGGCCGAAGCCGCAGAATGCGCACCCCACCTGGCAGATGTTCGTGAAGTTGACGTTGCGGTTCACGACGAACGTCGCGGTGTCGCCGGCGAGGCGCGCGCGCAGCTCGTCGGCCGCCAGCCGCATGTCCTCGATGACCTCCGGCCGGCGCTCGGCGAACATTGCGGTGAGCTCCTCCTGTGACAGCGCCGCGCCGTCCCGCGCGCGTTCGATCGCCGTCGCGACCTTGTCGGACCTGATCGGCACGTCCTGTCGCCGGCCCGATCCCCGGCGCGGGATGAACGACCAGTACTTCAGCTTGATCGTGTCGAGCACGCCCTGCGCGATCCACTCCGGGTCGATGTACTGCGGGTACACGCACAGGCGCTCCGTGAGCGCGTAGCCCTCCGGCTTCAGCTGCTTGCGCACCTGGTGCGGGCTCGGGAACGCGTGCTCGGGCGAGATGTGGTCCCCGTTGGCGGACAGCCCGCCGAGGTCGGTCGCTCCCGCGCGGACCAGGTCGAGCCACCAGTCGGACAGGTTGGGCGGGATCTGGATGCCGACGCCCGGCATCAGCTCGCCGCAGTACGCAACCAGGCGCTTGATGTCGTCGACGGTGACCGGTGTGGCCCAGCCGGGCAGAGGTGTGTCGCCGGTGACGGCCTCCGATCCCGCCCAGCGTCGCCGGGCCGCATCGTCCGCGATGTCCGCCACCTCCTGGCCGTGATACCTGGGGTGGGGTACGAAATTCTGGAGAATCACCTCCTGGAGGTGACCGTGGCGCGCGTGCACTTCCGCCAGCGCCTCGAGGGACGCCATGCGCTCGTCCTCCGTTTCGCCGATGCCGACGAGGATCCCGCTTGTGAACGGGATCCGCAGCTCGCCCGCCGCCTCGATCGTCGCCAGGCGCCGTGCCGGGTGCTTCGTGGGCGAGCCGGCGTGCACCGTGTCCATCAGCCGCTCGGACACCGACTCGAGCATCAGCCCCATCGACGCGTTCACCTCGCGCAGCCGCTCGAGGTCGGCGCGGCCGAGCACGCCGAGGTTCGAGTGCGGCAGCAGCCCGCGCTCGAGCGCGCGCTCGCAGGCCCACACCACATATGAGGTGAAGTCCTCGTGGCCGTACTCGCGCAGGCGCGCGGCGACCTGGTCGTTCACCTCGGGCCGCTCCCCCGTGAGCACCAGCAGCTCCTTGCAGCCCCGCCGCGCCGCGTCGTCGAGCATCTGCTCCACCTCGCCCGGCGCGTGCAGGTGCGGCCGATGCGTCGCGAACGCGCAGTACTTGCAGTAGCACTGGCAGGTGCGCGACAGCGAGAGCGTGAAGTTGCGCGAGAAGGTGACGCGTCTCACGGTCGCAGGGAGTCTAGTGGGGCCCCCACCTCCGCCCGCCCCGAAGCAAGATGAGCACGCCTGGCGTGCTCATCTTGCACCCCGGCCGGGTCGCTCACGAAAGAGGCGGCCCGTGGGCCGCCTCTCAAACGAAACCGTCGTGAACCTGGTCTGCCTAGCGCGGCGGGTTGACGTCCTGCCGCAGGCCCTTGGGACCCGTCTCGGGCGTCGCCGCGCGGATGGGCGGGCCCTCCACGAACAGGTACCAGTAGACCAGCGCGGCCAGCACCCCGCCCACGAGCGGGGCGAAGATGTACAGCAGCGGCGTGTTCCACTCGCCGGCGACCAGCGCCGGGCCGAACCAGCGCGCCGGGTTGAGGCCGGCGCCCGTCAGCGGGCCGAAGATCATCACCGCGAAGCCCAGCGTCCCGCCGATGGCAAGGCCGGCCCAATCCCGCGCCGCGCGCGGGTTGACCGCCACGGCGATCACGGCCCACACGAGGAAGAACGTCCCCACCAGCTCCGCCACGAAGCCCTGGAAGTCACCTCCCAGCAGGCTCAGGTTGAGGCCTGTGGCGCCGTTGTTCTGCTGCTCGGCGAGATCGTCGATCAGCAGGAACTTCGTCATCAGGGCGCCTGCGACCGCGCCGGCGAGCTGCAGCAGTATGTAGACCGCGGCGTCGTTCGGGCGGATCTTGCGCAAGGCGAGCAGCGCCAGCGTGACCGCCGGGTTCACGTGCGCGCCCGAGATGCTGCCGATCGTCTGCACGATCATGAACAAGACGAGGAAGTGGACGAGGCCGACGAGCACCCAGTCGGAGCCAGTTCCCTGCGGGTTGACGAACAAGCAGACCGCGAGCGTCACGGACGACACCAGCACGAACGTGCCGATGAACTCCGCCACGTATGCGGCCGGGGATCGCTGTTCGACCGTTGCAGCCTGAGCCGCTGACCGTTCCAATGGAAGACCTCCGAGTAGTTGCAGTCGGTCCTAGAGCGCCGGGAGTGTATACCGCCGAACGGCGATCCGTAACCCTCGGACAGTCGTCTGGCACCGCCGATTCAGGCCAGCGCCGCGGGCGCGAAGCACAGGCCTCCAGGTGGGCGAAACCCTAGGTATTCAGCGCTTTTGCAGCGCTATTGCGCGCGCCTCTGGGCGAACTCGCGGCGCACGCTCTCCGACCGGCCCCACATCGGCACCACCTCGACCCGGCCCTCCCGCACCTGCCGGACCGCCAGCTCGCCCCTGATGCCGGCCGAGTCGAGCTGCAGCAGCACGCCGTGCACCGTGGGCGCGGCGGCGGCGTGGCCGAACTCGTGGGCGCAGCGGATCAGCCAGTGCCAGTCGTGCCGCGAATAGCCCTGGGCGTTGCACTGCGCGAGGATCACCGCCGCGTCGACGTAGCGGCGCTCGTCGGCGATCCGCAGGTCGCACTCGAGGTCGGTCCAGTCGCGCGGCAGCGCGTCCACGATCCGCTGGAAGTCCGAGGCCAGGGGCACGGCCGAAGGGTACCCCAGCGCCCGCGTACCATTGGACCGATGGCGACCCGAGCCCAGAGCCCCGTGGAGCGCGACCACCGCGCCCTGACCGAAGGTGCCGGCGTGCTCCAGCGGCCTGACCGCGCTCACCTGACCGTCCGCGGCCCGGATGCACACGAGTATCTGCAGGGGCAGGTCACCAACGACGTCGAGGCGCTCGCCCCGGGCGCCGGCTGCTACGCGGCGCTCCTCAACCCGAAGGGACGCATCCTGGCCGACATGCGCGTGCTCTCGCTGTCGCCGGAGGAGCTGTGGCTCGACGTGGAGGCCGCCGCACACGAAACGGTCCTGCGCGAGCTGGCGATGTACAAGATCGGCCGCAAGGTGGAGATCTCCGGCGAGACCGGGCGTGCGCTCCTCTCGGTGATCGGCCCGCGCGCCTGGGAGGTGCTGGGGCAGGCCGGGCTCGCGAGCGGTGCCGCGCCCGCCCCCGAGCACGCGTGGGTGCGCGGCCGCGACGACGCGGTGATCGCCGCCACGGACGTCGGCTTCGACCTCCTCGTGGCCGCGGACGCGGCGGGCCCCCCGGCGGATGCGCTCCAGGCTGCGGGCGCGGAGCGGGTGTCGGCGCAGGCCGCCGAGCTACTGCGCATCGAGCGCGGCCGGCCGCGGTACGGCGTCGACATGACCGACGAGAACCTCCCCGGCGAGGCCGGCATCGTGGAGCGCGCCGTGAGCTTCACCAAGGGCTGCTACGTCGGCCAGGAGCCCGTGGCCCGGATGTTCCACAAGGGCCGCCCCAACCGGCACCTGCGGACCCTGCTGCTCTCCGCGCCGGTCGAGCCGGGCACCGCCGTGACCGCGGCGGGCAAGGAGGTGGGCCGCGTCACCTCGGCCGCGGTGTCCCCGCTCCACGGCCCGATCGCGCTCGGGATCCTGCGCCGGGAGGTGGCGCCGGGTGATGAGGTCGCGGCTGGAGCTGCCACCGCCAAGGTCGTAGAGCCGCCGCTTCGGACCACCTCGTAGAATCCCGCTCCTCGTGGAGGCTCACAAGGCCACGCCGCCCGGACGCAGGCCCCGTCTGACGTCCGACAGCCCGCTGCTCGGAGGACAGATCGCGGCCGAGGCCGGCGACGAGGAAGCGACGCGGGTCCGGCCGGCCTACGACGCGGACGCCGACGTCTACCGCCTCCCGGCGCCCGAGCCGGAGGCGGAGCCGCCGCCGCTGCGCGATCTCACCGGGCTGATCTCACCGCCCGACCCCGATCGCCAGGTCGACGACTGGGGCCGCTCGGAGCGCGTGTACCAGCTGATGGAGCCGGTGCTGAACTTCTATTACCGCTACTGGTTCCGGGTCGAGGTCGAAGGGCTCGAGAACGTGCCGGCCGCCGGCGGCGCGCTGCTCGCCTCCAACCACTCGGGCGCGCTGCCGCCCGACGCCCCGATGATCATGCAGGCGATCCGCAACGAGCATCCCGCGCCCCGCCCGCTCTACATGCTCGGCGAGCACTGGTTCAAGGGATATCCGGGAGTTGGCATGCTCGCCAACAAGATCGGGATGGTGGCCGCGCACCCGGCCAACGCCCACCGCCTGCTGCGCGACGAGGGTCGCCTCGTGCTCGTGTTCCCGGAGGGGCAGAAGGGCACGCGAAAGGTCTTCTGGCAGCGCTACAAGCTGCGGCGCTTCGGCCGCGGCGGCTTCGTCAAGACGGCGATCCGGGCCGGGGTCCCGATCGTGCCGATCGCCGTGATGGGCGCCGAGGAGGCGATGCCGATCTTCGCTCACGTGCCGCTGCTGCAACGAGTCACCGGGCTGATCTACTTCCCCATCAACCACGCCTTCCCGCACTTCGGGCTGCTGGCGGGAGGGATGTACCTGCCCGCGAAGTTCCGGATCCGCTTCCTGGAGCCGGTGCGCTTCGAGCGCCACGGGCCGGACGCCGCGGACGACGTCGCGTTCGTGCAGCAGGTGGCCGACGACATCCGGGCGCGGATCCAGGATGCGCTGAACGGGATGCTCGGGCAGCGCCGGTCCGTGTGGTTCGGCTAGGCGATATTCCGCGCACTAGACCCGTTTCGGGCCTCATGATCGGGTAGGGTCAGCGCCCTGAGGAGGACGAGGAGGAGATGCTGACCCGGTCGATTGCCCGTGCGCGGTGCGGTTGCGCCGCGCTGGTCGCGGTGCTCGCCGCGCTGGCCGTCGCAGGCTGCGGTGGCGACGACGAGGCGCGCAGCGAGCAGCGCCCGCCCGTCCCCGTCAACATCTCGGTGCAGATCGGCACCGAGCGGGTCACCGCGTCGCCCAACTCGATCGGTGCAGGCCCGGTCACGCTGCTGGTCTCCAACCAGTCCGGCGCCGCCCAGACGCTGACCGCCGACGGACCGCGGCTGCGCCGTGCCATCGGGCCGATCCCGCCCGACGACACGGCCACGGTGAAGCTGACCATGGGCTCGGGCGAGTTCACGATCGCCGCGGAGGAGTCCGCCGGCCTCGACCCCGCCACGCTCACGGTCGGCCCGCCGCGCGACACCGCGCAGAACGAGCTGCTGCTTCCCTAGGCGGTCATACGAGCCCTGTGACGTGGCTCACACAGGGATGCGCCGCACGGCTGCAATACTTGCGTTCGTGCAATCTTCTCCCGTACGCAAGCAATCTTCCGCGGCGCCCCTCCCCCCCGCGCTGGCACGTCAGCTGCTCGGGTTCTTTCGCTTTGCCTGGTCGAGCGGCGACTCCGAGTTCATGCGCGAGGTGTCGGACCTCGAGCTGACCTTCACCCAGTTCAAGGCGCTGATGCTGGTGGCGCACGAGCCCGCGGAGCTGTCGGTCAAGGACGTGTCGGACCGGCTGGGGATCTCCTTCCCGGCCGCCAGCCGCGCGGTCGAGCCGCTCGTGCAGCGCGGCATCGTCGAACGCGCCGAGGACCCCGCCGACAGACGGGTGAAACGCGTCCGGACGACCAAGGCCGGGGACCGCCTCGTGGAGCGCCTGATCGCGACGCGCATCGAGTCCTTCGAGCAGATGCTGGAGGGGTTCTCCGCCACCGAGCGCCGCAAGCTCGGCGACGCGCTCGACGAGATCCTCGCGCGGCCCGAGGTCGCGCGCTACTGCCCGCGGGGGTCGCGCCGGTGAGCCGGCTCCACGCGATCACGGAGGAGAACCGCAAGTGGTGGACCCTGGGCTCCATGTGCTTCGCGCTGTTCATGATCATGCTCGACAACACGGTCGTGAACGTGGCGCTGCCGTCGATCCAGTCGGATCTGAACGCGTCGCTCTCGGCACTCGAGTGGACGGTCAACGTCTACACGCTGACGTTCGCCGTGCTGCTCGTCACGGGCGGGCGGCTGGGCGACATCTTCGGCCGCCGGCGCGCCTTCATGTTCGGCGTGATCGTGTTCGCGGTCTCGTCGGCGACCGCGGGCCTGGCTCCCAACGAGAGCTGGCTCGTCGCAAGCCGCGCGCTGCAGGGCGTCGGAGCCGCTTTCATGATGCCGGCGACCCTCTCGATCATCACGAACGCCTTTCCCGCGCACGAGCGCGGGAAGGCGATCGGCACCTGGGCTGGCGTGTCCGCGCTGGCACTCGCCATCGGGCCGGTGGTGGGCGGGTTCCTGACCGAGGAGGTGAGCTGGCGCGCGATTTTCTTCCTCAACCTCCCGGTCGCCGCGCTCGCCGTCTTCGTGGCGCTGTTCGCGACCCGGGAGTCCCGTGACGTGACCGTGCCGCGCACCGTCGACTTCGGAGGTGTGGCGACGCTGACCGTCGGCATCGGCGCCCTGGTCCTCGCCCTGGTCGAGGGCAACGGGTGGGGCTGGGGCTCCCCGCGCATCCTCGCGCTCTTGTTCGCGTCGGCCGCCGGGCTGGTCGCGTTCGTGATCGTCGAGCGACGCGTGCGCTTCCCGATGGTCGAGTTCTCGTTCCTGCGCAGCCGTACCTTCGCGGGCACGACCGCGATTGCATTCGTCGTTTCCTTCTCGATGCTCGCGATGTTCTTCTTCATGGCCCTCTACATGCAGAACATCCTGGGTTACTCGCCGCTCGAGGCCGGCATCCGCTTCCTGCCCTCGACGGTCATGATCATCATCGCTGCGCCGATCGCCGGCCGGCTCACCGACCGCATCGGCGCCCGCATACCGATCGCGGTCGGGCTGACGCTGGTGGCGACCGGGCTGCTCCTGCAATCGCTCATCGACTCCGGCTCGACTTACTCCTACCTCCTTCCCAGCTTCATCCTCACCGGCCTCGGGATCGGCCTCACGATGTCGCCGATGTCGACCGCCGCGATGAACGCGGTCGACACCGCCAAGGCGGGCCTCGCCTCCGGCGTGCTCTCGATGAGCCGCATGGTCGGCGGCACCTTCGGCGTCGCCGCGGTCGGCGCGCTGTTCCAGCACATGAGCGACAACCGGCTGGAGGGCCGCCTCGGCGACCTCCCGCTGAGCTCGCAGCAGCAGGCCTGGTTCGCCGACAACCTCGGGTCGGGCGACGTCCCGGCCAAGCTCCAGCAGCTCGACCCCACCACGGCACGCGAGGTCAGCGCCCTGCTGAAGGACTCCTTCGTCCACTCCCTGTCGGCGTCGCTGAAGCTCTCCACGGCCGTCGCGGTGGTCGGCGTGCTGATCGCGCTGGCGACGCTCCGTGACGCACGCCACCAGAGCCGCGGCACCGTGCCCGCAAGCGTCGCTCCGGTCGCCCGCCGCCCCGACTGACCGCCCTCGCGGGCCACGCCCTCCGGCGACGGGGACCGATAGCATCAGCGGCCCGTTCCCAACCCCGGTCCGACGGAGGTAGCCGTCTTGGCACAGGCAGATGTACAGAACGTGAGCCAGCTCGACGTGGAGCCCGGAGAGCTGCCGAAGACGATGACGGCCTGGGTGATCCGCCAGGACCGCGAGGGCGAGCCCAAGGACGCCTTCCAGATCGAGGACATCGAGGTGCCGGAGCCCGGCGCCTTCGAGGTGATCGTGCGCGTGATGGCGGCGGGCGTGAACTTCAACAACGTGTGGGCCGCCCTGGGCGAGCCGGTGTCCGTCTTCCGCTACCACCCCGAGGAGGACCACCACATCGGCGGCTCCGACGCCTCCGGCGTGATCTGGAAGGTCGGCGAGGGCGTCACCAGGTGGAAGGTCGGCGACGAGGTCGTGATCCACTGCAACCAGGCGTCGTACGAGGACGTCGAGGTGCACGGGCTCGATCCGCTGGCGGCCCCGTCGCAGAAGATCTGGGGCTACGAGACCAGCTGGGGCTCGTTCGCCCAGTTCACCAAGGTCCAGGCCCAGCAGCTCGTGCCGAAGCCGCAGAACCTCACGTGGGAGGAGTCCGCCTCCTACGGACTGACCTACTTCACCGCGTACCGGATGTTGATCGACCAGGTCGAGATGCAGGCCGGGCACAAGGTGCTGATCTGGGGTGCCGCCGGCGGCCTTGGCGTCTTCGCCACGCAGCTCGCCAAGCTCACCGGGGCCGATTCGGTGGGAGTCGTCTCGTCCGACGAGAAGGGCGAGCTCGTCAAGCAGCTCGGCGCCAAGGACTTCATCAACCGCAACGAGTTCGCGGGGATGATGCGCAAGGGCGGCGAGACTCCCGAGCAGGAGAAGGAGCGGTTCGGCGCCACACGCGCATTCGCCAAGCGGGTGAAGGAGATCCTCGGCGACGCACCCGACATCGTTTTCGAGCACGTGGGGCAGGCGACGTTCCCAACCTCGGTGTTCGTCGTGAAGCCGTTCGGCAAGGTCGTCATCTGCGGTGCGACGTCGGGCTACAACCTGGACTTCGATGTGCGCTACCTGTGGATGAGGCAGAAGCAGATCATCGGCTCCCACTTCGCAAACGCGTGGGAGGCGACGAAGGCCAACGAGCTGATGGCGCAGTCCAAGGTCCGCCCCGTGCTGTGGCGGGTGATGCCCTTCGAGGGCGTCGCCGAGGCGCACCAGTTGATGCGCGAGAACAAGCACCAGGGCAAGATCGCGATCCTCGTCGGCGCCGACTCCGAGGGCCAGGGCAAGACCGCTGAGGGGCCCGGCGCGATCCGCGCCGAGGTCGGCAATTGACATGGACACGCTCGCTGGTGCGCTCGCCGCGCGACGTAAAGAGGGCACGGCGCTGATGGATGCGGTCCAGCTCGACTACCTCGTCACTCCGTTCCGCGCCCAGAAGTTCGTGGACCTATACCGGCCCGCGATCGCACGCCCGCGCACCTATGGGGCCACGGGTTACCTCTTCTACCGGTCCGAGGACGATTCGGACCACTTCGTGCACCTGATCTTCTGGGAGGACCGCGACGGCTTCAACCGGTGGTGGTACTCACGCGAGATGCAGGAGATCCGCGTGTCTGTCGCCGGGCTGCACGGCCAGCCGCTGCTGCCGCACTGGCACACGGTCCTCGAGCAGGCCTAGTCCCCCAGGTCTTCCCGGCTCTCGCGGGCGCGCTGCTCGTGGAACGCGGCCGCCCGCTGGCCCTGAGCCGCGTTCTCCTCGAGCTCCTTCGCCTGGGCGATGTGATCCGCCGCGACCCGGCGATGTGCTTCCGCCTCACGGGCGGCATCGGCTGCCGTCGATCCGCGGGTCTGCGCCTCTGCCTGGTGCCCCTCCACCTCCCGGGCGAGCCGGTCGCGTTCATGCGCGCGTTCCAGACGCCGCCGGC
>DASRIA010000011.1:0-85319 GCA_035650255.1 Solirubrobacterales bacterium
GTGATGTCTGGTCAGCGGCCTCCACGCAGGTCCGCCGGACCGGTTGGCCGGGCTGCGCCTGGGCCGCGGAAAGCCTTTTGGCACTCTAGCAGGGGGAGTGCCAAAAACCAGGGCGGGAGCGGCCTTGGGCCTTGCGTTTCACGTCTCGGGCTGGGTGGCCTCCCAGGGGGCCTCCCCGGAGACGGAAAACCCGGGAGTCTCCGGTGAGGCCCCCTGGAAGTCCACTTCCCCTACCTGCCCCGGCCCAAGGCCGCTCCCGTCAGGTCAGGCGGGTGCGGCGGTCTCTTTAGCTCAGGCGTCGGGGGCGGGGGCCCTGGCCGTTGCCGGGTGGGGCGTCGCGTTGGGCCGTGGTCTCTATGACCTGGGAGAAGCGGATCACCGTGACCAGGTCCTCCTGGCCGATCTCCCGGCCGTAGATCTGCTCGAGGAAGTGCGTGGTGTCCTCGACGCGGCGGAACTCGGGGTTGTCGTGCTCGATGTCGCGCGGGGAGAGCTCGCGCACCCGCTTCACCTCGACGTCGTCGATCACAGCGGTGAAGACCTTCTCGCGCGGCTCGTGGCGGTAGCCGACCGTGATCCAGACCAGCTGGCCGCGGCGGTACTTGAGGCTCTTGTCCCCGAGCCGGATGGTCGCGGTCTTGCGGCCGCGCTTGAGCTGGTCCACGAAGACCGGGGAGTAGAAGTTGAGGACGTACATGGGCGCAGGTGGAGGCGGCCCCAGTATATGAATACTTCCTTGTGGCGTTAGTCCGTGGCGTTACTCGGTGGCGTCACTCCGCTCGCCAGGCGCGCCGGAACAGCGGCCACAGCGTGAGCGCGATGGCCACCGTGAACGCGTGCGTGAGCATGTCTCCGGGGTCGAACGGGTCTCCCATCGCGGCGTCGAAGCCCTCCACGACCAGGCCCCATATCACGGCGTATACGACGAGCGCCGCGGCGATCCGTCTCAATAGATGTACCGGTGCAGCGCCGGCGGGTCGTGGACGACGATCCGGCCGCGGCGGGTCGTGACCACGCCGGCCCGCTGGAGGGTGGCGAGGAACCGGCTGGCCGCCTCCCGCGAGGTGCCTGCGAGCTGCGCCAGGTCGGCCTGCGTGGAGTGGACGACGACCTCCCGCGGCGGGCCGTCCCCGCGTCCCGTTCGGCCGCGGAGCGCGCCCGCGCGCGAGCCGGTCTCCGCCAGCTCGGCCAGCACTCCCGCGACGCGGCTCGAGACCTTCTGGAACGACTGCCGCGCGATCCGCGCGTTCGCCTCCCGCAGCTTCTCGCCGAGCGCGCCGAGCAGCTTCACCGCGATCTCGGGGTGCTCGTTCAGCAGCCGCTTCAGGTCGCCGGCCAGGATCGCGACCGCCTGCATGTCGTCGAGGGCCTCGACGGTCGCGGAGCGCACCTCGCCGCCGAACATCGCGAGCTCGCCGAAGATCTCACCGGGGCCGAGGTTGGTGAGCGTGATCGTGCGCCCGTCCGCGTGCTGGCGCGTCACCCGGGCGCGGCCGCGCTGGAGGATGTAGCAGGTGTCGCCGGGGTCGCCCTCGCGCAGGATGATGGTGCCGGCCTCGTAGCGCCGCGGGACGGCGACCCGCGCGATCTTGTCCAGCTCCTGCGCGGACAGCCCCGAGAAGAGCGGTACCGCCCGCAGCAGCTCTGCCGTCCGCGTCCGGGCGGCCTGTGCGCTTCGCTGTGGGCCTGCCATTTGCAGCAGTATCCATCAGCGCGCGGCTATGAAGCGCGTGCCTGCGCCGGCCCGCCGCGGCTCGCCAGCCGGGGCAGCCACCATGCCGCCAGCCCGAGCACCAGGCCGGCGGCGAGGTTGAAGCTGACGCCGATCACGCCGACCGCGACCGCCACGGCCCACTCGGCGCGTCCCTCGAGGTCCTCCAGCAACCGCACGTGCAGGATTCCGGCCGCTGCCAGCATGCCGGCCAGCACCGGCAGGGGGAACGCGGCCAGGAACGCGGCCAGCCCGGCGCCGAGCGCCAGCGCCAGCACCAGCAGGCCGGCGCCCATCATCAGCGGCGCGCCGGCGGTGCGGGCTCCGAACGACCGATGGGCGGTCAGCCCGCCGGCGCCGTGGCACACCGGCATCCCCCCGGCGAAGCCGGCGAACACGTTCGCGGCGCCGAGCGTGCCGGCCAGCCGCCCGGGGCGGACGGCTTCCGCGCGCGCGCCGAAGTAGCGCCGCGCCGCATCCGCCGTCGCCAGGCACGAGTTCGCGAACGTCAGCGGGATCTGGGGCAGAACGAGCAGCGTGAGCGCGGTCCACAGCGCCGCGGCGTCGATGCCCGGAACCGCAACGCTGGACGGGCCCGCGCGGAGGTCCGGCGCAGCCTCCGCGACCGCGAACGCGAGCCCGACGCCGACCAGCAGGATCGTGACCGGCCGGCGCCGCAGCAGGAGTGCGGCCGCGAGGGCAACGAGCGCCAGCATCGTTGCCACGCCGGGCGACAGCGCCGTGGCCGCGAACGCCTTCGGCGGGTCGGTCACGAGACCCCAGGCGATCTTCAGGAACAGCAGCCCGACCGCGAGCTGCACTCCGCGGATGAGCGGTCGCGGAAACGCGATCGCGGCGCGCTCGAGCAAGCCGCTGCGCGACAGGCCGACGAAGACGATCCCCATCAGGAGCGCGCCCGCGGCGATCACGTCCGGGCCCAGGCCCTTCGCGATCGCGATCGCCCCGAAGGCCTTCAGCGGCTGCACCGGGACCGGCAGCCCGTACACGAAGGCTGCGCCCAGGTACAGGAGCCCCGCGGGCAGCAGCGCCGCCGTCGCGGACAGGCCGTTGGACACGATCAGCACGACCGCGATGGGCACGAGCACGCCCACGTCCGCGATCGCGCCGGCCAGCTCGCGGCGGTCGAAGGCAAACTCGCGGACGGGGTGCTCAGCGACCGCCGCCGCCACGCTCCACCATCACGGACGTGGCCTTCACGGTCGCGGTCGCGTCGACGCCCGGCGCGAGCCCCAGCTCCTCGACCGCGTCACGCGTGATCGCGGCCGTGATGCGGTGCGGGCCGGCCTCGATCTCGACCAGCGCCATCACGCCGTCGCTCTCGACCGAGACGACCTTGCCCGCGAAGCGGTTGCGCGCCGAGAGCGTGTCCCCGGCGCGATGCCGGCGCGGCCGGGAGCCGAGCCGCTCGACCTCGCGGCGGGGCACCCGCCGCTGGTTGCGGTCGTCGCGCACGGCCCGCAGCTTGCCCGCGCGCTCCCAGCGGCGCAGCGTGTCGACGCTCACGCCGATCTCGCGAGCGGCCTCGCCGAGCGTCAGGTCAGGGGAGCGCCGGGGCGGCATGCTGCCCAAGCATTGCATAGGCAGCGTCGTCGCGTGCGGCCGTGCGGCCCGCATCCACCATCTCGTCCAGCCGCGCGAAGTCCAGCATCCCGCAACTGCCCGTGTCGGGCTCGATCAGCACGTCGGCACGGCCGCGGGCGCGTTTGGCCGCGTCGATGCTGCCCAGCACGATCGACCGCGCCAGCGTCTCCTTCAGCGGAGGCAGCGCGGGCTTGCCCCGATGCCGGCGCCGGGGAGGCGGGCGCTCGAACCGGCGCCCGACGTCGACCGCCACGACCGGTCCCTCGGACGTCGCGGCCATCGTCTCGACGGGGAGGCTGTCGAGCACGCCGCCGTCGACCAGCAGCATGCCCTCGCGGGCGCGCGGCGCGAACACTCCGGGGAGGCACATGCTGGCGCCGACCGCCTCTGCGAGGAGGCCGCTGCGGTGCACGACCTGCTCGCCGCTCACGAGGTCGCAGCTGACGCAGAAGAACTCGCGCGGCAGCTCCTCGATGGTCGTGTCGCCGAACGTCCGCACCAGCATTGCGCGCGCCCGCTCGCCGCGCAGCAGCGAGTGCGACGGCACGCCGTAGTCGCCCAGCGGCCGCCGCGCGACGAACTCCTGCCGGCAGCGCTCGTGTATCTCGGCCGGCGACATGCCCATTGCGAACATCGCCCCCACATACGCGCCCATGCTGCAGCCGCCCACGCGGTCGATCACCAGGCCGGCGCGCACGAGCTCCTCCAGCACGCCGATGTGCGCGAGGCCGCGCGCGCCGCCGCTCGACAGCACGAGGCCGATCGAGCGGCCCGCGAGCCGACGCGCAAGCCCGTGCACGCCGGCGTCGTGCCGCAGCCAGTGGACCGCGCGCGGCGCGGCGGCCGCGATCCACTCGGCCGCCAGCGGTGCGCTCACCGGGCCGGTCAGGAGCACGTCGCACCCCGGCGGGCAGGCCGCGCCCGGCGCAGGCGCGCCGTCGGCGACCAGCAGCACGCGGTCGGCCTGGCGCAGCGCAAACGCGCTCCACGGGTCCGCACCGCCCGGATCCGCGGCGAGCATCAGCACGCGATCGTGCTCGCGCTCCGCGCTGTCGAGCGTTGCGTCGCCCCCGCGCTCCTCGTCGAGCAGCGTCACCGTGCCGAGCTGCGCCAGCGCGGAGTGCAGCAGCTCGGCGGCGCGGCGCGCGTCCGCCGAGCCGGTGGCGACGACCGCGATCGTCGCCGGGCGCGGATCGTCGTGGGGCTCGAGGCTGCGGCTGACCCGCAGCTGGCGCCCCAGCTCACGCATCAGGGCGAGCGAGAACCGGGGCTCGTGCGAGAGCAGCTCGGCGAAGTCGGTGCTCGACACACGCAGCAGCTCGCTGTCGCGGCGGGCGCGCACCGCCGCCGAGCGCCGCTCGCGCGTCAGCAGTGCGAGCTCGCCGACCACGGCTCCGCGGGTGAGCACCCGCACCACCACCTCGCTCGGCTCCTCGACCACCACCTCCAGCCGGCCGGAGCGCAGCACGAAGAGGCTGTCGCCGGCGTCGCCCTGGCGGAACAGCCACGCGCCCGCGTGTACCCGCACGTGAGTGGCCCGCGCCGCGATCTGCCTGCGCAGCGGCTCGGCGAGCCCCGCGAACATCGGCACGGCGGAGAGGAACTCCGCGTCGGGCGACTGCGCGGGCCGGGCGCGGGGCGGTAGCGGGTACGGCGAAGCCTGAGCGGAGCCTGGCCGCTCTACGTCGATCCTCGAGCCAAGCCGATCAGGCATGGGCAGACCCTATCCCGCCCGTTGCCTGCTGGAAAGGCGCGCGCGCTAAGCCGGCTCGTCCGTGGCGGCCGCGAGCGCGCTCTGGTGGTCCGGGTATGCGTCGAGCCGTATCACCAGGCCGTCACGCAGGTGGGCGAGCTGGCCGAACGGCGTGCGGATCTCGACTCCGCTCGCCTTGCCCTTGACCACCAGCTCACCGAGCAGCAGGACGCGGTCACCCGGCAGCTCCCTGATGTCGAGGTTCTCCGCACGGAACTCCTCCCACACCTCCAGCAGCTCCGTGCGCAGCCAGTTCTCGTACTCGTCGCGGCCGCGGTACACGCGGCCCTCCACGCCCCCCGGGCCGAGCGCCGGCCGCCATTCCACATCCGGGTGCATCAACTCGAGCGCGGCGGCGAAGTCCTGCCGGTTGAACCCCTCCCAGGCCCGGTGCGCGCGCTCGACGTTGTTCACCAGGGCAGCTCGCCCGCGATCTCCGTCAGACGCGGGTTGTTGCGGTCGCGGTCCGAGACGAGCGCTTCCTGCGCCGGCCATGGGATCGCGATGTCCGGGTCGTCCCAGGCGATGCCTCGCTCGGTGGCCTGGTCGTAGTAGCTCGAGACCTTGTACGCGACGTCGGCCTCCTCGCTGGTCACGCAGAACCCGTGCGCGAAGCCGACCGGGATGAAGATCTGGTGCGCGTTCTCGTCGCTCAGCTCGAACGCCTCGAACTGCCCGTAGGCCGGAGAGTCCCGGCGCAGGTCGACGGCGACGTCGTAGATCGAGCCGCGCGCGACGCGAATCAGCTTCGCCTGGCCCGGCGTCAGCTGGAAGTGCAAGGCGCGAATCGTGCCGCGCACCGACCGCGAGTGGTTGTCCTGCACGAACTCGGCGTCGATCCCGAGGTCGGAATACTCGTTGCGGCGGTACGTCTCGAAGAAGAACCCGCGGTCATCGGTGATCACCTTGGGCTGCAACAGCACGAGGCCGTCGATGCTGGTGTCCAGCTTCTGGAATCTCAGGAGCGCAGTTCCTGGCCGTACTGGCGCTGGTAGTAGTCGCGGTAGTCGCCCGACCGGATCGGTTCCCACCACCAGTCGTTGCGGCGGTACCAATCGACCGTCGCAGCGATGCCCTCGGTGAACGGGACTTGCGCCTTCCACCCCAGCGCCTCCGTCTTCTCCGAGCTCAGCGAGTAGCGCCGGTCGTGTCCGGGCCGGTCCTTGACGTACTGGATCAGGGACTGGTCCGCGCCCGTGAGCTCGACGATCTTGCGCACCACCTCGATGTTCGGAAGCTCGTCCGGACCACCGATGTTGTACGTCTCGCCCGCATTGCCCGCGCGCAGCACGACGTCGATGCCGCGGCAGTGGTCGGTCACGTACAGCCAGTTGCGGACCTGCATGCCGTCTCCGTACACCGGCAGCGGATCCCCGTGCATCGCGTTCAGCACGCAGAGGGGGATGAGTTTCTCCGGATACTGGTATGGCCCGTAGTTGTTGGAGGCGCGGCACACGGTCGCGTTCATGCCGTACGTGTGGCAGTAGGCGGACACGAGCAGGTCCCCTCCGGCCTTCGAAGCAGAGTACGGGGAGGAGGGGGCAAGCGGGCTCTGCTCGGTGAAGGTGCCGTCCTCGATCGACCCGTAGACCTCATCGGTGGACACCTGCAGGTACCGCTCGATGCCGGCGCGGCGCGCCTCCTCGAGCAGCACGTACGTCCCGTACACGTCCGTCTGGATGAAGTGCCCGGGCTCCTCGATCGAGCGGTCCACGTGCGACTCGGCGGCGAAGTTGACCACCGCGTCGCACCCCGCCAGCGCCTCGCGCACGACGTCTTCGTCGGCGATGTCGCCCTCCACGAATCGGCAGCGGCCGCCGTCGATCAGGTCCTGGATCGTCTCGATCCGGCCCGCGTAGGTGAGCTTGTCGAGGATGACGACGTCGTCCTCGGGATGCTCCTCCAGCACGAAGCGCGCGAAGTTCGATCCGATGAAGCCCGCGCCGCCGGTGACCAGGAGCCTCACGCGCGCACCTCGCGCTCGGCGCGCTCGGCGAGGTAGTCGGCGAGGCCGTCGTGCCAGTCGGGGAGCGCCACGGGATGCTCCCGTTCGCTCACCAGCACCGAGAACGGCGGCCGCGGCGCGGGGCGCTCGAGCATGTCGCTCGTCATCGAGAGGACCCGGCAGTCGACGCCCGCCTGGTTGAAGATCTCCACGGCGAAGTCGTACCACGAGCACCGCCCCGCGCCCGCCATGTGGTGGATGCCGTAGTCCTCGCCGTCCAGCAGGCGCACCAGGCCCTCGGCGAGGTGGCCCGTGTAGGTCGGGCAGCCGACCTGGTCGCGCACCACCACGACCTCGTCGCGGTCGCGCGCAAGGCCCAGCATCGTCTCCACGAAGTTGCGGCCGTTGACCCCGAACAGCCACGACGAGCGGACGATCCAATGGCGCGGGTTGAAGGCCGCGACCTCCCGCTCGCCGACCAGCTTCGAGCGGCCGTAGGCCGAGATCGGGTTGACGCGGTCCGATTCGACGTAGCCCTCCTCCTTGGTGCCGTCGAACACGTAGTCGGTCGAGGGGTGCACGATCGCCGCGCCCACGGCAGCCGCGGCTGCCGCGACGTTGCCGGCCCCGTCACCGTTGGCGTCCGTCGCCTCGGACTCGTGCTCCTCCGCGGCATCGACGTTGGTCCAGGCCGCGCAGTTGATCACCGCCTTCGGGTAGTGCTCGATCAACGCCTGCTCGACCGCCTTGCGGTCGCAGATGTCGAGGTCCGAGCGCGCGAGCACGACGGTCTGGTGGCCGACCTCGCGCGCGGCGCGCTCGACGTCGCGCCCGAGCATCCCTGCTCCACCCGTGATCAGGACTTTCAATGGAGCTGGATCTCCGAGTTGTCGCCGACCATGAAACGGTACGCCTTGGGCAGCGAGTTGGAGCGCGTCAGCTTCACGTTGCGCCCGATCAAGCTCGCCTCCATGCGGTAGGAGAGGTCGCTGATCTGGGCCCCGGAGAGCACGATGGAGTGCTCCACCTCGGAGCGCTCGATCGTCACGTCGGCGTCGATCGCCGAATACGGCCCCACGTAGGAGTCGACGATCCTGCTGTTCGCGCCGATGATCGTCGGCCCCCGCACGGTCGCGCGCTCGAGATGCGCGCCGGCCTCGATCACGACCTTGCCCTCCACCCGCGAGTCGATCAGCTCGCCCTCGGTGCGCGGCACGAGGTCCTCGAGGATCAGCCGGTTTGCCTCCAGCAGGTCGTCCAGCTGTCCCATGTCCTTCCACCACCCGCGCACGATGTGCGGCTCGACCCGCAGCCCCGCGTCGACGAGAGTCTGGATCGCATCGGTGATCTCCAGCTCGTCCCGCCAGGAAGGCTTGATCGAGCGCGCGGCGTCGAAGATCGACGGCTTGAACATGTAGATGCCGACCAGCGCGAGGTCGGAGGGCGGGTCCTTGGGCTTCTCGACCAGCCGCTTGATGCGCTCGCCGTCGAGCTCCGCGACGCCGTAGTTCTCCGGGTCGGGCACCGGTGTCAGCAGGATGAGGGCATCCGGGTCGTTGGTCCGGAACGCCTCGACCAGCTCGACGAGGCCCGACTTCAGCAAGTTGTCGCCGAGGTACATGACGAAGGGCGAGTCGCCCAGGTACTCCTCGGCCGTCAGCACGGCGTGCGCAAGGCCCTTCGGCTCGTCCTGCTCTATATACGTGATCTCCACGCCGAACTGGGAGCCGTCACCGGCGGCGGCGCGGATCTCATCGCCCGTCTCGGGCGCGATGATGATCCCGATCTGGCGGATGCCCGCGGCGGCCATCGCCTCGAGCCCGTAGAAGAGCACGGGCTTGTTGGCCACGGGGACGAGCTGCTTGGCGCTCGTATGCGTGATGGGGCGCAGGCGAGTGCCCTTCCCCCCGGATAGAACCAGGCCTTTCAGGTCTTGCATCGGTCGGGAGCGTATCGGTCACCCGGCTGGGTAGGGTCCGGGGCCGTGCTCGACGCGGTCGTGATCGGTGCGGGCCACAACGGCCTCGTCGCCGCGGCGTATCTGGCCCGCGCGGGTCTGAGCGTCGAGGTGTTCGAGCGGCGCGATGTCGTGGGCGGCGCGTGTGTCACCGAGGAGCTGTGGCCCGGTGTGCGCGCCTCGCCGGGCGCCTACACGCTCTCGCTGCTGCGGCCCGAAATCGCCCGCGACCTCGATCTCGCGGGGCATGGATTGGAGGTCGAGGTCCACGAGCCGTACCTGTTCGCGCCGTTTCCCGACGGGCGCAAGGTCGTGACGTGGTCGGCCCGCGAGCGCACGCGGGCGCAGCTCGAGCGGGACTGGTCGCGCGCGGACGCCGACGGCTATGCGGCCTGGAGCGAGCGCTGGGAGCGCGCCGCAGCCCGGGCGCGGCCCCTGCTGCTCGAGCCGCCCGACCGCGAGCGCTGGCTGGAGGCAATCGGCCCCGAGCTGCTCGAGGGCTCGATCGCCGACGACCTGGCGGGCATCCCGTCCGCGGAGGTGCGCGTGCCCTTCGCGATCCAGGGCCTGATCGGGACACTGGCCGGCCCAGGCGATCCGGGCACCGCTTTCGTCGGCTTCTATCACGACCTCGGCGAGGCGGCCGGGGTTCCGGGCGCGTGGGGCTACGCGCGCGGCGGCATGGGCGCCGTGACTGCGGCGCTGCGCGCGGCCGCCGCGGCGGCGGGGGCGCGCGTGCACGTCGACATGCCGGTCGAGCGGGTGCTGGTCGAGGCGGGAGAGGCACGCGGAATCGTGCTGGAGGACGGCCGCGACGTGCCTGCGCGAGCAGTGCTGTCCAACGCCGACCCGCGGCGCACATCGGCGCTCGCGGGCCTCGCGGCCCCGGGTGACTGGCGCCAGGACGGCCCGGTCGTGAAGGTGATGCTGCTGCTCGACGGCCTTCCCGACTTCACGAGCTGGCCCGGCCCGGAGCCCTGGGCCGGGACGATCGACATCGGATTCACGCTCGCCGACCTCGAGGCGGCTGCCGCCGCGGCCCGCGCCGGCCGGCCCGCCGCGCGTCCCTGGATCGAGGCGGCCTGCCAGACCGCCGCCGACGACACGCTGGCGCCGCCGGGACGGCACGTGCTGTCGCTCTTCTGCCAGTGCTTTCCGGTCGATGCCGACGCCGAGTCGGCCGCCGACGGCGCGATCGCCCGTTTCGCGGAAGTCTGCCCACAGCTTCCCGATCGCATCGTCGACCGGCTCGCCCTCGGCCCGCGCGAGCTCGAGGCGCGGTTCGGCCTCACCGGCGGCCACATCTTCCACGGCGAGATGCTGGGCGACCAGTTGCTGGAGCGCCGCTTTCCGGCTCGTCGCTTCGGCGGGATCGAAGGTCTCTACCTGGCGGGCTCCGGCGCACATCCCGGCGGCGCCGTCACCGGCGCGCCGGGTTACCTTGCCGCGCGTGCGGTGCTGGCGGATCGCCGCGCCATCGGGTGAGAGCATCTGGGGCTGTAGTACGACCTCAACTGCTGTCACCCCGCAAGAGGGTGCGGGTGGGAGCGCCGGTCAGTAGACGCCTGCGCCCAGCTTCGAGTGGTCCCAGGTGACCGTCTCGACCACTTCGAAGCGAATCGCGACCCGCTTCACGGCCTGCCCGCGCAACGCGTCACGCATTCCCTCCGCGCCGGGCTGCGTGCCCTGGTACTTCGCGAACAGCTCCTCGGCGAAGTCGATGACCTTGTCGGTGTCGCGCTCGATGTGGGCGCGCGTCTTGAGCATCACGCCCTTCAGCTCCGAGTACTCGTCGCCCGACTCGAACAACACGGTCGCGCGGTCGTCGCGTTCGAGGTTCTTCACCTTCTGCGACTTCGCGTACGTCCAGGCCCACGGGTCCGTGCCGCGCATCACGTACCACAGCGCGGTCAGATGAGGCCAGCCGTCCGCTCCGAGGGAGGCGATGTTCATCACGCGCTCGCCGGCGAGAAACTCCGCCACCTCCTCGGGAGTCAGCTTGATCTGGTCGCGCTTGCTCGGCACGGCGTCCTCAGGCGGGATCGATGCGCAGCCGCTTCGCGCCGCCGGCCGCGCGCACCTCGTGCTCCTCGAAGTAGACGGGGTTGGTCTTGCCGGTGCGCCAGCCCTCGATCATGTCGTCGTAGTGTTGCGAGCCCGGCTGGCCGGACTGCCCTGTCGTGAGCTGCCAGCGCGACCGCGCCGGATCGCCGAGGTCGGCGAGCATCCGGTACACGGGTCCCCACACGCCCTTGAACGGCTCCGTCGCCAGGTAGCCGATCTGCGTGACCGTCTCGCTGGCGCCGCCGGCCTCCACCGAGCGGTTGAAGATGCGGCGGAACAGCGGGTTCGCCGCGCCGAACGGATGCACGAACTCGACGTCGTGGACCCGCCCCCAGCGCCACCTGGACTGATCGCGGCCGAACCGCTCCTCGAGGCCGTCGAGCGCCTTCTCGAGCGCCTCGAGCGCGACCTCGTCCCACGAGCGCCCGCCGAACCATGCCGGATCCGCCTCGTCCCACATCGTCAGCAGTCGCTCCTGGAATCGCCATGGCGAGGAGACGACCTCGAACAAGGCCACGCCGGACTTGTTCAGCCAGCGCTCGACAAGGGCGTCGTCCTGCACGGCGGCGCGCGCCACGGCCTCCGCGAACACGACCGTGAACGCATGGAAGATCGTGCCCGCCACGGTGTCCGCGTCGAGATTGCCGTCCCAGCTCTTGAGCCGCTCGATCGCGCGCACCTCGCGCTGGTGCGGAGGGTGCAGGCGCGACAACCGATGCACGGTCTCCACCCCGGGGAAGGAGAAGAAGTCGTGCTGCATGCGCTCGAAGTCGGCCAGCGAGTGGCGCTCGCGCTCGCCCAGCAGCTCCTCGATGCGGCGCGCGCGGTAGCCGGTCATCCACTCCGAGGTGATGTGATGCGGGTAGTCGTCGCCGACGATTCGGTTGTTCGCGGTGACGAGGAAGCCCTGCGGCGGGTTCACGGTGCGTGGCAGCTCGTCGTAGGGGATCGTCCCGTCCCACTCGAACTCGCCGGTCCAGCCGGGTTTGGGTAGGTCGGCCACGCCGCCCTTGCGCCGCGGGATCCTGCCGGCGAGCTGGTAGCCGATGTTGCCCTCGCGGTCGGCCCACAGCAGGTTGAGCGGCGGCACGTGATGGCTCCCGGCAGCTTCGATCACGTCCTGGCCCGTGCGCGCCGTGCTGAGCCTGTAACCCGAGTCGGTCAGCTGCGGATAGTGCAGCCCCATCCAGGAAAGCGCGATCGGCTCCGAGGCGCCCAACGCATCACTGACGATCGGGCCATGGTGAGTGACCATCACGTCGAGCGCCTCCGCCGTGCCGCGGCCCTTGACCTGGATCTCCTCGCGGACCACCCCGGCCATGTGCCACTCGCCCTCGAACTCGTACATGCGCGGGTCGTCCGGGTTCAGGCGCTCCACGAACAGGTCCTGGGTATCGGCCATCACGTTCGTGAAGCCCCAAGCCGTGTAGCGGGTCTGCCCGAAAACCGGGAACGGGTTGGTCGGCAGCGTGGCGCCGCGCACGCGGTAGTCGTCGCAGGCGAGATCGGCCTCGTACCAGAGGTCGGGGATCGTCGTGGTCAGGTGGGGATCGCAGGCGAGCAGCGGCCGGCCGGTCACCGAGCGCTCCCCCGACACGACCCAGTTGTTCGAGCCCGTCGCGTGCATCCCGAGCCCGAGCGACTCCTTCACCGCCGCGATCTGCGCCGCAATGTCGACGCCGTCGCCGGCGTACACGTCGCCCGGCGACGTGACCACCGGATTGGCGCGCGGGTACTGCGGCTCGAGCCGCGCCGCCCGCTCCGGCCCGGCGGCGCGCACGAGGTCCGCGCGCAGCAACTCCATCTCCCAGTTCGTGGAGAGGCCGAACCCCATCAGCTTCGCGGACGCCAGCAGGTCCACGACGGTCCACGGCTCCGGCTCGAGCCGCGCGAGCTGGAACTCGATCGGCAGAGCGCCGGCCAGGTCGATCGCCGCGTTGATGCCCGCGACGTACGCGCCCGCCAGCGGCGCGACCGTCGCGTCGACCTCGCGCGCCTCGCGCTCGGCGACGCGCCGCATGCCGATCGTGCGCATCAGGCGGTCGGCGGGAAGCGTGTCGGGGCCGGCGAACTCGGACAGCCGGCCTGCCGTCGCGCGGCGGAAGAACTCCAGCTGCCACAGCCGGTCCTGGCCGTGGCAGAACCCGAGCGCGAAGCACAGGTCGTGCGGCGTGCGGGAGGAGACGTGCGGAACGCCGAACCGATCGCGCACGATCTCCAGCGGCGCGTCCACGCCGCGGAGCGTGAGGCGCCCGGCGGTCTTCGGCAGCGGGCGCCGGAAGAGCTGGAACCACGCTCCGGCCCCCGCCAGCGCGGCGAGCGCCCCGGTGCCGGCGAAGGTGCGGGTGAGGGGGGTGCCGACCATCCGGCCGATTCTCTCAGGTGACGGCGAGCGGCGAGGGTGCAAATCATCCGTTTGGACGATGTTCCGGATCGGCCGGCGGTCTAGCTTTGCGCCATGACACGCGTCGGTCGGGTTCCCAATGGAGGGGCGAGCCCGCTGCTCGACTACCTCCCTCACGTCTACGGGGCCGCGCTGGCGGCAGCGGGCGAGGAAGAGGCGGCCTGCGCCGTCACGCAGCAGGTTTTCCAGGGGCCCATCGCGGGCACCGACAGGCACTGCCAGGATCCCCGCTGCCTCGTGGAGCAGGCGATCTGCCTGGCCATGCGCACGTCGCCGGCGCGCCCGTTCGACGCGATGTCGCCGCAGGATCGCGAGGCGGTGGCGCTCGCGCGGCTGGCCGGCTACTCGGTGGACGAGATCGCGCTCACGCTCGAGATCGCGCCCGTCGAGGCGAAGCGACGCCTGCGCGCCGGGCTCGAGGCCGTCGCGCTGGAGTCTCAGGCGCTGGCGTCGTGAGCGTGCCGGGCGGCGAACGCGGCCGCCTCGGCGCGATTGCGGAACTGCAGCTTCTCGAGCACGTGGCGAACGTGCGTCTTGACGGTGGCCTCGCTGATCACGAGCCGGTCCGCGATCTCGCGGTTGCGAAGGCCGTCCGCCAGCAGGAGCAGCACCTCGCGCTCCCGCTCGCTGAGCGCCTCGAACGGGTCGGCGGCGGCGTGGCGTGAATCGCCGCCGAAGTCGGTCAGCAGCGCACCGGCCAGCTTCGGCGCGATCGTCGGCTCGCCGCGGCCCGCGCCGAGCACCGCGTCGACCAGCTCGTTCGGCGGCATGTCCTTCAGCAGGTAGCCGGAGGCGCCGACCCGCAGCGCGGCGTACAGGTCGGGCTCGTGCTCGGAGACGGTGAGGATCAGGACCGCGATCTCCGGATGCTGCTGCCGTAGCACCGCGCAGGCCTCGATGCCGCGGAGCACCGGCATGTTGATGTCGAGCACGACCACGTCGGGACGGCGCCGTTCGGCCAGGGACAGGGCGTCGCGGCCATCCTTGGCCAGTCCGACCACCTCGATGCGCTCGTCGGCTGCGAGCAGTGCGGCAGTGCCCTCGCGCATCAGGCGGTGGTCGTCGGCGATCAGGACCTTGACCGGGCCGGCCATGGCGGAAGTATCGTAGGCAGGTGGAGGCTGGAAGGGAGATCGCGGCTGCGCCGGGAGCAGGCGGAGCTGCGCACCGGCTCCCT
Organism: Solirubrobacterales bacterium; assembly: GCA_035650255.1. Taxonomy (GTDB): domain Bacteria; phylum Actinomycetota; class Thermoleophilia; order Solirubrobacterales; family JBBDJG01; genus DASRIA01. The sequence continues at coordinate 14,614 of DASRIA010000011.1, forward strand.
CCCGAGGTGTTGGCCGGCCTGGGGGCGATCGGTCGCGTGTCGCGCGCGCTGGTGGGCTCCGGCACCCTGGCCGAGCTGTCCGAGCGCGCGCTCGGCGAGATGCGCGAAGCGCTGGCCCTCGACGTCGCGGTCCTCTACCTGCCCGCCGTGGAGGGCGTGCGCAAGCTGCGGCGCTACGTCACGTCCACCCGCCCGGCGGCGGCGACGTCGGTGACCGACGAGCTGTCCTTCGACGAGGAGGCGTGGCGGCTCGCGGTCGCGAGCGGCCTGCCGCTCCTGTTCCACGAACAGGGCAGCTGGCTGGCGGCAAACCCGTTCGACCCTCCCGCCTCGTCGTGGCTGGTGCTCCCCTTGGTCTCGGGCGGTGCGACGCTCGGCGTCGTCGCGGCCGCGACACGCGAGCCGCTCGTGCTCGATCCGGTCGGCGCCAACGTGCTGGCGCTGCTCGGCGACCTCCTGACCGCGGGGATCGCCACGGCCCGGCTGCGCCAGGAGGTGCAGCGCACCGAGATCGAACGGGAGCGGATGCGGCTCGCCGCGGAGGTGCACGACGGGCTCGCCCAGGACCTCGCGCTCGCCACCCGCGAGCTGAAGATGCTGGACTCGGGCGTCTCCGGCCGGCTGCGAGACGAGAGCTGGTCCCGGCTGCGGGAGGCGGTCGCCTCGGCGCATCGGGTCGTGCGGGCGCGCCTCGAGGACCTCACCGTGTCCGTGCCGCTGGGCGGCATCGGCCCGGCGATCCAGCAGATCTGCGCGAATTTCTCCAAGCGCGGCGTGCCGGTCGAGTTCACCGCTCGCGGGCCGGCGCTCGAGATCCCCCCGGACCGCACCGCGGTGGCGGTGCGCGTGGCGACCGAGGCGCTCTCGAATGCGGAGCGCCACGCCGGTGCGACACACGTGCGGGTCTCGCTCACGGTCGAGGAGGAGCGGCTCACGGTGACGGTCGAGGACGACGGCTTGGGGTTCGCCGCAGACGATGTCGACGGGCCCGGCGAGGGTCATTTCGGGCTCACGCTGATGCGCGAGCGCGCGCATTCCGTCAATGCCGTGCTGGATCTCGAATCCGCGCCCGGCGCGGGAACGCGCGTGCGGCTGCAGCTGCCGCTGGCGGCTGGTTAGGGTAGCCCCGGAATGTTCGAGAGCGTTCTTTCCCCGGCGGTCGAAAGCGGCTCGTGCCACCTCGCCGTGCTGTTGAAGACCGACGCCGAGCTGTACTCGGTGCTCGCGTCGTTCTACGCCCTGGGCGCGAAGCGCAACGGCTGGCTTGCGCACCGGGCCGTCCCGGGAGAGGCCGACCGCGACCGCGAGCGACTCACGGCCCATGGCCTGGCCGTTGTGGCACTCGAGGCGGAGGACCGGCTGGCGGTCGTGGAGATCGACCCCGCCGAGCCGCCGGAGCGATACACCGATCGCTGGGAGGACGAGATGGAGCGTGCGCTCGAGCGCGGCCTGACGGGGCTCTGGTACTCGCGCTTCGCGATCGGACCGGACGAGGGCGTCTACGCGCGGGTGGTCGAGTTCGAGCGCGCGTGGGAGTCGTCCTTCCACCAGCAGCCGGCCGTGACTCTGTGCCCGTACGTCGTGGGCGAGCTCTCCGGCTCCGCCGCCATGGACCGGCTCGCCTCGGTGTCCGAGCACCACGACGGCGTGCTCGTCGCGGGCGGCGCCGAGAACGAGTTCACGCTGTTCAAGCCTGAATAGCCATCCCGCCCCGCGCCGGCGAGGCGGGATGGACGCTGCTCAGCGGACCTTGAAGCTGCCCCTCATGTCGTCGGAGTGGGGATCGCACACGTAGCGGTACGTCCCCTTCCGGAGCCTGAGCGTGACGGACTTCGTGCCCTCGAAGGACACCCCTGTGATGCGCCGGTTCACGCCGGGCCCCCGGATGTGGAAGTTGTGGGAGTCCGACCGATCCGTGATGCGGAACCGGTGCGAGCCTGCGTTCAGCGACTTCACCGTCTTGCCGCCTGACTTCAGGGAGATCGTGAAGCCGGGCCCCACTCTTCCGCTGAGCGTCTTCGCAAGCGCGGAGTTGACCCCGATCAACGCCACCAGGGCGAAGACGGCGGCCAGCGCCACTGCCGACCTGCGAAATCGTGTGATCCTCATCGTGCCCTCCTGGATCGAGGCTGGGTCACTGCCGTGATCCTAGGGGCACGGGACCGGCTGGACGCCGGTTCCGGTTACGCCGCGGCCTTGGTGCGCCGGCGCTTGCCTGCCAGCGCCTTCGCGGCGTCGTGCACCTCGGCCCGCGCGTCGGCGGGCTCGAGCACGGCGGCGTCGCCCGCCTCCTTCAGCACCTCGCGCACGAGCCACTGGACGCCGGCGAACGGAAGCTCCACGATCAGCGCGCCGTCCGCCAGCTCCTCGGACACGGCGCGGCGCTCGCGCTCCCAGCGCGCCCGCTCCGGCGAGACCCACACGCGTGCGACCCGGGACGCGGGCACCGCGCCGGTGCGCGGCCAGCCTTCGAGGTCGGCGGTGGGGTCGACCTCGGGCCGCGGCGTGAAGGTCTTGCGCGACAGCTTCGCGCGCTTGATGCGGTCGAGGCGGAAGTGGCGGGTCGCCTGGCGGTCGAGGTCGTAGCTGAAGACGTACCACCCCTCCTTGCCGTTGATCAGCGCGTAGGGCTCGACCGTGCGCTCGGTGAACTCGTCCTCGTTCTCCTTGTAGTACTCGATCCCCACCAGGCGGCTCTCGACGATGCCGCGGTTGATCGTGCGCGACATCTCCTCGTCGTCACCGACGGGCGGCGCGATCTGGAGGCCCTCGTGCGACGGGTCGTCGCCGAGCGCGCTCACGATCTTCTGTCGTGCCGATGCCAGGCTGCCCTCGGGCAGGTGGTCGCCGAGCAGGTCGATCGCGGCGACGAGAGCCTTGGCCTCCAGCGGCAACAGACGCGCGGGTCGCGCGAAGTTGTCGCTGTAGGGCTCGGGGTCGACGTCGATCTCCTCGCCCTGGATCTCGGCGTACAGGACGTAGCTGCCGCCGCCGAAGTTGACCACGTTCAGCACGTCGAGGTCCTCGCGCAGCTCTTCCTCGGTGATCTGGAGCCGCTCGCGCACGTCTGCCACGCGAGGCTTCGCGTCGCCGCGCGCGGACTGGATCAGGATGCCCGCCAGCGCGACCAGGCGGGCAAAGCGCTCCGGGCGGATCACCGTCTCGCCCTGGCCGTCGCGGTCGGGCGCCTGGTGCCCGTTCGCCGACGCGTCCTCCGTGCGGCGGCGGCGGGCGGGCTCCGCGACGAAGTCCGGGTGCTCGTCCGCGTGCCGCTCGAGGATCGTCATCAGCCGCTCGGCGGTCTCGTCCACCAGCTCCGACGGCTCCAGCAGGCGGGCGTGCTCGCCCAGGCCCAGCACCCACGAGACCAGCTGGCGGGGCTGCGCGAACTCGGTCGTGAAGACGGCGCCCGGGCCGGGCACCCGGCGTGAGCCGGCACGCCACTGGCTGCCCGACTGCGTGACCGGCGTGAACTCGCCGTACTGGCCGAAGTCGCGCTCGACCAGCCATGCGATGCGCTCCGAGATCCACACCTGCGCGGTCGCCTCGGGCTCGCCCAGCTGCCAGTCCGCGCGGCGCGCGTAGGCCCACGGGTCGAAGTCCTCGGGCGTCGTGAAGTCGTGCTCGGCCTTGCTCGCGTAGGAGACCTTGTCGGTGATGCGCGACAGGCGGAAGACGCGCATCGCGCCGCGCTCGTGGGAGTGCCCCACGAGGTAGAACTGCCCGCCCTGGTAGAGCAGGTGGTACGGGTCGACCTTGCGCTTGCTCTGCGCGTCGCGCTCGATCGAGTAGTACTCGAACTCGATCGTCTTGCGCCGCGAGATCGCGGTCTCGACCTTGGCCAGGCGCTGCGAGAGCTCGCGCCCCCCGGCCGAGGCCGTGACGGCGACGGCCACCTGATGCCGGCCGCCGGAGCCGAGGGGGCTGGGCCGGCCCCACGAGAGCTGCTGGAGCGCCAGCCGCAACGGCTCCGCGTACGCGAAGCGGCCGTCGAGCAGCGCCAGCGAAGTCTGCAGCGCGGCCAGCTCGCCGTCCGAGAACTCGATCGGCGGCAGGTAGAAGTTCTCCGGCGGCAGGGTGTAGAGCTCGGCTTCGAAGTAGCCCTCCGGCGGCTTCTCGACCTTCAGGTCGATGCCGAGCGCCTCGAGCTCCGCGCGGTCGGCGTAGAAGCGCCGCGCGAACGCGTCGTCGTTCATCTCGCTGTAGCCCTCGACGTCCTGCTTGATCTCGAGGGCGGACACGGGCCGGCGCTCCGCCATCAGGAACGAGATCAAGGACAGCTGCCGGATTAGCTTCTCGGTGTCTTTTGCCATGCGTGGACTCTCCCCTCGGGACCCTTCGGAGCAGGATAGACAGTCAACCCTGAGCGGCTTCAGGGGTGGAAGTACCGAGAAGGCCGATTTTGCGCGAAGGTTCGCGTATGGCGACGCGCAGCTCCACCTGGACGGCCGCCCCGGAGGAGGCGCCGGCCGTCGCGCGCCTGCTGCGCGAGTTCCGCGACTGGTGGGGCGGCTCCGAGCCTCCGGAGGACCAGATGCTCGCAAGCGTGCGGCGGATCATGGCCGGCGGGGACGGCGAGTATCTGCTCGGTGCGGCGGCTCCCGGTGAGGAGCCGCGCGGGGTCTGCCAGATCCGCTTTCGCTGGTGCGTGTGGAAGAGCGCCGAGGACTGCTGGCTGGAGGACCTCTACGTGCAGGAGGAGGCCCGCCGCGGCGGGCTCGGCCGCGCCCTGGTCGAGGCGGCAGTGGAGCGTGCCCGGTTGCGCGGCTGCCGGCGAATCGACCTGGACGTGAACGAGGACAACCGCCCGGCGCAGGCCCTGTACGCGGCCTGCGGCTTCAGCTTCGAGCCCAAGCCGCCCGGGCGCACCCTGTACGTGGCTCGCTCCCTGGGCTAGCCGGCCCGCAGCGGGGGTCATGCAAACCGGCGCTCGTGCCGATCAATCCATGACGTCCCGTCACGGGGCGAGACCATGTCCGCTCACACAGCCATAGTCGGGCGGCTGACCGCCGCGCTTCCTGCCGGTCGCACGCTTCCCGAAGATGTCTGGGGGCGCCGCCACGCAGCGCTGCTGACCCTGCTCTGGCTGCACGTCGTCGGCATCACGCTGTTCGCCTGGCTGCGCGGCTACAACCTCCTGCACTCGCTCGAGCATGGCGCCCCGCTCGTCCTGTTCGCCGTGATGGCGATGGTCGCGAAGCACAATCGGCGCGCCGCCGCGGCCTTCGTGTCCCTGGGGCTGATCACGTCGTCGGCCCTGCTCGTCCACAGCTGGGACGGGGTGATCGAGGCGCACTTCCACTTCTTCGTGATGATCGCCCTGCTGGCGCTGTACGAGGACTGGTTCCCCTTCCTGCTGGCGGCTGCGTACGTGGTGCTGCACCACGGCGTGACGGGCGTCGTCGATCCGGGCGGTGTCTTCAACCATCCCGACGCGGTTCGCCACCCGTGGAAGTGGGCGGCGATCCACGGCGGCTTCGTCGCCGCGGCGGGCACGGCCAGCGTGGTGACGTGGCGCCTGAACGAGAACGTCCGCGCCGAGACACAGAGCGCCTACCGCCAGGCCCGGGAAAGCGAGGAACGGTTCAAGAGCGCGTTCAGCGACGCCCCCATCGGCATGGTGCTGGAGAGCATCCAGCCCGACAGCGCGGGCCGCTTCCTCCAGGTGAACCGCGCCATGTGCGAGCTGACCGGCTACTCGGAGGAGCAGCTCGTCGGCAAGCACTTCGCCGACATCACCCATCCCGGCGACGTCGAAGAGAGCGTCGCCCTGGAGCAACGCCTGCTGGCCGGGGAGCTGTCCAACTACGAGCTCGCCAAGCGCTACCTCAGCGCGGCTGGAGAGACCGTCTGGGTCCAGGCCCATGTGTCGCTCGTCTACGACGACAACGGGCTGCCGGTCTATGCCATCGGGCAGGTGCAGGACATCACCGAGCGCAAGCGGGCCGAGGAGTCGATTCGTGAGAGCGGCAGGCAGCTCGCGGAAGCGCAGAAGCTGGCTCAGCTGGGAAGCTGGGAGTGGGACATCGCGAGCGGCGAGGTCACCTGGAGCGAGGAGCTCTACCGGATCCTGGGCCTCGATCCCGAGACCGACGTGCCGAGCTACTCGACCCTGTTCGAACGGGTGCACCCCGACGAGCGACGCAAGGCGGAGGCCATCGTCGACCGGTCGCTGGCGCGCCGCGAGCCGTTCCACGAGGAGATGCAGATCGTGCGCCCGGACGAGTCGGTCCGCATCATCGACACGCACGGCGAGGTGATGCTGGGCTCCGATCAGCGCCCCGCCAAGCTGGTCGGCACGGTCCAGGACGTGACGGAGCGCAGGATGGTGGAGCGCAAGCTCGCCCTCCAGGAGGAGGCGGAGAAGGAGTACCGCGCGCGCAGCGACTTCCTGTCTCGCATCAGCCACGAGCTGCGCACCCCGCTGAACTCCATCCTCGGCTTCGCCCAGCTGATGGCGATGGACGAGCTGGACGAGATCCAGCGCGAGAACGTCGGCCTGATCATCAAGGGCGGCAACCACCTGCTCCAGCTCATCAACGAGGTGCTCGAGATCTCGCGCATCGAGGCGGGCACCATGACGGTCTCCCTCGAGCCCGTGCACGTCGGCACCACCGTCGCCGAGGTCGTGGACCTGCTCGAGCCTCTCGCTGCCCAGCAGGGCGTCACCCTGCGCAACGAGGTGCCGCACGATGGCGAGGAGCACGTGCAGGCAGACGCGCAGCGTCTCAAGCAGGTGCTCCTGAACCTCGTCTCGAACGCGCTCAAGTACAACAAGCCGAACGGGTCCGTGTGCATCGCGCTGGAGCCGCCGTCGGCGGAGCGCACCCTGATCCGCGTGAGCGACACCGGCTACGGCATCTCCGAGGAAAACCAGGCCAAGCTCTTCACCCCGTTCGACCGCCTCGGGGCGGACGAGACCGGGATCGAGGGGACCGGCCTCGGGCTGGCGCTCTCGAAGCTCCTCACCGAGGCGATGGGCGGCTCGCTCGCCTTCGAGAGCGAGGAGGGGAAGGGCAGCACTTTCACGGTCGGCCTGGCTGCGGCCGAGGCCCAGGCGGCGGACGAGGCGGGCGAGCAGGCGGCGCCGGCTGCCGCCGCGAATGGTGCCGCGGAGACGGAGACCGTGCTCTACGTGGAGGACAACAAGTCGAACCTGCGCCTGGTCGAGCGCATCCTCGCGAAGCGGCCGCACGTGAAGCTGCTGGCCGCGATGGACGGCCCGCTCGGCGTGGAGCTGGCGCGCCAGCACGAGCCCGCCCTGATCCTGCTCGACCTGCACCTTCCCGGCATGGACGGCGAGGAGGTGCTGAAGCACCTCAAGGCCGACGAGCGCACCTCTGACATTCCCGTCGTCGTGGTCAGCGCGGACGCCACGAACTCGCGCGTGGAGCGGCTGCTGGCCGGCGGCGCCGAGGCCTTCCTGACGAAGCCCCTGCAGGTCACCCGCTTCATGAGCCTCGTGGACGCGACGCTCGAGGAAAAGGCCGCCGCTTGACGGTCTCGAATGCAGCGCTCAAGCGGGCGCGCATCCTGATCGTCGACGACGAGCCGGCCAACGTCCTGCTGCTCGAGCGGCTGCTGGAGCGGGCCGGCTACGAGAACTTCGTGAGCGTCACGGACTCGGCGCAGGTGCTCGCGCTGTGCACGCAGCGGCCGCCCGACCTGGTGCTGCTGGACCTGCACATGCCGACCCCGGACGGCTTCGAGGTGATGCGCCAGCTGGACCCGTGGATCAGCCAGGGCGCGCTGGCGGTGATCGTGTTGACCGCCGACACGACGCGGGAGGTCAGGCAGGCCGCCCTGTCAGGCGGTGCGAAAGACTTCCTCGTGAAGCCGCTTGACGCGATAGAGGTCCTGCTGCGGATCAAGAACCAGCTCGAAACGAGGTTGCTCCACGTGGAGCTGCGCCGGCAGGCGCTGGCCCTCGAGCAGCGCGTCTACGAGCAGCACGAGGATCTCGACGAGGCGCGCCTCGAGATGCTGCAGCGACTGGCGCGCGCATCGGAGTATCGCGATGACGACACCGGCGAGCACACTCAGCGCGTGGGACAGACCTCGGCGCTGGTCGCACGGGCGCTCGACCTGTCGGAGGAGGACGTCACGATCATCCGTCACGCCGCGACGCTCCACGACCTGGGCAAGATCGCCGTGCCCGACAGGGTCCTGCTGAAGCCGGGCAGCCTCGACGAGCATGAGCTCGAGGCGATGCGCAAGCACGTGCGCATGGGTGCGGACATGCTCGCGAACAGCCGCTCGCCGCTGCTCCAGGTGGCGGAGAGCATCGCGCTCACCCACCACGAGTGGTGGGACGGCAGCGGGTACCTCTCCGGCCTGCGCGGCGACGAGATCCCGCTCCCCGGCCGGATCGTGGCCATCGCGGACGTCTTCGACGCGCTCACGCACGACCGTCCGTACAAGCGCGCGCTGCCGCTCGAGATGGCGCTGGACGAGGTCCGCTCGCTGCGCGGCAGTCAGTTCGATCCCCGCGTGGTGGACGCGTTCAACACGCTCCCGCACGAGGAGCTGCTCGACCTCGGGAACCTGCGCGCCGCGGCTTAGCCGCACTCGCTCGCGCCCCCGCCCCCACGAGTCCCGCAGTGCGACACTTCGTGGGTCGTATAGACCCCTCAACCCGCGCACCGTCGGGGCGGTGCCCCGCCGCCGCAGCTGAACGCGCGCTACGCGCTCTGGCGCAGGCGCCCGGCGAGCAGCGTTGCGAACGCCGTCGACGCGCGCGACTCGCGCAGCACGCCGATCAGGTTCACCACGCACTGCGGGTCGAACTCGCGGCCCGCGCCGGCGCGCAGCTCGCGCACCGCGGCCCATGGCTTGAGCGCACTGCGCCACGGGCGGTCCGAGGTCATCGCGTCGTATGCGTCGCACACGAGGATGATGCGGCTCGTGAGCGGGATGTCCTCGCCCTTCAGTCCCTGCGGGTAGCCGGAGCCGTCCCAGTGCTCGTGCTCGGAGAGCACGATCCGCGCGACGTTGCCGAGCCCCGGCACGCGCTCGAGCAGCTCGGCGCCGCGCAGCGGGTACTGCTTCATGATCTCCCACTCGTCGTCGTTCAGCGGGCCGCTCTTCAGCAGCACCGAGTCGGGCACGCCGACCTTGCCGACGTCGTGCAGGCGCGCGGCGAAGGCCAGCTCCGCCAGCGCCTCCTCGTCGAGCTCGAGCCGCTTGCCGACCTTGCCGGCCAGCTCCATCACGTTCTGGGAGTGCTGCCACGTGTAGTGGTCGCGCATGTCGATCGCCTCGGTGAGGGCCTCCACGCCTGAGCCGACCGCCAGCTCCAGGTGCTTCCGCATCTCGGCCTGCTCGAGCGTCACCGAGCCGAGGTCGGCGAGCCGCCGGAGGGCGTCGAGCTCCTCGCGGCCGAACGCACGCGCCGGGTCGGTGGTCCCGACCGAGATCGCGCCGCGCACCTGGCCGCCGTACTTGATCGGCGCGGATCCGCCGGCCTGCGTGGCGGCGTGGCCTGGCTCCGAGTTCTCGGGGAAGTCGTGGTAGTCGCTGACGATCACGGGCTCGCCGGAGCTCAAGACCTTGCCGACGATGCCCTCGTCCACGCCGAGCCGCTTGCCGATCAGCTCCTCGCGCACGCCGTGACCGGCGATCACGATCGAGAGCCGGGGATCGCTGCGGTCGCGCACGCAGACTGTCGCGCGCTCGACGTGCAGGATGTTGCACGCCTGCTCGGCCACCCGGCCCAGCAGCGGCGCCGTCTCGCCTCCGCGGCTCACGATCCAGGCCGCATCGGCCAGCGCGCTGGTGCGGCGCGCAAGCTCGGTGATCTGCTCACGGGACTCCAGCAGGCGGCGCGTCCCGATCAGGACGACGCTGGCGGAGAACGCCAGGATCAGGGCGATCAGCCAGTCCGGCCACAGCTGGGCGTCCATCGGGCGCCGGTACCAGATGTCGTCGAGGCGCACGGACGCGGCGGCCAGCACTGCGACCAGGAATATGCCGAGCTTGTGGTCTCTCGCGTTCGACATGCAGGCAGGAGGAACCTCTCCTGCCCATCCATCGGCCCCGCGCGGGACGTGCTTGAGGAACGAGAAGGGCTGCCCAGCGGCGGTTACTCGCCCGATGCGGCCGGCAGCGCCTCGTCCATGGCCGCTGCGGCGGCCCCGTCCACCCGCGGGAACCACGCCGCGCCGTCGATCGCGCGGTCGAAGCGGGACCACGACTCGCCGTCCTGGAGGCCCTTCTCCAGCCGGTCGAACGAGCCGAGCTTCCCGCCCAGGTTGTCCATCGCGTGCACGAGCGTGGCCTCGCGGGTGCACGGCGTCACGGGGCTGCCGTTCTCGAGCAGGCCGTGATGTGACAGCACGATGTGCAGCACCGCGCGCGCGAGATCGCGCGGGAACCCCGCGATGCGCTCGATCTGCGTGCGCACGATGTAGTAGCCGAGCGGGATCTCGCCGAGGAGCTTGCCGTCGTCGGTCAGGTCGATCGCGAACGGGTCGCTCGCATATGCCTCGATCTTCCCGATGTCGTGGATCAGCGCACCGGTGACGGCCACGTCGCGGTCGATGCCGGGGAACGCGTTCGACACCACGCTCACCGCGTTGCCGACCGAGACCGAGTGCTCGAGCAGTCCGTGCAGGTATGCCTGGTGGTAGAACTTCGCCGCCGGGGCGCGGCGGAAGCTCTGCCACACCTCCGCCTGGTCGCCGAAGAGCGCGTCCAGCAGCTGGGAGAGGTGAGGATTGCGGATCGTCCCGACCAGCCGCCGCAGGTCGGCCTCGAGCTGCTCGGCGCTGGCCGCCGGCCCGTCCATCAGGTCGGCGAGGCGGTACTCGCCCTCCCGCGCGGGCGCGGCCGACTGCAGGACGAGCTGGGCGCCGTAGCGCTCCGAGACCTCGAACCGGCCCCGGGCGCGGATCGCGATCCCGGGCCGGGCGACGTCGTGGATGTCGCGCGCGGCGTCCCACGCCACGGCGTCGAGCGTGCCGGTGCAGTCGCACAGCTTCATCCGCAGGTAGTCGGTGCCGTTGCGCTTCTGGGCCAGCCTGCATTCCTTGACCAGCAGGACCGTGTCGACGTCGCCTGCCTCCCGCAGGTCGCGCACGAACAGCGCCTTGGCCGTGGGCAGGTCGCTGGCGTCGAAGAGCCGGTGGTCCGGGCGCGTGTCGTGCGTGTCGCTCATCGTGGGTCCAAGTTAGGAGTCGTCCCGGACACGAGGCGTCTGACACCGGCCGCGGCGGCTATGTTTACCTCGATGGCGGATTCCCTGCAAACGCCCGGGTCGACGACCGTCGCGCCGGAGGTGTCGGCGCCGGTGTGCGTACTGGCGAAAGTCGGCGAGGCGTCGCTGAAAGGTCGCAACAAGCGCCAGTTCCTTGACGCTCTGCGGCGCAACCTGAAGGCTGCCCTGGCCGGCCTCGACGCCCGCGTGCAGGGCGGCGGCTCCGTGCTGGCGATCGCGGTGCCGGACGAGCTGGCCGCCGACGAGGTCGCCTCGCGCCTGGAGCGCGTGTTCGGCTTCGCCGTCGCGTCGGTGTGTCTGCGCTGCGAGCGCGACGTCGAGCGCATCGCGGACGTCGCGATGGTCGCCTTCGCGCGCGCGCAGCCGGAGACGTTCGCGGTGCGGGTGCGGCGGCGCGACAAGTCGTTCCCGCTCACGTCGCAGCAGCTGGAGCGCCAGATCGGGACCGCGTTGCAGGCGCGGACCGCGCTGCCGGTCGACCTCGGCCGCCCCGCACTCGAGCTGCGGGTGGAGCTGGACGCCGATGCGGCGTACGTCCACGTGCGCGAGATCGACGGCGCGGGCGGCCTGCCTGTCGGCACCAGCGGCCGCGCGATCACGCTCCTGTCCGGCGGGATCGACTCGCCGATCGCGGCGCTGCTCGCGATGAAGCGCGGCCTCGCGGTCGAGTTCCTCCACTTCAGCGGCGAGCCGTACCTCGACCCGCTCGCGACCACCAAGGCGCAGGCCCAGGCGCGCGTGCTGAACGGCTTCCAGGCGCAGCGGCCCGGGGCGCTGTGGGTGGTGCCGTTCGGCAACCAGCAGCGCATGCTGTCCGCCGTGTCGGAGGAGTCGCACCGCATCGTGCTGTACCGGCGCCAGATGGCGCGCATCGGCTGCGCGCTGGCGCAGCGGCTGCACGCGGCGGCGCTCGTGACCGGCGACTCGCTCGGCCAGGTGTCGTCGCAGACACTGCCGAACATGACGTCGGTCGAGGATGCTTCGGAGCTGCCCGTGCTGCGGCCCCTGCTGGCGTGGGACAAGCGCGAGGTGATGGCGAAGGCTGCCGCGCTCGGGATCCTGTCGCTGTCCGAGCTGCCCGCCGAGGACGCGTGCCCGCTGTTCGCCGGCGCCAAGCAGCGCACGGCCGTGCCGCGGTCCGACATCCTCGCCGCCGAATCTCAGTTGGACCTCGACGAGCTCGCCGAGGCGGCCGCGGAGGGCGCCCGCCGCGTCGAGCCGGGTGTGTACCTCGACCGCCTGCAACGGGAGTCGCGCGCAGCTTGATCCAAGCCCTGCGCGGTAATACGCTACGGGCATGGCGGCGGCTGAGGGGGCTACTGCAGGCAGGGAGCTGACTCCTGCCCACAAGCGCTTTCTCGTGCGCGACGCGATCCTGATCGCCGCCTTCGTGAACGCGGCGCTGAGCGCACTGATCGCCTGGCTGATCACCGTGGGCGAGGACGAGGTGCCGGTGTCGGCCGTCCCCCTCGCCGAGGGCCCGTCGGTGCTCGTCGACTCGGTCGCGACGTGCTTCGTGCTGCCGTTCCTGACCACGCTGCTGATCACGACCGTGATCTGGAAGGAGATGCGCGAAGGCCACCTCACGCGGATCCCCCGCGCGGCGGGTTCGCTCGCCGAGCGGCTGCCGAAGACGCGCCTGCGGCGCGCCTCGTGGATCGGGCTCGGTTGCCTGGCGACCTTCGGCCCGATCGCGGCGGCGGGCGTGCTGCTGTTCGACTACGGCGACATCTCGATCGGCGAGTTCGTGCTCTACAAGGCGATCTTCGGGATCGTGCTGGGCGCCGCGGTGACTCCCTGGATCGCGCTGGCCGCGTTCGGGGACGAGCCCCCGCGCGAAGAGGGCACGCCGGAAGCGCCGACGCCGGCCACCACCGCCTAGGCACCCGGCTAGAACAGGGAGGACTGCTGCTTGCGCGCGCGGAACCGCGCGGCGGCGCTCGCGTGGTCGACGATCCGCTCCGGGTAGCCGAGGTCGCGGGCGAGCTTCCAGGGCTCGTGCACGGCCCGGCCCTCGATGCCGGCGAGCTCGGGCACGTACCGGCGCACGTACTCGCCCTCGGGGTCGAACCGCAGCGCCTGCCGCGTCGGGTTCAGCACGCGATTGGGGCGCGTGTCGTGTCCCGTCCCGGCGACCCACTGCCAGTTGCCGGCGTTGTTGGCGATCTCGCCGTCCACCAGCAGGTCCCAGAAATGCGCCGCGCCGGCGCGCCAGTCGATGCCGAGGTCCTTGGTCAGGAACGAGCCGGTCACCAGGCGCGCGCGGTTGTGCATCCACCCTTCGCGCCGCAGCTGGCGCATGCCGGCGTCCACCAGCGGATAGCCGGTGCGGCCTGACTTCCAGGCCTGAAGTGCCTCGGGATCGGAACGCCATGGCTGCTCGCGGGTGCGGTAGTCGGCGCGCGGCAGCTCCGGGTTCGCGGCCGTCGCCTGGTGGTAGAAGTCGCGCCAGCAGAGCTGGCGCACGAACGGCTCCCCGCCGGGCCGCTCGTGCACGCGCTCGAGCACCTCACGCGGCGACACACAGCCAAAGCGCAGGTACGGGCTGAGCCGCGAAGTCCGATCGGCGGCAAGATCGTCCTGCCGCTCGCCGTAGCGCTCGAGCCCGGAGCGGACGAAGGCGGCGAGTCGGGCGCGGCCCGCGCGCTCTCCGCCCGCGGGCAGGTCCGGCGCCGTCTCTCCGTTCACGAGGTCGCGCAGCTTGGGCAGCCGCCCGCCGGCCGCTCCCGGCGGCAGCTCGAGCTTGCGGGGAGCGCCGTGCACGATCCGCAGCGGCTCCTGGCCCCAGCGCCGCCAGTAGGGGGTGAAGACGCGGAAGTGATCGCCTCCCGCGGGCACCAGGTCGCCGGGCGGCACGACCGTCACCCCGGGAAAGGCGCGCACGTCGATGCGCTCTTCCCGCGCCGCGCGGCGCAGTCCCTCCAGCCGCGTGCGCGAGTAGGCGCTGACGTCCTCGCTGGTGAAGATCGCCTCCGCGCCGGTGTCGCGCGCGAGGGTGACGGCTTCGCGCACCACGTCACCGCGGCGCACGACCAGCCGCGCGCCCCGGGTGCGCAGCGCGTCGTCGAGGTCCGCCAGCGAGTCGAGCAGGAAGCGCAGCCGGTTGGGCGCCGCGAACCTCGAGGACAGCAACGCGTCGTCCAGCACGAACGCCGGCACGACGTGGCGGGCCGCCCGGGCGGCGGCGCTCAGGGCCGGATGGTCGTGGACGCGCAGGTCACGGTTGAAGAGGACGAGGACGGCTTGCACGTCGGTGGCCCGGCGTCGGCGGCCGGGCGGTCAGCCCGCGCGCAGGACCCCGACCGCTGACTTGATCAGCAGGGGGTGTGCCTCTTCGCGTCCGATGCGGCCCTCGCCGACTCCCTGGATCGCGGCGACGAGCAGCGCGCCGACTGCGGAGGCTCCCCACAGCGGCGGGAGGTCCTTCGAGAAGTCCCCCTCCGCCTGCCCGCGCACGATCAGCGTCACCATGCTCTCGCCGAGCTGCTCCTCCCGCAGGCGGGCCTCGACGTTGTGGGCCTGCGACGGGTTGGCGACCACGACGCGATAGCGGTCGCCCAGCTCGAGCCACGCGGCCAGCAGCCGGGAGAGCGCGTCCGTTGCGCGCCCCTCGTTCAGCCGGCAGGCCTCGACCGCGGCTTCGCCGTCGGCCAGTCCCTGGTGGCGGATCGCTTCGAGCAGCGACTCACGGGTCGGGAAATGGCGGTACAGCGTGGCCCGCCCCACGCCGGCGGCCGCGGCGACGTCGGCCACGCCCGCGTTCGGCTCGTCGGCCCACAACCTGATCGCTGCCTCCTGGATCCGGAGGACGTTGCGCTCGGCGTCGGCACGGCGCGTCTCGGGCACGGGAACCGGCTGCTCTGCGGGCACGCGACTCGCCATTCCTTTCTGGCCGGATACTAGTGCCGAACAGATCTTGCGCGAAAGAGGACTGTCAGATCAGGTTCGGTCCTGCACGAATCGCGTCATTGACATGTGACCATTTAGTCACGTATGATGCGCCCGTGGACGCGGTCTTCAAGGCCCTCGCCGACCCGACGCGCCGGAGCTTGCTCGACGCGCTGTTCAAGCAGGACGGGCAGACCCTCAGCGCGCTGGACGAGCGGCTGCCGATGACGCGCTTCGGCGTGATGAAGCACCTCAAGGTGCTGCAGGAGGCAGGCCTCGTCACCACCAAGCGGCGGGGCCGGGAAAAGCTCCACTACCTGAACCCCGTCCCGATCCGGCTCGTCCACGACCGGTGGGTGAGCAAGTACGCCGAGCCCTGGGCCGCGGCCCTCAGCGGGCTCAAGAAAAGCATCGAGGAGGCAACGATGGAGAAGGTGTTCGAGATCTACATCAAGACGACGCCGGAGCGCCTCTGGGAGGCGATCACCGACAGCGACCTGCGCAGCAAGTACTCGTGGGGCATCCAGACGAAGTCGGATTGGTCGCCGGGCTCGGCCTACGAGTCCACCGGGCCGGACGGCACCGGCGTGTGGGTGCAGGGCGAGAACCTCGAGGTCGACGCGCCGCGCCGTCTCGTGCAGAGCATGCAGGCGCTGTGGAGCGACGACGTGAAGGCCGAGGGCACCTCGCGGGTCACGTACGAGATCGAGCAGGTGGGCGACTCGTGCCGCCTCACCGTCACCCACGACCAGCTGCGCGAAGGTGCCAACGACGAGCTGTACGGCGGTTGGCCGATGATCCTCTCCGCCATGAAGACGCTGCTGGAGACGGGCGAGCATCTCACGACGCCGGCGTCGCTGCGCTTCGCCGAGTCGAACGCCGCGTGATCTGAGCTCAGGCGAACTGCAGCCGGTGGATGTGGGCGACGCCGCGCGCGTGCGTCTCGACCCGCCACCGGCTGCGCGCCTGCTCGAGGAAGGCGGCGGCGGCCGGCCGGCCCGGATCGGCCAGCCAGGCCGCGGGCGCAAGGCGGGGGAGGAGCGACAGCAGCACGGCCACGCTCGCGCGCTCGTAGAGGACGTCGGCAGCAACCGCGAGATCGAAGGGCGCCCGTTCCAGGAGCCGGCCCGGCTGTGCCCAATCGACCGCGGCGGTCTCGACGTGCACGTCGTTCCTATGGGCGTTGCGCATCACGAGGGTGAGGGCATCGGGAGAGGCGTCGGTTGCGAGGACTTCCGCGCCTGCGCGGGCGGCGGCGATGCTCGGCAGCGCGAGCCCGCAGCCCAGCTCGACCACCCGGAGGCCGCGCAGGTCCATGCGGTCGAGCTCCCGCGCGAGTGCCACGCCGCTGCGCCACAGGACGGACCAGTACGGCGCGATCGGCGCCCACTCCACCGCGCCCGCGTCCGGCAGCTCGGCGGACTCCTGCGGCTGCCGCAGGCGGAGCTCGCCGCTCGGCAGCGCGATCGTTTGGTCGACGAGCGCTTCGGTCACAAACTGGGATGGCGAGGGCCAGAATCGAACTGGCGACACCACGATTTTCAGTCGTGTGCTCTACCGACTGAGCTACCTCGCCCGGGACCGGGGATGGTAGCGGCCGGGCCTACGCCCAGCTCTTGAGGAAGGGGTACGGATCGACGGGGCGGCCGCCGTCGTACCAGGGGCCGTCCCAGATCTCGAAGTGGAGGTGCGCGCCCTCCGAGCTGCCGGTGTTGCCGACGTTGGCGATGTGCTGTCCGGCCGTCACGCGGTCGCCCTTGCCGACCAACAGGCTCCCCGACTGGAGGTGCATGTACACGAAGTTGTATTCCTCGCCGTCGGCGTCGAGCACTAGGTAGTGACCGGCGCCCCCCGCCTGATAGGCGCGCCACGAGATGGTGCCGGTCGTGACCGCGACCAGCGGAGTGCCTTCGTCGGCGGCCAGGTCCTGGCCCTGATGACGGTGGCCGCTGCGCGCAGCGCCGAAGCGGCTGCCGCTGCCGCCCCACGCGTAGGTCCCGGCGATCGGAAAGCTGTGCGCGCCGGCCACGGCGGGGACGCTCGCCCCCACCTGCATGGTGGTGCTGCGGACCGCCTTCTTGCCGCGCGGGTTGCGCGCCGTGATGCGCACCCGGTAGGACCCTGGCGCCACGCTGCGCCTCCAGGAATAGGTGTGCTCCCGGCCGGTGCGGCGGCCGCCGAGGTTCACGCGGTACGTCGTGCGGTCGGCCAGGCTCACGAAGGCAAGCCGCACGCGCACGCGCCGGGCGCGGTCGCGCACCCGGAAGCGCACCACGGTGCCGCCCGCCGCCGGCGCCACGGCTGCCGGGGACACGTTGAAGAGCGTGAGCACGGGGCGGCCCGTGGGCGCCCCGGCCGGCACGGACCCGATCCCGCCCGCGTCGCCGCGCGCCGCAGGCGCAGGCAGAGCCTGCTTGCCGGGCTGCTCGATCGGATCGGGCGGGACCTCGGCACCGGCCTGGGCGGTAATAGCGATGAAGAGGGCGAATACGCCCGTGAGAGTGCCAGCGACCCTGCCGCGCACCTGACGACACCTCCTTGCGTCTAGTGCGAGTGTCGGCGGGCCTACGAGACTTGTTGAGCGCTAGTTCCCTTGCACTGGACGGCTGTCCGGTTTATGCGGCGTCCGGCTGCGCGAGCGACACTGCGAGCTCGACCGCCTCCGCGGCGCCACTCGCATACCGGACCTCGCTCGGCAGGCTGGACTCGTGCTCCAGCCTCCACCCGCCCAGCAGGACCACCGGCCGGCCCAGCGCCCCCGCGAGCCCGATCTCGGACAGCGTGCCCCAGCCGCCGCCCACCGCCACGACGACGTCTGCCGACGCCACCACGCTCAGGTTGCGGGCGTGGCCGATGCCCGTCACGACGGTCACGTCCGAGTAGCGGTTCGCCCGCGACCGGTCGGTGCCCGGCAGCAGCCCGACGACCGTCCCGCCGGCTTCGCTCGCGCCGCGCGACGCCGCCTCCATCGCGCCGTACTCCCCGCCCGTCACGAGCACAAATCCGGCCGCGGCAAGGCCGCGGCCCACAGCGCGGCACTTCGAGGCGGTGTCGTCGTCACATTCCCATGGGCCGATCACGGCCGCGTAGCGGCGCGGCTCAGGCAACCGCCGCGCGCCCTGCGGTCAGCATCCGCCCCATCAGGTCGAGCGCACCGTGCTTGGACAGCGGCTCGTTGAGGTTGCCGCACTTCGGTGACTGCACGCACGAGGGGCAGCCCGCCTCGCACGGGCACTCGTCGAGGAGCCGCCGCGCATCGCCGACCAGCCGCTCGAACTCGTCGAACCCGCGGCGCGTGATCCCGACGCCGCCGGGATGGCCGTCGTAGATGAAGATCGTCGGGCACCCGGTCTGGTGATGGATGTTGGTGGAGAGGCCGCCGATGTCCCAGCGGTCGCACATCGCGATCAGCGGCAGGACGGCGATCTGCGAGTGCTCGGCCGCATGCAGGGCGCCGAGCATCGCCTGCAGGGGCTGCGAGTCGGCCATGTCGGGCAGCTCGTACCACAGCGCCTGCGTGACGAAGTTTTGCTCCGGCAGGTCGAGGGTCTGGAGATCGATCACCTCGTGGTCGGCCATGCGCTTGCGCTGGAACGCAACGACCTCCTGCATCACCGACACGATGCCGAATCGCAGCGGCACGCCCAGCGCGTCGCGCTCCTCGCGCGTCTCCTCGATGAACGTCTCCGTCTCGATCTTGGGCTGCGTGTAGTAGTTGCCCTCGGCCGGGTGCACGAGCGCGCGGCGCCCGTCGATGTCGAGCTCCTCGACCTCGTAGGGCTCGCCCAGGTGCAGGTAGACCGCGCCCGGATGGACCGTGGAGAAGGCGCGCTCGGCTTCGACGAAGCCGATGATCTCGCCCGCCTCCGCTTCCACGATCGTGAAGCTGTCGGGCGAGGCCGAGCGCAGGGAGAGCTTTGCCGCCGGGAACTTCCAGTCGCGCGGGTGGTAGCGCCCGGCACGCTTGCGCAGCCTGCCGGCCGCCACCAGCCGGTCGGCAGCCGCGATCATGCCGGGGCCGAGCGTCTCCTCGTCGCCCGGCTCGAGCGGTCCCTCGTATGCGGCGACGCACAGGTGGTTCATGTAGATCATCTCGGAGCCGTGGTCGAGGATCGCCGCCTCGACCGGCCGCTCCAGGAACTCGTCCGGATGGCGGCAGAAGAACTGGTCGAGCGCATCGTCGCCGGCCACGTACATCGCGAGGCCGCCACGCTCGGTCCGGCCCGCTCGGCCCCACTGCTGGCGCAGGCTCGCCACCGTCCCGGGGAACGTGACCGAGATCGCGGCGTCGAGGTGGCCGATGTCGATGCCCAGCTCGAGCGCGTTGGTCGTGACCACGCCGAGCAGGTCGCCGCTTGCCAGGCTGCGCTCGATCTCGCGCCGCTGGCGGGGCGTGTAGCCGGCGCGGTAGGGGGTGATGCGGCCCGCGAGGTCGGACGACTCCTCCAGCCGCTTGCGCGCGAACTGGTAGATCAGCTCGGCGGCGCGGCGGCTGCGCGCGAAGCAGATCGTGCGCACCTCCTCGCCGACCAGGTCCGCGAACAGGGTCGCGGCCTCGCCGAGGCTCGACGCGCGCCGCATCGTGCGCTCGTCGATCAGCGGCGGGTTGCACATCACGACCTCGCGCTGCCCGCGCTCGGAGCCGTCGCGGTCCACGAGGTCGAACTCGAGCCCGGTCAGCTCCTGCGCGAGCGCGAGCGGGTTGGCGATCGTCGCGGACGTGAGGACGAACCGCGGCGTCGTCCCGTACGCCTCGGCCAGGCGGCGCAGGCGGCGCAGCACGTTCGCGACGTGCGAGCCGAACACGCCGCGATAGACGTGCGCCTCGTCGACGACGACCAGCGCGAGGTTCGCGAGGAAGTCTCCCCAGGCGGCGTGGTGGGGGAGGATCCCGACGTGCAGCATGTCGGGGTTCGTGAGCACGACGTTGGCGCGCTTGCGGATCGCCGGCCGCTCCTCCTGCGGCGTGTCGCCGTCGTAGATCGCGTGGTGCAGCGACGGGATGCTGAGCTCGGTGAGGCTGCGCGCCTGGTCCTGCGCGAGCGCTTTGGTCGGATAGAGGTAGAGCGCCCGCGCGCGCGGGTCGGTCGCCAGCACGTGCAGCACGGGGAGGTTGAAGCACAGCGACTTGCCGCTCGCCGTGCCGGTCGTGACGATGGTGTGGCCGCGCCGCATCACGGTCTCCCACGCGTCGGCCTGATGGGAGTAGAGAGATGTGATCCCGCGGCCGATCAGGGCCTCGCGGACCTGCGGGTGCAGGTCGTCGGGGATCGGCGCGGTGACCGCGGGCTGGCCCGGCTCGTGGACGCGGGTGACCAGGCGTTCGTCCTCCCCCGCGAGCAGTCCCGACAGCGCTTCGGTCCAGCCTTGCTCCATCGTCTGTAACAGTAGAGGCGCGATGGCAGTCGCCGTGAGGCACATCTCCGCTCCGTCCGCACAGGACTGGTTCGAAAGCCGCTCCTACCGGCACGGGGCGTTCGCCGACCTGCGACAGCTGGCCGCGCGCAAGCGCGAGCTGGACGTGGCGGTCAGCCTCGTGCTGCCGACGCGCGAGGTGGCGCCGACCGTCGGCGTCGTGCTGGACGAGGTCGCGGCCCTCAACGAGCGTGCCCCGCTGGTCGACCAGGTCGTGGTCGTGGACGCCGCCTCTGCGGACGGGACCGCCGAGCTTGCGCGCGGCAAGGGGGCGGAGGTCTACGACGAGGCGGAGCTGATGCCCGCCTTCGGGCCGGTCGTCGGCAAGGGCGACGCCATGTGGCGCGCGCTGTCGGTGGCCCGCGGCGAGCTGATCGTGTTCGCAGACTCCGACACCGCGAACTTCGGCCGGCACTTCATATACGGGCTGCTGGGTCCGCTGCTGTCCGAGCCGGCCGTGCATTTCGTGAAAGGGGCCTACCACCGGCCGTTCACGGCGCCCGACGGCACGGTCGTGGACGACGCCGGCCGCGTGACGGAGCTCACCGCGAAGCCGCTGTTCGGCATCTTCTACCCGGAGCTCTGTGGCTTCGGCCAGCCGCTCGCGGGCGAGGTCGCAGCGCGCCGCGACCTGCTGCGCGCGATCCCGTTCTGCACCGGCTACGCGGTCGAGACCGCGATGATGATCGACGTGCTGCGTCACGCCGGCCTGGGCGCGATGGCGCAGGTCGACCTCGGGACGCGGCTCAACCGGTCGCAGCGGCTGCTGGCGCTGGGGGCGATGTCGTACGCGGTCGCGCGTGCCGTCCTGATGCGCGTCGACGGCGGCGCGGGCGCGGTCAACCCGGAGACCTATCTGCACGCCGCCTGCACGCCGGCCGGAGTGCAGCTCGAGCAGCGCCGCGTGCAGGTGCTCGAGCGCCCGCCGATGGCGGGCGTGCAATAGCTTCGGCCCGGCCGGCTCCTACGGAGCCAGCTCGCGGACCAGCTCGCCCGCCGGGCGGATGTCGCCGATGCGCTCGATGCACTCTCCCGCGTAGAGCGGCCCGGCCTCGACCAGGCTCGGAGGGCCGCCCGCGATCGCCGCGGCAGGACCGAACATCGGCCGGCGCGGGTCCTGCGCCGCCGCGAGGCGGAACTGCATCGGGACCGGCATCCGCGAGAACACCGGCGCCGTCGCCTTGTGGAACGCGCGCAGCCAGGCGGGGCCGCGCAGATCTCGTCCCAGCCAGCGGGCGGTGGCCTCGTTCGCGACCACGCGGTGCGGCGCCGGCCAGCCGGCGCCGAAGAGCTCCGTGAGGATCGTGTCCCGCGCGTCGGCCAGGCGTTCCTTGTAGGCCGGGTGAGCGCCGCACTCCTCGGTCATCAGGAAGCGGGTGCCGCAGACGACCGCCTCCGCTCCGGCGTCGAGGCGGGCCCGGACGTCCGCTGCGTCGGCGATGCCCCCCGCTGAGAGCACCGGATAGTCGTCGGGCACGGCGCTGCGGATCCGGGCCAGGAGCTCCGCCGCGGGCACCTTTCCCCGCACGTGGCCGCCTGCCTCGACCCCTTGCGCGATCACCGCGTCCGCGCCGGCTGCGCGGGCCGTCAGGGCCTCCTCGACGGAACCGCACTGGTGCATCCAGGCCTTGGCGGTACGGCGCTTGGGCCTGCCCCAGAAGGTGACGACGACGTCGGCCTCGGAGGCCGCGTCGAAGTGTGCGCCGCGGGCGAAGGGCAGC
Source organism: Solirubrobacterales bacterium (assembly GCA_035650255.1). Taxonomy (GTDB): domain Bacteria; phylum Actinomycetota; class Thermoleophilia; order Solirubrobacterales; family JBBDJG01; genus DASRIA01. Next base: position 36,853 of record DASRIA010000011.1, read on the forward strand.
AGGAGGTTGACGGACAGCGGCCTGCCGGTCCGCTCGCGAACCGCCGCGATCTCCCGGCGCAGATCGTCGGGCGCGAGGATGCCGATCGTCCCCAGGCCGCCGGCCGCCGAGACGGCGGCGGCGAGCTCGTGTGCCGCCAGGCCGCCGCCCATGCCGGCCTGCACGATCGGCCGCTCCACCCCGAGTCGCTGCAGCAGGGTTCCCACGGCGCCAGTATCGCGCGCCACCGAGGCTCTAGGCTTCCGCCGCGTGGCCCTGCGCTGCGTCTACACGGACCTCGACGGCACGATGCTCGGCAAGGGCGCGTCGCTGCTGCGCGACGCCGAGGGCAACTTCTCGACACTCGCGATCCGGGCGCTCGAGGCCTGCCACCGGGCGGGCGTCGAGGTGGTGATCAAGTCCGGCCGCCGCAAGGCGCAGGTGTACGAGGACGCTCGCCTGATCGGCCAGCCGTCGTACATCTACGAGATGGGCAGCGGGCTGGTGGACGGGGAGGACGAGGTGTTCTTCACGGGCTCGTTCGAGGTGGGGGAGGAGAGCGTGCACGACCAGATCGAGCGCGCCGGGGCGCCGCGGCTGCTGATGGAGACCTATCCGAACCGGATCGAGCCCCATGTGCCGTGGCAGAGCGACCGCTTCTTCTCGCACCTGCTGCGTGGCGAGGTGCCGATGGCGGAGGTGGAAGCGCTGTTCGCCGAGCACGACCTGGACGTGCGGCTGGTCGACAACGGGATCACCACGCGCCGCTCGCCCGAGCTGATCGCCGATCAGGTGCACACCTATCACCTGATCCCGGCGGAGGCGGGCAAGGGCCGTGCGGTCGCGGCGCACATGCGCCGCCGCGGCCTGGCGCCGGAGGATGTGATCGCGATCGGCGACTCGCGCGGCGACCTCGAGGTGGCCGGCGTCGTGGGCCGGTTCTTCCTCGTGTCGAACGCGCTCGACAAGGACCCCGAGTTGGCCGCCGCCGCGAACCGCCCCAACGTCACGGTCACCGAGGAGCCGATGACGGCCGGGTTCTACGAAGCGATCGTGCGCAGTCTCGCCGAGGGCTAGGCCAGCAGGTGGCGGGCGACTCGGCGGGCGGCGCGTTCGATCTCGTCGGCTGAGGCGATGCCGCCGTTGTGTGACGCGGCCTCGACCTCGACGTTCATCAGCCGATGCTCGAAGGCATCGAGCTCGTCCGTTCCGACCACCGCGTAACACGGCACGCCGCCCTGGCGGGCACGCGTCGCGACTTCGAACACGAGCTTCCCGCCGATCGTCTGCTCGTCGAGTCGCCCCTCCCCCGTGACGACCGCGAACGCGTCGTGCGCGAGCGCGTCGAACCCGACCGTGTCGAGCACCAGCGCGGCGCCCGGCCGCAAGGTCGCTCCCGCGTACGCCCACAGCCCGCCCGCGAGGCCGCCGCCGGCGCCCGCCATCGGCTCGTCGCTCGGGTCCCGGCCGGTCTCGCGCCGGGCCATGGCGGCCCAGTCGGCCAGTCGCTGCTCGATCTCCTCCACTTGATTGGGAGACGCACCCTTCTGGGGAGCGAAGACGCGCGCGCTCCCCTCCGCACCCAACAGCGGGTTGCGCACATCGCACGCCACCGAGAGCTTCACCCCCCGCAACCGCTTGCGAACCTCGCTCAGGTCCGCGGTGCTCGTCGTGAAGTGGGCACCCAGCGCCGCCAGGGCACCGCGCCCGCCGTCACTCGTCGCGCTGCCTCCCACCGTCACGAGCACCTCGCGCGCGCCGCTGTCGATCGCTGCCGCGATCAGCTCGCCGGTCCCGTGGCTGGTCGCGCCGACCGGATCGCGCTCGACGGTCGCCACGCGCCACAGGCCGGACGCCTGGGCCTGCTCGACGACCGCGACGCGGCCTCCCTCGAGCAGCGCGAAAGCCCCCTCGACCTCGCGCCCCAGCGGATCGCTTGCCGGCGCCGCGAGGATGCGCCCGCGGCGCGCGTGGGCCATCGCCTCCATCGTGCCCTCGCCGCCGTCCGCCAGCGGGAGCAGCTCGAGGGCCTCGACTCCGCCCGCCGCGAGCCCGCGCCCGATCGCAAGCGCGGCCTCGGGCGCGGTGAGCGTTCCCTTGAACTTGTCGGGCGCGACGAGGACGGGCCGCGCCGCACTCACGCCAGCGCCCGCTCGAACGCCTCGCGCGCGGCGGCGCCGTGCACCGCGAAGACCACGAGCTCGAGCCCGCTCCGGCCGTCGAGGTGGCGGCGCACCTCCTCGACCTCGATGCGCGCCGCCTCGTCGACCGGGAACCCGCCCACGCCCGTTCCGAACGCGACCAGCGCAAGCGATCGCGCACCCAGCTCGTCGGCCTTCGCGAGCGTGCTCGCGGTCGCCCGCCGGATGACGTCCGCCGAGGTGGGCCCGCCGGGCTCCATCGTCGCCGCATGGATCACCCACGTCGCTGGCAGCTCGCCGGCCCCGGTCTCGACCGCCTCGCCGAGCCCGATCGGCGCCTTCTCGTCGCTCTCGCCCTGGATCGCCCGCCCTCCGGCGCGGACGATCGCGCCCGCCACGCCGCCGCCGTGGAGCAGCTGGGTGTTGGCGGCATTCGCGATCGCGTCGACCTCGAGCTGCGTGATGTCTGCTTCCTGTACCTCGACGCGCGCCATCGGGCGAGGGAGGATATCCCCGTAGTACGCTCTCCCCATGTCCGTGGAGCACGCGCACGCGACACCGGCGGAGGAGGAGTACCTCCAGATCATCTACTGGCTGATGGAGGCCGAGCTGCCCATCACGGGCGCCAACATCGCGCGCGCCATGCAGCTCTCGCCGCCCACGGTGCACGAGATGGTCGGCCGCTTGGAGCACGACGGCTACGTGAAGCGCAACCACGACAAGTCGCTGGTCTTCACCGACAGCGGGCGGGAGCAGGCCGAGGCGATCGTCGGCCGCCATCGCCTGATCGAGCGGTTCCTGACCGACGTCGTCGGCATCGCCTGGGACGACGTGCACGAGGAGGCGGAGCGCCTCGAGCACGCGATGTCACCCGCATTCGAGGCTTACATGACCCGCGCGGTGGGGGACGCGAAGACCTGTCCGCACGGCCATCCGATCTCTCCCGGCAACCGCATCCCCGGCGTGCCGCTGGCCGACGTCGAGGTCGGTGCGGACGTCGAGATCCTGCGCTTCGAGAACGAGGCCGAAGACCTCCTTCACTACCTCAAGAGCGCGGGACTGCGGCCCGGCCTCACCGGCAAGCTCGCAGAGTCCGGCGACGAGGAGGTCGTGCTCAAGTCGAACGGCACCTCGGTGACCGTCACGCGCAGCGTCGCCGAGACGGTGTCGGTGAAGGCCGACCCGTCACCGCCGCCGCGCACGGCATTGCCCGAGCAGCTCGTGCTCGGCAAAGACCGCTACGGCCGCTGAGGGCAGTTCCGCCCCCGTCCGCCTGAGCCCGTGCGGCGGTTCGCCGCCGTGGTGATGGGTTGGTATCGCAGGAGAGCACCAACCCATCAAGGTGAGGTGGGTCCCGGCGCAGATCAGTCACGTTTCGCACGAGACACGGCGTGTGCCCTGCCCACCGTGATGGAATTGTGTCGCCCTGCGATACCTACCCATCACGACGGCCAGGCCGGCCGACTCAGTCGTGGTGGTCTCCGCTAGGCCGGCTGCTTGATCGAGTCGAGCGCCTCGGCGAGGCGCTTGGTGCCCTCGGTCGCCTGCTCCGGCGTGACCGCGGAGTACGCCAGCCGCAGCGCGTTCGTGCCGCCTTCGAGCATGAAGTCGCTGCCGGCCACGAACGTCACCGCGCGCTCGGCCGCGGCGGCCAGCAGCACGGTCGTGTCTACCTCCTCGTCCAGCTCCACCCACAGGAAGTAGCCGCCCTCGGGGCGCACGAACTTCGCCTCGTCGCCGATGTGCTCCGCGAGGCCGTCCGCGACCGCGTCGCGGCGTTCGCGCAGCGCGCGCTTGACGCCCTCGATCGACTCGCCGATCGCGCCGGAGCGGCAGAACTCGCCCACGATCGCCTGCGCCAGCATGTTCGGCGAGATGTACGTGTTCACCGCCTGCTTGGTGAGCGCGCCCATCAGGTCCTCCGGGCCGATCAGGTAGCCGACGCGCACGCCGGGGGCGATCGTCTTCGAGAACGAGCTCGCGTAGACGACGCGTTCGTCCGTGTCCCGCGACAGCATCGTCGGCAGGTCCTCGCCCTCGAATCGCACGTCGCGGTACGGGTCGTCCTCGAAGATGATGAAGTCGTATTCGGAGGCGAGCTCGAGCAGCCGGTCGCGCTTCTCCTGGGAGAGCGTGCAGCCCGCCGGGTTGTGGAAGTTGGGGATGATGTGGGCGAAGATCGGCTCCAGGCCGGCTGCCAGCGCGACCTCGAGCCCGCCGACGTCGATCCCGTCGCTCTGCAGCGGCACGGCGAACCGCTCTGCGCCCCGCGCTTCGAGCGCCAGCAGCGTGCGGTCGTAGGACGGCGCCTCGACGATCACGGGATCACCGGGCTCGACCAGGTGGTCGAACAGCATCAGCCCGGCCTCGAGCGACCCGTTGAAGAGCACGACCCGCGTGGAGTCGACGCCGTGCCGCTCCGCGATCCACTCGCGCAGCGGCCCGTACCCGTATCCCGGGCCGTAGGACAGCGCGCCCGCCGGGTCCTCCTCGAGCACGCGCATCGCGGCGTCGCGGACGGCCGCCGCCGGCATGATGTCGAGGCTCGGGGCGCCCCGGGCAAAGCTGATGGGAGCGAGGGACTCCATCGCAGTGAGGATAGAGGGCGGCTAGGTCTTAGCTCCGACCTTCTCGGCGGCCATCTTGGCCACCTCGGTCGGGTTGCGGCCGACGGGCACGCCCTTCGACTCGAGCGCCTCGGCCTTCGCCTGCGCCGTCCCGGAGGAGCCCGAGATGATGGCGCCCGCGTGGCCCATGCGCTTGCCCGGCGGTGCGGTGAACCCTGCGATGTAGGCGACCACGGGCTTCGTCACGTGCTCGGCGATGTACTCGGCCGTGCGCTCCTCCTCGTCCCCGCCGATCTCGCCCACCATCACGATCAGCTCGGTCTCCGGGTCCTGCTCGAACTGCGCGATCACGTCGATGAACGACGAGCCGATGATCGGGTCGCCGCCGATGCCCACGATGGTGGAGTTCCCGACGCCGAGCTGGGCCAGCTCGTTGCCGATCTGGTAGGTCAGCGTGCCGGACCGCGACAGCAGGCCCACGCCCCCGGGCTGGAAGAAGTGCGCGGGGATGATCCCGACGTTCGCCTTGCCCGGGGACAGGACGCCCGGGCAGTTGGGCCCGATCAGACGGGAGTTCTTGTCCTGCAGGTAGTTGTAGGTCCGCAGCATGTCGTGGGCCGGGATGCCCTCGGTGATGCAGATGATCGTCGCGACTCCCGCATCCGCGGACTCGGTGATCGCTGCGGCCGCGAACCGGGGCGGCACGAACACCATCGCCGTGTTGGCGCCCGTCTCGGCGACGGCGTCGGCGACCGTGTCGAAGATGGGCACGCCCTCGACGTCCTGCCCGGCCTTGCCCGGCGTCACGCCGGCCACCAGGTCGGTGCCGTACTCGCGGTTGCGCAGCCCGTGGAAGGAGCCCTCGCGCCCGGTCAGCCCCTGGACCAGGAGCTTCGTGTCGGTGTCGACGAAGATCGCCATCGCGCTACGCGGCCGCTCCTTCCTTCGCCAGCGACACGACCATCTGCGCGGCTTCGATCATCGTCTTGGCCGGATGCAGTTGCGGCGCGTCCGCCTGCGCGAGGATCCGCCGTCCCTCCTCGTCGTTCGTGCCGTCGAGCCGCACGACGATCGGGACCGAGACGTCGATCTGGTCGAGCGCCTGGAGGATGCCGTTCGCGACCTCGTCGCAGCGGGTGATCCCGCCGAAGATGTTGAACAGGACGGCGCGCACCTTCTTGTCCGACAGCAGCACCTCGAGGGCCTGGACGATCTCCTCGGCCTTCGCGCCGCCGCCCACGTCGAGGAAGTTGGCCGGCCTGCCGCCCTCCTGCGCGACGACGTCGAGCGTCGACATCACGAGCCCCGCGCCGTTGCCGAGGATCCCGACCTCGCCGTCCAGCTTCACGTAGGTGACGCCGCGCTCCTTCGCCATCTGCTCCTGCGGGTCCTCAGCGGAGGGGTTGCGCATCTCCGCGACCTCGGGCTGGCGGAAGAGCGCGTTGTCGTCCACGGACACCTTCGCGTCCAGCGCCATCACCCGGCGGTCGCCCGTCACCACCAGCGGGTTGACCTCCACCAGCATCGCGTCGAGCGCGATGAACGCGTCGTAGAGCTTGCCCATCATCTCGCCGACCTGATCCGCGATGTCCGCGTCGATGCCGGCGTCGGCCACGAGCTTGCGGCCGTCCTCGGGGCTGAACCCGTCCAGGGGGCTCACGTGCGCGCGCGCGATCTGCTCCTCGGGGACGGACTCGATGTCCATGCCGCCGGCGGCGGAGAGCATCAGGAGCACCTTCTTCGCGCTGCGGTCGAAGACGACCGCGGCGTAGTACTCGGCGGCGATGTCGGAGGCCGGCTCGACCCACACCTCGTGCACTGTCAGGCCACGGATGTCCATGCCGAGGATCGCGTCGGCGTGCGTCTCGGCCTCCTCGGCGTCCTGGGCGACCTTGATCCCGCCCGCCTTACCGCGGCCGCCGATCTGCACCTGAGCCTTGACCACGACCGGGAATCCGAGCTCCTCGGCGGCCTGGCGGGCCTCCTGGGGGGTCACGGCCACGCGCCCCTCGGGCACGGGCACGCCGTGCTTGGCGAAGAGCTGTTTGCCTTGGTACTCGAGCAGATCCATATATGGTTCCGGCCGCCCGCTTCCCGGCGCCGAGCGCGGGGAAGCTATCAACAAACCCTTTGGCCGCTGCCTGTGCCCCTTCCCAAAACCATCGATTTCGTCAGCCTGGAGGTCTACGGGACCCTGATCGACTGGGAGGGCGGCATCTACGACGCCTTCCAGAAGGAGGCCGAGCGCGACGGCTTCACGATCGACCGGAACACCCTGATCCCGCTGTTCCTCGAAAAACAGCGCGAGATCATGTCGGGGTCCTACGAGCTGTACGCCGAGGTCCTGCGGCGCACGGCGATCGCCGTCGCGGAGGAGCTGGGCTGGGAGCTCGAGCCGGTGCGGTCCAGCTTCCTGCCCAACAGCGTGCCTGCCTGGAAGCCGTTCCGGGACTCCAACGCGCTGCTCGACCGGCTGCGCAAGAAGTACCACAAGCCGGATGCGAGCAACGTGACCGGCATCGGGCTGATCTCCAACATCGACGACAAGCTGCTGGGAGCCACCCGCCGCCACCTGCGCACCGACTTCGACCTGGTCGTGACCGCGCAGCAGGTCCGCTCCTACAAGCCGGACCCGGCCCACTTCAAGGAGGCCAAGCGGCGCCTCGGCACCAAGACGAAGTCGATCCACCTCGCGACGGGGCTCGAGACGGACGTGCTGCCCTGCGTGAAGCTGAAGATCCCGGTGATCTGGATCGACCGCAAGAAGGAGGGCTGGCCGCAGGGCGTGAAGGGCAAGCCGGCCGAGATCGTGAAGGACCTCAGGTCGGCCGTGAAGCTCTTGGGCGCCGCCTAGAGCCCGCCACGCCGGGGGCCACCGCGCGGTGCCCGGTTTGGAGCACCTATGCGGTAGTCGATGTGTCGCACCGCGCGGGGTCGACCGCCCGCCGGTCCGCTCGGACCGCCCTAACCGATCTTCGCCAGGCGGTCGCCGGCGCTGACCGAGGCGCCTTCCGCCACGCTCAGCTCCTCGACCTTCCCCGCCACGGGAGCCGTGATCTCGTTTTCCATCTTCATCGCCTCGATCACGCACACGACCGCGCCGGCCTCGACTTCCTCGCCTTGCTTGACGTTCACGCGCAAGACCGTGCCCTGGAGCGGCGAGACGATCGCGCCGTCCGCACCGCCTGACGCCGCCCCGCCCGCGCGCTCGCGGCGCGGCGCGGGACGCGCGCCGGTCGAGTTCGCACCGGCCGCGGCGACAACCCCGCCGGCCGGAGGCGGGCCGATCACTTTCACGTTGAACCGGCGGCTGTCCACCTCGACCGTGTAGTCGCGCTCGACCTTCTCCTCGTCCTCCTCCGCGGCAGCCGGGGCGGGGGCCGCCTCCGGCGCCAGCGACTTGAGCCACTTCGCGTCCTCCACGAGGTCGCGGCAGGTCTCGGCGTTTCGCCACTGCTTCGAGGACAGCAGCGCCTGGTGGAACGGGATCAGGGTCGTGAGGCCGCCGATCTCGTACTCGTCGAGCGCCCGCAGCATGCGCGCGGTGGCCGCTTCGCGGTCGGTGTCCCAGACGATCAGCTTGGCCACCATCGGGTCGTACATCGGGGAGATCTCCGAGCCGGGCCGGACCCCGGAGTCGATGCGCACACCGGGCCCCCCGGGCTCCTTGTAGGAGGTGATGCGCCCGGGAGCGGGGGCGAATTTCTTGTGCGCCGCCTCCGCGTTGATGCGGCACTCGATCGAGCAGCCCCGCAGCTGCACCTCCTCCTGGGCGAACGAGAGCGGCTCGCCGGCGGCGATCCGGACCTGCTCCCGCACGATGTCGATGCCCGTCGCCATCTCGGTGACGGTGTGCTCCACCTGGACGCGGGTGTTCATCTCGAGGAAGAAGTACTCGAGCTTCCCATCGGCGTCGTGCGCCAGCAGCCCCTCGATCGTCCCGGCCGAGCGGTAGCCGATCGCCTCGGCGGCATCGGTCGCGATCTTGCCGATCCGCGCCCGGAACTCCTCGTCGACCTCCGGCGCGGGCGTCTCCTCGATCAGCTTCTGGTGGCGCCGCTGGACCGAGCAATCCCGCTCGCCCAGGTGCACCACGTTGCCCTTCGAGTCGGCCAAGACTTGGACCTCTACGTGACGGGGGTCCTCGAGGTAGCGCTCCAGGTAGACGGTCGGGTCGGAGAAGAACTTCTCGCCCTCGCGCGCGGCGCCCTCGAGGGCCGCCTCGAGCTCGTCCTCGGACATGGCGACGCGGAATCCCTTGCCGCCTCCGCCGCCCGCGGCCTTGACGGCGACGGGATACCCGATCTCCTTGGCAATCTTCTTCGCAGCGGCGAGGCCCTCGACCGGGTCGGTCGTGCCGGGGACGATCGGCACACCGGCGGCCTTCATCAGCTCGCGGGCCTTCGTCTTGGAGCCCATGGCCTCGATCGCCTCGTGCGGCGGTCCGATGAACACGATCTTGGCCTTCTTGCAGGCTTTCGCGAAGGCGGCGTTCTCGGCCAGGAACCCGTAGCCAGGGTGGATCGCCTCCGCGCCGGCCTGAGACGCGACCTCGAGGATCTTGTCGACCTTCAGGTAGCTCTCGGTGGCCGGGCCGGGGCCGAGCAGGAACGCCTCGTCCGCCATCTCCACGTGTGGCGCCTCGCGGTCGACCTCCGAATAGACGGCGACCGACGCGATGCCCATTTCCTTGAGCGTGCGGATCACGCGCACGGCGATCTCGCCCCGGTTTGCCACGAGCACCTTGGAGAACATCGGCGCCGGACTATACCGGCGCCCTCCCTGCGCTCAGGAGGCCTGGACAGGCCGATGCCCGCCCCGACGGGGGCGGGCATCTGCGCCGTCGGAGGCGCGCTCTCTGGGTGAAGGCGCCTCCTATTCCTGCGCGCCGGGCCGGCGAACCGCATTCGTGCATCCGCACGGCCCCGCGCTTCGTCCCTTAGCCGATAGACATCACCGCCCTCGGCTTTCTTCCCTCGAATCGGCCATTGGTCATCGGTCGGCCCCTAGCAGTTCTTCCGAACGCACTTGACCTCGCCCTTGACCTTGGCGCGCTTCTTGGCCTTCTTGCTCTTCTTGGACTTCTTGCTCTTCTTGGCGCACTTGCACTTCTTCGCCTTCGGAGCGGTCGCGGAGGACTTCGCGGCCGGTGCGGGCGTCGTGACGTAGTGGTGCACCACGATCGTCGTCACCGTCGGGGGCTGCGGGCCACCGTTGCCGTTGCCACCCTCGTGGCCGTTCTCCTCCTCGGCCTCGCCGGCCGACTGGTCCTGGTCGTTGCCCTGCTTGGTCTTGTTCTTGTTGCTCGACTTCGCGGACGTCGACCCCTCGTTGCTCTGGCTGACGTTCCCGTTGAAGCACCGGGTGCACACGATGGTGACGCCGGCCGGGACGTAGCTGTTGCTCTGCGTCGTCGTCGCCGTCGACGTGGAGCCCTGGCTGGTGCTGTTGCTGTTCGTCCCTGACTGAGTCTGGGTCACGTCGTCGCCCGCACCCGCGCCCTCGGTGTCGCCACCGCCGGCCGACTGGGACTGGTCGTTCCCCTGCTCCGTTCCGTTCTGGTTCTCGGCCTCAGCCGAGGTGTCGGCCTCGTTCGACTGCGCGACGTCGCCGTTGAAGCAACGCGTGCAGGTGATCGTGCCGCCCTGGCCGCCACCGTAGGTGTTGCTCTGGGTGGTCGTGCCGGTCGCCGTGGAGCCCTGCGACGTGCTGTTGCTGTTCGTGCCCGACTGGTCCTGGGTCACGTTGTCGCCTGCTCCGTTGCCCTCGGTGTCGCCACCGCCGGCCGACTGGGACTGCTCGTTGCCCTGCTCCGTCTCGTTGCCGTTCTCGGCCTCAGCCGAGGTGTCGGCCTCGTTCGACTGCTCGACGTCGCCGTTGAAGCAGCGCGTGCAGTCGATGGTGCCGCCGCCCGGACCACCGTTGGTGTTGCTCTGGGTGGTCGTCGCGGTGGCCGTGGAGCCCTGGCTGGTCTCGTTGCTGTTCGTCCCTGACTGGTCCTGGGTCACGTCGTCGCCCGCACCCGCGCCCTCGGTGTCGCCACCGCCGGCCGACTGGGACTGCTCGTTCCCCTGCTCGGTCTCGTTGCCGTTCTCGGCAGAGGCCTCGGTCTCGGCCTCGTTGCCCTGCTCGGCGTCGCCGTTGTTCGAACGGTCGCCGCTCGAGCCGGTGCCCGACCCGTTCTCGTTGCTCTGGGTCGTGGTGCCGGTGGCCGTCGAGCCCTGGCTGGTCGAGTTGGAGTTGTCGCCCGTCTGGCTCTGGTCGGCTGTGTCGCCCGCTCCATTGCCCTCGGTGTCGCCACCGCCGGCCGACTGCTCCTGCTCGTTCGACTGCTCGGTCTCGTTGCCGTTCTCGGCCTCAGCCGAGGTCTCGGCCTCGTTGCCCTGCTCGACGTCGCCGTTGTTCGAACGGTCGCCCGAGCTGCCCTCACCGCCACCGTTGGTGTTGCTCTGGGTGGTGGTGCCGGTGCTCGAGGAGTCCTGGCTCGTCGAGTTGGAGTTGTCGCCCGTCTGGGTCTGGTCGGCTGTGTCGCCCGCTCCAGCGCCCTCGGTGTCGCCACCGCCGGCCGACTGCTCCTGCTCGTTCGACTGCTCGGTCTCGTTGCCGTTCTCGGCAGAGGCCTCGGTCTCGGCCTCGTTGCCCTGCTCGGCGTCGCCGTTGCCCGAGCGGTCACCAGTGCTGCCCGACCCGGTGTTCTCGTTGCTCTGGGTCGTGGTGCCGGTGCTGGACGAGTCCTGCGACGTCTCGTTGCTGTTCGACCCGCTCTGGTCCTGGGTCACGTCGTCGCCGGCACCCGCGCCCTCGGTGTCGCCACCGCCGGCGGACTGCTCCTGCTCGTTGCTCTGCTCCGTCTCGTTGCCGTTCTCGGCCTCAGCCGAGGTGTCGGCCTCGTTGGACTGCTCGGCGTCGCCGTTGTTCGAGCGGTCGCCGCTCGAGCCGGTGCCCGACCCGTTGGTGTTGCTCTGGGTCGTGGTGCCGGTGCTCGAGGAGTCCTGGGTGGTGCTGTTGGTGTTCGACCCGGTCTGGTCCTGGGTCACGTTGTCGCCAGCCCCGGCGCCCTCGGTGTCGCCACCGCCGGCCTCCTGGGACTGCTCGTTGCCCTGCTCGGTCTCGTTGCCGTTCTCGGCCTCAGCCGAGGTGTCGGCCTCGTTGGACTGCTCGGCGTCGCCGTTGTTCGAGCGGTCGCCGCCCTCGGTGCCGGTGGCACCGGAGTTGTCGTTCGTCTGCGTGGTCGTGGCCGTGCTGGACGCGTCCTGGGTCGTCGAGTTGCTGTTCGTCCCGGACTGGTCCTGGGTCACGTCGTCACCGGAGCCTGCGCCCTCGGTGTCGCCACTGCCTGCGGACTGCTCCTGCTCGTTGCCCTGCTCGGTCTCGTTGCCGTTCTCGGCCTCAGCCGAGGTGTCGGCCTCGTTCGCCTGCTCGGACTCGCCGTTGTTGGAGCGGTCTCCGCTGCCGGAGCCCTCGGCCCCGTTGGTGTTGCTCTGTGTGGTTGTCGCCGTGTCCGTCGCGCCCTGCGTGGTGCTGTTGGTGTCGGTGCCCGTCTGCGTCTGAGTGGCGGTGTCACCGGCCCCTGCATCCTGGCCGTACGAGACGGCCGGGCTGCCAGCAATTGCAAGGGCGAGGATGCTCACGACGAGCGCTAGCTTGCGTCTCAACGTGTTCCTCCAATCGATTAACTGATCGCCGGGGAACCAGATCCCCGGTGTGGCCCTTGTGTGCGCGCCGGGCGGCTTAGCCCGGGTGCTCGATTGGGGGCACGTATGCCGACGGCCACCAGAAGACCGCCGAATTGCGAAAAGCTCGTGTCCAGTCCGGCGGCAGCATGCGGAAGACGGCCAAGAGGCCGAGCGCGGTCAGCATGACCAGCGCGGCTCCTCCACCGCCGCCACCGCCGAACAGGTTGAAGAAAAGCATCGTGTTGCCGGAGCTGTCCACGAGGACCAGCCCGGCGCCGCCCGAGCCGGCCTGCGCCTGGCGCGCCGCACGCTCGCGTGCGTCCAGCGCCGGGATGCTCGCGGCGGCCGCGGCGATGGAGCCGAAGCGCGTGAAGCTGCCGAGCACCGCGGTCTCGCCGTCCCCGCCGCTCGATCCGCCGGTGCCGAGGATGAAGGCGTCGCCCTTCTCGGTCCAGGCCCAGTCCTCGCCGGTCGATGCCGGCGGCAGCGGGGCCGTCGGTGCGAAGGACTCGGCCGGACCGGCCTCTGCCGGCGCGGCAATCTGCGTCGTCGACGACGCCGCTGGCGTGCGCGCCGGCTCCGGGCGCTGCTGCGGCTCGACGCGCGCAGCCGGCTCCGGCGGCGGCTGGACTTCGTTACCGGCTTCTGGCGGGGGTGGGGAAGCGTCAACCGGGTCCGGCGGCGGCGGCGGAGGCTCGGGTGCCGGCTCCGGCGGAGGCGGCGGAGGCTCGGGTGCCGGCTCCGGCGGAGGAGGCGGAGGCTCGGTCGCCGACGGGCCGCCGTCCGGTGGCGCGTCCAGCACCTGCGCAAACGACGCAGGTGCCCACACGGCGAACGCCGCGGCGCAAACTGCCGCGACGAGAATCGCGCGAATCAGGTTAGGCGCAGTCGACATTCTCTGCGACAAGAACCAGCTCTGGGTCGTGACATGAACCAAACACGTTGAGGACCTCCACCTCTGCGTGCATTGCTATGGCGAGGACGTCCGTGTTGAGGACCCAGAACCCTCGACGCGGAAAGTAACTCCGCGATTCTCGCGAGCGCAACCCGCGTTGTCAGAAATGCAACGTCGATTGCACGAACGCAACCGTGTGTGCACGCGTGCGCAGACTGCTTGCGGTTTGCGTTTCCCCTGGAATCGTTCATGGCGATGAGGAGAGGAATCGCCGATTGGACCGCCGCCGCGCTGGCCGTTGCAATTCTCGGGCTGGGCGGGCTCGTCGTGATCAAGCCCGCGCTCGATCACTGGGACGACGTGTACCGCGCCGACCCGTTCGTCGTCGGCACGACGACGCAGAAGGTGCAGAAGCGGCTGCCCGCCACCGGCAGCCGGCAGTCGCGCCCCCGGGTCAGCCGCACGACCACCACGACGACCGAGGACGCGTCGTCGCTGCCCGAGCGCCTGCTGGGCAAGGCCGGGACGCTGGCGCTGCGCCTGGGCCTGGTCGTGCTCGTGGCGTGGCTCGCGGCCGCGCTGCTCCAGCGCGCGCTGCTCGGCACATACGCGCTGCGCATCGGCCCGCCGCCCGCGCGTCCCCGCAAGGCGCCCGAGCCCGGCGTGAACGGCGCCACTCCACACGCGGCGGAAGAGGCGGACACAGCAGTGGTTCCAGCCCAGAACGGCGACCCTGCACCGGAGCCGGCCCCGGCGGCCAGCTTTGCCCCCGCGATCGCGAAACTCATCGCGACACGGCGCGAGGAGCTCGGCCTGTCGCAGCGCGAGCTGGCCAAGCGGGCCGGGATCAGCCACACGGTGGTCTCACGCGTCGAGGGCGGGGAGCACTCCCCGAGCCCGAAGACGCTCGAGCGCCTCGCCGACGCCCTCAGCTGAGCCGTTGCCCGCGCGCGGGCGTTGCTTTCGCGTTGCGATGCGGAAAACAACACCGCCGCGAGGTGGTGCCGGCGTAAAGCAACAGCAGACCGCGCGTGTTGCTCAGGGCTCGACGGGCGCCGGGCCTGTTGCCCGGGTGCGGGAGCCCAGCGCGCGAGCGCCGATGAACGCGATCAGCGCCACGCCGGCGACGATCGCGAGGGCCAGCGTGAAGTCGAGCCCGGCTTTGTCGAACAGCGCCAGCGAGGCCGCGATCATCACGACGCCCAGAGCGGTGCGCAGCACGCCCGTCGGCAGCCGCATGATCAGGTGGCTCCCGATCCACACGCCGGGAATCGACCCGATCAGGATGGCGGCCACCAGGCCGAAGTCGACGTTGCCGGCCACGATGTGGGCAACCGAGGCCGCCGCCAGGAGCACCGCGGCGTGGAACACGTCGGTGCCCACCACGTGCTTGGGCACCAGCCTGTAATAGGCGATCAGGAACACCGCGATCAGGGTGCCCGAGCCGGCCGAGGTCAGCCCGATGACGAATCCCGTGCACGCGCCGATCACCACACCCGCGATCTTGTGCCGGCGGGTCAGGACGAAGCGCTCCCGCTCCCGCAGGTGGTGCCCGTTCGAGAACAGCGCCCGCCCCAGCACGATCGTGCCGACCACGATCAGCGCGATCGCGAGCATCGTCAGGACGATGTCGTCCAGGTCGCTGCCGTAGCGGTCGTGGAGCCACTCGATCACCCAGACACCCGCGATCGCTGCCGGGACGCTCCCGATGGCCAGCCAGAGCGAGATGCCCAGGTTGACGGTCTTCAGGCGCAGGTGCCGCCAGCCGCCGACGGTCTTGGTCACGGCCGCATAGGTGATGTCCGACCCGACCGCGGTCACGGGGGCCGTGCCGAACACCAGGATCAGCAGCGGAGTCATCAGCGACCCACCGCCCATTCCCGTCATTCCGACCAGAAACCCCACGCCGAACCCGAACGGGATCAGAAGCGGATCCATTTATCCCCCTGCACGCGTGCCGCCCTCAGGCAGGCACGCCCTGTCCCTCTGCGCTCTCCCGCATTGCGTCTATCAGTATGTCCGCAACTTCCGGCCTTGTGAACTCTTCCGGCGGCCGCTGGCCCGCCCGCAGCATCTCCCGGACCTTCGTCCCGGACAGGAACACCCTGTCATCCGGGCCCGCCGGGCTGGTCTTGCTGGTGGCCATGCCCTTCGTCAGCTTGCAGTAGAAGGAGTGCTCGAACATCATCGGCTCGATGCCCAGCTCGCTGGGCTCGAACTCCCCGAAGATCTCCTGCGCGTCATACGTGCCGTAGTAGTCGCCCACGCCGGCGTGGTCGCGTCCCACGATGAAGTGGGTGCAGCCGTAGTTCTTCCGGATCAGGGCATGGAAGATGGCCTCGCGCGGGCCGGCGTACCGCATGGCCGCCGGGTTGATGGCGAGCAGGACGTGGTCCGCCACGTAGTAGTGCTGGAGCAGGGCCTCGTAGCAGCGCATCCGCACGTCCGCCGGGATGTCGTCGGACTTCGTCTCGCCGACCAGCGGATGGATGAACAGGCCGTCCACGGACTCGAGCGCCGCCTTCGTGATGTATTCGTGGGCGCGGTGGATCGGATTGCGAGTCTGGAAGCCGACCACCGTCTTCCAGCCCCGCTCGGCGAACGCCGCGCGCGACGCGGCCGGGGGCAGGATGTAGTCCTGGAAGGCCTGCGGGTGCTCCGGGAGGTCGATCGCGCGCACGGGTCCGGCGAGGCAGCGCGTGCCCTCGGCCTGGACCGCCGCGACGCCCGGGTGCGCCTCGTCGGTGGTGCGGTACACGTGTCGCGCTTCGCGCTCGAGGTCGCGTTCGAACACCTCCTCGACGTCGATCACGCCCAGCAGGCGCCCGCCCTCGTCGTGCAGCGCGAGCCGGTCGCCCTCGGCAGCATCCGCGCCGGTCGCAAGGGTCACGGGGATGCTCCACGGCAGCCCGTCCGCGAGGCGCATCTCGTCCACGATGCGCCGCCAGTCGTCGGAGCCCTGGAACCCACGCAATGGGCTGAACCCACCGACGGCCAGGAGCTCGAGATCCGCGGCCTGCCTCGGCGTGAGCGAGACGGAGTCGAGCGAACCTGCTTCCTTCTTCAGCTCGTCGCGCTTCTCGGCGCGCGCGAGCAGGTCGACGAGCTCACCTCCGTGCGGCTCGATCATCGTCCCGTGCGACCGGCGACGCCGGCGCTTACTTGGACTCGGCGGGATGCAAGCCGCACTCGACCTTGTCCTGGCCGGCCCAGCGGCCCGCCCGGGGGTCCTCGCCGGGCATCACCTTGCGCGTGCAGTGGGTGCATCCGATCGAAGGGTAGTTCTGGTCGTGGAGCGGGTTGTACGGCACGTCGTGCTCGTGGATGTACGCCCACACGTCCTTCAGCGACCAGTCCGCGAGCGGGTTCGCCTTGATCAGGCCGAACTTGTCGTCGACCTCGACCTTGCGCGAGTTGGCCCGCGTCGGCGCCTGGTCGCGGCGGATGCCCGTGATCCAGGCATCCACGGACCCGAGCGCGCGCTTCAGCGGCTCCACCTTGCGGATCGCGCAGCACTGGTTCGGGTCTCGCGCCCACAGCTCGTCGCCGTGCAGCTTGGCCTGCTCCTCGAGGGAGATGTTGTGGTACCGCTCGAAGTTGAAGCCGTACCGCTCCACGAAGCGGTCCCTCGTCTCATACGTCTCCTGGAAGAGGACGTCGGTGTCGAGGTAGAAGATCCGGATTTCAGGCTCGATCCGGTGCAGCATGTCGAGCAGCACCGACTCCTCCTGCTGGAACGAGCACGCGACGTAGAGGCTGGGGTGGAACTGGTCGACCATCCACCGCAGCGTGGCCTCCGGTCCCTGGGGCTCGAGCTCAGCGGCGACCTGCTCCAGCTCCTCGGCTGTCCAGTTCTTGGTTGCTGTGGGCATCAAGGGTCCTTTCGAGGTTAAGCGGAGCTTTCCCGTCGGAGCCGACAAAATAACACAATCCCGACTGGATTTAGGTTATTTGACCTCTGATGGGGTTTTCGGCCCCGGGCGAGGGTCCTTTAGCGGATCGGCACGGTCCGGCACCGCGCCGCCTACTCGGAGACGCGCTCCACCAGGAAGGCGATGCGGACGTGCGCGCGCCACTCCTCGAGGTTGTCGCCGCGCAGCCCGGTCGAGACGACGTCCACCGCCTTGATGTTACGCAGCGATGTACGCGCCTCCGTGAGCGCCTGCCGGACCGCGTCGTCCGAGCTCTTGCTCGACGTGCCGATCAGCTCGATGATCTTGACTGCCGCCATTCGAATTCCTCCGTCGTCAGGTTGAGCAGCGCATTATGAGCACGGGCGTGCTCATAAAGACACGGGCGGAAAGCAAGCCCCGCCCGCTAGCGGCCCCAGGGCTCGCCGTCGCCCCAGGGTGTGGGCGCCTCCAGGCCGATGCCCTCGGAAAGCGCGGCCCGTTCCCACCCCGCGCGCGACACGGCGGCCGGCGCGATCACCGGGGCGGTGTCGTGCAGGAACCGCTCCAGCGCGGCGGCGATCGCGGCTGCCTGCTCGGGGCCGGCGGCCGGGGCGATCACCTGGATCGCGGGGCGGGGCGGACGTCGCTTGCCGTTCGTGGTCATTCTGTACGCAACCCGGTGCCCAAGATACCCGTACTCGACCACGACAGAGTCCTCGCGGCGGTCTCCTCGCAGGACGCTGTGGACCGCGTGCGCGACGCCTTCGTCAGCTTCGCGCGCGGCGAGTGGCACATGCCGCCCAAGGTCTACCTGCCGAGCCCGCCGAACGGCGACTTCCGCGCGATGCCGGTGCGCGGCGAGGGCCTCGCGATCCTCAAGTGGGTGACGTCGTTCCCCGCCAACCCGCGCCGCGGGCTCCCGACGGTCACCGGGGTGGTGCTCGTATCGAGGGCCGACGACGGCGAGCCGCTCGCGATGCTGGACGCGCGCGCGGTCACCGCGCTGCGCACGGGCGCCGCCGCGGTGGTGGCCACGCAGGAGCTGGCGCGCGAGGACGCGCGCACGGTCGGCCTCGTGGGATGCGGCCTGCACGGGCAGTGGGTCGGGCGCTGCATGGCCGACTCCGAGTACGGGCCGGGGGTGTGCTTCGACCCGGACCCGGATGCGGCCGGTGACGTGGCCGCCGACCTCGGATGGGAGGTCGGCGACCTCGCGGAGGCGCTCGCCTGCGACGTGGTGTGCACGATCACGCCGGGCGCCGAGACCGTCGTGCCGGAGCCGGCGTTGATGCCGGGGCAGCACCTGAACCTGCTCGGGGCCGACGGGCCCGGCAAGGCCGAGGCCTCGGTGCAGGCAATTGCGCGCGTGGCTGCCGAGGGACGGCTCTTCTGCGACGAGTGGGAGCAGGCCAGCCACGGCGGTGAGCTGACCGGGGCGGTCGCGGCCGGTGTGGTGCGGCGCGAGGACGTGACCGAGCTGGGAGCTGTGTGCGCGGGGCTTGCGCCCGGCCGGGGCGCGGCCCGGGAGATCACCCTGTTCGACTCGACGGGCCTTGCGATCCAGGACCTCGCGATCGCCCTCGGCGCCCTCGAGGCGCTACGGGCGGGCGCGGTGAAGGCCCAAACCGTGACGTTGTAGCCGCCGCGTCCTCCTCACTCCCGATCGCGCCCTCCAGCTTCAACAGCAGCACCTTGTTGTCGAGGCCGCCGCCGTATCCGCCCAGCCCGCCGCCGGAGTGCAACACCCGGTGGCAGGGCACCACGATCGGAATCGGGTTGGAGCCGAGCGCGTTGCCCGCCGCCCGTGCGGCCCGGGGACTGCCCGCGGCGCTGGCCATCTCCTTGTAGGTGGAAACCTTGCCGTAGGGGATCCGGGCGGTGTGCCTCAGGACGCGGCGGCCGAACCCGCCGGTCAGCCGCCAGTCGAGCGGCAGGTTGAAGCTGGTGCGCCGGCCCTGGAAATACTCGTCCAGCTCCCTGCGCACCGCGTCGAAGTACGACGGCGCTTCGACCACCCGCGGAGAGACCTTGTTGCTCAGCTCGAGCAACACCTCGTCCGGGTCGTAGTGGCTGCAGAACGAGATTCGCACCAGGCCGCGCTGTGTTGCCGCAACGAGCACCGGGCCGACCGGCGAGTCCACCGTCGTGTAGGCGACGTCCAGCAACCCGTCGCTGGCGGCCTGCTCGGCGAGCCGGCCCGCGGCCGCGCCGGCGGCCGCCGACACGTCCACTCGTCCCGCCCGCGAAAGGGCCTGCTCCAGCTTCTTCATCGATTCCATGTGAGCCTCAGCTTCTCCAGTCCTTCGTAGACGTTGCGCCGGGCCGCGTCCTCGGAGCACCCGAGCACCTGCCCGATCTCGTCGTGCGGCAGGTCGCTCGCGAAGCGCAGCACGACCGCCGCGCGTTGCTTGCCGGGCAGCTTCCGGACCTCCGCCCACAGGGCGGGGTCGGGCGCGGCCTCGTCATCCATGGCGCGTTCGGGGACATCGGCCACCGGCAGCGGGCGCCGCCCGTTGGCGCGGTGGGAGTCGAGTGCCTTGCGATGCGCGATCGTGAGAACCCAGGCCCGCAAGTTGGATTCCCGGCGCAGCCGTGGGTACGCGCGCATGGCCGACAGGAACGTCTCCTGGAAGCAGTCGTCGGCGTCCTGGCGGCCCACCGACGCCACCAGGAACCTGTAGACGTCGTCGCGGTACTGATCGAGGAACGCCTGGAACGGCGGCACTGACACAGTTATAGAACGCCCGGGGCCGCGTTCGCGTGAGACCGGCTGCGCCCTGTGGAGCTGCTAGCCGAGCCGCTCGCCGGAGCGGGCTCGCTCGAGGCCTACCCAGAGGACCTCCATCGCGAGGTTCACCATCATCCGCCGGGGGAGCTCCGGGTGGTCGTTCCACCACGATGCGAGCGACACGGCAGCGCCCACGACCTGCACCGCCACGCCCTCCAGCTCGACCTCGTGGGGCATGTCGCCGCCGCCCTCGTAGTCCTGCGCGGCCAGCGCGGCAACGGCCTGCACGGAGCGCCGGGTGACCTCCTCGCGGATGTCGGCGATGTCCGGCTCAAGCACGTCCTTCATCAGCATCTGCCACAGCTGCCGGTGGTTCTCGACGAACGTGAAGAACGCGTCCAGTCCCGCGCGGACGCGCTCGACCGTGGGGAGCTTCGGTGCGGCGGCTTCCGCGAGGTGGGCCATCAGCTGGCGGTTGGCGAGCTGCAGGATCTCCGTATAGAGCTCCTGCTTGCCCTCGAAGTGCCGGTAGAGCAGGCCCGGGGAGACGTCGGCCGCATCTGCGATCTGCTCGACGCGCGCGCCCTCGTAGCCGCGCTCGGCGAACACCTGGGTGGCCGCCTCCACCAGGCGCTCTCGCCGCACCTCGGGGGCCAGGCGTTGCCGCTTCGTCGATTTAGGCACCCGCACCCACCGAGACCATTATGTCTCGCGCCGCAGTCAGAGCGGCCGGTTCGCCGTCTAGGCGCGCGGGCGGAAGGCCGACTGGATCGTCGTAGGAGCGTCGGCGGGCTGATCCGAGAGCGCCCAGACCGCGCGCACGTTGCCGCGCTCGTCGACCGCGACCTGCGGCGCGAATGCGTACACCAGGCGGCCGGTGAGGGTCTGCACGGGCCCGAATGCTCCGTCCTTGGGACGGAAGGAGGACTGCACACGCAGGAACCCGGCCGGGGTCTCGGCGGTCCACACGACGGCGGCGCTGTCATCGGCCGCGATGCGGGGCGTGTAGTTGGTGAGCTGCTCGCCGGTGGCCGAGATCACTGCCGGGGCTCCGAACGACCCGTTCCAGGGCCGGAACGCAGTCTCGATCTGGCCCTCGTCGCCGACGAAGCGCGTCCACGCGGCGAGGGCGTTGCCGCTCTCGTCGAACGCGACCTGCGGCTCGAACACGCCGTCGGAGGCGATGTCCTGCGCGGCCGCGAAGCCGGCGCGGCGCGGACGGTATGCGGACTGGATCAAGGCGCCCTGCCCGGCGGTCCACGCCGCGAGCGCGTTGCCCCGGTCGTCGACGGCGACGTGCGGCTCCGACGCCGCCATGCCCGGCGGCGACAGCGTGGCAGCCGGCTCGAAGCCCGCCGCGGACGCGCGGCCGATGGCCCCTGCGACGTGGTCGCCGACCCCCGCGTACCAGGTGGCCACGGCGGTGCCGTCCTCACCGACCGCCACCTGCGGGCCGTGCGCCTCCTCGCCCGCGCGTGACACGGTCTGCGGCGCGAGGAAGCTCTCGTGCTCGGGCTTCACCGCGGCCTCGACGGTCGCGTCGGCCCCGTCGGTCTCGGACCAGACGACCACGGTCCCGCGGCCCGCGGAGACCTGCGGGGCGAATGCGTCGTCGCTGTCCGGCGACAGCTGCGCGGCCGGGACCCATCCGTTCCCGGCCGGCCGGAATGACGCGTGCACGCGCAGCCTGCCGTTCTCGTCCTCGGTCCAGGTGACGGTCGCATCGCCGTCGTTCTCGAAGGCGACGCGCGGCTCGTAGGCGACGTTGCCGGGGCCGGACAGCCGCTCCGGCGCCCCGAACGCGCCTCCCACCGGCGCGAACGCAGCCTCGACCCAGGTGGGGTTGAACGGGTCGGTCACGTCGGAGTCGACGGTCCACGTCGCGATCGTGTTGCCCAGGCGGTCGGTGGCGACCTGGGGCTCGAACGCCCCGGTGTGTGCGGCGGTCAGCGCCGACGACTCGCCGAAGCTGCCGACCCGCGGCCGGAACGAGAACTCCACGACCGGGAAGTCCGTCGTCTGGAAGTGCGTCCACACGGCCAGGACGTTGCCCGCCTCGTCCACGGCGACGTCGGGCTCGAACGAGTCCTGCCCGGGCTCGGACAGGGTCTGCGGCCCGCCGAAGGTGCCGCCTTGATGACGGAACGCGCCCTGCACGCGCACGGGACTGTCGCCCACCTGCGTCGACCACACGACGCCGGCGCTCTCGTCCACGGCGATGCGCGGCTCGTATGCGTCTTCTCCGAGAGGAGAGAGCGCCTGGGGCTCGGCGAAGTTGCCGTCCCGCGGCCGGAAGGACGCCTCGATGCGGGTGCCGACGTCGGACCGCGCCCAGACCGCCAGCGCGTTGTCGCGCTCGTCGAAGACGAGCTGCGGATCGAACGCCGTGCCGGACTCGGCGGAGATCGTCACCGCGGCGCCGAAGCTGCCGCCGGCCGGGCGCAGCGCCCGCTGGATGAAGTTGGGGTCGAACTGGTCCGCGGGGTCGGCGTCCGCGATCCAGATCGCGAGCGCGTTGTTGCGGCTGTCCACCGCGATCCGCGGAGTGAACGCCTGGAGCCCTGCGGGCGAGACGCGGGCCGGCGCGGTCCAGCTGCCGGTCCGCGGCCGGGCGGCCGACACGATCGCGGGCTCGCCGGGCGCGAGCTCCTCGGTCCAGACGGCGAGCGCGTTCCCGCGTTCGTCGAGCGCGACCTGGGGCTCGGACGCGAACCCGGGGCCCGAGAGCGTCTGCGCCGCGCCGAAGCCGCCGCCCTTGGGGCGGAAGCCTGCCTGGACGGACTGCGCGGCGCCCTCGGCGCGAGTCCACACCACGGCGGCGCTCTCGTCGAGGTCGGCGTGCGGGCCGTAGTAGTCCACGCCGGGCTCTGTCCCGGAGATCGTCTGCGCCGCGCCAAAGCTGCCGCCGGCGGGCCGGAACGCGGCCTGGATGCGCCCGAAGGCCGCGCCCTCCGGGCCTTCGTACCTCGTCCAAACCACCAGCGCGTTGTCGTGCTCGTCGAAGACCACGCTGGGCTCGAGGGCGTCACCTCCTTCTGCCGAGAGGAACCCGAGCGGTACGACGTCACCACCGGCGGCCCGGAACGCCGCCTGTATGCGGTGCGCGCCGCTGTCGCCCTCCGACCAAACGATCAGGGCGTTGTCCCGGCTGTCCGTCGCGATGCGCGGCACCTCGGCCTTCACGCCGTCGGCAGACGCCCTGCTCGGATTGCCGAAGATGGCCTGCGCCGGTGCCTCGAGCAGGAGGGCGAGCCCGCCCACGAGCAACAGCGTCGCGGCAGCAATCCGCCACGCGGCTCGCCGCCCGGTCACGTCAAATCGGCCGATGCCGAGCATCAGTGCTCGCGCTCCCGGCACATATAACCTCCACAGACTTGCACCCCCTGGCCCAAATCCAACGTATTGGGACGCGGGCGCGCAGTCAACTGAATCGATTCCCGCGCGCCGGCGGGATCACAGGAAGCCTGCTCTAGAGCGGAATGTTGCCGTGCTTGCGCTTCGGCCGCTCGACGCGCTTCGTCTGGAGCGTCTCGAGTGCGTTGATCAGGCGGGGGCGGGTCTCGTGCGGGATCAGGACGTCGTCGATGTACCCGCGCTCGGCCGCCGTGTAGGGGTTGGCGAAGCGTGCCTTGTAGTCCGAGATCAGCTTCTTGCGCCGCTCTTCGGGCGTCGGCGACTTGTCCAGGTCGCGCCGGAAGATGATGTTGACCGCTCCCTCCGGGCCCATCACCGCGACCTCCGCGGTCGGCCAGGCGAAGTTGAAGTCGGCGCGCATGTGCTTCGAGCTCATGACGTCGTAGGCGCCGCCGTAGGCCTTGCGCGTGATGACGGTCAGCTTCGGCACGGTCGCCTCGGTGAACGCGTACAGGAGCTTCGCGCCGCGCCGGATGATGCCGCCCCACTCCTGGCTGGTGCCGGGGAGGAAGCCGGGGACGTCGCAGAAGGTGAGCAGCGGGATGTTGAACGCGTCGCAGAAGCGCACGAAGCGCGCGGCCTTCTCCGAGGACTCGATGTCGAGCACGCCGGCCATCGCGCGCGGCTGGTTGCCGACGACGCCGATCGGGTGCCCGTTGAGTCGCGAGAATCCGATGATGATGTTCTGCGCCCAGTGCTGGTGCACTTCGAAGAAGTCGCCGTCGTCGACGATGTGCGACACCACGTCGCGCATGTCGTAGGGCTTCTGCGGATCCGCCGGGACGAGCGTGTCGAGCTCGAGGTCCATCCGGTCGGGCGGGTCCGCGGGCGCGTAGTGCGGTGCCTTCTCGAGGTTGTTGAGCGGGAGGAAGCTCATCAGGTAACGCACGTCCTCCAGGCACTCCTCCTCGCTGTCCGCAGCGAAGTGCGCGACGCCCGACTTCGAGTTGTGCGTCATCGCGCCGCCCAGCTCCTCGAACGTGGGCTCCTCGCCGGTGACCGTCTTGATCACGTCGGGCCCCGTGATGAACATGTGCGAGGTCTCCTTGACCATGAAGATGAAGTCCGTCATGGCGGGGGAGTACACGGCGCCGCCCGCGCACGGGCCCATGATCACGCTGATCTGCGGGATCACGCCGGAGCAGTCGACGTTGCGCACGAACACGTCGCCGTATGCGCCGAGCGACACGACGCCTTCCTGGATGCGCGCGCCGCCGGAGTCGTTGAGGCCGATCACGGGGCAGCCGATCCTGGCCGCCAGGTCCATGATCTTGCACATCTTCTCCGCCATCACCTCGCCCAGCGAGCCGCCGAACACCGTGAAGTCCTGGCTGAACACGCACACGGTGCGGCCGTCGATCGTGCCGTGGCCGGTCACGACCGCGTCGCCCCAGGGCCGCTTCTTGTCCATGTCGAACTCGTAGGTCCGGTGACGGACGAACGTGTCGAGCTCCTTGAACGAGCCGGGGTCGAGCAGCTTCTCGACCCGCTCGCGGGCCGTCATCTTGCCTTTCGCGTGCTGCTTGGCGACCGCGTCCTCGGAGGCGGCGTGCGAATGCTGGAAGCGCAGCTCCTCGAGCTGGGCCAGCTTCTCCTCGTATGTCTCGGGGACCTTGGCTCTCATCCGGGAGGGGGCGGAATGGTACCCCTTGACCGGTCGGTCGGCGGGAGTAGGGTTGGCCCATGCGGCGCGGAGTCGCAGCAGGCGTCGGTGCCGTTTTCGCCGTCGTAGCGACGGTCGCACTCACGATGCAACCGGCGGGCGCCTCGCACCCACGTCCGAAGACGGCATACCGGCTCAGCGTCTCGCTCGTCCCCGCCTACCAGGCGTGCACTGCGCCTGACCGCACTCACGGGCCGCCGCTCGCGTTCCCTTCCTGCTCCTCGCCGCAGCCGGTCTCGAGCCGCCTGACTGCCGGCAACCCGCCCGCGCAGGGGGCGAACCTCGAGGGGAGCTGGAAGATCCTGGTGAAGCCCGGCATCCCCGGGCCACCGGAGGATTCGGGAGCGCCCCTGATCCAGTCGATCGTCGACGTGCGGTGTGGCGCTCCCAGCGTCGGATGCCCGGCAGCCGGCGCCGACTATGCCGGGGAGCTGGAGGTGAGGGTTCCGGTGCGCATCTCCGACCACTGGAACCACCCCGACCCGGGCGGTGGAGCCCATCCGGCAACCGTGGTGGACGTCGAGCTCTCGTTCTGGATTCCGTGCGCGGTCACCTCCGACCCGGACATAGGGGCGACGTGCAGCCAGAATTCCGACGTCCTCTATCACTATCCGGGCCTACCGAAGGACACCAAGCGCATGGTGCTGGAGTTCGGGCCGGTGCGGGTGCTCGACGGAGGTGACGACGGCGACGCGCAAACCGACGACGGCGCGCAGACGTTCCTCACCCAGGGCGTCTTCATCCCCTGACGCCTTCACCCGTTCGTTGAAGCACTTGACTTGGTACAGGGGACCAAAATGCTGCGGCGAGCCTGCGCCAGGGGCACGGAAGCGTAATCGCGTCCCCGCCCGGGTTGACTGGCGGGGTCAGACGGTTAGTGTGTGCTCGGGATGCGCGGGGTGGCTAGAGCCCTTGCAGTGGTCATGCTCGCGGCGCTCCTGATGGCGGCGCCGGCGGACGCCGGCCACCCGCGCGCGAAGAAGGCATTGTCCGTCTACACCTCGCTCGTGCCCGCCTACCAGCCGTGTACGGCCGCGAATCGCACCCACGGGCCGCCGCTCGCGTTCCCGTCGTGCTCTCCACCTGCCCAGGTGACCAACCGTCTCACCGCGGGCAACCCGCCGGCCCAGCCCGCGAATCTCATCGGCTACTGGCATCAGAGGGTGACCGTCGGCACCCCCGGCCCCCCGGAAGACTCGTGCGCCCCGAGCACGGCCTCCATCGACGATGTGCGCTGTAACGGGGTCAGCGGCGGATGTGCCGGGGCCGGCGCCGATTACACCGGTGAGGTGGAGGTTCGGGTCACGGCGCGGATGAGCGACCATTGGAACGCGGTCACAGCCGGTGGCGGAGTTGACCCGGCGACCGTGCAGGACATCGATCTTCGCATCCCGGCCATGTGCACGGCCACCTCCGATCCGAGCATCGGCGGCTCTTGCGGCATCACGACCGACCTCCAGGTCATCTACCCCGGCAGCATCAAGGACGGCAAGCGCGCGATCATCGAGATCGGGCAGGCGCGGGTCTTCGATGGCGGTGACGACGGGGACACGGCGACCGACGACGGCGCCGCGACGTTCCTGACCCAGGGCGTCTTCGTCCCCTGAGCTGCCGGTCAGCCGCGCTGCAGCGACTTCGCGCCGAGGTGGTCCATCAGCTCTTCGAGGCTGCGCTCCAGCTCGCGGTGCGAGTTGACGCGCTCCCACGGGACGCCCTTGGCCTTCGCCACGGCGCGGATCTTCGTCCCCCACCCGGAAGCCTCCAGCTCGATCACGCCGGTCGAGTCGGATCGCTTCCACTCCAGGCGGCTCGGTGACTCGGCCGCCTCGACGCTGACGTCGCCGAGCCAGCGCCCGAGCGCCTCACTAGATGCGATCTCGGACCACAGCTCGGGCGGGGACTTGACCAGCGTGCGTTCGACCTCCACGGGTGCCATGCCCGCGAGTTTGCCGTGGACCTGCGAACTCCTGCTCGAAAAAAGCTACGCGCGAGCGGACTGCCGCAGCGGCTCCAGCCACTCCGGCGGGAACGAGGGCCGTACGCGGCCGGGATACCAGGGATACAGGCGCCGTGCGAGGTCCGCTGCCGGGCGCATCTCGATCCGCTCGCGCACGTCGTCGAAGGTCATCAGCAGGGCCACGCTGGCCGCGATCTGGAAATCTGCCGCGTTCGGCTGCTCCGAGCCGAGGACCCCTTCCTCGATCCAGCTGTCGATGCGATCGAGCGCCGGGCCGATCGACGCCAGCGTCTGCCGCACGGTCTCGTCGGTCGAGTCGTTCAGCCGGATCGCCGTGCGCAGGATCGGGCCGGACGTCGCGACGGCGACCCTGGACGGCATCCCGAGCCGCGCCGTCGCGGCGGCGCCCTCGAGGTAGGTGGTCTGGTCGGACTTGTGCCGCTTCAGCGCCCACCACGTGATCGTGCGCGGCATCTGCTGGAAGACCTCGTCGCCCCAGCGCTCGGCCTCCTCGACGGCGGCGCGGCGCTCCGGGTCGGTCGGGAACAGCGGCGGGTCCGGCTCGATCACCTCGAGCTCGCGCGAGATGTCGCGCGACCCCTGCACCTTGCGCCCGTCGATCTTCAGCGCCGGCACGCGGTTGCCGGGGAACCCGAATGCCCGCATCAGCACGCGGCTCACGACGGGAGGAAGATCGACGCGCTGGTATTCGATGCCCTTGTGCTCCAGCATCGCCCGCGCTGCCGCGGCGGGGTGCGATCCGGGGATGGAATAGAGCTTTACGTTCACACGGGTGGCTTGTACTCGCCGAACACTTCGCGCATCACGTTGCAGACCTCGCCGATCGTGGCGCGGTCGCGCAGCGCGTCCTTGATCGGGTAGAGCAGGTTGCCGTTGCCCTGAGCAACATCGCGCAGGTCCTGTAGCCGCTGTGCGACCGCATCTTGGTCGCGCGCATCTTTCAATTGCTTCAGGCGAGCCACCTGGTTGCGCTCGGTCTCCGGATCGATGCGCAGGATCTCGACGTCGAGCTGGCCGTCCTCCTCGACGTAGTCGTTCACGCCCACCAGCACGTCCTGCTTCGTCTTGATGCGCGTGTGGAACGCCCAGGCCGCCTCCTCGATCTCACGCTGCAGGAAGCCGGCCTCGATGGCGTGGACGGAGCCGCCCAGCTCCTCGATCTGCGCCATCAGCGCACGCGCCTCGTTCTCGATGTCGGCGGTCAGCCGCTCCACGTAATAGGAGCCCGCGAACGGGTCGACCGTGTCGGCCGCGCCGGACTCGTGGGCGATCACCTGCTGCGTGCGCAGCGCGATCTTGGCCGACCGCTCCGTGGGCAGTCCGAGCGCCTCGTCGAAGCCGTTCGTGTGGAGCGACTGCGTGCCGCCGCAGACCGCCGCGAAGCCCTGCAGGGCGACGCGCACGATGTTGTTCTCCGGCTGCTGCGCGGTGAGCGTGGAGCCGCCGGTCTGCGTGTGGAAGCGCATCATCTGCGCACGCGCGCTCTTGGCGCCGAAGCGGTCGCGCATGATCTCCGCCCACATGCGCCGCACGGCGCGGAACTTGGCGATCTCCTGGAACACGTTGTTGTGACCGTTGAAGAAGAACGCGAGCTGGGGGCCGAACTCGTCCACCTCCAGGCCCGCGTCGATCGCCGCCTGCACGTACGCGATCGCGTTCGAGAGCGTGAACGCAACCTCCTGGACCGCGGAGCAGCCCTTCTCGCGCATGTGGTAGCCCGAGATCGAGATCGTGTTCCACTTGGGCACGTGCTTGTGGCAGTACTCGAAGATGTCCGTGGTGAGGCGCATCGCGCCCTCGGGCGGGTAGATGAAGTTCCCCCGCGCCGCGTACTCCTTGAGGATGTCGTTCTGCACGGTGCCCCGCAGCTGCTCGGACGTGACGCCCTGCTCCTCGCCGACCAGCTCATATAGGAGGAGGAGGATCGCGGCCGGCGCATTGATCGTCATGGACGTGGAGACCTCGTCCAACGGGATCTGGTCGAACGCGGTGCGCATGTCCTCGATCGAGTCGATCGCGACGCCGGTGCGGCCCACCTCGCCGAGGCACAGCGGGTCGTCGGAGTCGCGTCCCAGCTGGGTCGGGAGGTCGAAGGCCATCGAGAGGCCGGTCGACCCCTTCTCGAGCAGGTACCGGTAGCGGATGTTGGTCTCCTGCGCCGTCGCGTAGCCCGCGTACTGGCGCATCGTCCAGCGGCGCGAGCGGTACATCTCGGGATGGATGCCCCGCGTGAACGGGTACTCGCCCGGCTCGCCGAGGCGTTCCGCGACGTCGAGGTCGGCGATGTCGCCGGGCTCGTAGACCGGCTTGATCTCGATGCCGGAGTCGGTGAAGCGACGCGGGTCGTCGGGGCCGACGTCCGGTGCGATCCCGGGGTGCGACCCGGCCACGTTTCCCGGTCGCGGCGGTGCCTTGGCCATGGGCGAAGGATAGTTGTCGGGGGCGCGGGTGATTGGCTGCGCCCGAGCTACGACTCGTTTCACGCCCGGCACCGGTCCGTAATCGGACAGTTTTCCTGCAACGGCTTGATTTCCCGGAGAGCGGGCCGTTAGCTTCCGCTCAGAAGGGAGTGGAAGTCACGAAGCGTCGCAGCCGGGTTGCCCCGATACTGGTTGTCCTCCTCGTCGCGGCGGTGCCCGGCATCGCGCACGCGGCCTACCCCGGAGACAACGGCAGGATCGCGTTCGCACGCTTCACCAGTGCCGCCAGGGGCGCGGACGTCTTCTCCGTGAATCCTGATGGCAGCGGCCTGCTGAACCTGACCCGCAACCCCGGCATCGACGATCGCTACCCGGCCTGGTCGGGAGACGGGACCAGGCTCACCATGAGGTCCGAGCCGTACGTGTGGACGTCTGCCGCGGACGGGTCCGACCGGGTGCAGCTGCGGACGGGCGGCGATCCCAGCATCTCGCCGGACGGGACGCAGATCGCGTATGGAGCCACCGGGCGGTGGTACCCGGAGAGCAACGCAGAGATCTTCGTCATGAACGCCGACGGGAACGGGGTGCGGAACCTGACCAACGACCCCGTCGGCCCAGAGTGGCCCGACGACCGTGAGGCCGTCTGGGCCCCCGACGGCAAGCACATCGCGTTCGTGCGGGATGACTCCTTCTACGTAAGGGAGGCGTGGGTCCCCGGAATCTGGATCGCCAACGCGGAGGGCACCGAATTCACGCCGGTGATCGGCCCCGCGACGCAGCCGGACTGGTCGCCGGACGGCAAGCGTCTCGTCTTCAGGGCATATGGCGACCTCTGGGTCTCGGACGCCGATGGGCGGGGCGTGCGCCTCCTGACCAGCGCGCCGGAGGTCAGCTTTCCCGTCTGGTCGCCGGACGGCAAGCAGATCGCGTTTCAGCGCTTTCGCTGTTGCGGGGCCGTCTACGACGTGTGGGTGATCGACGCCGATGGCTCGAACGAGCGGGTGGCCATTCCCGACGGCATGGAACCCGACTGGCAGCCAAAGGTTCCCGGCGAGCCGGCCTGCTCCTACGTGTCGGTGTCGGCGCCCGTGCTGCAGCCCGTCGACCGCAGTCTTCGCAAGGTGACCCTCTCCGTGCCGGCTGATGCGGGCGGTCACCCCGTGGCAGTGGAGATCACCGGGGTGAGGCAGGACGAGCTGGTCGGCCTTGTGCCCGACGCGGTGCGGGTGCCCCGGCGGGACCGTGTGCGCCTCCGTGCGGAGCTCGGCAGGTCGAGCGACGGCCGCGTCTACGAAGTCGCCTTCAAGGCAACCGATGTCCAGGGCGCCGAGTGCACCGGCACGGCGATAGTCGAGGTCCGGCGGGACCAGTTCTCCGCCAGCAACTCTGTGCCGGCGAGCTACGACTCATTCACGCCCCGCACCACTCCGTAGCACTAGCATCCGCAGCATGAACATCGACGTGCGCCTGTTCGCGATGCTGCGCGAGCGTGCCGGCTCCGACACGGTGACGGTAGAAGTGCCGGACAACGGTGCGACGGTCCGCGATGCGCTCGAAGCCGTGTCGAACGCTCCCGGGCTGGCCGACGTGATGGCCCGGGTGTCCGTGGTGATGGCCGTGAACCGCGAGTACGCGGACGACGACAGCCCGCTCGCCGAGGGCGACGAGCTGGCGCTGATCCCCCCTGTCAGCGGGGGCGCGACCGCCGGCGCCACCGAGGCCTTCGAGAGCAGCGAGGGCTACGACCAGTTCATGGAGCTGGTCGGCAGGCACGCCCCGGAGCCGCCCAAGTACGTGGAGCTGCTTGGCATGCGCCCGCTGCTCACGGAGCCCGGTCACATGCGGTGGGAGTTCCAGGCGACCGAGCTCATGCTCAACCCGGCCGGCCTCGTGCAGGGCGGCTTCGTCACGGCGATGCTCGACGAGTCGATGGGCTGCGCGGCGATTGCCCAGCTCGGCCCCGGGCGCACCATTCCGACGCTCGAGCTGAAGGTGAGCTTCCTGAAGCCCACGCGGCCGGGACGGCTCGTGTGCGACGGGCACGTCGTGCAGATGGGGAAGTCGGTGGCGTTTCTCGAGGCGGAGCTGAGGGACGACGACGGGAATCTCGTCGCGACTGCCACCGCCACCGCGCGGGTCGTGACACTGGGAGACGGGAAGTGACGACGTCGGTCGCGCACGCGCGCGTCACCGCGGATCCGCTGTCGCTCGACGAGCTGGTGAGCCTGGTGCGCCGCGCCGGTGCGGGCGCGATCGTCACCTTCCAGGGCACGACGCGCGACGTCGAGTCGCTCGAGTACGAGGCGTACCGCGAGATGGCCGAGGAGCGGATCGCGGCGATCGTGGCGGACGCGATCGTGCGCCACGGGCTCGAAGCCGCCGCCGCGGAGCACCGCGTGGGCACCGTGCCGCTGGCCGAGGCCAGCGTGACGGTCGCAGTCTCCGCGGCCCACCGCGGCGAGGCATTCGCGGGCGCGCGCGAGATCATCGACCGCATCAAGGCCGAGGCGCCGATCTGGAAGAAGGAGGTCGAGGAGGGCGAGGGGCGCTGGGTCGAAGGGACTCGCCCGGGCAGCGATGCAGGATGACCGGCGGGCGCTTCCGTCCGTAGAACGTCTGTTGCAGACCGAGCCGTTGCGCTCCGCAGCGGAACAGAGCCCGCGCACGCTCGCCGTCGAGGTCGCGCGCCAGGAGCTGGAGCACTGCCGTGAGGCGATCGTGGCCGGCAACGGTGCCCCCACGCCGGAGGAGATCGCGGCTCGTGCCGCGCACGCGCTGGAGGAATCCGGGCAGATGTCGCTGGGCCCCGTGATCAACGCGACCGGCGTGGTGATCCACACCAACCTCGGGCGCGCGCCGCTTCCGTTCGAGGCGCTGGAGGCGATCGACAGCGCGGCGAGCGGATACTCCAACCTCGAGTACGACGCCGCAGCGGGGACGCGCGGGAGCCGCCAGTCCCACGTCGAGCCGCTCGTGCGCGAGCTCACCGGCGCGCCCGCGGCGCTGGTCGTGAACAACAACGCGGCGGGGGTGCTGCTCGCGCTGGCGGCGACCGCGCAGGACCGCGAGGTCGTGATCTCGCGCGGCCAGCTGGTCGAGATCGGAGGCTCGTTCCGGATCCCGGAGATCCTCGCGGCATCCGGCGCCCGCCTCGTGGAGGTCGGCACCACGAACCGCACGCGCATCGGCGACTACGAGCGCGCGATCGGCCCGGAGACCGCGGCGCTGATGCGCGTGCACGCGTCGAACTTCCGCACGGTCGGGTTCACCGAGGAGGCGGCGCTCGGGGAGCTCGCGGCGCTCGCACGCGCACAAGACCTCCTGCTGATCGACGACCTGGGTTCCGGCGCCATCGCCGCGCTCGGCGACGAGCCCACGCCCCAAGCGAGCATCGAGGCCGGCGCCGACATCGTGTGTTTCTCGGCAGACAAGCTGCTCGGTGGCCCGCAGGCCGGGATCGTGGCCGGCTCCGAAGCCGCCGTCGGGCTGATGCGCGCGCACCCGCTGGCACGCGCGGTGCGAATCGACAAGTTGTCCCTGGCCGCGCTCGAGGCGACGCTGCGCCTGCACCGCGACCCGGAAGGCGCGGTGCGCGACATTCCCGTGCTGCAGATGCTGGCGACGCCGCGAGCCCAGCTCGAGGCGCGCGCGGAGCGGCTGCGCGCGGGCATTGCCGCCGGCGCGCCGAGCGCCGGCGTGCGCATCGTGGCGGCCGCGGGCCGGGCCGGCGGCGGGTCACTGCCCCTGCTCGAGCTGGACGGCCCCGCGGTCGCAGTCGCGGCGGCGCACGCCCGTCCCGACGAGCTGCACGCGCGGCTGCGGACGGGCGACCCGCCGATCGTCGCGCGGGTGCAGGAGGACGCGGTGCTGCTCGATCCGCGCACCATCGCGGAGGTCGAGATCGACTTCGTCGTGCGCGGTGTAGTCGCGGCGCTTGCCTGAACGATGGCCGGCGAGCCGCTCACGCTCGGAACCGCCGGCCACATCGATCACGGCAAGACGGCCCTGATCGAAGCGCTCACCGGGGTCAACACCGACCGGCTGCCCCAGGAGCGCGAGCGCGGGATCTCGATCGAGCTCGGTTTTACCCGGCTGGTCCTGCCGTCCGGCCGCGACCTGAGCGTCGTCGACGTGCCGGGTCACGAGCGCTTCGTGCGCACGATGGTCGCCGGGGCGACGGGCACGGACCTCTTCCTGCTGGTCGTCGCCGCCGGCGACGGGGTGATGCCCCAGACCCGGGAGCACCTCAAGGTCCTGGAGGTGCTCGGCGTGCCCGCGGGAGTCGTCGCGCTCACCAAGATCGACGCGGCCGGGGACGAGCAGCGCGAGCTGGCGGCGGCGGAGGTGGCCGCGCTGCTGGCGACGACGCAGTACGGCCGCACGCCGGTGGTTCCCGTCAGCGCGAAGGACCACAGCGGGCTGGACCAGCTGCGTGCAGCACTCGATCGCGTCGCGGGCGATCTGCCGCCGCGGCCGGCACGGGAGGGTCCGGTGCGCCTGCACGTGGACCGGTGCTTCACCCTGCGCGGCATCGGCACGGTCGTGACCGGCACCCTGTGGGCGGGAGTCGTGGAGGAGGGGCAGGACGTCCTGATCGAGCCCGGCCGCAAGCGCGCGCGGGTGCGTGCCGTGCACGTACACGACGAGCGCATGCCGTCCGCATCAGCCGGGCGCCGCGTGGCGCTGAACCTGGCGGGGATCGAACGGGACGACGTGCGGCGCGGCGACGTGGTGCTCGGCCCCGAGGGCGGCCCGGCGCCGGCCTACTTCCTCGACGCGTCCATCCGGGTGCTGGCGGGCGCGCGCCCGCTGCGCCGCGGCGCCCGGGTGCACGTGCACCACGGCACGCGCGACAGCCCGGCT
Source organism: Solirubrobacterales bacterium (assembly GCA_035650255.1). Lineage (GTDB taxonomy): Bacteria > Actinomycetota > Thermoleophilia > Solirubrobacterales > JBBDJG01 > DASRIA01. The sequence goes on from DASRIA010000011.1 coordinate 71,070, forward strand.
CGCGTCGAGCCGCTCGAGGGAGACGAGCTGCTTCCGGGGCAGGAGGGCTTCGTGCAGCTGAGGCTGGAGCAGCCGCTCGTGCCCTGCCGGGGAGACCGCTTCGTGCTGCGCCAGGTCGCGCCGCCCGACACGCTCGGCGGCGGCTGCGTGCTGGACCCGGCGCCGCGCAAGCACGGCCCCGGAACCGGCCATGTACGCAGGCTGCGAGCGCTCGCCGGCGGCGAGCCGCTGGAGGCGCTGCGGCTGGAGCTGGAAGCGGCGCCCTCGGGCCTCGGACCCGAGTCGGGCGAGGAGCTGCTCGCGCAGCTCGCGCGCTCTGGGGACGCCGCGCCCGCCGGGCGCACGCGGCGGCGCTGGTTCACGCCCGCGGGGCTGGAGCACACCCGCCGCGAGGTCCTGCACGCGCTCCCGGACGCCGGCGCCGGTCCCGGTGCGCTCTCCCGGATGCTGGCGCTCGACGTGCCGGCGGTTGCGGCGGTGCTGGAGGACCTCACAGCGGAGGGTGCCGTGCGCGAGCGCGACGGGGTTTTCGCCGCAGCCGGCGCTCCCACCGCCCTCGACGATCCGCTCGCCCGCCGGCTGGCCGGCGCCGTGCGCGCCGACGGGCCGGTGCCGCGCGCGCCGGACGCGCTCGCCGCGGCGGCGGGCGTGGACCGGGCGACCGCGGTGCGCGTCCTCGACCGCCTGACCGCCGACGGCGTCGTCGTGCGCCTGCGCCAGGGGGTCTACATCGGCGCGGAATCGCTCGACGCCGCCCGCCGCGCCGTCGTCGCGGAGTGCGAGCGGGACGGCTCGATCACGATCGCGCGCCTACGGGACGTGCTGGGTACCAGCCGCAAGCTCGCGCAGGCCATCCTGGAGCACCTGGACGCCACCCGGGTCACGCGGCGGCGGGGGGACGCGCACGTGCTGCGCTCCCGGTCCAACTAGTATCCGGTCTCCAATGCGCATGCGTCAGAGCATGGCCCAGCTCGAGCGGGAGTTCGAGGAGCAGGCGGTCCTCGAGCGCCGTGACCGCGAGCAACTGCGGCGCGCGGCGATCAAGCGCACCCGCACTCGCCGCCGCGCCAAGATCGAGCGCGGGCAGCAGCTGCGGTTCCTCGTGCTGATCGCCTCGATCGCACTCACGGTGGTGGTCGTCACCGTGGTGATGTTCGAGACGCTTGCCTGGCTGATGGGCTAGCGGGTCAGACCGTCAGCTGCGCTCATCGCTGGAGAGGTTTTCGAGCGCCTTTTCCACCTCTTCGCGGCCGCCTGCCGCCTTCTCCTGCTGGATCTCGAGGTAGACCTCTTTGCGGAACACCGGAATGGTGCGCGGCGCCTGAATGCCTATCCGGACCTTCTCGCCCATGATCGAGAGGACCGAGACCTCGATGTCATCCCCGATCATGATGCTCTGGTTCGATTTTCTCGTAAGGACAAGCAATGAATTTGGCCCTCCGTGCCCCAGGTTGACGCGCAGCGTCCAACTAAACCATCAAAGCGGGACCGAATCAACGGGGCAGCTCGGTTTCGCATCCAATCTTTCTTTCCCGGCCGGCCGCAACGATCCTGCTCGCCTCCCAACCCCTTAGAATCGTGCCCGGAGCCGAGTCGACCCCGGACCGGGGCGAGGGCTCCGTTCTACATTACTCCCCACCAAACTCACCCTTGCGACGACAGCCTTCCCTCCGAGCACAGCTGAATCAGATTCGTTTGTGGGTGAGGCAGGGCCGGACCGACGCCTGGATCGCGCACAAGCTTGACATCGGCGTCGACGAGCTGAGCCGCTTCAAGCGGGAGCACCAGCTCGACGATGACGGCGCGTCGCGTCTGCGTCCCGCCGACCCGCTGTCCGTCGAAGCTCCGGAGCCGGCCGCCGAGGGCCCCGACGATGAGGAGGACGAGGACGAGGAGGACGAGCGCCCCGCCCGGCGCCCGCGTGAGCGGTCTCGCCGGGGCGGGCGTTCATCGCGCGCCCGCGACGCGCGGGCAGATCGCGAGGACCGGCCCCGCGAGCGGCGGCCGGAGCGTGAGCCCGTCCGCCAGCGCGAAGACGAGGACGCCGACGAGGTGGACGGCGAACCGCGCCGCCGGCGCCGCCGCGGTCGGCGCGGAGGCCGCCGTCACCGCGCGCGCCGCAATGCGTTCGAGGCCACGTTCGACCACGGCGAGGAGGAGGGGTACGGTCTGTGGCTCGACCCGGCCGTGGTGGACAACCCGGTGTACTCACAGCACTGGGCCGGCCACCGCGCCGTGACCGTGACCGTGGAGGCGGACACGATCACGATCCGCCGCGCCGAGAACGACCGCCCTCCCGAGGGCGACGACGAAGAGCCCGACGCCGAGGACTGAGCGCTAGGCCGATCGGCGGGGGCCGCGCAGCAGCGGCACGAGCGCCCCGGTGAGCACGCCGAGGACCGCCACCACTGCGATGATCCGGAAGTAGGTCGTGCCACCGGTCTCGCCGACCAGCGCGATCGTCAAGAGCGTCGCCACCGCCAGCGCTCCCAGCAGGGATGCGGCCAGCAGGGCGGACACGATGCGGCTGTCGTCGTCCCGGCTGCGGTCGAGCGCCACGGTGGCGTACGCAAGACCGAAGGCGAAGAGGCCGAAAGCCCCGAACAGCTTGATCAGCGTCTCGCTGCCCGCGTCGAACTCGTCGTCGATCGACCACAGCGCGCCCATCAAAGCGCCGAAGGCAGCCACAGCGCTGAGCGCAGCGAGCCATCCCACCCACCGGTACGCGCCCCTCGACGACAGCCCGGCGGCCGCCGGGGCGCCGAACACGAGCAGTCCCCCTGCCGTGTATGTCAGATTGGTCTCGGGGTCGTAAGAGGGATCCGCGACGACGAGCGTGACGATCCCGGCCGCGGCCAGGATGCACAGCGAGCCGGCGAGGACCAGTTGTGCGGTCCTGCTCATCGCAGGGCGCGCATCGGCCGCCCGCCCGCGAAGTCCTGTGCCTCGCGCATGTACAGGTAGAACGCCGCGTCGCATGCCGCCGAGACGTCGGTGAGGTCCGAGCCGGGCGGCAGCGCCACCATCCCGACGTCGCACAGCACGTCGCCGCGCTCGCGGTACAGGTCGACCAGCTCGGTCACTGAGAAGCGGGATCCGAGCCGCTTGCGCAGCTCGTCCTGGACGGCGGTCACGACCCGGCCGAGCATCCGGTCCCGGTGTGCGTCCCCGCGCGTTGCCTGGACGCGGCGGTAGCCCTCCTCCCAGTCGAGGACGGCGGTGCTGAAGCCGGCCTGCAGATCCTCCACGGGCGCCAAGCTAGCAGGCGCATTGGGGTGCGAGCCTTATTTGGGCAGGCCGCGCACGACGTAGACCCGCTCGCCGGGGCGGGCCATGCCGAGCCGGCGCGCCTCGAGCTCCACGCGGGACGTGCGCTTCAGCTCGCTCTTGCGGGCGCGCAGGGCGGCGTTGTCGCCGCGCAACTGCTTCACCTCCGCCTGCGTGTCGCGGCTCAGCCGCCATGCCTCGAAGTAACGGGTCGCAGGCTTCACGTACAGGAGCAGTACCAGGCCCAGGGCGACGAGCAGGCTGAGCCGGGCCACCCGGTCCCAGCGGATGCCCCGCAGGGAGATGGCCGTCGTGGCCACGCCGGGGCGGGCGCGCGCGGGCGCGCGGCCACCCGATGCCCTCCGGGCACGCGGAGCGGCGGCCCCTCTCGCAGTGGAAGCCATCGCGCGCTGCTTCTAGCGCAGCGCGCGATTTCCTCCCCAGGGCGTAATCCCGTCGCCACCCGCGATTCGGCTATCCGAATCGCAGCCCTTGTCCCTACGGGCAGGGGTTCCCGACGTTCACGCGGCCGGCGCGGTCGACGTAGACCTTCTGGCTCTTGATCTGTCCACCCTTGTGGCAGATCAGCCGCCACGTCTCCTGGCCGCCACTGACGATGACGTCGGGCCCGGGCTCGAACAGCTCGGCCTTCATCGTCCACGCCGGGTTCACAGCCGAGAAGTTGATGACTCGCAACACGTAGGTACCGGGCTGCGGGTCGTCGACGAACGCGGTCTCCTTTGCACCGAGTGACCCTGTGGAGCTGGCGACTTCCTGCAGCGAGCCGTCGGCCTGCTTGAAGTAGACCACGAGGTCCCAGTCGTCCGGCGTCGCCCAGTCGAGGCTCACCTTGAGCAGCCGCACGCCGGTCTCGGTGACCGTGAACTCGTGATCGACCTCGTCGCCGGGCAGGCTCGGCTCGGAGCCCTCCCAGGTCTGAGAGCGGAACGGCGCCGGGGCCACCCCGCGGATGCGCTTCTCCGCCGCGATCGGACGTGTGGACGGATTCACGTGCCACTCGAAGCGGCCCGACTGCGGGATGTTCATCCACGTGTCCATCACGTCGAGGAACCGCTGCGGCGGGCCCACGTTGGCATCCTGGGCCTCCACTTCTTCGATGGTCACGGCGCCGTTGGACATCGTCCGGACCGGCGACGTCTGGGTCACGGCCGCCCTGCGCAGACGCAGCTGAGCGCCGGCAGGGCCGGTGCCCTCGATGACGGAGTGCTTCGACGCGTCCGCGGCATTCTCCATCGCGAGCAGGAATGCCTCGCGGTTGCCCTTGCCGGCGTACGCCCCCGCACCGACGTACTCGTCGACGTACTGCTCGAACGGCGGGTGGAACTCGTTCGGGCCGATCTCGAACGTGTAGCCGAGACTGCCCGCGTTGTAGTAGGCCCAGTCCTCGGTCGAGCCGGTCGTGTCGTACAGGTCGTACGAGGGCTGGTTGAGGTAGCCGTTCTGGGCCGCCATGCGCTCGCCGAGCGCGTTGTAGATGGGCTCGTCCGGCGGCGGCCCCTGCGCGCGCACACCGGGTGGACGCAGCACGAGGTTGCTGAAGGTGTGGTTGGTGATGAAGGTCGTGACCTGCCGCTTGGAGATCAGGTCGCGGATGTTGCGGGTCTCCGGCTCGGAGAACGGCGCCGGCCCGCGGTACGTGTCGTATGCCGGGAGTGAGCTTGCGCCCGGGCCGCCCCACAGTCCGCCGTAGTTGCGGTTCGGGTCGATGCCGGTGGTGCGGAACGCTTGCAGGCCGCAGACTCCGGCGGGCGACGGCTGGCCGTCGACCGGCCGGCAGTTGCGCCGCTTGTAGGCGAAGAACGGCTCGGTCAGCGACATCACCGCGTAGGCGTCGTTGTCGATGCCGACGCCGGTCACGTCGCGCAGGTCGACCGGCGCCTCGCGCGACAGGTTGAAGCCGTCGGGGTTGACGATCGGGACGACGATGGTCCGCACCCTGTCGACCAGCGACGTGATGCGCGCGTCCTTGCCGTAGTTCATGGCGAGGTCGAAGCCGAACTCCATCGCGTGCTCGCCCGACGGCCACTCGCGCGCGTGGTGGACGCCCATCTGGAGGTAGACGGGCCGGCCGTCGCGCTGCTTCCAGGCGTTCTTCGTGATCTCGACGCCCTGCACCTCACGGCCCTCGTTGGTCTTGAAGGGCAGCGTGATCGGCTGGGCGAGGGTCGGGTAGTGGCGCGCCAGCTCCTTCAGCGCGTACTCGTACTCCCACAGGTGGCGGTACGCGTCGATGCCGCTCGGCAGCCGCGAGTTCGTCGTCGCCGCCGCAAAGGCGAGGTCCTGGCGCGCGTTGGCGCGGTCGCGAGCCGCCAGGTCCGGGATCTCGACCTCGTACTCCAGCCCGGCCTGCCGCAGGATGTCGGCGTCCTGGCTGCCGTACAGCACGACGTCGACGAAGCCCGCGCGGCCGTGCTCGGTCACGTCCAGGTCGAGCAGGTTCAACAGTTCCTTGTGGAACGGCGTGGGCGTCTTGACGCTCACCAGCTGCGCGATCTGCCCGTGGGTGCCGGTCGGCACCGGGGCGAACGAGACCTCGACGTTCGCGCTCCCGGCCGAGCCGGACAGCCGGCACGCCTGCACGGTGAGCGTGGCGGCGCGCCCGACGAACCCGGATGCGACCTCGACGGAGTTGAAGCCCGCCGAGCCCGCCACGGTGCGCCCCGTGGACGTCTCGAACACGGCGAGGTCCCAGTCTCCCCCGCCTGCGTTCAGCTTCGCCGACACGATGCCGCTCATCGGTGCCGCCACCTGGCGGGTGACCACGCCCGTCGCGCCGGGCGCGGCCCGGCCGGCGCACTCCCGCTGCGCGGACGACGCAGCCGACAGGGTGGTGGAGAGGAGGCCCTCTGCGCCTGCCGTGGCCGGCAGCACGCAGAGCGCGGCGGCCACGAGGGCCAGCGCGAGCGGGCTGCGCGCAAGGAGCGGTCTACGGGTCGACAGCAGGCTCAAACCGGGCATGGGCGACTCCTCGAGAGGACTGGACTTGACGCTTTGCTCGGGAGGTGGCCTCAGCCCCGGAGGTCGGGCCCCGCCCCCTACGTGGTGCCTGGGCGGCCGATCCCGCCCACGCGACCTTCCCCAACTACGGGCGGAAAGTTACCCGCGGGTCAGCGTAAGTAAACCGTTGTTTTCTTCAGCGCCGGTGAAGGGGAAAGGCCCGCCAGCCCGGAAATTCGGCCGCCCGTCCCAGCTCCTCCTCGATCCGCAGGAGCTGGTTGTACTTCGCCACCCGATCGGACCGGGCCGGCGCACCGGTCTTGATCTGGCCGCAGCCGGTCGCGACGGCGAGGTCCGCGATCGTCACGTCCTCGGTCTCCCCGGACCGATGCGACATGACGGCGGAGTAGCCGGCCTCCCGGGCGATCCGGACCGCCTCGAAGGTCTCGGTCAGGGTGCCGATCTGGTTCACCTTCACGAGGATCGAGTTGGCCACGCCCGCCTCGATGCCCCGCCGCAGCCGCTCGGGGTTGGTCACGAACAGGTCGTCTCCCACCAGCTGGAGGCGGTCCCCGACGCGGTCGGTCAGGAGTTTCCAGCCGTTCCAGTCCTCCTCGTCCATGCCGTCCTCGATCGAGACGATGGGGTAGCGGGCGGCGAGGTCCTGCCAGTAGGCGGCCATCTCCTCGCTGCTGAGCGTGCGGCCCTCGTGTGCGAGCTGGTACACGCCGTCCTCGAAGAGCTCACTGGTCGCGGGGTCGAGCGCGATCGCCACGTCCTCGCCGGGGCGGTAGCCCGCGGCCTCGATGCCGGCCGTCAGCACCTCGAGCGCCTCCTCGTTCGATCCCAGGTCCGGGGCGAAGCCGCCCTCGTCGCCGCCGGCGGTGCTGAGACCCCCATCGTGCAGGTGTCCCTTCAGGGCGTGGAACGTCTCGGTGCCGATGCGCAGCGCGTCCGCGAAGCTCTTGCCGCCGACCGGGACGACCATGAACTCCTGGAAGTCGACCCGGTTGTCGGCGTGTGCGCCGCCGTTCAGGACGTTCATCATCGGCACCGGCAGCAGGTGGGCGTCGTCGCCTCCCAGGTACCGGTACAGGGGCAGGCCCCGCTCGAGGGCCGCCGCCTTCGCGACGGCGAGGGAGACGCCCAGGATGGCGTTCGCGCCCAGGCGCGCCTTGTTGGGCGTCCCGTCGAGCTCGATCATCGCGCGATCGACCGCCTCCTGGTCCAAGGCCTCGAGCCCGGCGATCGCCTGCGCGATCTCGCCGTTCGCGTGCGCCACGGCCTGGCTCACGCCCTTGCCGTTCCAATCCGCGCCGCCGTCGCGCAGCTCGACCGCCTCGAACTCGCCGGTCGACGCCCCGGAGGGCACGGCCGCGCGGCCTGCTGCGCCGGACTCGAGCCGCACGTCGACCTCGACGGTCGGGTTGCCCCGCGAGTCGAGGATCTGCCGCGCGTGCACGCGGCCGATGGCGCTCACAGCGCGTCCGCCGTGCGCCGCAGCGCGATCTCGGGATCGACGCGCAGGTCGCCGGCCGCTCCGACCACCGCCAGCAGCAGCTCGCCGATCGCCTCGTAGGCCTCGTCCGAGCCGTGATGTGCGCCGCCCGCCTGCTCGGCGCGCAAACGCTCGACCTGTGCCAGCGCCACGTCCGGCTGCGGAGCCTGCGCCTCGGCGGCGCGCAGGCGCTTGCGCGCGTACGCGAGCGCGGGCAGCGTCCCGGCGACGCGGGCCGGCCCCTCCCGCAGCTTGATCGCATCCCAGTTCTGCTTCACCTCGGCGGCGGTGGTGGCGTCCGTCGGCAGCTGCGTCAGCTCCTCTCCGAAGATGTGCGGGTGGCGGCGCACCAGCTTCTCGCGCGTCGCCGTGGCCACCGCGGCGAGGTCGCCGGCGGCGCGCTCCTCGAGCAGCAGGGAGAGGAAGTACACCTGGAACAGCACGTCGCCCAGCTCGTCGAGGAGCTTGGCGTCGTCACCCGAATGCGCCGCGTCCGCCAGCTCGTATGCCTCTTCGACGGTGTGGGGCACGATGCTGCGCTCGTCCTGCTCGCGGTCCCAGGGACACTCGGCGCGCAGGCGGCGGGTGATCGCGTCGAGCTCGAGCAGCGCCTCGGGCAACCGCTCGTCCTCGGCTTGGGGCATGCGTGGGGTCAGTTGCCGCCGGATGGAGGCGGTGCAGTCTGCTGGCCGCCGCCCTGCGGTTGCTGCGCACCGCCCTGCTGCGGGACGGGCTGGCCGCCCGGGCCGCCCGGCGAGGTGGGCAGACCGGGCACGGCGCCTCCCGGTGCGGCTCCCTCCGCGCCCGGCTTCGGCGCGCCGCCGAGTGCGAGCGGAGCCTGCAGGCCGGGGGTCGCGCCGCCGGTGATGCCGAACTGACCGCCCGCCGCGCTCTGCTCGACCCCGATCACGGTGCCGTCGCCGTTGCCGCCCGCGAGAGTGTCGCCGGTGCCGTCGAGCGCGGGCGGCGCTGCGCCGGTCGCTCCGGGCACGGGCTTCTTCTGGCCGGGCGGAAGCGGCGGCGTTGCGTTCGTGGGGCTCTCCTCACGTCCGTTGCGGCAGTCGGCGATCTTGAAGTCGTCCGCGCAGTCGGTGCGGGCGCGCCAGTCGTTGCGGAAAGTCTTCGAGAACTGGTCCAGCTCCTCTTGCTGCTTCTGCGACACGAGCAGCTGCCGGATGCCCTGCTGCGACTGCTCCAGGCTCTGCTTCGTCTCCTTCGTGATCTTCGTGACGCGGAAGACGTAGTAGCCGGCGTCGGTCTTGATCGGGCCGGCAACCTTCTTCTCCACGGCGGCGAATACGGCTGCGTCGAGCTTCGGGTCCTGCTGGCCCTTGGTGACCCCGAGCAGCTTCCCGCCCTGGTCCTTGGAGGCCGGGTCGTCGGACAGCTCGCGGGCGACCCGCGCCCAGCGCTCGCCGCCCTCGACGCGCCGCTTGGCCTCGAGCACGTCGGCCTGCTTCTTGCTCAGGACGACCTCGAGATCACGCCGCTCGGGCTGCGAGAACTGCTGCTCGTTGTCGTTGTAGTAGTCCTCGACCTCGCTCTGCGACACGTCCTGGCTGGCCTCGGTGACCTGCTGGCGGATCTTGTTGGACAGCACGTCGAGGCGGACCCTGAACTTGAGGTCCTCCTCGGTCTGGCCCGAAGTGCGCAGGAACCGCTGGTACGCCCGCTCGTTGGGGAACGACTGGTCCTTGGTCTCCTCGAACTGGCGGTCAACCTCGGCGGGCGTCGCGCTCAGGCCGCGTTCCTTCGCCTCGCCCTCGATCCACTTGGCGGACACGAGGAACTGCATCACCTGCTGCTTGACGGCGTCGTACTGGCGGCTGCCCGGCTTGGGCGGGGCAGGCTTCTTCTTCTGCCCCGGCTGCGGTTGCGCAGCCACGACCGTGAGCCAGTGGTCGAAGTCTTCCTTCGAGATGGCGCCGGCCTTGTCGATGTCCGCGACGTCGTCGTCGGCCACGCCGCCGGCGGCGGAGAAGATCGCCGCGGCCACGATCGCCAGGATGCAGGCAAGCAGGATCAGGCCGATCGTGCGGCCGGGCGGGGGCTGGGAGCCCTTGGCTGGTGAGCGTGCGGGACGAGCCATTCGGCAAGGCGGCCCGGGAAGCCGGGCGCGGCGGAGAACTATAGCGCCGGTTCGCTGCGGGTTCTTCGGTTCCTGCAGGGGCTGCTAGCCGCAGGCGACTCCCACGCACTGGCGGGCATCCCCGTTGCCGGCGGCGCGGTTGTCGCCGGCGTCCGTGACCTGCTCCACCGCTTCGATCCCCAGATCCGAGTTGCTGTCGCCGACGTTGCTTCTGAGAGTCACGAAGGGGTTGAAGCTCAGGCCCAGCTCGGCCGCGAGCGTCCCGTCCGGTCGCACGACCGTCCGGCCCAGCAGCAGGCGATCGCTGCCGGGCGACCACAGGGGAGGTGTGTCGCCCGCGGCGACCAGGTCGATCGGTCCACCTGTCGCGCTCACGACATATGTTGCGATGCGTCCAGGCTCGGCGCGCAGGAATGCGATGCGCGACCCGTCGGGCGACCAGTCGGGCGAGTAGTCAGCGGGCTCGTCCATGGTCAGGTGCTGCGGGTCGCTGCCGTCGGTGCGAACGGTCACGAGGTCGAGGCCGTCCGTGACGGCGATGCGCTCACCGTCCGGCGACCACGTCGGGTTGCCGCCCTCGATCAGGGACGTCGCACCGGTGCCGTCGGCGTTGACTATCAGCACCTCGTTACTGCGCTGGAAGACAACCCGGTCGCCGGTGGGCGACCACTCCGGATCGGAGCCACTGCCCAGCAGGGTCGGAGCGCCTCCCCCGGCCTCGATCGCGTATATGCCGCTGCCGTTCTGGAGCATGATCGTGGTCCCGGCCGGCGACCACTGCGGCGCGCCACCCGCAGCAAGGAAGCGGTCGCCGCTGCCGTCGGCGTTGACGACGTGCACACCATCGTCAGCCTGGTAGGCAAGTTGCGTGCCCGTCGGGGACCAAGACGCCCGGACTCCCTCGACGAGCGCCCGCGCGCCGCTGCCGTCGGCGGCGAAGAGGTTGATGCTCGAGGGCGGCTCGTCGTAGAGCGTCACGGTGCCGGCAATCAGCGAGCCGTCTGGAGACCATGCGCCGTCGCCCATACTGAACTCACGCGAGTCGACGTCGATCCCGTCGTCGCCGTTGTGCTCGGCCCTGTTCGCACGCAGGTGCATTTCGCCGCGGGACCCGGTGACGAGCAATCCGTCGGACCCGTTGTGGTGCACGTGGTTGCCCGCCACCCGGATGGAGCCGCATCCGGTATCTCCGCCCTCCAACACGATGCCGTTGCGCTGATTCCGGTACGCGAGGTTCCGCGAGACGACACAGCCTGCGGGGCCGAAGCCGTATCCCATGTCGCCCAGTCGCAGCCCGCTCGCGCCATTCCAGTTAAACCGGTTCTCGCTGATCGGCGCCAACGCCTTCACGTGCGCGCCGTCGCCTCTGTTGGCGCGCACGACATTGCCCCTGATGGTGATCGTGCTTGCTCCCTCGTCAAGGATCCCGGTGCCGTTGCGCTCGATCCGGTTGTCCAGGACCTCGCCCTCCTGCCAGTAGTCGTAACGGATGCCCGGCCCTTCGTTGTCGAGGATGCGGTTGCCGGTGATCACCGCCTGTGCCTCCTCGAGGTCGATGCCGCGACCGTTGCCGCGGATGGTGTTGTCCTCGATCGTCCCGCTCGTGAAATCGAGCAGCATTCCCGCGAAGCTGTTGTCGCCGATCTCGTTGCGCGCCACCTGGAATCCGCCTTGAATGCGCATGCCGACTCGCCCACCGGTGATGCGACTGTCGGTGATGCGGTTGGGGGCCTTGCCGAAGTAGACGTCGATACCGACCGTGTTCGCGTCGAGATGGACGTGAGACACCGTCGTGTCGGCACATTCCTCGGCCTGCACTCCCTCCCCGAAGCCGCGAATGGTGCCGTCGCGAATCACGACCCCGGACTGTTCCCGGCACCGGACCCCGGTGCCCTGGCCGTCTGGTCCGGCAATCGCGTGTCCACCGAGGTCGAGCGTCACCGAATCCGCTCCGATGGCCAGCCCTTCATCGCAGGCGAGGTCGCTGTCGAGTGTCGTGTCCTGCGTGATCGTGTCGCCGCATTGGACATGCGTGGCGCCTGCGGGCGCCGCGAGGCACGCGCACACGAGCAGCACGACTAAGGGGACGATCCGTGTCGACCAGGCCAAGAGGTCTCCTCGGGGGGACTGCGAATCCGCCGAGATACTCGCGGACGAGACGGCTGTTTACAAGGCCGCGCTCGTGACGCGCAGAAACCTCCTGCTCAGCGGCAGGTAACGCCCACGCACTGGCGCGGGTCTCGGTTGCGCCTGGCCCGGTTCCCGCCACCGTCGATCACGTCCCTCGCTTCGATCCCGAGTTCGCCGTTGCGATCGGCGCGGTTGCGTCCCACGGCCACCAGGACTGTCATGTCCGCCACGTCGATGCCGTCGGCCGCATTGTGCCGGGCGATGTTGCCGGACACGGAGCCGGAGCACTCCGGCGTGACGCCTTGGGATCCGGAGAAGGGCGTGAACGCTTCGACCATGGCGATGCCGTTCAGCCCGTTGTGGGCCACGTAGTTGTCGCGCACCTCGGGACACGGTCCAAACCCGGTCGCGTGGATGCCGCTGCCGCCGTTGCCGTAGACGAGGTTCCGGGTCACGAGGCTGCCGCGGCCGGCCCAGTGGCCGTGGATGCCATTCACCCGGTTGCCCAGCACGACGTTGCGCTCGATCAGGGGGTTCGCTCGGTACTCCTCCTGATGGAGCGTGATCCCGTATCCGTTGCGCGCGACGAAGTTGTCGCGGACCGTGCCTGCGGCGCTGAAGTTCCAGTCGATGCCGGCACCGGGATTGTCGGTCACGAAGTTACGCGCGATCATGCCCGTGCCCTCCTCGAGGATGATGCCCGTGGGGTTCCGGCGCACGACGTTGCCCACGATGAATCCGGTTCCGCGGGTCCGGATCCCGTGGTCGGTGTTGTCGATGAACGTGCTGCCGGTCACCCGGTTGGGCCCGTCCGACGCAGCCCCGTTCCCGGCGAAGAAGCTGTTCCGTACCTCGACGTTCGCGCGTGACTCGATACCGCAATAGGGGTTGTCGACGATGCGCATCCGGTCGAGCAGCCCGGGCTCCTGCGTCATCACGGCGCAGAAGAACTCGCTGATGGTGCCGCGCACGAGCGTGAATCGGTCGACGTGAGGCTCCATGGTGATCCCGATGGCCTCTTCGGTTTCGCTCCCGATCCCGTCGAGGGCGTGGCCGGCGAAGTCGACCGTCACATCGTTGCCGGCGATCACGAGTCCCACGCCGGGGCACTCGAGCAGGTCGGAGTCGAGTCGCGTGTCTTGCGTGATCCGGTCCCCGCACGCCACGTGCCCGGCCTCCGCGGGCACGGCGGTCAACAGGCAGGCGAGCAACGCCGCGAGGACCATCCGTGTCGCGCTTGCCATCGTCCCTCCCTGCGTTCCGTCGCCCGCGAGTCCGACGCGATCATCTCCGACCCCGCCCGACGATGCAAGTGCGGGCTCAGGCTGCGGCTGGGAGCTGCTGCTTCACGCGCAGCAGCGCGTCGGCGACCCGCACGACCGCGGCAAAGCGGTCCTCGGCGTCGTCGGGCACGCGGAAGCGCAGGGTGCGCTTCAGCGACTCGTACACGGCGCCCTCGACCTCCTCGCGCAGCGCGCGCGCCTGAGCGGAGTCGAGCTCGATCGGAGAGACGGTCAGCCGCCCTTGGCGGAACTCGACCGTCCGCGCGCCCGCGCGGCCGAGCTTGATGCGCGCCTCCTGGAGGCGCACCAGGTTGGAGACCGGCTGCGGCACGGGGCCGAAGCGGTCCTCCAGCTCTTCGACGATCGCTCCCAGGTCGGCCGGCTCGCGCGCCGCGGCGATGCGCCGGTGCACGTCGATCTTCGCCACCTCGTAGGGGATGTACTGCGCGGGGACGTAGGCGTCGACCAGCACGTCGAGACGCACGGGCTCCCATCCCGTATCCGCCGGCCCGCCATCGGCGGGCCGCCCAGCATCGACGGCCTCTTCCAGCATCTGCATGTAGAGCTCGAAGCCGACCGCCGCGACGTGGCCGGACTGCTCTGCGCCGAGCAGGTTGCCGGCGCCGCGGATCTCGAGGTCGCGCATCGCGATCTTGAAGCCGGAGCCGAGCTCTGTGTAGTCGGAGAGCGTTGCGAGCCGCTGGCCGGCCTCCTCGGAGAGCGCGGCGGCCGACGGATACAGGAGGTACGCGTAGGCGCGCTCGCGAGACCGGCCCACGCGTCCGCGGATCTGGTAGAGCTGCGCGAGGCCGAGCTCGTCCGCGCGCTCGACGACCAGCGTGTTCGCGCTCGGGATGTCGAGGCCGGACTCGACGATCGTGGTGCACACGAGCACGTCGCCGTCGCCGCGCAGGAAGTCGAGCATCACCCGCTCGAGCTTCCCCTCGGCCATCTGGCCGTGGGCAACCAGGACGCGCGCGTCCGGGACGAGCGCGCGGACGCGCTCGGCTGTCTCGTCGATCGTC
>DASRIA010000012.1:0-2962 GCA_035650255.1 Solirubrobacterales bacterium
ATGACCTGGCGCCGCTGGCTGATCACGATCATCTCGTTCGCCGCTGCCATCGGCGTGTCGGTCTGGATCATCTTCAAGAGCTGGCCGGTCGAGGACCGGTCCGTCGGGCTGCCGCTCTTCGCGCACGCGTTATGTGTGGCGGCGGTGGCCGCCGATCTCGTGCTCCGGGCAATGAAGATCCGGTTGAGCGGGGCGTCGCTCGGCGTACCGGTGACGTTTGGCGTCGCGATGCGCACCGGACTCGCCGGCGACTTCGCCGCCGCCATTACACCGGCCCGTTCAGGCGCGGAGCCCGCCCGCTATCTCGTGCTCGCCAAAGCCGGCGTCTCACCAGCCGGAACGTTCCTGCTGCTGTTCGCCGAGTTGTTCCTGGAGATGCTCGCGCTGGTCGTGGTGGCGATGGGAATCGCCCTCCTCTTCACGGATGAGCCGGACTCGAGCCTCGCGTGGATCGTCGGGCTCGTGGGCGGCTACGCCTCCTTCGTGATCGGCGTCGGCGTGGCCGGCGTGCTGCTCGCCTGGCGACGGTCGAGCGGACCACCACCATGGTGGGCACGGCGCATTGGGCTCAACGCGATTCGATGGCGCGCCATCCAGCGCTCGCTTCGGCGACTCCGGTCGAGCGCCAGCCTCATTCGCTACGCCCGCCTCGACTATTTCCTTCTGGGATTCGTCGTCTCGGTGCTGCACGTGATGGCCCGGCTGGCCGTGCTGCCCATCATCGTGTACTCGTTAGGGGGCGAGGCCCCGCTCTCCAAGCTGGTCCTCTGGCCGCTGGCGCTGTTCTACGGAGCGGTGGTCGCCCCCGTTCCGGGCGGTGGCGGTATCGTCGAGGTCGGCTTCAAGGCCACGCTCGGCGGCGTCATCCCGCTCGCGCTCTTCGGCGCCTCGCTCGTCTGGTGGCGCTTCTACACGTTCTACCTGTACATTCTCCTCGGCGCGCTCGCCGCCGGTGGAACGGTGCTGAGAGCGCTGCGGTCAGCCGAAGCGAACGGAAACGCCGTGGACCTCGCCGCTTCGGAGGCGACACCAACCGAGCCGCACATCGCCCACGCTGTCGATCACCAGGTGGCCGACCAGCTTCCGTGAATTCACTCTCCCGTTGCGCGCTCGTCATCGTGATGCTCGCCGCATGCGGCCGCGACGGGAGCACGCGAGCGGCTGACAGCGCCGCGACCGGCGATCCCATCTCGATACGCCGGACTCGCGAGGTGGACCTGAGCGGCGACCGGCGCCCGGAGCGCTTCATCGTTCTCGCGAGCGGCGCGCGATACGACTCGCTTACCGTAACGCTCGAGATCCGCTCGCCCGAGGATTCCCTGCTCTACACGGACTCCTGGGGGACCGAGCTGTACTTTGTCCGCGATGACCCTTCGATGCTCACCGACTCCGCCGTCGAGCATCGGGTGCGCGCCCAGATCGATTCGCTCGTGGGCAACATGGCCTTCCGTCCCGGCGACACGCCGCTCGCGACCGATGATCGATCGATCCAGGAAGGCATGCGCGACGCCATCCGCGAGGACGTGGCCGAGGAGATGTGGCGGCGCGCGAACGGCGTTCCGGCCGATTCGTCGACTCCGCCGACCGCCCTCGACGCCATCGCGCAAATGGCGCGCGACAGCGTGAGCGATGCGCGTGTGGAGTCACTCGTCGCCGAGCTGCGCGACCGTCCCACGTTCCGCTACTTCACCGGTGATGGGACGTACGCGCTGGCGTGGTCCGAGGAGGAGCGACGATTCGTGACGGTGTGGGCCTGCTGCTGATGGAGTAACGGCAAAGACGTCAGAGGTCAGATGTCAGATTTCAGACGTCAGAGAGCATACCGCGCATTCTGACATCTGAGCTCTGACGTCTGACATCTGACGTCTTTGCCGTCCCAAAAGGAATCACAGTCCGAGCAACTTCCTGATCCGCTCCAGCCTCGCTCTCGGCGCCGGCCCGGTCAGCGTGAGCTCGGCGCCGCGCGCATCCCTCCACCGAATGGTGTTCGTCGGTCGCACCGTCGTGTCGATCGGCAATGGCGACGGGGCCGCCCGCTGCTCCCGTTCGACCGGCATCCTGCTCGTCTCCTCGATCACGCTCGGGCGGCGCTCATCGAGCGTCACGAGAATGCTGTCGACGCGGTAGATCCGGCGCCAAACCTCCTGGCCGCCCTCGGTCATGCGTACTTCCTGAACGAGCCGGGCGTCGCTGGAACCGGGAGCGGTCCCCGCAGCCGCGCCGATCGCCGCGGAAGGCGCAACTCGGGCATAGCGACGCTGCTCCATGTCGGCTTCGGCACGGCCGCCAACCAGGCCTCGCGCTCGATTCTCCGTCGCGGCCGCTTTCGCTGCGCTTTCCTGTGCCTCGACCTTTCGCTCCGCCTGCGCCACCACATCGGCCACTCGAACACTGTCCGTTACTCGCGCCGGAGGCGGAGCGGCCACGTCGGCCGCGACCAGGGGCGCCGCGCTCAGCGCCGCCGCCGGCCGTGCCGAGTCCGCCTGACGAGCCACCTCGAGTCGGTGCACGCGGGGCGCCGGCGCCGCCGCACCACGGCCCGGCTCTCGTCGAGTCGCTCCCGGAGCGCCATCCCGTCTCGACGTGGCGGCCGGCATGGGTGTCGGGGTCGTCGAGACCGGAGCTGGCGAGTCCACCACCGCGACCTCGGCCATGGGACCGGCTTCGGGCACGGGGGACGACGTGTCGCGGGCAACCGTCAGCGCAACCACACCGCCGACGACGATCAACGCGATCACGGCCGCGATCCGCTGCCTAACGAACGCCGTGGCGAACGGGCGCCCCGTCCATCGGAAGCCCGTCGATCCCCTCGATCCCGGCGCCACCCGGACCGATGGCACTTGGTCCAGCGCCGTGAGAATTCGCGACGAGGCCGCGATCAGCCCCCGCGCCTCGGCGACGGCGTCGGCGCACCGGGCACACGAGGCCACGTGCGCGTCGACCCTCGCCGCCTCCTCGACGC
>DASRIA010000013.1:0-62447 GCA_035650255.1 Solirubrobacterales bacterium
CGCGAACAGGAACTGCGACATGAACTCGCCCCCGTAGGGATACGGCGGGCGGATCGCGGAGACGATCGTCTTGCCGGTCAGGATCATCATGTCGCCGACCTGCTCGAACAGGTTCTTGGCGGGCAGGAAGGCCCTGTCGGCGACGCTACGAACCATGCGTCCTCTCCACTGAGATCAGCTGCATCTCCTCCCCGTGCAACGGCCCCGCCCCACGCGAAAACCTCCGCACAGGCGGCAAAGCATAAGCCATGGCCATAGGCCATGCATTGGTATGTTTCGCGCGGGTTTGGAGAGGAGAGCCACATTCCGCGCCGGGTGCGTGGCAGCGACACTTGTCGCGTTGTCCCTGGCGACGGGCGCCTGCGGGAGCGGCGACCCACAGGACGAGAACGAGGCAGAGGGCACCTACAAGGTGGACGTGATCTCGGCCTCCTTCCCGGGAAAGCAGAGCCTGGCCCAGGAGTCCACGCTCAGGATCACGGTCCAGAACAAGGACTCGAAGACGATCCCCAACCTCGGGGTGACGGTCGACGGGTTCTACCAGCGCAAGCAGGACGCCAGCCTGGCCGACCCGGCCCGGCCGATCTGGATCGTCAACGAGGCCCCGTTCAACTCCACGTCCGCGCTGGCGAACACATGGACCACGGGGCCCCTCCAGGCCGGCGCCCGACGGACGCTCGAGTGGAAGGTGAGCGCGCTGCGGGCCGGCACGTACAACCCGCGCTATCGGGTCAACGCCGGGGTCGACGGCAAGGCCGCCGCGGAGTCCTTCGACGGCGGGCCTGCGACCGGCAGCTTCACCGTGCGCATCTCGCGCGAGCCGAAGTCGCTCGAGGAGAGCTAGCCCCAGGGCTCAGCCGGAGGTGATCGCCGGCTCGGCCGGCCGCACTGCGAACGTCTCGACCAGTTCGTCCACCGACCCGGCCGGCGCGCGCTCCTGCATCTCCAGCACGCGGCCGTCGAGCGTCGGGCGCTCGTGCCGGTAGTAGATGCCGATCCCCATCTCGTTCGAGAGCGCGGCTGCAAAGGCGGCGGCGCGGTCCGACGAGTCGTGCTCGGCGGGCAGGTTGTAGACGGCTTCCTTCCACTCCTGCGTCGTGTTGTTGAACGCGGTGCAGGGGCTGAACGCATCGATGAAGCTGAAGCCCGGGTGGCGGATGCCCTCGACGATCAGCTCGGTCAGCTCCTTCGAGCGGAAGCTCGCGCCCTGCGCGACATATGAGCAGTCGGCGGCGATCGCCGTCGCGAGCACGTTCATCGGCTCCTCGAGGTTGCCGAACGGCGTCGACGGCGACTTCTGCTCGTGCAGGGACGTGGGCGAGACCTGGCCCTTCGTGAGGCCGTAGGTCTGGTTGTTCATGATGATGTACGTGATGTCGACGTTGCGGCGCGCGGCGTGCGGGAAGTGGCCCCCGCCGATCGCGAAGCCGTCGCCGTCGCCGCCGACAGCAATCACGTCGAGGTCGGGGTTGGCGAGCTTCACGCCCATGGCCGTCGGCAGCGCGCGGCCGTGCACGCCGTGGAACCCGTACGTGGAGACGAAGCCGGGAAAGCGGCTCGAGCAACCGATGCCCGACACGATCACCGTGCGGTCCGGGTCGAGATCGAGCTCGGCGAACGCGCGGTAGGCCGCCGCCAGCACTCCGAAGTCGCCGCAGCCCGGGCACCAGATCGGCTTCAGGCCGGACTTGTAGGTGTTTGCCTTGACCCTCAGCTCGTCAGCCAACTCTGGCCTCCCCTGTCATTCCGGGCAGCCACACGCCGCTGTCGTCAGCGGGCACGGTGCCCTCGGTGATGAAGTCAGCGATCTGCGCCGCGGTGAACGGCAGGCCGGTCGCCTTGCAGACCGATTCGCATTCCACGCGCGCGTCCGCTCGCGCGATGCGCGCGAACTGGCCCGTCACGTTCAGCTCGGGGACGATCACGCGGCCCATCCCGTCCGCCCACGCACGGATGCGCTCCGTCGGCAGCGGGGCCAGCACGCGCGGGTAGCACGTGGACACCTTCAGGCCGCGGTCCAGGCAGATCTCGGCCGCCTCCAGGGCTGCTCCCTCGGTCGAGCCCCAGCCCAGGATGCCCACGTCGGCCTGCTCGGGGCCGGTGATCGTCACCCGGCCCTCGTGGTCGGCCAGCGGCTGCAGCTTGCGGAAGCGCTTGGACATCATCGCGGTGTGCAGCTCCGGCTCGTAGTGGGGGTTGCCGGCCTCGTCGTGCTCGATCCCCGTGGACACGTAAGCCCCCGGGTTGCCGGGCACCGCCATGGGCGACACGCCGCCGGCGCGGATCTCGTAGCGGTTGTACGAGCCGTTTGCCTCTGCCTGGCCGTTCGGCTGCGCGCGCTCGTCCACGTCGAATGAGCCGAGCGCGGGCCGCGCCACCGTCTCGAGCCGGTGCGAGAGCGACTGGTCCGACAGCACGATCACCGGCACCTGGTACTTCTCGGCGGCGTTGAACGCCTCCACGATGACGTCGAAGCAGTCGGAGACCGACGTCGGGGCCATCACCACGCGCGGCGATTCGCCGTGCCCGCCGAAGAGGGCGTGATTGAGGTCGGACTGCTCCGTCTTGGTGGGCATTCCGGTCGAAGGGCCGGAGCGCTGCGCGTCCACGATCACGGCCGGGATCTCGGCCATGCCGGCCAGGCCGACCAGCTCGGCCATCAGCGACAGGCCGGGACCCGACGTGGCGGTCATCGCCTTGCGGCCCGCGAACGACGCACCCAGCACGGACGCCAGCGCGGCGATCTCGTCCTCGGTCTGGATCGCGACGCCCCCGAATCGCGGCAGGCGCGCCGCCAGCCATTCGAGGATGTCGGACGCCGGCGTGATCGGATAGCCCGCGTAGTAACCGAGGCCTGCATGGAGGGCACCAAGGCAGATCGCCTGGTTGCCCGACACCAGCAACCGGTCCTCGTCCAGCGACCGCGCCGGCCCGAGCTTGTGGCCGTTGGCCGGCAGCTCGTCCCGGGCGTGCTCGAACCCGGCCCGCAGCGACTTGATGTTCGACTCCCCCACGTCGCCCTTGTGGGCGTAGCGCTTGAGGATCATCTCCTCGATGCGAACCGTGTCGATGCCCAGCAGCCCGCAGACGAGGCCAACGGACACCATGTTCTTGCCGCGCCGGTTGCCGCCCGCCTCCTGGGCGATTGCGGCGAGCGGGACCTCGGACGCGCGCGACTCGTACTGCGGCGAGACCTTCACGGACTCGGCGTCGCAGACGATGTGGCCGTCTGCCGCGAGCTCGTGGTGGTGGAGGTCGAACGCCTCCTGGTTGAAGCAGACCAGCAGGTCGACGGCGTCGCCCTGCGTGCGCACGGGCGCCGTGCCCATCCGCACCTGATACATGCAGGGACCACCGCGGATCTCGGCGGGATAGGTGCGGAAGGTCAGCGCCCAGTAGCCGGTGCGCGCAGCTCCCGTGGTGAGAATGTCGCCGCTCGAAATGACGCCTTCGCCGGACTCGCCGGCGAGGCGAACGGTTATGTCGTCACGGATCAAGTTGTCGTGATGCGCCGGGAGCCAGCCCCCCGGCCTGAGCCGCGCTGCGAACCCGCGACCCAATCCTCCTGGCGGCGATTATAGGCCCCGGCATGACGACGCGTCATACGAATTTGGAGCAGAGTTCTAGGAGCCGGCCTCCACGATCCGCAGTGCCTTCAACCCGAGCCCCAGCCGCTCCCGGTCCTCGGTCGCGGCGGGATCGAGCCCGGTGAGCTCCCTCACCCGCTCCAGCCGGTATGCGACGGTGTGCCGGTGGGCGTAGATCGCCCGGGCGGTCGCGTTCATGTTGCAGTCGTTCCCGAGATAGGCCTCGAGGGTGGGCAGCAGGTCGCCCCGGTACTGCTCGTCGTGGCTCACCAGCGGGGCGACCGTGTCCTCGTAGAACCGCCGCACCTCGTCCGGATCGGAGGCCAGCGCCCGGTACAGCAGGCGGTACACGCCGGACCCGCCCTCGCCGTCGAGGGCCTGCGCCGCCGGAGATTCCTCCGCAAGGCCCTCGAGCACCATCTCGGCCTCCGTCACGGCGCGGGCGATCTCGCGCGGGTCGCCGTAGTGCGACGACGTCCCGGTGAGGCCGTAGGGCCGCAAGCGCTCGGCGACGTCGGCCACCGCCCGGCGTTCGCCCCGCCGGGAGGGCAGCAGCGCGTAGAGGCGCTCGCCCACCAGCTCGGCCAGAGACTGCGGGAACTCGGTCGCGATCACGGACAGCGCTTCGCGCGGCCGGCCGGCTCCCACGTCGGTGACCGACACCATCACACCGGCGGAGAGGTCGCAGCCCTGCGCCGTCGCGCGCCGGACCGCCGCCTCCGGGCGGATGGAGCGCGTGACGATCTGGGCCATCAGGCCGCCCGGAGCCTGCGCGCTGTCGCGCTCGCTGGCCTTGTCGAGCGCCACGGCGGTGGCGCTGGACGTCGCGGCGAGGTGCAGGAACTCGCCGGCCTCGGACTCCACGGGCGGCCCGCCGGCAAGCATGCCCACCACTCCCACGAGGCGATCGGCGAACGAGATCGGGATCACGAGGTCGACCTCCTCGGGAATCGCCGCGCGGCCACCGGCGACGCGCTTCTCGGTGAGGCGGCGCAGGGCCGCAAGCTCCTCCGAGTGCCCGCCCGGCCACACCACCGCGACGTCGAGCTCGGGCACCACGATGCCGATCGGGCGGCCCACCTCCTCCGCCGCAAGCTCCGCCATCCGGTCGAAGCCGTCGCCGGTGAGCGCCGCGTCCACCATCAGCTGGTGGACGCGGCGAATCCGCTCGACCAGGGTCGGAAGGCGGCTCTCGGCTACAGAACCGGCAGGTACCGGTCCAGCTCCCATGGGCTCACCTGCACTCGGTAGTCCTCCCACTCCTGACGCTTGAGGTCGATGTAGCGGGTGAACACGTGCTCGCCGAGCGCCTTCAGCACCAGCTCCGAGCCGGCCATCTCCTCGATCGCCTCGCCGAGCGTCTCGGGGAGCTGCTCGATGCCGAGCTTCTTGCGCTCCTCGGGCGTCAGGTCGTAGAGGTTCGTCTCCATCGGGTCGGGCAGCTCGTAGCCCTTCTCGATTCCCTCCAGACCCGCCTGCAGCATGGCCGCGAACGTCAGGTACGGGTTGCATGCGGGGTCGGGGCACCGCAACTCGGCGCGCGTCGCCTGCTCCTTGCCCGGGTGGTACATCGGCACGCGGATCAGCGCGGAGCGGTTGCGCCGCGACCAGGCGATGTAGACCGGCGCCTCGTAGCCGGGCACGAGCCGCTTGTACGAGTTGACCCACTGCGCGAACAGCGCCGAGATCTCGCGTGCATGCTTGAGCTGCCCGGCGATGAACGACTTCGCCGTGGGGCTCAGGTGGTACTCGTCCTCCGGGTCGAAGAACGCGTTGCGCCCGTTGCTGAACAGCGACTGGTGCGTGTGCATTCCCGACCCGTTCTCACCGAACAGCGGCTTCGGCATGAACGTCGCGTAGACGCCGTACTTCATCGCGATCTCCTTGACCGTGATGCGATACGTCATCGCGTTGTCGGCCATGCGCAGGCCCTCGGCGAAGCGCATGTCGATCTCGTGCTGCGAGGGCCCGACCTCGTGGTGCGTGTACTCGACGTGGATGCCGAGCTGCTCGAGGGCGAGCACCGTCTCGCGGCGCATGTCCGATGCGGCGTCGAGAGTCGTGAGGTCGAAGTAGCCGCCCTTGTCCAGCACCTCCGGTGGGCCGCCGTTCAGCTCGGCCTGCCGGAAGTAGAAGAACTCCAGCTCGGGCCCGATGTTGAACGTGTCGAAGCCCATCGCCTGCGCGCGCTCGAGCGCCCGGCGCATCACGTAGCGCGGGTCGCCCTCGTACGGCTCGCCGCCGGGGACGAGCACATCGCAGAACATGCGTGCGACGGCCTTCTCGCGCGGGCGCCATGGCAACACGGCGAAGGTGCTCGGGTCGGGCATGGCGATCATGTCCGACTCCTCGATGCGGTTGAAGCCGGTGATGGACGAGCCGTCGAAGCCCATGCCATCGGTGAGCGCGTTCTCCAGCTCGTCCTTGCCCACCGCGAAGCTCTTCAGCTGGCCCAGGATGTCGGTGAACCAGAGCCGGATGAACTGGATGTCGTGCTCCTCGACCAGTGCGAGCACGTCCTGCGCGGACGCTCCCGGGCTGGTGGTGGTGTCAACTGTTGCCATCTCGTCCTTTCTCGCTCACGGATCTTCCGGCTGAGGAAAATCCGATTCGTTTCTCTCGTGGCTGCGGGGGCGTGGCTTGCAGCCGCGCCCCCGAGCCGTACCGATTCGGTTTTCTGTTGCCCTAGACGCCGGCGGGTATCTCGTCCGCCTCGTGGGCCTGCAACACCTGCTCGCCGTGCTCGCCGGTGCGGATGCGGATCGCGTCCTCGACCGGCAGGACGAAGATCTTCCCATCGCCCACCTCGCCGCTGCGAGCGTGCTTCAGGATCGCCTCCGTCACCAGTCCCACGTCACCGTCTCCGACCACGATCTCGAGCTTCATCTTGGGCCGGAGATGAATCGTCAGCTCCGAGCCCCGATAGTGCTCCGTGATCCCCTTCTGGCGACCCGAGCCCCGGTACTGGCCGACCGAGAGGGATGGAAACCCCTTCTCGAGCAGCTCCGTCCGGATTGGCTCGAACGCCTCGTGGCGTATGAATGCTTCGATCTTCTTCATGTGCGCCGATACCTCCTAGGTCTCGCTCGCCGCGGGTCGTGGAGCAGCGGCGCTCATCGCCGTTGGTGCAGGCGCAGGCATCGCGCCCGGCGTGTAACCGCCACCGGCCTCCGGCTCCGGGATGAACAGCTCCGGGTAGCCGTACATGCCGTGCTCGACGATGTCGAGACCGGCTTCCTCCTGTTCGGCCGAGACTCGCAGCCCGATCGTGGCCTTGATCAGGCCGAACACGAGCAGCGAAGCGCCGAACGCGAACGCGAACGCCGCGCCGATGCCGAGCGCCTGGGCGCCGAGCTGGTCGAGCGAGCCGGTGTACCAGAGGCCCGGGTCACCGACGGCGTTCAGCTCCGCATAGCGCGGGGACGTGAAGATGCCGCAGGACAGCGTGCCCCAGATACCCGCCAGGCCGTGCGCCGACAGCGCGCCGACCGGGTCGTCCAGGACCTTCTCGATCGCGAGCACCCCGACCACGACGATCACGCCCGCAACCGCGCCGATGATCGGCGCAGCCCAGAACTCGACGTAGCCCGACGGAGCCGTGATCGCGACCAGGCCGGCGATCGCGCCGTTGCCCGCCATGCCGATGTCGACAGTCTTCTGGAGCGCGTAGATCGTCGATACGGCCGCCAGGACCCCCGCCGCGGCGGCGAGGTTGGTGACCAGCGCGACCTCGGCGAACCGGTTGCCGATCGCTCCCAGCGTTGAGCCGGGGTTGAAGCCGAACCAGCCCAGCCACAGGATCAGCACGCCGAGGCCGACGAGCGGCATCGAGTGCCCGGGAATCGGACGCGGCTTGCCGTCGGGCCCGTACTTCCCGATCCGCGGCCCGAGCAGGAGCAACGCCGCCAAGGCGCCGGTCGCTCCGATCAGGTGGACCACGGTCGATCCGGCGAAGTCCTGCATGCCGACGTTGACCTGCAGCCAGCCGCCGCCGAAGATCCAGTGGCTGATGATCGGGTAGATCACCGCGGAGAAGATGACGGCGTAGACCACGTACGCGCCGTACTTGATCCGCTCCAGGGTGGTTCCCCAGACGATGGCCAAGGAGACCGCGCAGAACACGAACTGGAAGAACAGGAACGCTGCCGGGCTGATGTTGTAGGTCCCGATGAACGGGAACTGCTGTGCCGCCTCTGACGGCACGGAGCTCACGTCCAGGAAGAACCCGGAGTCACCCGCGATCGTTCCCGCGCCGCCGAAGGCAAGCGCAAACCCGACCGCCCAGTACGCAAGCGAGGCGATCGAGAAGTTGGTCAGGATCTTCGCCACCCCGGCGCCGGCGTTCTTGGCGCGCGAGAAGCCGATCTCCAACAGGGCGAACCCTGCCTGCATGAACATCACGAGCACCGCCGCCACGATCACCCAGGTGGTGTTCAGGCTGGAGACGGTGTCCTCGATGGTCGGGCCGTCCTGTGCGAACGCGACCGCCGGCAGTGCCAGCAGCACCGCCGCGCCGGAGAGCGCCGCCTTCAAGTACCTGGTCCGCTTCAAGAGCGTTCCTCCTTACCCGGGCGGCCTTCCCGCCGCCGGTCGCAGTTACGGAACGCTTGGCATTCTCGGCTGACAGGGCCTCGGGGTCTTTAGACACAGGTCGGAGATTTCCGGCCCCCGTTTCTCCCATCGGTCGAAGCGGTTTTTCCGCATTCCAGGGCGGTTTGGCCGCAGTTTCCGAGCGATCATGGGGCGCCATGCGGCCACCGTGTCACCTCGAAGTCGGTATGCGACCTCCAGGTGACGGTGTCGAGCGCCTGGACCGCGTGTCGAAGCCGCAGGCCGGAATTACCGACCACCGTCACGTAGAAGGGAGCTGCGCTTTCGCCGAACATCCCCGCATGACGCGCTTGTCGTCATTGGATGGGTCGTTTCTGCGGCTCGAGACCCCGAACGCACACATGCACGTCGCCTGGAGCGGCCTCTTCGAGCCGCCCGCCGGACCTCCTCGCCCGACGGTGAGGGCGCTCCGGGCGAAGGTCGCCACGCGGCTCGCGCGAGTCCCGCGCTTCCGCCAGCGGCTCGCGTTTCCGCCGCTGCGGCTGGCCGAGCCCTCCTGGGTCGACGACCCCGGATTCGACGTCGCCGATCACGTGACCGCGCTCGCAGGGGGAGACGAGCCGGTCCCGCTGGAGCAGTTCCGCAGGCTGACCGACGCGACGCTGTCGGAGCCGCTGGATCGCGCGCGGCCGCTGTGGCACCTGTACCTGGTGCCCCGGCTCGCGGACGGCCGCCTCGGAGTCGTCTTCAAGATGCATCACGCCCTCGTGGACGGGAAGTCCGCGGTCGAACTGGCGCTATTGCTGTTCGACCTCACACCCGACGCCCAGCCGGAGCCCGCGGATGAGTGGTGTCCGGCCCCTCCTCCAAACGCCGCGCGCCGTGCGCTCGACGCGTTCGCCAGCAATGCTGCCGAGCCGTTGCGCGCGGCGCGCGGCATGGCCCGCATGGCCGGGCGCCCCGGGGAGGGCGGGATCGCGGGCACCCTGAGGCGCGCCGCGCTCGCGTTCGAGCAGGACCTGCTGCGATCGGCGCCCCCCTCCTATCTCAACGCCCCGATCGGGCCGGCCCGGGTGCTGGTCCGCCATCGCGCGCCGATGGACGACATCGTGCGAGCGAAGCAGCGCGCGGGTGTGACCGTGAACGACGTGTGCCTTGCAGCGGTCTCCGGCGCCCTGCGCGAGCTCGCGCTGCTGCGCGGGGAGCGCCCGCACCCGCTGAAGGCGATGGTGCCGGTCAGCGTCCGCGCCGACGACCAGAGCCGGGACCTCGGCAACCGGATCTCGTTCGCCTTCATCGAGCTCCCGGTCGAGATCGCCACCCGGCCGGGCCGGCTGGCGCGGGTCCACGAGGCGACTGCGGCTTTCAAGGCCTCGGGCCGGCCCGCCGGCACGGGCGCGGTGCTCGGCGCGCTCGGCCTGCTGCCCGACCCGCTCAAGAACCAGGCAGCCCGCATGGCATCCAGCGCGCGCGTCTTCAACCTCACGGTCTCGAACATCCCCGGGCCGCGCCTCCCGGTCTACATGCTGGGAGCGGAGTTGAGCGAGGCCTACCCCGTCGTGCCCCTCGCGGAGCAGCATGCGCTGTCGATCGGGATGTTCAGCTACCGCGAGTCGATGTTCTTCGGGCTGTACGCGGATCCGGGCGCGCTGCCGGAAGTCGAGTCGCTGCCGCGCTTCCTGGAGGGCGAGATCCGCGCACTCGCCGGCCCGCGCCGCCGCCGCACGCGGGACGTCGCGGAACGCCGCAACGGCCGCCCGGGCCGCCCGCCGCGCCGCAGTACGCTCGCGCCGCTGTAGGCCGCCCCGGACATTCCGGCGAGCGCCGGGCTCAGACGTGTTTGGCCCGGCGGGCCTCCGCCACCGCGGCCGCCGGGCTGCCGCGATACGGCTCGCCGTGGCCGGGCAGCACCACCTGGGCGTCGAGCGTCTCGATCAGCCCCAGCGACTCCAGCGCCTGCACGTTCGAGACGTTCATGGCGGAGGGAAAGCGCTGCGGCCCCCGCTTGCCCGTGACCGGGTTCCACGTACACAGCGCGTCGCCGGCGAACAGCACGCCGAGCCAGTCGAAGTGGATCACGCAGTGCCCCGGCGTATGGCCGGGCGTGTGCACGACGCGCGGACTGCCCGGCACGTCGAGCACGGCGCCGTCCTCGAACGTCGCCGCGCCCTCGACCTTCGGCGGGCGCGCGGCGCCGCCGCGGGTGAGATGGACCATCAGGCGCCAGACTTGCGGCCGCCGCAGGTACTTCGCGAGGTGACGGGGACTGGCGTCGCCCTGCTTGGGTCCCGGCTTGCGCAGAGTCGTGTCGTCGGCGGAGTGGATCAGCACCCGCGCCCCGGCATCCCGCAGGCGCGGCGCGATCCCGGTGTGGTCCGCATCCGAGTGAGTCAAGACCAGCGCGGCGACATCCGACGGCGCGCGGCCGATCGAGCGGAGGTCCGCCTCGAGCGTCTTCGCATATGCGGGAATGCCCGCGTCCACCGCGGTCAGGCGGCCGCCATCGTCGACGACGTACCAGTTCACCCATTCGTCGCCGAGCCCGTACACGCCCGGGACGATCTCGACCGGCCCCTTCACGGGCCGGACCTTACCGCGAGCTCGGAACCAGTTCCTCGCGCAGCTGCTTCGCCGCCGCGACCATGTTCTTGAGCGAGGGCTCGACCTCCTCGTAGCGGCGCGTCTTCAGGCCGCAGTCGGGGTCGACCCACAGCTGCTCGGGCTGCAGCACCTGCGCCGCGAGCCGCAGCAGCTCCGCCATCTCCTCGGTCGAGGGGATGCGTGGGGAGTGGATGTCGTAGAGACCGGGGCCGATCTCGTTCTCGTAGCCCGTGCGCTTCCAGTCCTCCAGCAGCTCCATCTTGGAGCGGGCGGCCTCGATCAGCAGCACGTCGGCGTCCATCTCCTGGATCTGGCGCATGATGTCGCCGAACTCCGAGTAGCACATGTGCGTCTGGATCTGGGTCTCGTCGCGCACCGAGGACACCGACAGGCGGAAGGAGTACACCGCCCAGTCGAGGTACTCGTCCCAGCGGTCGGAGCGCAGCGGCAGGCCCTCGCGAATCGCGGGCTCGTCGACCTGGATGATGTCGACACCCGCGGACTCGAGGTCCGAGACCTCGTCGCGGATCGCGAGCGCGAGCTGCTTGCACGTCTCCGAGCGCGGCTGGTCGTCGCGCACGAACGACCACATGAGCATCGTCACCGGGCCGGTGAGCATGCCCTTCACCTGCTTGTCCGTGAGGGACTGGGCGTACTTGATCCACTCGACGGTCATCGCGTTGGGCCGCGAGACGTCGCCGAAGATGATCGGCGGCCGCACGTAACGCGAGCCGTAGCTCTGCACCCATGCGTTGTCGGTGAACACGTAGCCGTCCATCTGCTCCGCGAAGTACTGGACCATGTCGTTGCGCTCGGGCTCGCCGTGCACGAGCACGTCCAGGCCGATGTCCTCCTGCAGGCGGATCACGCGCTCGATCTCCTCGCGCATCAGGTCGAGGTACTTGCTGTCGTCGATCTCGCCCTTGCGCAAGCGGGCGCGAGCGGTGCGGATCTCGGCCGTCTGCGGGAAAGAGCCGATCGTCGTGGTCGGGAAGAGCGGCAGGCCGAGGCGCTCGTGCTGCGCGTCACGCCGGGTCGAGAACGGGCTCTCGCGGCGCGCGTCGGCCTCTGTCACCTTCGCCAGCCGCTCGCGCACCTGCGGGTTGCGCGTGCGCGGCGAGTTGCGCCGGTCCTCGAGCGCCTTGGCGTTCTCGTCGAGCGCGGCCGAGATCGCGTCGCGGCCTTCGTTCACGGCGCGCGTCAGCGCGGCCACCTCGTCGAGCTTCTGCACCGCGAACGACATCCAGCTCAGCACCTCCGCGTCGAGGCGCGGCTCGTTCGTCTTGTCGACCGGCGAGTGCTGCAGCGAGCTCGACGTCGAGACGACGATGTTGCCGCCGGTCCGCTCGCGCAGCTCGTCGATCAGGTCGAGGCTGGCAGCGAGGTCGTTGATCCACACGTTGCGGCCGTTGACCACCCCGGCGAACAGGGTCTTGTCCTCGGGCCAGCCGTGCTGCGCGACCAGCTCGCGGTTGTGCGGGCCGTAGACGAAGTCGAGCGAGACACCTGCCACCGGGAGGCGGGTCAGCACGGGATAGGCGTCGCCCACGTGGTCGAAGTACGTGGCGATCACGATCTTCGGGGCGCCCTCGACGGCAGCCAGCTTCGTGTAGGCGCGCTCGAGAGCTTCCAAGTCATCCTTGGTGCGGTCCTCGACCAGCACCGGCTCGTCGAACTGCACCCATTCCGCGCCCAGCTTGCCCAGCTCCGCCAGCACCTCGGCGTACACCTCGACGAGGCTGTCGAGCAGCGTCAGGTGGTCGAACTCCTCACCCGCCGACTTGGCCTGCAGCAGGAACGTGAGCGGGCCGACCAGCACGGGCTTGGTCTGGATGCCCTGCTCCTTCGCCTCCGCGTAGTGCTCCAGCGGCTTCCGCGAGCTGAAGCGGAACTTCATGCCCGGCTCGAGCTCGGGAACGATGTAGTGGTAGTTGGTGTCGAACCACTTCGTCATCTCCATCGCGGTCACGTCCACCCCGCCGGTCTGGCGGCCGCGCGCCATCGCGAAGTAGGTGTCGAGGTCCATGTCGCTCTGGCCGTCCCACTCGTAGCGGGCCGGCACGGCGCCGACCATCGCGACGGTGTCGAGCACCTGGTCGTAGAGGGAGAAGTCGTTCGAGGGGATCAGGTCGATCCCGGCGTCGCGCTGCAGCTTCCAGTTCGCCGCGCGCAGGTCCTTCGCAGTCCCCAGCAGGTCCTCCATCGAGCGGTCTCCCGACCAGTAGGACTCGGTCGCGGACTTGAGCTCACGCTGGGGGCCGATGCGCGGAAACCCCAGCACGTTGGATAGTGCCTGTGGCAAGAAAACCTCCTGGAAAGAGGGGAGTTGGGCCAAATTTGCGCACGCCGAAGGGCGCACGTACAGGAATCGCGCAGTATACCGGGATGCCTCGAATTCGCCACCGGAATGCGCCGTTTTGAGCCATTCTTGGACGATCGGCGCATCTTGGGCCGGCTCTCGTCAAGCTTCCCCGCGCGGCACTCGATAGATCACACATGCACGAAGCCAGCCCTCCCCTCCCCAGCTTCTTCTCCCGCGTCGGCGCCGCCCTCGCCACGCTCGCCCGCCTCGCCGGCGGATGCACGCTCGTCGACAACCCGCTTCCCGAGGTCCGGGAAGTCGGCGACGAGTGGCGCCTGATGAACCCCTAGCGGGTGTCGGGTAGCGGAGCGCCCCGCGGGGACAGCTCCACCGGCGTCGCCGCCAGTGCGCGCATGCGCACGTCGCGCCACGACACGCCCTCGCGGATCAGCGCGGGGAGCCCGAACAGCACCGCGGTCACGACCTCGACCGCCTGCAGGATCAGCCCGTACCCGAGCGCCGAGGCAGCGGGCACCCCGTAGGCGCCCGTCAGCACGGTGATCACCGCGAGCTGGAACACGCCGACGTTCGACGGCGTCGCGGGCAGGACCGCGGTCACGTTGACCGCGAACAAGACCGCCGCCGCCGCGCCGATGCCGGCCCGGTGATCGAGGTTCATCGCCATCAGGAGGGCGAACGCTCCCAGCAGCTGCAAGCCCCACGCGGCCAGCTGTGCACTCGTGGCCCAAGCCGCCCGCCGGGGCTGCCGGAAGACGTGCAGCCCCTTGCGCAGTCGCACGAGCGCCGCGACCGCCTCGCGCATCCACCGCGCGATCGCGCCCTGACCGCCGCCGAAGCCGAACCTCCGGCCCGCCTCCAGCAGCGACGGGAGCACGAGCACCGCGAGCGCCAGTCCCACGGGCAGGATGCTGACGAGCAGCAGCACGCCCTCGTGACCGCGCAGGATGTCGTTGCTGCCGACGACCACCACGGCCAGCAGGAACAGGGCCAGCAGGTTGAGCAGCGTCTGCGAGACCAGCGTTCCCGCGACGACCGGCAGGGACTCGCGCATGCGGCCAATCCGGCGCGCGACGATCAGCGCACGGGAAGGCTCACCGAGGCGCGCCGGCAGCGTGGCGGACATCAGCACGCCGATGGACGTGGCGCTCAAGATCGTGCGTCGTTTCACCGGCCGGTCGGGAATCGCCGCCCGCACGATGTGGAACCACGACACGGCGCGCAGGAACATCGAGGTAGAGAACAGCCCCAGCGCGATCAACACCCAGATCGGGCTGGAGCGCAGCAGCGTCGTGGCCACGTTGTCGAAGCCGACGCGCCGCAGCGCGAGGAAGGCGAGCAGCACACCGACGATCGCGGACAGCGCGAGCGTCGCGCGCCGCAGGCCGGCGAGCGCGCGTGACCCGCGCGATGCCATGGGCGGGTCGGGCTCGATCGACGGCAAGCGGCGGGCGCGTGGGCTGGGCGTCAGGTCGCCCTGCACGAGTCCTGCCTTGACGCGCGCGGCCTGGGTCCGGTGCGCGGGCGCCGGCGCCTCGATCGCGCGCCGGTACACATCCGCAACCTGGCTCGCGACCTGCGGCCACGCGAAGTCCTGGGCGCGCACGCGCGCCGCTGCGCTCATCTGCGCGCGGCGGGCGGGGTCGAGCCAGACCGAGCGCAGCGCCTCGGCCAGCTCGAGCGGGTCACCGGGGGTGGTGAGCAGCCCGTCGCGGCCGTGCGTGACGACCTGGCGGTATCCGGCGATGTCGGAAGCGATCACCGGCGTCCCGGCGGCAAACGCCTCCGTCAGGACCATTCCAAAGCTCTCGCCGCCGAGCGACGGGGCGCACAGGACGTCCGCCTCGTGCAACCGGCGCCACAGCTCGGGGTCGTCCACGCGGCCCAGCACCTCGACGCCGTCCATGCCGCCTTCGACCTGGGCAAGCAGCGGCTCCACCCCGTCGGCCTCCGCGCCGATCACCTGCAGCCGCACCGGGATGTGCTGGCGCAGGCCTGCGAACGCCGACAGCAGGACGGGCAGGCCCTTGCGCTCCTCCTCGCGGCCGACGAACAGGATGCGGAGCGCGTCCGCGGGCGGCTTCGGGCCGCGCGCGGCGGCAGCGGTGTCGACGCCGTTCGGGATCACGTCGTACGTTCCGCCGAAGTAACGCTCGCCGGTCCAGCGCGCGGCTTCCGAGACGGCGATGCGCGCGGTCAGGCGGTTGAACACGCGGCGCGCGCCGAGTGTGCGCGCGATCGTGTTCGGGATCCAGCTGGCCGAGTAGGCATGGAACGTGCCCACCACGGGGGTGCCCGCGTCGAACGTGCACGCGTCCCAGCCGACGATCGCCGCGATCGGCTCGTGCACGTGGACCACGTCGAAGTTGCCGGCGCGCAGCTCGCGGCGCAGGCGGACCACGCTCTCCCCCGTGAAGCCCAGCCGCGACTGGGCGCCGTTCATCGGCAGCGAGAACGTGCGGCCGAGCGGCACGACGTAGTCCGGCAGGGGAGCGGGGTCGGGCGAGCGACGGTGCAATGCACGCGTCGTCCGGTCATCGGGGTCGACCGGGCTGAGGACCTTCACGTGGTGGCCTTCGGCGAGAAACTCACGCGCCAGGGCATCGATGTGGCGCGTCACGCCTCCGGGAAAAGTCCACGAATAAGGCGAGACCAGAGCGATCCGCATCCGGGCGATGCTATCAACGGCGGTCGGCGGCACTGAGTCGCTGCTCCTCGGTCGCAGGGGTCCGTGCGGCCCGGGCGGGCACTGCGGCCAGGTACACCGCGGTGAATCCCAGGTAACTACTGCCGATCAGCAGGATTATCGGTCCTGAGTCGTTGGTCAGCGCGCCCACCAGAACGGCGGCCAGGAGGCCGTAGACGGCCGCCCGTACCCCCGGCGCGCCCTCCGTGGCGGCCAGGACCGTGCGGCGGTGGCGGAACCCCAGGGCGAGCGCCACCAGGGCGAGCACGACCAGGAACGGGATCACGCCCCGGCCCAGCGACCGGTAGCTGAGCCGCACGCGGCGCTCGGCGATGTCGGCGATCTCGTCCAGGCCTCCGGCCTCGAGCACGGAGCGGCTGAAGTGGGCGTCGCCCCCGGTGACGAGGTCGAGCAGCGCGAGCGCGGCAAGGCCGGCGATCGGAGCGACGAGCAGGATCGCGATGCGCATGCGCCATGCGACTTGACCCGCCGCGACGAGCGCCGCGACCGTCGCGCCGGCGATCACTGTCGGCACGGCGCCCACGTCTGCGCCCAGCCGGCCCCAGGCCATCGTGAACGCAAGCAGCGCGCCGCCGATCGCGAACCCCCAGACCCGCGCCCTGGTGGACGCGGTCGCGAGCGCGCCGCCCAGGCCGAGCAGCCCGATCACGGCCAGCGCGATCTCGAGCTCGTTGCCGGCGCCGAAGAAGCGCGAGCCGAGGACCGGGTTGGGTCCCAGCAGCGATCGCTGCACGAGCTCCGAGCCGAGCGCCATGTCGGCGACGTGCAACAGGACTCCGACCGCCGCCGGAACCGCCAGCGCACGATGCCAGGGACGCAGCCGATCCGTGGCAAGCGCGAGCGCGGCGCATCCCACGGCGACGATCACACCCTCCACCGGCGCGCTCGGAGCAAGCGCCGCCGTCAGCAGCAGCACGCTGGGGAGCCACATCGCGCCGAGCAGCAGCGCGCGGCCGGGCAGCCACCTGTCCCTGCGCAACGCGCCTGCAGCCGCGGCGATCAGCACGGTGCCGATGAGTCCCAGCCAGATCACCGCCCAGCGGCGCGGCCCGAGGTCGGTGAGCCGGTTGCGGAGCTCCGACAGCTCCACCGGCGTGGCGTCGCCGCGGGCCTCGATCGGCTTGCCCGACATCTCGTCGGGAACGTCGAGCCCGAGCCGCTCGAGCGCCGTCGGGGCGATGTCCGTCGCGCTCACGATGCCCTCTGTGCGAGTCGAGTCGGAGTACAGCGTGGTGCCTCCTTCCAACCCGGCCGCGCCCATCGCAACGAGGCGGCGCGTGACGTGGCTCGGATCCTGGATCACGAGCACGAGGTCCTGCTGGCGTCGCGCTGCGAGCAACTCGCGCAGCTGGCCCACTCCCGGTGGGCCGGGCGGCAGCTTGGCGACGATCAGATCGGTGCGCGCCCACAGGCCCAGTGCCGCTGTGGCGACCCGTTCGGGAGCTGCCAGCGCCACGCGCTCGACGCGCCCCTCCAGGTTGGCGGCGACGGCGGCCTCGCGGTTCCGGGCCGCCCGCGGTCCCGCGTAGCCGACGTGACCTCCTGCGCCGGTCACGACCGTGGCCAGCAGGCCCGGGAGGACTTCCGCCGGAGCGCTCTCCGCGCGACTCGCGATCAGCTCCCAGGACGAGATGCGCCGGTCCGGCAAGAGCTGCATGTCCGTGGGCACGTCGTCGTCGTAGAGCGAGGTCGTCGTGCGCGCGCCCGCGCTCATGTCGAGGAAGGTCTGCTCGGGCGTGTACGAGCCCTGGATCGAGGACATGAAGCCGAACGCGCCGAGGCCGGGCGCCTGCGCCAGCCGCTCGAGCGCGGGTGGCTTCGAAAGCGGCTTGGGACCGGGCCAGAAGACGATCGCGACCCGGGGCTGCTCCTGGGACTGGGCCGCGGGCGCCGCGAGCAGCGCCAGCGCCAGGGCGCCGATCAGCGCCGCGTATATTGGTGTGCGAGCCATGAACCGCAATGTCGTCAAGTTCACGTTCTTGAAGGTGGACCCTGCCTGGCGGCGCCTGCCGCCTGATGAGCGGGAGGCGCACAAGCGCGAGTTCGAGGCGGCCTGCGCCAACTTCGCGGAGGACCGCTTCCTGCGCGCATACTCCCTGGTCGGCACCCGCGGCGACGCCGACCTGATGCTGTGGACCGCCGCTCCGGGCCTCCCCGACATCCACGAATTCCACGTCGTGCTGGGCCAGAGCGGCCTGATGGGATGGGCCGACACGCCCTACTCCTACCTCGCGATGACG
The DNA here is from genome assembly GCA_035650255.1 of Solirubrobacterales bacterium. GTDB lineage: Bacteria > Actinomycetota > Thermoleophilia > Solirubrobacterales > JBBDJG01 > DASRIA01. The sequence continues at coordinate 18,007 of DASRIA010000013.1, forward strand.
AAGGAGTCGGAGTACTCGGAGGAGGACCGGCTGGAGGTGCGGGCCGGCAAGCACAAGTACCTGTTCGTGTATCCGTTCGAGAAGAAGCGGGAGTGGTACCGCCTCCCGTCCGAGGAGCGGATGCGCATCATGCGCGAGCACATCGCGATCGGCCGGCGCTATCCGCAGATCAGCATCAACACCACCTACTCGTTCGGGCTCGACGACCAGGAGTTCGTGGTCTCGTTCGAATGCGACGAGCCGGGCGAGTTCCTGGACCTCGTGCACGAGCTGCGTCCCAGCGAGTCGAGCGCCTACACTTTGCGCGACACGCCGATCTTCACCTGTATCGCGAGCAGCGTCCGGCATGCACTCGACGCGCTCGACGGTGAGGCTCCCATGGCGTCCATGAGCACCGAGGGCAACGGGCTCAGGGCGGCCAGGGCGCTAGACCCCTCCTGAACGCAATGCAATCTGATCAAGCACTCCGCGTCGCGGTCGTCGGCGCAGGACCGGCCGGTTTCTACGCGGCCGGGCACCTGCTTGCCGCCGAGCGTCCCGTGCGCGTCGACCTGTTCGACCGGCTGCCGACGCCGTTCGGCCTGGTGCGCGCCGGCGTCGCTCCCGACCATCCCAAGATCAAGTCGGTCGTGCGGGTGTACGAGAAGACGGCTGCCAAGGAGGGCTTCCGCTTCTTCGGCGGGGTCGAGCTGGGCCGCGACCTGCACCGCGCCGACCTGCTGGAGCGCTACCACGCGGTGATCTACGCGATCGGCGCGGCCACCGACCGGCGGCTCGGCATCCCCGGTGAGGACCTGCAGGGCTCCGAGGCGGCGACCACCTTCGTCGGCTGGTACAACGGCCACCCCGACCATCCGGACCGCGAGTTCGACCTGGGCGAGTGCGAGCGGGTCGTGGTGGTCGGCAACGGCAACGTGGCGATCGACTGCGCGCGGATGCTCGCGCTGAGCGCCGACGAGCTGCGCAAGACCGACACCGCCGACCATGCGATCGACCTGCTGGCCTCGGACGCCGTCAAGGAGATCGTGATCCTCGGCCGCCGCGGGCCGGTGCAGGCGGCCTTCACGAACCCGGAGCTGCTGGAGCTGGGCGAGCTCGAGCAGGCAGACGTGATCGTCGACCCGGCCGACTTGGAGCTGGACGACGCTTCGCAGGCGTGGCTCGACTCCGACGAGTGCGACAAGACCACGCGCGAGAACGTGCGCATCCTGCGCGAGTATGCGGCGCGGGAGCCGGAGGGCAAGCCGAAGCGGATCGTGTTGAAGTTCCTCGCTTCGCCCGTGGAGCTGCAGGGCGAAGGGCGGGTGGAGCGCATCGTGATCGAGCGCAACCGGCTGGAGCCACGCGAAGACGGCTCGCTGGCGGCGCGTGGCACGGGCGAGCAGGAGACGCTCGACTGCGCCCTCGTGCTGCGCTCGATCGGCTACAAGGGCATCGCGATCCCGGACGTCCCGTTCGACGAGCGCCGGGGCACCGTGCCGAACGTCGCGGGCCGCGTCGTCGACGGCGAGCACCACGTGACGGGCGAGTACGTCACGGGCTGGATCCGCCGCGGGCCGAGCGGCGTGATCGGCACGAACAAGAAGGACGGCCAGGAGGCGGCGTCGAGCCTGCTCGAGGACGCCGAGGCCGGCCTCCTGAACGAGCCTTCGAACGACGGCGACATCGCCGAAATGCTGACCGAGCGCGACGTCGACTTCATCGAGTGGGAAGGCTGGGAGCGGATCGACGCGCACGAGCAGGAGCTCGGCGCCGGCACGCGCCCACGGGTGAAGCTCACGCGCTACGAGCTACTGCACGGCGCCGCGCGCGGCAAGAGGTAGCTCCTAGATCCCGAAGCGGTCGCCGAACGGCGCGAGGAAGATGGTCCATACGCCGAAGCTGGCAGCGGCGCCGACCATCCATCGCGTCGCACTCGGATGTCGCCGGCGGAGTGTCTGGACGAAGGCCGCGCAGACCGCCATCGCAGCGGAGCCCCAGGAGTGCGAGCGCCAAGAACAGGCCGAGCAGCGCAACGGCCGTGAGACCGAACGCCTCCCAGGCTGCAAGGACTCGAGCGTTCGAGCTGCCGTGACGCGCAGCCTCGGAGAGCCAGGCGAACGCACCGAGCAAGGCCAGTCCAAGCAGGATGAGGGCGATCAGCAGTAAGGCCGTGATCGGCATCCGTGCCAAGACCTCAAGGCTCCAACGACGACTAGAGCTCGAATGCGGCGAGATAGGACTCCCAGATCGCGTCGGCGTTACGGCGCGCGTATGCCTCGGCGAACGGCTCGCCGCGCGCGGCGTCCCGCCGCGACCGCGTCGTCATCAGGTCGTGATGGTGACCGAGCTCGTGCAACAGGACGTCGAGCAGTTGGTACGCCCGAACCGTGGCTTGCGTCCACTTGCACAACACGCGCGAACCGCGGTCCTCGCGCGTCACGTCAAGCCGATCCAGCACCGCCCGGTTGTGCGCGCAGTACTCCTTGGTCGCGGTCGTCCACAAGCCTCGCTCCCATGCACACACCGCCACGACCCCTGGCAGGTACCAGCCCTCGGCGTCCCAGTCACCCGGCGCCAGCACGATCGCGTCCAGCCCCCGCGCGAGCTCGTCCCAGTCCGGCAGCAGGTCGATGAATCGCTCGACGTCGGCTCGGGTCAGGACGTGCGCGTACCCACGTCCGGGCCGCTTCCGGTCGATGATCGGATAGGGCTGCACCCGGCGGGTGTAGTCGTCGCGGGCGAGCTTCCAGTTGTTCTTGCGTTGCACACGCCCGTCGCGAACGCGGGGCGCGGTCTTGCGGTGCATCGTCATTCCTCCAGCATGCGATCGCCGGCCGTCTTGGCGACCGGGAGTTACAGGGACGCTGGAGTAGCTAGGCCGTGCGGAAGGACTGGCCGCAGCCGCAGGCCGCGATGACCTTCGGGTTGTTCACCGAGAAGCCCGCGCCCTGCAGGCCCTCGACGTAGTCGACTTCGGAGCCGTCCACGAACTGGAGGCTCTCGGAGTCCACGAGCAGGCGGATCTCGTTGTGCTCGAAGACCTGGTCGCCCTCGCGCTGCTCGTCGAACGCGAGCGCGTACTGGAAACCGGAGCAGCCGCCGCCGCGGACCGCGACGCGCAGACCCGCCTCGGGGCTGTCTGCCTGCCCGTTCATGAGCTCCTTGACCTTCGTGGCGGCGATGTCGGTAAGGGTGACCAAGTGAGTGAACCTCCGTAAGTACTTCGGTGCCGTTCCACGCTGCCTTGAGTAGGACAGCCGGAATACAGGCATTGTAGCGGTGCCCCCCACGCCCCGCCCGACCTGCTAGAAGGAGCCGGTGCAGAGCGTCGCCCTTGTCTCCGACACGACCTGCTACCTGCCCGCAGAGCTGGTGGAGCGCCACGGCATCCAGCTGGTCAGCCTCTACGTCAACTGGGAGGACGCCAGCGAGCGCGAGGCGGACATGCCGAACTTCGACGCCTTCTACGACCGCCTGCGGCAGGCCGACCGCCTCCCCACCACCTCCCAGCCCTCGATCGGCGACTTCATCGCCGTCTACGAGCCGCTCGTCGACCAGGGCCTCGACGTGGTGTCCGTGCACATCTCGGGCGGGATCTCGGGGACGGTGGAGTCCGCCCGCCAGGCAAAGGAGCAGCTGGCGGCCGCCAAGGGGGTCGACCGCGTCACGGTCGTCGACTCCGAGAGCGCGTGCGGGGGCATGGGGTTCACGGTGCTCGCCGGCGCGCGCGCCGCGGAGGCCGGCGGATCCGCCGAGGAGGTCGTCCAGCGCATCCGCACCACCCGCGAGCACCTGAAGATGTGGTTCGCCGTCGACACGCTCGAATACCTGCGCCGCGGCGGGCGCATCGGAGCCGCGTCGGCATGGCTCGGCACCGCGCTCAAGATCAAGCCGATCCTCACGCTCGAACGCGAGATCACGCCGATCGAGCGCGTGCGCACCGGCGCGAAGGCCCTGCGCCGGCTGGTGGAGTACGCGGAGCAGCGGCACAGGGACGGCGCCGACGCATGGGTCGTGCAGCACATCCAGGCGCCCGCCGAGGCCGCCCACCTCGTCGCAGAGGTCGAGAAGTTCATGGGCAAGCCGCCGCTGTACGTCTCGGAGGTCGGCCCCGTGATCGGCGCGCACGTGGGGCCGGGGCTGCTCGGGGTGGGCGGCATTCCACCCTCGGACCTCGACTGAGAGCGGGTGACAGCACGTGGGGTCGTACTACAGCCCCAGGTGCTCTCACCCGGGGCTCGGGCGGCGGGGTCTAGCTAGCCGCGCTTTCGCCGGAACGCGGCGAGCCCGCCGCCGACGACGAAGCCGAGCACGGCCGCGCCCGCGATGGCCGCGGTGCGGTGCTCGTTGATCTGGCGGCGCCAGTCGGTCAGCACCTTGACCTTGACGCGCAGGTCCTCGACCGACGAGGCGAGCTCGCGCCGCGTGCGCTCGATCGAGTGCTGGATTTCGTCGGGAGAGCGGGTCGGCATCTACTTCTCCTGCTTCTGCTTCTCCAGTTCGGCTGCCGTGACCATCGGCTGAAGTTCCGGATGCTCGATCACTTCCCTGGTGAGCTTCGCCTCTTCGATCGCCCGGTCCGGCGTCGGCGGCGCACCGGCCTTGAGGCTGCGCATGGCGATCAGGCCCGCAATCCCGGCGAGCACGAACAGGAGCACCGTCGTGATCAGGTAGCCGATCCATCCATAGGGCTCGCCGAAGATGTCGCTGAGGCCCCACGACAACGCGTGGAACGCGAAGATCAGGCCGAGGAAGACGAAGAAACCGGCGGCCGCACCGACGGCGGCCCCGCGGGCGAGCTTCTGGACCTTGAGCTCGATCTCCGCCTTGGCGAGCTCGATCTCCTCGCGCACCAGCGTGGACGCGTTCTCGGAGATGCGGTTGACGACCTCCCCGAGGGAGCGGTCGACGTCCTGCACGCTGTTGGTCCCGTCAGCCGGCAAGGCGCCTCAGGATCTTCGCCAGCAGGAATCCGCCCGCGAACGCCGCCCCGAGCAGCATCTCGGGCCGGTCCTCGAACGGCGCTTCGGGAGTCGCGGACCCGAAGCCGTTGACCGATGCGGCGCGCTGATCGGCGGCCGCCACGATCTCGGGACTTACCTGTGTGGAGTCGAATTCGTTCAATCCGGTGGATCCTCGTCGAATACGCGCCGCCAGATCGACGCCGCCACGCGGTTGGCAACCAACGCCGCCAAAGCGCCAATGCCCGCCATCAAGCCGCTCCACATGAGGCGCTTCGTGAGGTCGTCGTTGCCTCCCACGCGCCGAAGTAATAGCAGAGGCCTGGGTCGATCATTCGTCCATTTCCGTCTGCCCGCAACGTCGGCGGGGAAACCTTGGCCTAGGAGAAACCGACCCGGCGCGGCACGGAAGCCCGCCTCGGGTCCGCCCCGCGCGGGCAGGGAGGCCCTGCGCGGGCGATTGAAGAGGAGAGAAGCAAGGAATGAAGCTGCCCATGCGTCAGTCGAACCGTCCTGTCCTGGTGCTGTTCCTCGTCTGCGGCGCCCTGGCCGCGTGGCCGGCCGCAGCCGCAGCCGACCACACGGTCGTCGCGACCGACTTCCGGTTGACCGCGACTGACCACTCGGCGGGCGCCAGCCCCGATGCCTCGAGCTGGACGACGCTGGTGTATCCGGGCACCCCGAACACCGACGACATCAAGCACACCATCGGGCACTTCGCGGCCGGCATGGTCGCGAACCCCGAAGCCGTCCCGAAGTGCCCGCGCGAGGTCTACCTGGCCGACCAGTGCCCGGCGGACACGCTGATCGGCTCGAGCGAAGCGGACGTGCACGTCCTGCCCCCGGTCGGACCGGTGGTGCTCGAGCACGGGCGGATCTACAACGTGGTGCAGCAGGGCACCGAGGCCGGCCGCCTCGGGATCGTCATCGACGCAACCACCAAGGCTTTCCTCGAGGCCGCGTTCTACGTGCGCAACAAGGGCGACTACGGCCTCGACGGCGACCTCGACAACCTGCCGCGCACGCTGTTCGGCATCGGCGACATCCAGATCCGCCGCCTGAAGTTCACGCTGTTCGGCACGGTGCAGGGCCGCAAGTTCACCCGCGCCCCCACCTCGTGCTCCCTGAAGACGTCGATCGGCGAGGGCGAGGCGTACGACCACCCCGGCTTCGCCAGCAGCCAGCCCGACTCGTACACGCCCACCAACTGCGACAAGCTCCCGTTCGCGCCCACGTTCGCGATGTCGGTGGGCAGCAAGGGAACCACCGGAGAGCGCGACAAGCCCGGGCTGAGCGTGACGGTCACCCAGAAGGCCGGCGAGGCCGGCATCAAGGGCAACGGCGTGAAGCTCCCGTTCGAGATCGGTCCGAACCTGCCCGCCTTCACCACCATCTGCACACTTGCGCAGAGCGCCGCCGACGCGTGCCCGCCGGGCGCGAAGATGGGCACCGCCACGGCGACCTCGGCGTTCGTCGACAAGCCGCTGACGGGCAACGTCTACGCCGTCGAGCAGGCGGGCGTGCCGTACCTCCCGGGCCTCGTCGCCGACCTGCGCGGGCGCGTCAACGCGCAGATCAGGATCGCGACCCAGATCATCGGCGGCAAGTACATCCAGTCGACCGTGACGGACGTGCCGGACCTCCCGGTGAGCAGCTTCTCCATGTCACTGCAAAGCGGCGACAAGGGACCACTGGAGTCGAAGTTCGACCTCTGTTTCAAGCGTGCCAACAAGTTCCGCACCATGCGGCCCGCGGTGACCTTCACCGCCCACAGCGGCAAGAAGACCGTGTCGAAGCCGCGGCTCGGCGTCGAGGGCTGCCCGCCCGCGGCCACCGCTTCGCTGCGCAACGCCGGCGGGCGCCGGGCGACTCTGAAGCTGACGGTGCAGCGTCACCGCGACGCGGAGAACATCGAGGGCCTGAGCGTCACCCTCCCGCCCGGCGTGAACCTCGTCTCCAAGCGCCTGAAGGGCAAGGCCGTGGCGGTCCGGGGAGCGGGCGCCCGCGGCGCGAAGGTCCGCGGCAAGGGCAAGCGCACGCTGCAGATCTCGAAGCTGTCGCGCAAGGGGTCGCGCAAGGTGACCGTCACTCTGCGGCGCGGGGCGGTGCGGCTGTCGGGCAAGGTCCGCAGGCTCGCCCAGAACGGCAAGCGCCCGAAGGTCCGCATCAAGGTGCGCTCGCGCGACACCAAGAACGCGAGTCACGTGTCACGTGTGACCGCGAGCGCTAGGCGCTGACGCCCGACCGCACCGCGAGCCCGTCGCAGATGGTCTCGACGAGCACCTGCTTGGCCTGCTCGAACTCGGCGTCGCTCTTCGGCAGCTCGTCGAAGATCCACGCCGTCAGGAGCTGCTCGATCGCGCCGTAGAAGCAGAGCGTCGCGAAGTCGGCCGAGATGTCGGAGCGAAACGTGCCGTCCTCCTGGCCGTGGGCGACGATCCCGCTGATGCCGTCGTATGCCTGGCGGATCTCCGCGAGGTGCGCACGCCCGAACGTGTTTGCGGCCCGCGTCACCTCGACGATGATCACCTTCATCAGGTCGGGGTCGTTGCGGTAGGACTCGATGATGAAGTCCGCGATCGCGCGCAGGCGGTCGCGGACCGGCATGTCGCTGCGATCGGCCTCCACGATGGCCTCGAGCAGCAGGCTCCAGCGCTCCGTGAAGAGCGTGTCGAGCACCTCGTCCTTGGAGCGGAAGTAGTGGTACACGAGGCCGTACGCCACGTTGGCCTCGCGCGCTATGTCCGACACCCGGCAGCGATGGAACCCCTGCCGCGCGAACACGGTGATGGCCGCGTCGAGGATCACGCGCCGCTTGTCGGTCGCGTTGTCGCGCCGAGCGCTCACGAGTGCGCTCCCTGGAGCTCGGGCCACCGGTAGGCGTGCGGCTGCCGGTTCGCGAGCGACGGCAGCTTCTCGCGGATCGCGGCCTGCGCGGCGAGGTCCAGGTCCGCCGTCACGAAACCGACCTCGTCCGGCGCCTGCGCGAGCACCACTCCCCAGGGATCCACGATCATCGAGTGCCCATAGCTTTCGTGGTCCGGCGGATGGCGCCCGATCTGGCCCGCCGCGATCACGAAAACCTGGTTCTCGATCGCGCGTGCGCGCACGAGGATCTCCCAGTGGGCCCGGCCGGTCGGCACGGTGAACGCCGCCGGCAGTGACACGACCCGCGCCCCGCGCACGGCCATGATCCGGAACAGCTCGGGGAAGCGCAGGTCGTAGCAGACAGCCATGCCCAGCTCCGTCCCGTCCACGCCGGCGACCACGACCTCGTCCCCCGGCGCCTCCGCGTCGGACTCGCGGTAGACCATCCCCTCGACCTCGACGTCGAACATGTGGATCTTGCGGTAGACGGCGTGGATCGCGCCGTCGGGGCCGATCAGCGGTGAGGTGTTGCGCAGCTTCTCCTCCCCTTCGACGCGCTCGACGATGCTGCCCGCGACGAGCCACACGCCAAGCTCCCGGCACAGCTCTCCGGCCCACTCGGTCGTGGGCCCCGGCACGGGTTCCGCGCCCGCCCGCAGGTCGTCCGGCGAGCCGAGCACGTTGAACTTCTCGGGCAGGACGATCAGGTCGGCGCCGTCGGCGGCAGCGTCGCGCGCGGACGAACCCGCAATCGCGAGATTGCGGTCCTTGTCCGAATTGGAGTTGAGTTGTATGGCCGCTGCGCGCACTGACTCACGAGTCAACTAGACGACCGATTATAGGCTTGGGCACATGACGGACCCCGCGCACGTGCTCTCGGTCAACGTCGGCGGCGTCCGCACCATCGACGTCGGCGACCGCACGATCACGACCGGGATCTGGAAGCAACCCGTCGCCGGACGGGTCGCCGTGCGCGGCGTGAACGTGCACGGCGATGACCAGGCGGACCGCACCGTGCACGGCGGCTACGACAAGGCGGTCTACGCGTATGCGCGGGAGGACACGGACTGGTGGGAGGCAGAGCTGGGGCGCGCGCTCCAGCACGGCAACTTCGGCGAGAACCTGACCACGGCCGGGATCGACCTCACCGCCTGCGTGATCGGCGAGCGCTGGCACGCCGGCTCGACGGTGCTCGAGGTCAGCGAGCCGCGCTTCCCGTGCTTCAAGCTCGGCATCAGGATGGGAGACCCAGGATTCCTGAAGCGGTTCGCGGCCGCGCGCAGGCCGGGGACGTATCTGCGCATCGTCGAAGAGGGCGAGCTCGGGGCAGGCGATCCGATCCTCGTGCGCGACCGCCCCGACCACGGCGTCACGATCGCGCTGTTCGCCGAGGCCTACCTCGGCGACCACGCGCTCGCCGACAAACTGCTCGAAGCGCCGGTCTCGGACTCCTGGCGGGAGTGGGCGGAGCGGCAGGTGGAGCGTGTCGCAGGCCAACGTTGACCTGGTCCGCCATGGCTTGGAGCGGTTTGCGCAGGACGGCCTCGATGCCATCGTCGAGCTGGCCGACCCCCGGATCGAGCTGCTCACCCCGGCGAACCCGGACATGCAGCGGGGGATGGGGCACGACGGGTTGCGCCAGTCGCTCGCGGGACTGCTCGAGATGTTCGAGTACTGGAGCGTGGAGCCGCTCGAGTACCACGACCTCGGCGACGACGTCGCGGTGGTCGTCTACCAACACGCCCGCGGCAAGGGCAGCGGGGTGACCGTGCGGTCCAAGTCGGCGTGGCTCTTCACACTGCGCGAGGGCAAGGCGGTGCGCCTCTCGCTCCTGCCGGACCTCGAGTCCGCATGCGCCGAGGCGGGGGAGCTTCAGAGCTTGCGCCAGTAGGCCAGCGCGTCCTCGCCGCGGATCGCGGAGGGCACGCGGCCGACCACCTCGAAGCCGAGCTGCTCGTACAGGCGGCGGCTCGGGTTCGACTCGACGACCAGGTTGAACATCATGGCGTCGAATCCGTGCCGCCGCGCCTCGTCCAGGGAGTGCTCGACGAGCGCCCGGCCCACGCCCCGGCGGCGGTACGCCGGCGCCACCATGTAGCCCGCGTTCGCGATGTGCGCAGCGCTCCCGTCGAAGTTCGGGAGCAGGTGGTAGGAGCCGGCGACCGCGCCGCCGAGCTCGGCGACGTAGACGCCCGTCTTGCCGTCGATCCAGGCGGCGCGGAACGTCTGCTCGTCGGCGGGCGGCTCCCGCGGGAACGCGCCGCCCTCCTCCACCACCTGCGCGTACATCGCGAACAGCGCGTCGTGGTCGCCCGGCCGCGCGTCGCGGATGGCGACGCCGCTCAACTCTGCTGGGCGGCGCGGCGGGCCTGCAGCTCCGACACGAGCAGCTTCGCGCGGAGCGCCGCGACGAGGTCGCGCATCGGCTCGACCGCGCGCTCGAGCAGGTCCGCGGCCGCCTCGGTGTCCATCTCGCCGGCGACGCGCTCCATCATCACGTCGACCTCCTCGCGCACGAGCTGCTCGAGGTGGCGCTTGTAGATCATGGTGTCGTGCACCGTGAAGCCGAGCGCCTCTGAGTACCCGGACGCGCGCATGCGGCTGACCGCCTCGATGATCTGAACGTCGTCGGGCCCGTAGCGCTTCGCCCCGTTGCGCATGCGGGGAGTGAGGACGCCGAGCTTCTCCAGCCGGTCGAGCGCCTCCGCCGGCAGGCCGTAGCGCTTGTGTGCCTCGCGTGCGCTCAACCCGCGCTTGTCCTGCCCGGAGAGCGCACGCTCCAGCACGCGGTCTTCGAGGTCGATCAGCGCGCGCAGGCGGTCCGCCCCGCCCTCGGCCTGATCGTGCTGGAGCACGTCCTTGATCACCTTGAGCGGCAGGAAGCGCTCCTCCTGGAGCTGCTTGATGAGCTGCACCCGCTCCACGAACTCGCGCGGGTACCAGGCCATGTTGCGCGACGTCTTGACCGGCTCCGGCAGGAGCCCTTCGCGCAGGTAGTGCTTGATCGTGCCCGCGGAGACGCCGGCGGCCTCGGCCAGCTCGCCCATGCGCAGGAGGCCGTTCTCCTTCACACGACCCCCGCGTCGCGCAGCGGCTGCGGGTCGATGCCGACCTCGCGCAGCACGTCATCCGTGTCGGCACCCAGCGCGGGCGCGGCGCCGCTGGTGTCCGCCGGCGTGCGCGACAGCTTGATGGGCGCGCCCACCTGCTTGACGGCGCCGATGCCCGGCTGGTCGAGCTCCACCACCATCCCCCGCGCCCGCACGAGCTCCGAGCCGAGCGCCTCGTCGAGGTCGAGGATCGGCTCCAGGCAGCAATCGTGCTCGCCCGCGAACGCGGTCCACTCGTCGCGCGTGCGCTCGCGGAACACGGCCGCGACCTCGGCCCCGGCCTCGGAGTCGGGGTGCTCGAACTGCTTCTCGATCAGATCGGGACGGCCCACGCCGTTGCACCAGTTCTGCCAGAACTTCGGCTCCAGCGCGCCCAGCGAGACCCAGCCGCCGTCCTTTGCCTCGTACGGGAAGTAGCACGCGATGCCGCCGGTCAGCTCGGGCTCCCCGCGATGCGGCACCTGCTGCTCGGCGAAGTACCGCGCCGCCACCATCGCGAGCCACGACAGCGCCCCGTCGGTCATCGAGACGTCGACCATCTGGCCCTCGCCCGAGCGCTCCCGCTCGATCACCGCGGCCAGGATCCCGACGGCTGCCATCAGCCCGCCCCCGCCCAGGTCGGCGATCTGGCCGGCCGACTGGATCGGCGGCCCGCCACGCCGCCCGGTCAGCCCGAGCAGGCCGTTGAGCGCCAGGTAGTTGGTGTCGTGCCCGGACCTCGCGGTCAGCGGCCCGTCCTGCCCGTAGCCGGAGATCGGGCAGTAGATCACGCGCGGGTTGCGCTCACGCAGGGCGTCGTATCCGACGCCGAGCCGGTCCATCACCCCGGGGCGAAAGCTCTCCACCAGCACGTCGTAGTCCTCGACCAGGCGCAGCAGCACGTCGCGCCCGCGCTCGTCCTTGAGGTTCAACCGCAGCGAGCGCTTGTTGCGGTTGAGCGCGAGGAAGTACGCCGAGGCAACGCCTGCCTTCTGCTCGGCCTCGCCGCCGTAGTACGGCGGCATCCAGCGGATGTAGTCCCCGGCCGCGGTGTCCTCGACTTTCAGCACTTCCGCGCCCATGTCGGCGAGCAGCAGTGTGCAGAAGCCGCCCGGCAGCAGGCGGGTGAGGTCGAGGACGCGCAGGCCTTCGAGTGCCCCGGGCATCTAATGCGTCATCCTGTCGCCGCCGTGGCCGCCGTTTTCGGCGGCCACGCCATTTTTCTGGTGCCGAGCATTTCCCGCGCCTCGGCGACGGTCGCGGGCCGGCGGCCGACGTCCTCCACCATCTGGCGCGCCTTCGCGATCAGGTCGCCGTTGGAGCGCGCCATGTCGCCGTTGGGTAGATAGAAGTTGTCCTCCAGCCCGACGCGGAAGTTGCCGCCCAGCGTGAGTGCCGCCGCTCCGAGCATCCACTGGTCACGCGAGATGCCGATCACGCCCCACTCGTTCGGGCCGCTCGCGCCGCCCGGGATCTGGTCCGCCATGTGCGCGAGGTTCTTGGCGTTGGGGCGGATCCCGCCCGTCACCCCCATCACGCACGAGATCTGCAGCGGCTCGCGCAGCAGGCCCATGTCGAGCAGCGGGTCGAGGTTGGCGATGTGGCCGGAGTCGAAGCACTCGTGCTCGGGCTTGATGCCGAGCTCGTTCATCTCGTTGAGGAAGGTCATGATCGTGTCGAACGAGTTCTCGAACACGGTGTGGAACACGAACTGCTTGCGCCGCTTCGAGTACTTCGCGTAGTTCATGGACCCCATGTTCAGTGCGCCGACCTCTGGCCGCAGCTCGCGCAGGTACTCGAGGCGCTTCTCGATCGGCACGCCCACCGCGCCCGTCGAGTAGTTGATGATCACGTCGTCGACCTCGCCGAGGATCGCGTCCGTGATGTTGCGGAAGTCCTCGACCTCGTAGCTGGGGACTCCCTCGGGGGTGCGCGCGTGGATGTGGATCATCGCGCCGCCCTCGTCCACGATCCGGCGCGCCTCCGCCGCGTACTCCTCGGGCGTGTAGGGGATCGCCGGGCACTGCTCACGGTTCGCCACCGCACCCGAGATCGAGCACGTGATGATCACCGGGTCCTCGAAACGGCTCATGTCATGTCCTCCAATCCCGCGGCCGCGACCGCGCCCTCTCGGTTTGCGAAGTACTGGATCTTCGTGATCCTGGAGTCACGAATCGTGAACACGGCGTAGGTGCGCATCTCGATCTCGATGGAGCTGCCTCTCCCTTTGCCCGTGTTGCGCATCGCGACGAACACGCGGTCCCCGACCTCGACGAGCTCGGTCATCTCGACGTCCAGGAATTCCCACGCCTTCGACCACTCGTCGCGCGCCTCGGTGATGGCTTCGCTGCCGTGATAGATCCGGGAGTCGGGTCCCTCCGGCCACTCGTGCAGCTCGAAATCGGGCGACGCCATTTCCTTCATGGCGTCGAAGTCACCCTTCATGTAGGCGGCCACGCTCGCGCGCACGATGTCGGCCCTCTCACTCATGGGCCGTCGTCCCGATGGTCATGCGGGCGGACGTCATCAGGCCCTCGCGGATCTCGAGGCGCTGCTCGTACTGCTCCACGATCTCGTTCTGGGTAGCCGTGTGCTTGCAGTGCAGCTCGCCACGAATCAGGAAGACGCCGTCCTCGACCTCGCTGATCTCGATCGGGACGGGCCGCATGTAGTCCCATCCCTCGTACACGCGCTCGAACAGCCGCCGGATCCTCTCCCGGCCGTGGTACTCCCCCTCCTCCGGAGAGCCGGTGCCGGGGTTGTGCTCCCAGACGGCGTCGGGATGCATGCCCTCCGTGAAGCGCACGAAGTCCTTGGCGCAAACCGCCTCGTTCAGCTCATGGACCTGGTCGACCGCGGTCGTCACGACGCCACCTTCATCCAGCCCTTCACGAGCTTGTGGTCACGAAACTCGAGCTGTTGCTCATACGAGGCGCCGATCTCCATGTCACTGGCGCGGTGCTTGGCGTGCAAGTCGCCCTTCACGAGGTAGACGCCCTCGTCGAGCCGGTCGATGCTGCGTGGTTCCGGACGCAGGTATTCCCACGTCTCGACAACGCGCTCGAGGAGCCGGATCACGCTCTCGCGACCCCGATACACGCCCTCCTCGGGCGTGCCCGCTCCAAGGTTGTGCTCCCAGACGACATCGGGGTCGAGCAGGTCCGCGACGGACCGCGGATCGCCCGCCGTAATCGCGTCGTTGACCACACCGATGGTCATCTCGAGGTCGTCATCGCTCACACCGGCATCACGCCGTGCTTCTTCCACGGGCGCTCGACCCGCTTCGTCGATGCCATCTCGAGGCCGCGGATGATCCGGGGGCGCGTCTCGCGCGGGTCGATGATGTCGTCCACCATGTCGTTCCCGGCCGCGATGTAGGGATCGATGATCGCCTTGAACGTGTCGACGAGCTTCTGGCGCTCGGCGTCGGGGTCCTCGGCCGCCTCGATCTGCTTGCGGTAGATGATGTTCACGGCCCCTTCCGCCCCCATCACGCTGATCTCGGCTCCCGGCCACGCGACGATCAGGTCCGGCTCGTACGCGCGGCCGTTCATGACGTAGTAGCCGGCGCCGTAGGCCTTGCGGATCACGACCGTGATCTTCGGCACCGTCGCGCGGGACACCGCGTACAGCATCTTGGCGCCGTGCCGGATGATGCCCTCCTGCTCGACCTTCGAGCCGACCATGAACCCGGGCACGTCCTGCAGGAACACGAGCGGGATGTTGAACGCGTCGCAGAGGTTCACGAAGCGCGCCGCCTTGTCGGCGGAGTCGTTCTCGAGGATGCCGGCGAGCTGCTTCGGCTGGCTGGCGACGATGCCGACCGGGCGGCCGCCGAAGCGCGCGAAGCACGTGATGATCGTCTTCGCCCACTTGGGCTTGATGTCGAAGTACTCGCCGTCGTCGACGATGCGCTTGATCACGTCGTACATGTCGTACGGGTGCCGCGGCGACTCGGGGACGATGTCGAGCAGCTCCTCGTCCATGCGGTCGATCGGATCGGTGGTGGGGCGGATCGGCGGCTGCTCCTCGCAGTTCGAGGGGAAGTACGACAGGTATGTCTTGATCGCCTCGATGCACTCGCGGTCGTCGGCCACTTCGAGGTCGCCGACTCCCGACTTGCGGCAGTGCACCTTCGCGCCGCCGAGATCCTCCATCTCGATGTCCTCACCGGTGACCGCCTTCACCAGGTGCGGGCCGGCCAGCGCCATCGCGCCCTGGCCGACGACCATCGGCACGAAGTCGGAGAGGCCGGGAATGTAGGCCGTGCCCGCGGCGCAGGGGCCGAGCATGCCCGCCACCAGCGGCACCACGCCGGACATGATCACCTCTTCGCGGAACAGGTGGCCGGAGCCGGCGAACAGCGAGCCGACCGCCTCCTGGATGCGCGCGCCGGCGGAGTCCAGCAGCCAGATGAACGGCATCCGCTTCTGGAGCGCCATCTCGCGCATGCGGGCGACCTTGATCTCGCCCGTCATGCCCATCGACCCGGCCATCACGGTGAAGTCGTAGGCGACGACCGCACAGCGCCGGCCGTTCACCTCGCCCCAGCCGGTGATCACGCCGTCGGCGGGCGCGTCCCGGCCCTCCATCGAGCGCTGCGAGAAGTGCGGCCGGCCGTGCATGCCGATCTCCACGAACGTCCCGCGGTCGACCAGCAGGTCGATGCGCTCGCGCGCGGTCAGCTTGCCCTTCGCGTGCTGGCTTTCGACCTTCTCCTGGCCGCCGCCGAGCTTGATCTTCGAACGGCGCTCGTGGAGGTCGTCCACGAGCGGCTTCAGCCCGCTGCTCTCGCCGTGCTCGGTGAGCGGCGCCGACGGCACCTCGCTGGGGTGTTCCGCCCCGGCGTCACGCGACAGCTCCTTGACCACCTCGAGCTGGTGCCCGAGCTGCTTGTCCACCTTCGGCTCCGTCGCCATCTCTACCGACCTTTCCACTGGGGTTCACGTTTTTCGAAGAACGCCTGCACGCCCTCGACGATGTCCTCGGTCGACATCGCCAGGCTGAGCTGCGCGCGCAGGTAGTCGAGCGCGTCGAGGAACGCCATGTCCTGCTGGCGGAACATCGCGTCCTTGCCGAGCCGCATGATCAGCGGCGACTTGGAGGCGAGCTTCTGCGCCCACTCGCCCACCGCCGCGTCGAACTCGGCGGCCGGGACGACCTTGTTGACGATCCCGATCCGCTCCGCCTCGCGCGCGTCGATGCGCTCGCCGAGCAGCAGCAGCTCCGTCGTCTTCTTGCGCGGCACGTTGCGGTAGATCAGCGCCATGATCATGAACGGGAACGCGCCCACGTTGATCTCGGGCGTGCCGAATGTCGCCTCCTCCTTTGCGATGATCAGGTCGCAGGCCAGCGCGATGCCGAGCGCGCCGGCCAGCACGTGCCCGTTGGCCGCGCAGATCGTGGGCTTGCCGAGCTCGCCGATCAGGCGGAACAGCTGCGGGAACTTCGACGTGCCCAGGTGGCGGTGGACCAGCGGCACGTCGGCGGCGAAGCCGCCCAGGTTCGCGCCGGACGAGAATGTCGTCTCGTGCGAGGAGGTGAGCACCACCACCCGCGCCTCGTCGTCGTCGCGCGCGGCCTCGAACGCCGCGATCAACTCCGTCAGCAGCTCGTTGGACAGCGCGTTGCGATTGTCGGGCTGGTTCAGCGTGATGGTCGCGACGTGGTCCTCCACGCCGTAGAGCAGCGTCTGGAAGTCGGGCAGAACACTCTCCTAGCGGTAAGTAGGAAGTCCTACTGTTTACTTTGACCTTGGTGTCTTGTAGCTTTGCGGGGCCGCGCTGTCAAGCCCGCATCGCCCGACCGGAGGTTATTCACATGGCCACTGCCGCGACCGAGATCAAGCCCGACTTCAGCGCTCCCAAGCGCCACTTCTGCATCACCGACGAGCACGAGCAGTTGCGGGAGACGATCGAGAGCTTCTGCCAGAAGGAGCTGGCCCCCCACTCCGACGAGTGGGAGGAGAACGGCTTCCCCGACTCGGTGTTCAGGCGGATGGGCGAGCTGGGCTTCCTCGGCGTGTACTTCCCCGAGGAGTACGGCGGCCAGGGCGGCGACTACTTCATGTCGTTGATGCGCGGTGAGGCGATGGCGCACTCGAACAACGGCGGCCTCGCGATGGGCATCGCGGTGCACACTGACATGGCCACTCCGCCGATCCTGAAGTTCGGCTCGGATTACCTCAAGCAGACATACCTCGTGCCGTCGATCAAGGGCGAGATGATCTCCTCCCTCGGGATCACCGAGCCGGGCGCGGGCTCCGACGTGGCGGGCATTCGCACGCGGGCGGTGCGCGACGGCGACGAGTACGTGATCAACGGCTCCAAGACGTTCATCACCAACGGCGTGCGCGCAGACTTCATCGTGCTGGTCACGAAGACCGACTCCGACGCGGGCTACGACGGGTTCTCGCTGTTCGTGGTGCCGAAGGACACGCCCGGCTTCCACGTGTCACGCAAGCTCGAGAAGCTCGGGATGCACTCCTCCGACACCGCGGAGCTGACGTTCGAGGACGTGCGCGTGCCGGTCGAGAACCTGGTCGGCGAGGAGGGCAAGGGCTTCTACCACATCATGTGGGAGCTCCAGGGCGAGCGACTGATCGGCGCCGCCGGCTGCGTGGCCGGCGCGCAGCGCGTGTTCGACCGCACGATCGAATACGCCCGCGAGCGCAACGCCTTCGGCCGGCCGATCGGCCGCTTCCAGGCGATCCGCCACAAGTTCGCGGAGATGGCGACGAAGATCGAGGCCGCGCGGCAGATGGTCTACACGACGGCCTGGCGCGTGCAGAACGGCGAGTACCCCGTGCGGGAGATCTCGATGGCGAAGCTGTACGCGTCGCGGATCGGGTTCGAGGTCTGCGACGAGTGCGTGCAGATCCACGGCGGCTACGGCTACATGAAGGAGTACGGCGTCGAGCGCGCGTGGCGCGACATGCGCCTGAACCGGATCGGCGCCGGGACCGACGAGATCATGCTGGAAGTCATCGGCCGCTCCTACGGCCTTTGATCATCGCGGAGGTCGCGCCCGAGGACCCGCGGCTCCCTGCCGTCTTCGAAGTGATGCGGGAGCTGCGTACGCACCTGTCGCTCGACGACTTCCGGCGGCTGTACGGGGAGGCGCAGGCCGAGGGATACCGCGTGGCGGCGGTGTTCGAGGGAGACGAGTGCCGGGCCGTGGCGGGTTATCGCACGATGGTCAACATGACCAGCGGCCGGCACGTCTACGTGGACGACCTCGTGACGGCGGAGCGGTGGCGTTCGCACGGGTACGGGCGGCAGTTGAACGAGTACCTCGTGCAGCGGGCGCACGACCAGGGCTGCGGCTCAATCCAGCTCGACTCGTGGGTCCACCGGGCTGACGCCCACCACTTCTATTTCCGGGAGCACTACCGGATCATGGGCTTCCACTTCGGCCGGTACTTCGACGGAGCGCCGCGCGCGCCCGAGCCACCGAAGGACCCCCGATGAACGACTTCACCCCGCTCGAGCGCGTGCGCGCCTACTACCGCGACCTCAACACCGGCGACGTCGAGAAGGTCGCGCGGCACTTCCAGCCCGACGCGAACCACTTCTACACGCGCCTCGGCCCGCACCGCAGCGCCCGCGAGATCGGCGAGATCACCGAGCAGGGCGTGAAGCACCTCGACGCGAGCTGGCACCTCGAGCACGCGATCGAGTCCGGCGACGAGGTCGTGATCGAGTGGACGATGCTGTGGCGCGACCCGCGCCACGACAACGTGCAGCGGATCGACCGCGGAACCGAGTGGTTCATCGTGCGCGACGGGCTGATCGCCGAGGTCCGCGCGTACCACCATTCCGATGCGAAGAACCGCGCCGGCGACCTGCTCGGCTTCGACCACGAGGGCCGTGACTACACGATGCTCGGGCAGTGGGACGAGGTGCGCGAGCGCGACGGCGCCGGACCTGACGCCGAGGACCGCGTGCGCGCATGAGCGCGCTCGTCCCGCCCTTCACCGAAGAGCACGAGGCGCTGCGTGAGTCGCTGCGCTCGTTCGTCGAGAAGGAAATCCGGCCGCACGCGCACGAGTGGGAGGAGGCGCGCGAGTTCCCGCTCTCCCTGTTCACGCGCATGGGCGAGCTGGGCTTCCTCGGCATCTCCTATCCGGAGGAATACGGCGGCCAGGGCGGCGACACCGTGCACGGCGCGGTGTTCGCCGAGGAGATGGCGCGGTGCGGATCGGGTGGCGTGGCGGCCGGGATCGGCGGTCACACCGGGATCGCGATGCCGCCGATCCTGAAGTTCGGGACCGAGGAGCAGAAGCAGCGCTGGATCGTGCCCGGGCTGAAGGGCGAGAAGATCGGAGCGCTGGCGATCACGGAGCCGGGCGCGGGCTCGGACGTCGCAGGCCTGAAGACCTTCGCACGCCGCGAGAACGGCGAGTACGTCGTGAACGGGTCCAAGACGTTCATCACGAACGGCGTGCGCGCGGACTTCTACGTGACCGCCGTGAAGACGACCCAGGAGGGCGGCCATCACGGCCTGTCGTTCCTGGTGCTCGAGAAGGGCATGCCCGGCTTCGAGGTGACGAGCAAGCTGGAGAAGCTCGGCTGGCACGCCTCCGACACCGGCGAGCTCGCCTTCTCCGATGTGCGCGTGCCCGAGGAGAACCTGCTCGGCGAGGAGAACAAGGGCTTCTACCTGATCATGGCCAACTTCCAGTGGGAGCGGCTCGCGATGGCGCTGGGCGCCGTCGGGGGGATGCAGGCGACGTTCGAGCGCACTTTGGAGTACGCGCTGGAGCGCGAGGCGTTCGGCCGCTCGATCGGGCGCTTCCAGGCGATCCGCCACAAGCTCGCGGAGATGGCGGTCAAGATCCAGGTCTGCCGCGACCTCACCTACCAGGGCCTGCGGCTGTTCGTGTCAGGGCAGGACGCGCTGAAGGAGGTCTCGATGGCAAAGCTGCTGGCATGCCGCGCGGCGGTCGAGGTCGCCGACGACGCGGTGCAGATCCACGGCGGCTACGGGTACATGCGCGAGTACGACGTGGAGCGGGCATTGCGCGACGCGCGCCTCGGCCCGATCGGCGGCGGCACCGACGAGATCATGAAGGAGATCATCGGGAAGCAGCTGGGGCTGTAGGCCGATGTCCGGCGAGTCGGCGCTCCCGGCAGCCGCCCGCGCCGAGCTCTCGGCGCCGGTCCGCGAGCTGTGGCTGCAGCGGATCCACCAGCTTCTGTTCGACAGCTACCTGGGGGTGCCGCTGCACAAGCTCCCCGAGGACCTGCGGGTTTACGAGCACCTGCTCTGGGAGTCGGCCTGCGACACGGTGATCGAGCTGGGCACGAATCTGGGCGGCAGCGCGTTGTGGTTCCGCGACCGCCTCGCCACGTTCGCCGCGTATGGGCGGATTCGGCGCCCGCACGTGATCACGATCGACATCTCGGCGGAGCGGGCGCGCGAGAGCTTCGATGCCGTCGACCCGGACTGGCGAGACACGATCACGCTGGTCGAGGGGGACGTGGAGGACCCCGCCCTCGCCGAGGAGGTGCGCCGCGTCGTCGGGCCGGATGCACGCTGCCTCGTCAGCGAAGACACCGCGCACACGCACGAATCCACGCTGGCCGGGTTGCGCGGCTTCTCGCAGTTCGTCCCGCCGGGCGGGTTCTTCGTCGTCGAGGACGGCTTCGTCGACGTGGAGGAGATGCGCCCGGCATCTGACTGGCCCCGCGGCGTCCAGTCCGCGATCCGCGAGTGGCTCGCCGGCGAGGGCGCCGGTTTCCGGGTGCGCCGCGACCTGGCGCTGTACGGGATCACGTGCCACGTGGAGGGATATCTCCAGCGGGTGGCCGACTGACCCAGCAGGCGCGCTCGGCACTAGCCGCCGGCGAGCCACTCCTTCAGCGGCACGCGCACGTTGAGTGCCTCGAACGTCCCTTCGTCCCGGATCTGCTCCGCGGCCTTCGCGAACGCCGCGGTGGCCACCGTCGAAAGCTGGCTGCCCACGCTGATCCGCCTGCCGCCGGCCGCTGCGATCTCGCTCACCGTCATGCCGGGGACGGCGAGCACGTTGAGCGGCTTGGAGGTCGCGTCGCAGACGGCACGGATGTCCTCGGGCTTCACGACCAGCGGTGCATACAGGACGTCGGCCCCGGCGCGCTCGTAGGCCTGGAGCCGGGCAATCGTGTCGTCCAGGTCGGGGTTCTTGCGGATGTGGTTCTCAGCCCGCGCGGTGAGGGTGAACGGAAATCCGACGCGGGCCGCCGCCTCGGCGGCGGCAGCGATTCGCTCTGCCGCGTGCTCGATGCCATAGATGCCGCGCTCGGCGTCCCAGTCCTCGATCGAGCCGCCCACCGCGCCGGCCTCTGCAGCGCGCGTGACCGCCAGCGCCGCGTCTTCCGGCTCCGGCCCGTAACCGTTCTCCATGTCGACCGAGACAGGTAGCTCTGTCGCGGCTGCCAGCACAGCGACGTGCTCCATGACCTCGTCCAGGGTGACGTCGCCGTCGAGGCGCCCGAGCGTAAACGCGAACCCGGCGCTGGTTGTCGCCAGCGCCTTGAAGCCCAGCGCCGCCAGCGCTTTCGCCGTGCCGGCGTCCCAGGGGTTGGGAATCACGAACGTCTCCCCCTCGTGCAGTGCGCGGAACGTTTCGGCCTTGCTTTGCTGCGAAGGTTGCTCGGGCACTCTTCCTCCAGTCGTCGGGCAGGTCCGGATACTGCCCTAACGCGCTACCCGGCTGTTTCGTGAGCTGGTGGGCCGGAGGTCCGCGAGCGGTGACGTAAGAACCCGCGCGCCGCCGGCGCTAACCCCCCTGGAGCACCAAACACGAAACCAGGAGGCATCATGAGCACCATCGCAGCAACCCTTCGTCCGATTCCCCTTCCCACGGCGGAAAAGCTTCGGACCGATCCTGCGGCGCAGGCCTTTCTGATGCTGCGCGTCGTATTCACCGTGGCGCCGATCCTGTTCGGCCTGGACAAGTTCGCCGAGGTGCTGATCAGCGACTGGCCCAAGTACCTGGCGCCCGAGTTCAACAGCATCATCCCGGGCAGCGCCCAGGACGCGATGTACATCGTCGGCGGGATCGAGATCCTGGCGGGCCTGATCGTCGCGGTGATGCCGCGCTTCGGCGGCCTGCTCGTCGCCGGCTGGCTGGGCGGCATCATCGTGAGCCTGCTCCTCACCGGTGGCTACGCGGACATCGCGCTGCGCGACTTCGGCCTGCTGGTGGGCGCGCTGGCGCTGTTCCGGCTGGGCAGCGCCTACGCCGGAGACCCGGACGGGCCTCGCGCGTAGAGGCTGCGCCCCGGCGGCACTGCAACACGGCCCGGTCAGCGCACCGCGACCTCGCGGCCGAGGGTGAAGGGCGGCGTCAGCTCGATGCGGTCGCCGCTCCAGAACCTTCCCGGGTCGTACCAGCTGGCCGGGCGCTTCTGCGGCAGGAGGCCCATGTGCTGGTAGGTGGTCGCCACCAGCTCCGCGCAGTAGACGGTCTCCAGCGACGAGGAGCGCCGGACCCGGCCGCGCAGCCACCGGCGCGCGAGACCGAGGGAAGTGGGGAATGGGCGCCCGTCATAACGGTCGATGACCTCCATCAGGCGGTCCTCGTGGGCACGCTCGATCTCGCCGCCCTCGAGGTGGCGCACCCAGGCGCGCTGCTTGTAGCGCTCGTTCCAGGTGACGACGGCATCGCGGAGGAGGTGCAGCTGCACCCCACGCTGCCGCTCGCCCGTCCACACGTCGGGGAGGGAGCGGCCGAGCTCGGCGTGCCACAGCAGCGGCGGCAGGTCGTCCAGGGCGACCACCATGCCGACGTGGTTCACCGGGCTGTTCGTCACGGCCCGGATCGCGCGATCCGCGACCGAGCGGCCGCGAAACAGCCACACGTCGCCCGTCGCAGCGGTGGCGACGGCGTCGTCGAGCGCAATGGCGGCATCGTTCACGGCCCATAACCTAGATCGCGAGCCAGAAGGCGGGACAAGCCCCGGCGCTCCAACTAGGCTTGAAGCCGATGCATTACTTGGCTGTCTGCGCGATCTACCGCAACGAGGGGCCGTACCTGCGGGAGTGGATCGAGTTCCACCGTCTCGTCGGCGTGGAGAAGTTCTTCCTCTACGACAACCGCAGCACCGACGACCATCGCGACCAGCTGGCGCCGTACGTCGCCGACGGCACCGTCGAGGTGCTCCCCTGGCCCGACGAACCCGGGCAGATCACCGCCTACGCGCATTGCCTCGCGACCCACCGCGACGAGGCCCGCTGGATCGCGTTCATCGACCTCGACGAGTTCCTGTTCTCGCCCACCCTCGCCCCGTTGCCGGAGATACTGGCGGACTACGAGCAGCACCCGGCGGTGGTCGCCAACTGGGCCGTGTACGGGTCCTCCGGCCACCGGACGCCGCCCGCGGGGCTCGTGATCGAGAACTACCTGTGGCGCCTGCCCGACCACCGCAGGCGCAACCTGGTCCTGAAGTCCATCGTCGACCCGCGTCGCACGCTGCACTCCGCCGGCGTCAACCCGCACGCCTTCATCTACGAGGGGGGCTTCGCCGTCAACGAGCTGCACCACCCCGTGGACCGCAAGCCGCTCGGCGAGACGGACGAGGTCTCCTTCGCACGGCTGCGCATCAACCACTACTACATAAAGTCGCAGGAGCAGTGGGAGGCGAAGCGCGCCGCCGCGATGGCGAACAGCGGCCGGTCGCGACAGCAGCCGCCGGAGCAGGCCGAGCGCTACAGCGTCCGGGACGAGACGATCACCGCCTATGCGCCCGCCGTGAGGGATGCGCTGGCAGCAGTGCCTTCGTATTGAGCCCAGGCGCTGTGATTTGATCAGGCGAATGGATCCGCACGCCGCCCCGCAGGGGACCTGAGCCGACCGTGTGGGTCCTCGGGCTGAACGCCATCCCCATGGGGTGGCACGACTCCGCCGCCTGCCTCGTGAACGAGCACGGCGAGATCGCCGCATTCGTCGAGCAGGAGCGCATGACGCGCTCCAAGCACGCCATCCGCCAGCGGCCGGTCGAAGCGGCCCGCTTCTGCATCGATCAGGCGGGCATCGACCCGCGCGAGATCGACGTGGTCGCGGTCGGGTGGGACGTGCCGTTCGGAGCGCGCCGGTGGAGGAACATCAACTGGACGTTCGAGGGCATCCCGGACTGGCTCAACAACACGCTGGGTTGGAAGCGGACCTGGAAGGACCTGCCCGACTTCGCCTTCGTGCCCCACCATCTCGCGCATGCGATCGCAGGCTTCCATGCGTCCGGCTGGGACAGCGCCGCGATCCTCGTGGTGGACGGCAACGGCGAGGTGGAGGGCACGTCGATCTGGGCCGGCACGCAGGGCGCGCGGCCGGTGCGCAAGCGAGTCTGGCCCCGGTCGCACTCGCTCGGCTGGATGTACGACTCGGCGTCGCAGTTCGCGGGCTTCAGCTTCCTCGAAGCAGGCAAGACCATGGGGCTGGCGGCCTATGGCCGGGCCCGTGAGGTCGAGCCGTGGCCGCTGATGACGGAGGACGACGACGGCCTGCGGCCCCCGTTCGAGATTCCCGAGCGATACGACTATCCGCACATCATCGAGGCATGGACCAAGGTGTTCGAGGACCGCGCCGGCGGCGCACGCGTGACCGCAGGTGCGCGTGAGCTGGACGCCGACGAGACCGCCGTGCGCGCCGCGTGGAGCGCGCAAGTGGTCATCGAGACGCGCGTCCGTCACCTGGTCGACCTGGCGCGGCGGGAGACCGGTGAGCAGCGGGTCTGCCTGGCGGGCGGCGTGGCGCTCAACTGCGCAGCGAACGGGCTGCTCGACGAGCCCGTGTACGCGCCGCCGATCCCCCACGACGCGGGAGTCGCGCTGGGCGCCGCCTGGCACGTCGCTCCGCCGCGCAGCACCCGCCCGCTCGATCCCTATCTCGGCCC
Source organism: Solirubrobacterales bacterium (assembly GCA_035650255.1). GTDB lineage: Bacteria > Actinomycetota > Thermoleophilia > Solirubrobacterales > JBBDJG01 > DASRIA01. The sequence goes on from DASRIA010000013.1 coordinate 42,784, forward strand.
CGACGTCGCCATGGACATGCCGGATCAGTCCGAGCGGGAGGGCCTGCACGTCGAGCCGCTCGACCTCGACCGCGTGTGCGAGGCCATCGCCGCCGAGCGGATCGGCGCTGTCGCGGAGGGCCGCGCCGAGGTCGGCCCGCGTGCACTCTGCGCCCGGTCGATCATCGCCTCGCCCGCCGACCGCGCGATGAAGGACCGCGTCAACGCCGTCAAGGACCGCGAGCCCTGGCGGCCGTTCGGCCCGGTGGCGCTGCGCAGCCGCTCCGCCCACCTGTGGGGCGAGCGCGAGCACCTGACGCGCTACATGATCGGCGGGCTGGCCGTCACCGAGGAGGGCCGCCGCGCGATCCCGGCCGCCATCCACGTCGACGGCACCGCGCGCCCGCAGGTGATGGCGGACGACGCGCCCGGGACCGTGGCCGAGGTGCTCCGGCGCCGCGACGGCGACCCGCTGATCAACACCTCGTTCAACGTGCGCGGCCAGCCGATCGTGACCACCGGCCGCGACGCGCTCGCCGCCTTCCGGGCGATGGACCTCGACTTCCTCGTGCTCGACGGGGAGCTGTACGCGAAGCGGGCGGACTGGTGGCGCCCCGAGTGAGAAACCCATGCGCATCCCCTGGAAGCTGATCGGGCTGGCGGGGCTGGCGGGAGTGGCCGCCACGGGCGTGGTCGTCGCGCGCAAGCGCCGCGCGCATCGCGACTACGACCCGGACGAGCTGCGCGCCAGGCTGCATCGGCGGCTGGCAGAGGTCGACGGCGGCCGCGACGCGTCAACGACGCGCGGCGAGGACCGTCTCTAACGTGTCCGCCTCGGCCGCCGGCTTGTCCGGGCGATGCCGCAGCACGCGCGCGAAGCGCAGCGCCACCCCGCCCGGATAGCGCGAGCTCGTCTGGACGCCGTCGAACGCGATCTCGACCACCAGCTCGGGGCGCACGTGCACCGTGTACGCGTCGCGTGAGTCCTCCAGCCGGAGGAGCTTTTCCGTCTGCCAGGTGAGCATCTCGTCGGTGAGGCCCTTGAACGTCTTGCCGAGCATCACGAAGCCGTCGCCGGCGGGATCGCGCGCGCCGAGGTGCAGGTTGCTGAGCCAGCCCCGGCGGCGGCCGTGCCCCCACTCCGCCGCCAGCACGACGAGGTCGAGCGTGTGCACGGGCTTCACCTTCAGCCATCCCTTGCCACGGCTGCCCGCGGCGTAGGGCTGGTCGAGCGCCTTCAGCATCACGCCCTCGTGCCCTTGCGCGATCGCGTCTGCGAGAAACTCGCCCGCCGCCGGCGCGTCCGCCACCACGGCCCGCGGCGTGCGCTGCGCCGCCGGCACCAGCTCGTCCAGGAACGCCGCCCGCTCCGCGCCCGGCCGGTCCAGCAGGTCCTCACCATCGGCGTGCAGCGCGTCGAACGCGAACAGCGCCAGCGGCACGTCGCGCCTCTGCCGGCGCGCGAACCGTGACGCCGTGACCTGGAACGGCTCCGGGCGCCCGTCCGGGCGCAGGGCGATCGCCTCGCCGTCGAGCACCAGCGCACGGGCGGGCAGCGCCTGCGCCGCGGCCACGAGCTCGGGCACGCGGGCGGTGACGTCGTCGAGCGTGCGGGTGAACACGCGCACGTCCTCGCCGTCCCGGTGGATCTGCACGCGCGCGCCGTCGAGCTTCCATTCGATCGCTGCCTCGCCGAGCCGCTCCATCGCGTCACCCACGTCCTTCGCCGGGCGCGCCAGCATCGGCCGCACCGGCCGTCCGACCTCGAGCCGGAACCGCTCGAGCGCCGCCGGGCCGTCGCGCAGCACGGCCGCGGCGACGGCGGCCAGGTCGCCGCGCAGCATGAACGCCCGCTGCACTTCCGCGGGAGCCGCCTCGGCGGCGCGGGCCAGAGCCTGCACCATCACTCCCTCGAGCGCACCCTGCCGCAGCTCGCCGCCCAGCAACCGCATCAGGAACTGCGCCTCGGGCTCCGTCGCGCGTGCGAACAGGGCCGCCAGCGCCTCCCGGCGCGCCGCTTGCGAGCCCGGCCCGGCGATCTGCCCGATGCGCTCGAAGGCGTCGTCCACCTCGCCCACGCTCAAGCTCGGCTCCGGGGCCGGCGGGGGAAGGTCGCGCAGCGCGGCCCAGCCAACCCCGATCTGGCGCTGGGTCAGTTCGCCGGAGAGAAACGCGACGCCGGCCGTCACCTCCTGCGGCGCCAGCCGCCGCAAGACCTCCGCGATGCGCTCGACCTTCTCGAGTCGCGAGCGCGTCGCCCCGACCGCCGTAGAGGCCTCGACCAGATGCGCCAGCTCAGCCATCTTGCGGTTTACGAATTAGAGACATTGGGCACCTTGTGTTTCGTAGCGTTGGCGTCGGGCTTTCGGGGAGGAAGCATGTCAATCAGTCGTGGCCGGGTCCTCGTGACCGCCCTGATCGCGATCACGGGAGCCGCAATCGTGTTCGCGCTCCAGGCGGCCGGCGCGCAGGCGCAGACCGCGTGCAACGACTACTCGTGCGCGGACTACCTGCAGCACGACCTCGACAACTACACCCGCGCACGCGGGCGCCAGGTCAGCGAGTCGACCTCGCCCGAGTACCACAAGGACTTCGTCGGCGCCTGCGCCGACACGTCGGCAGACGCCATCGCCAAGCAGGTCAACGACCTCGACGAAGGCCGCTTCTACGCGGGGGTCGGCCAGGGCACCTGCTGGTGGAGCGTGGGCGACGCGCCCGCCTATCACGACGTGGCCCCGCGCCGCGTCTATTTCCTCTCGCGCACGGGCGCGAAGCTCCAGGGCCACATCTGGGGCACCGAGGCCCCCGGCCCGCGCCCCGGAGTCGTGATCACGACGGGATCGATCCAGGCGTCCGACCAGATGTACTGGTGGGCGGCCCGCGCGCTGGCCGCGCGCGGCTACGTCGTGATGACGTTCGACGTCCAGGGCCAGGGCCAGTCGGAGACCTTCGGCCACGAGCCCGGCGACATCTTCCCCACAGCCGACGGCGTGCCCTCCCAGCAATCGCCGAACTTCTACGACGGCACGATCGACGCGTTGCGGTTCTTCCTCTCGACGCCCGACAAGCCTTACCGCCCCACCGGCTGGAGCGAGGCGGACGTCGCGGCCGCGGAGGCGGCCTCGGACGGGGAGCAGATCGACTGGGTCTCGCCCGGCTGGGGAACCCTCGACGCCAATCGCATCGGCATCGCGGGCCACTCGCTCGGCGCGAGCGCCGTCAGCGCGGTCCAGCAGTGCAGCGACGAGGGTGAGGTATGGAGAACGCTCGAGCTGTGCGGCGGGCGCTCGTTCCCGATCCGCGCGGTGGTGGCGTGGGACGCGCTCAGCGGCAGCGGCGTGACGCCGGTGGTGCCGGCGATGAGCCAGCAGGCCGACGGCTACTTCCTGTTCCCGACCACGAGTCCCACGGCGCCCGACGCGAACTCGTCGCTGGGCGGCTACAACCTGTGGAAGAGCGCCGGCCTCGACACGTTCATGTACGTCGTGCGCGGCGGCACCCACATCGAGTGGTCGCAGGTCCCGTACACGTCGGCGACCACCTACGGCGCGCCCATGAACGCGTACTACACGCTCGCTTGGATGGACCGCTGGGTCTCCGGCGACCCCAAGCGCCGCAAGGCGGGCTACCTGGGATTGGCGGACGGGCCCAAGGCACCGCGCGACCGGCCGTTCTCCGCAAACCACTTCTCCACACGCCGCTACTCGGCCGCCTCGCTGCGCTCGCCCGGCGGCGCTCTCACCGTACAGACCACCGACCTGCGCAAGTGGGCCGGCCGCAGCCAGGTCGGCGACTGGGCGGGCTCCAACGCCGACCGCCAAGGGAGGTTCCTGCCGTGAAGAGGATCATCGCAATGTGTGCAGCGCTCGCCCTGCTGACGACAGCCGGGGTCGCAAGCGCCTATGACGCCGCGACCGAGGCGGAGAACTTCTCCAAGACGCAGGAGCGCCAGACGATCTACAACACGGCGCAGTACCAGCTCCAGCTGCGCACGGTCGGCCAGCAGAACCAGCAGCGCGCGATCACGATCGCGGCGTCCGACCCGGAGCGCAACTTCCACGGCCAGCTGTGCGCGACCGGCGAGGACGGGTGCGCCGGCGACGTGCGCCTGTACGACTGGGAGGCGCACGGCCACGGCATCGTGGAACCGGTCCTGTTCACGGCGCGCAGCGGCGCGACGATCTCGGGCCACGTCTGGGCGACGCTCGACGGCCCGGCGAAGCGGCCCGGCATCGTGATCACCAACGGCTCGGTGCAGGCGCCCGAGCAGCTCTACTGGTTCGCTGCGCAGACGCTCGCCAAGGCCGGGTACGTGGTGCTGACGTCCGACCCGCAGGGTCAGGGCCAGTCGGACGGGCACGGCGAGGCGCCGGACGAGAACGAGGGGTTCCCGGCGCAGAGCGACGGCCGCCCGTTCTTCGACGGCACGCGCGACGCGCTCGACTTCTTCCTCTCCACGCCGAGCACCATCTACAAGCCGCGCCCCAGCTGCGAAACGGGCACCCGGCACGTGCCGAAGCAGAACCGCCGGGTCGCGGCCGGGCTGAACAACGCCTTCAACCCGTTCTGGTACCTGGTGAACCAGCAGAAGATCGGGCTCGCGGGCCACTCGTTCGGAGCGGCGGGCGTGTCATACATCGGCCAGAAGGACCCCCGCGTGGACGCGATCGTCGCGTGGGACAACCTGGGACTCCCGAGCACCACCGGAGGCCGTCTGCCGGTGAAGCCGTGCCCGGCCGATCCAGCCAGCCACGCGGACGCGGCGATCACGAAGCCGGCCCTCGGCATGTCGGCCGACTACGGCCTCACCCCCAGCGTCTACACCGCGGACCCGGACCCGCTCGAGAAGAGCCAGGCGTCGCTCGCGTACTCGGAGGCCGGCGTGGACACCGGTGAGCTGGTCATCCGCGGGGGCACGCACTACGAGTTCAGCTTCATCCCGAACCCCGCCTTCGGCGGTTCACTGCGCGGCATCGACCAGACCGCCTGGTACACCACGGCCTGGTTCGACAAGTACGTGAAGCGCGACCCGACCGCGGACCGCCGGCTGCTGACCACCCGCTGGCACCACGACGCAGCCGCGGCCGCGATCGACCCGAACCGCGACGGCAACATGTACTCCTTCTACTACCGCTCGCGGCTCGACATCGGGCTCGCGGCCGGCGGGCGGTTGGAGTGCGAGGACATCCGCGCGGGCTGCCCGGGGCTGTCGCCGGACGACGGCTGGAACGGCAGCTACTCGTACCTCGACGTCGCGAACTCACCGGACGGGTAGGCCGCGGCCGCCAGGTGGGCGGGAATCCGGGCGCATAGCGCTCGCTTTTCCGCCCACCCGGCCGCGGTGTGTATCCAGGGCCTCCCTCCTTTGATACATTCGCGCCTGTCTGTATCACTCTGTCGGAGGAGGAGAGATGCACTGGGAGAGCAGGGGTCGCCGCCGCGGCCTGATCGCGGTTCTGGCCGTCGCAACCACGCTGATCCTCGCCCCACCGGCGAGCGCGACGAGCCTCTCGTGGATCGACGGGTACGACGATCCCGCCACGCCGGCCGAGTTCGACAAGGTCGGCATTCTCAAAGCGGGCTCCCCGTGGGCGCGAAACGTCCTCGTGCTCGTGCCCGGCACGTCGGCAAGCGCTGCGTACTTCCAGCCGCTCGCCCAGCTGATCGCGAGCCGCACGCACGACTGGCAGGTCTGGTCCGTCGAGCGCCGCGAGAACCTCCTCGAGGACCACTCCAAGCTCGACGCCGTGAAGCGCGGCGACGCGACGCTGCAAGAGTTCTTCGACTACTACCTGGGCTGGCTCACCGATCCCAGCGTCCAGGATCACATCACCTTCATCCCCGACGCTGACGTCGGCTTCGCGCGCAATTGGGGAATGCGCGTAGCGGTCGAGGACCTGCGCCGCGTGATCGACCTGGCTGGCCGGCACGGGCGCCGGGTGGTCCTCGGCGGGCACTCCCTGGGCGGGTCGATCACGACCGCGTATGCGACGTGGGACTTCAACGGCCGCGCGGGCGCGAAGGATCTCTCCGGCCTCGTTTACGTGGACGGCGGCAGCGGGCCTGCGACCCTCACCGCAGAGGACGCGACGCAGCGGCTCCAGGACCTCAGCACCTCGTCCCCGTGGCTCACCTTCGGCGGCATCCCGAGCCCGTTCGCCGGCTTGTTCAACATCGTGGGCTCGACCTTCGCCCGCTCGGCGCCGAACGAGGTCGGGCCTCTGCACGACTGGCCCTTGCTCCCCGCGAACCTGCGCCCGCCGGTGACGGCGACGAACGAGGCGGGCTACGGATACGCGCTCGACACCGAGACGTCGCCGCCGAGCCTCGCGGCCGCACAAGTGCACGCGGGGCGCCTGGCCGCGGAGGGAGATCCGCGCCCATGGGAGCTCGCCGGTGAGCTCTCGCCGATTCAGCGCGTCGCCGACATGTTCCACGGGACCGCGCTGCCCGGCCTCGACGGCACGGCGTGGTACCACCCGCTGCGGCTGACGGTCGACTCGGGCGCGATCGGAGCGGGGATCGCCAACCCCGCGCAGGCGGTGCTCGACGTGCAGGCCACCCACGGCGATGACCTGCGGAAGATGCCGATCTATGCATTTGCCGCCGCGCTCGGGGGTCAGCGAGTGCTCGACGCAGCTCAGCTGCTCGCCACGCAGTCAGGCATCCCGCAGCACAAGCTGACGCTGATCGACGGGAGCGCGACGTACGCGCATGTCGACCCGATCTCGGCCTATCCGCAAAACGAGTTCCTGCAGCACCTCGTCCCGTTCCTGAAGACGACGAGCCACGGCGGGAGGCACCACGGCAAGAAGCACCACGGCCGCAAGCACCGCGGGCGCGGCCACCACGGCCGCAAGCATCACGGCGGGAAGCACGACCGCAAGCATCACGGCCGGGATCGCAAGCACGACGACGACTGAGCCGGCGGGTTGGCTAGCGGGAGGGCTTCACACCCAGCATCGCTGCTTCCACGTCCCGTAACCGATCGACGTCGCCGCGCATGCCCGCGGCGGCGTCGTTGAACAGGAACGCCTCGGCCAGGCGAACGATCGCGTAGGCGAGCGTGGCCGGCTCCACCGGCGGCTGGTACGCGCCGGCGCGCACCTCCTCCTCGATCATGGTCGTGATCCGGGCCACGTTGTGCGGCTGCACGATGCCGGCGCTCGACGTGATGATCCTCAATGCCGCGTCCCGCTCCTGCTCCACGAACTGGCGCAGGGCGGGAGCATCGGCGAGCGCGCGGTTGAAGCGATCGAAGGTCTCGAGGAGCATCGGCCCGCCGCGCCCGCGCGCCTTGGCGCGCGCGGCATCGAGCAGCGGATCGGCGGCGGCGTTCAGCACCTCCCCGATCAGGCCCTCCCGCGACCCGAACCAGCGGTAGACGGTCGCGCGCCCCACGCCGAGCTCGCTCGCGATCGCCTGCACATCGATCCGCTGACCGCGCAGATAGCGATGCAGCGCGGCGGCCAGCACGTCCTCCCGGCTTGCGGCCGCGGGGCGCCCGCGGCGTGACGAAGTGGTGGGCGGGCCGGTCATGGCCCGCCGAACGCTAGCGAGCAGCTACACCGGACAGCGCACGGGCCGCTCCCCGCCGGGCATCAGGCAGCGGTCGATGCGGCTGGGCGACCTGCCCCGGCGGATCCGCAGGCGCATGTACTTGCCGATCGCACCGGCCTTGGTGACCGAGATCTGCACCACGGCCCCCGGGCGCAGCAGCCGCCGAGCAAACCTGCGGATGCGCAGCGTGCGCGCGGCGCGGGCGTCCCGCCTTGCCGACGTGCGGGGGCAGCCGCCGCCGCGGCAGAAGACCTCGACCCGCGACCCCAGGGGCGCGGTCAGGCGTATCTCCCTGATCCTCGTGCCGTGCCTTCCCACCGCGCCGATCACGCGCACCACCGGGAAGGGCCGCATGAACTGCGCGACGGGAGCCTGCACGCTGATCGCGCGCTGCGCCAGCCCGGCCGCGCCGTCGCGATCCGCAACGAGCAGCTTCACGAGGTACTCGCCGGGCGCGGCGAAGGAGACCGATGCCGACGGGCCCTGCCCGTCGTCGAAGCTGCCGTCGTTGTCGAGGTCCCACGCCTGGCTGACGAGCGGGCCGTCGGGATCGGCGGAGAACGAGGTCAGCACCACGCTTTCGCCCGGCAATGGTGCGTCCGGGGCATAGTTGAAGCCCGCAACGGGGCTGCGGTTTGCGACCGGGACCGGCTGCGTCTGGCTGCCGCTGCTGCCGGCGCCGTCCGCGACGCACAGCGTGACGGCGAAGGTCCCGGCTGCGGCGAACGAGTGCTGCACGGTCGCGCCGGATGCGTCGTCGCAGACGCGATCGTCGTCCTCGAAGTCCCATGCCTGAGTCGTCGTCCCGGTCGACGTCGAGGTGAACGTCACGAGCTCGCCGGTCAGGGGCGTCGCGGGCGCGAAGGTGAAGGATGCGACCGGCGCCCCGCGCGCGGCGCCGGGCGCGACGACGAGCATCGCCGTGACGGCGACCAGGCATCGCCACATGACAGCCGTTGCTCGCGTAGTTGCACGCATGGTAGCTCCGCTCCGAGGCTGCGCTGCGACCACTGGACGGACGTGGGAGGGGAATTTCTTCCCTCCCGCGCGTGTTACGCTGCGAACGTGCCTGGCGATCACTCCGTGACCGAACTGCACGGACTGAAGGTCGCCTGGCGACAGGAGCTGGAGGGCGGTGGGCGCGGGTTCGGCCAGGACTTCGTCCCGCTCGTCGAGCACACATTCGGTCACGTCGGCCGGGTGTTCGAGATGTGCGCCGGGCCCGGCTACGTGGGCCTCTCGCTGCTGGCCAACGGGCTCTGCGACCACCTCGTCTTCGGTGACATCAATCCGGCCGCGATCGAGGTGCTGCACGAAACCGTGCGGATGAACGGTCTCGAGGACCGCGTCACGATCTACGAGTCCGACGCGCTGGAGAGCATTCCCTCGCACGAGCGATGGGACCTCGTGGTGGTGAACCCGCCGCATTTCCCCGACCAGGTGGGGAAGAACTCGAGCCTCGTCCTCACAGATCCGGAATGGGACCTGCACCGGCGCTTCTTCCGGGACGTGGGGGCGTTCTTGAACCCCGGCGGGTCAGCCTTGCTGCTGGAGAGCACCGAGGGCAGCTCGCCGGACGACTTCCTGCCCATGATCGCGGAGGGCGGCCTGTCTCACGTGCGCACGATCTGGTACTCAGGCGGCCGCGCGCTGCCCATCTTCTATTTCCTCTGGGTCCACAAGGGGCTCCCGGGCGTGGTGTTCGAAGACAGCCCGGTTGTCGTGACAGTCGCGCTGCGCGAACCGCCCGCTGAGCCGCAGACCGCTGCGGCCGGCCGTCCGTGCGCGCTGCACGTCGTGAACGAAGCGGACCGTCCCGTGCGGCCGCAACTGCTGGACGCTTCCGGTGCTTCGCAGCTGTGGCGCCCCCTCGACCGGATCGAGCCGGGAGAGGACCTCCGGCTGCCGGTGGTGGCACTCAAGCCGGGCGAGTACGAACTGCACGACCGCGTCCAGGACGTCACCGTCGGCCGCGTGATCGCGCGCTGAGCACTCGTTCGAGTCAGCCGGCCACGTCGGCGAACACCTGGACGTAGTAGCGCCCGTAGTGGCCGTCGCCGGAGGCGTAGCCGGCGCCGATCCGGGTGAAGCTGCGCCGCAGGATGTTGGCCCGGTGGCTGCGGCTGCGCATCCAGCCGCGGCACGTGGCGCTCGTCGAGTCGAACCCGGCCGCGATGTTCTCGCCCACGATCACGTACCGCCGCTTGGCGAAGCGCTTGACGCGATCGGCGGGTCCGTTGCCCGCCGGGTCCTCGTGGTCGAAGAAGCCCTTTTCGAGCATGCGCCGCGCGTGCAGGCGAGCCGCAGCGTCGAGTGCCGAGTCGTGCTCGAGCGTGTGCAGCCCCCGCTCCCTGCGCTCCCGGTTGGCGCAGTCACGGATCGACTCGGCCACCGAGGCCGACTTCGTCACCTCGGCAGCGCCGGCCGCCCATGCAAGCGAGCCGAACGAGAGCAACAGCAACACCGTCCCGGCTGCGCGCCGTCCGCGCATTCCCATGTGGGAAGGGGTCGGAAGGCGCGGCTCACGGCCACAGCTCCGGCACGCCGTGCTGGACGATCGTCTGGCGATCGAACCCATTCCGACGTGCGACTTCGGCAAGAAAACGCCCGCTCCTGCGCACTTTTCTGGCCCGAGTGGCCAAATCCAGCTCGTACAGGCCGAATCGCAGGTCCCAGCCGGCGTCCCACTCGAAGTTGTCCACCAGGGTCCAGTGGTGGTAGCCCCGCACGTCGAGCCCGCGCCCGTGCAGGTCGTGCAGCGCGCGCAGTGCCTCGGCGATCACGGCGGGGCGCACGCGGTCGAGCGCGTCCGCGTAGCCGCTCTCGGTGATCACGAGCGGCTTGCCGAGCCGGGTGAGCCACTCGTCGAGCCGGCGGATCCCCTGGGGGAACGGCTCGCCGAACTTCTCCTCCGCCCCGGGGTCACCACGGGGAGCGTCCGGCGCGGGCGGCGCGAAGCGGTTGAAAGCCGCGCGCCAGTCCCTCGCAGAGAACCGCACGCGCCGCCGGCCGTAGATGTTGACGCCCAGGAAGTCGCAGGTCCCGCGCGCCTCCGGCACGTCGATGCGCAGGCCGGGCGGGCCTGAGCTGCGGCCGTCAGCGATCACCTCGAGGAACGGGCGGTTGAACATGCGGTCGCTGAGCGCGGCCGCCCACCGGTCCCCGCGGTGCCCGGGGCGGTCCGGCACGAAGGTAATCAGGTGGTGCGCCCAGGAGACGAACGCCCCGGGGACGAGGTCGTGGATCAGGGCGTACGCGCGTGCATGCGCGCGCGCCATGTTGCGCTGCACCCGCAACGCCGCCGGCGTGTCGCCGCGACGCCCGGGCGGGAAGTCGCCGGTCACGTAGCCGACGGTCGAGTACACGTTCGGCTCGTTGAAGGTCAGCCACTCGCGGCAGACATCGCCGAGCGCGTCCACCACGCGCCGCGCGAAGCGCACGAACAGCTCCACCGAGTCCGGATGCTCGAACCCGCCCATGTCCTCGAGCCAGACAGGCTGGTCGAAGTGGTGCAGGCAGGCCATCGGCTCGAGGCCGCGCTCGCGCAGCCCGCTCAGCATCTCGCGGTAACGCGCGAGCGCGGAGTCGTCGAAGCGGCCGATGACCGGCTCGACGCGGGCCCAGTCGACCGACAGGCGCAGCGCATTGAGGTTGAGCTCGCGGGCCAGGTCGAAGTCACGTTCCGCGTGCTCCCACCAGTCACACGCTACGCCGCTGCGGTTGCCGGCCCGCACGTGGCCGAGCGCTTCCCATCGCGCCCAGGTGCTGGAGGGGTTCGCGACCGCGCCCTCGTTCTGGAACGCCGAGGTCGCGACTCCCCAGCGGAAGCCGTCGGGAAACCGGAGGTCGTCGACGCCCATGCTCACGGGCGCGGAACGCTAGCCCGTTACTTCGTGACGCGAAGCGCGCTCTTGCCGGAGGCGAGCTTCGCCGAGACGTTGCCGGCCGTGTCGACCGCCCGGACGACCAGCTTGTACCGGCCTGCGGGCAGCCGCCTGGCGAGGGGGACCTGCCAAGTCCAGGCGCCGGCGGCGACCTGCTTCAGCACGGCCTTCATCCAGCGCGGCCTGGCGCACTTGGCGGGCCTGCGCGCGAGGCGCCCGGCCTTGGCGTTCCACCAGCGGCAGCCGCTCCGCGTCTTGGAGCGAATCGCAATCTTCAGCGAAGCGATGGCGCCCGCATCGGTGACCGTGCCGGTCAGCCGGCGGCCCTTCGCTCCGCCGAACAGGACCCGGGGCGCGAGCCTGTCCGAGCCCGGGCCAAACCCACCGGAGCCCGTCAGGGCGGGGCCGACGTCGCGGTACCGCGCGACGAGGTTCAGATCGGTCGCCGGGATCACGACGTCGTGCGCGACCGCACCGCCGTCCGACCAGCCCGCGAACTCGTACGCGCGCCCGCCCGCGGCGAACCGCTGCGCGGCCGCGACCGATGTGTGGAAGCCGATCGCAGCCTGCGCCTTGTGCGGCGCGGCGACGAGCGAATAGCCCGCGTAGGTGATCGGCGCACCGGCGGCCGGCGTGCTGGCGATGGAGAGGTTGACCGCCTCCGGCCGCAGCACGATCGTCTTCGAGGCGGTCGCGCCGTCGGAGTCCGTGGCCGTGAGCGTGACGCGGTAGAAGGAGTCCGCGTCGTGGTCCGTGGTCGGTGTGAAGGTTGCCTTCTTCCCCGTCAGCGTCGAGAAGGGATGCAGGTGCGTGCCGTGCACGAGCGCCACGTTCCACGACAGCTTGGCGTCGGCGAGCGCGCCGTCGTCGGGGTCGGTCGCCGACCCGGAGAGCTGGACGGGCACGCCGTCCCGGTACTTCGAGCCGTCGAGCGGCGCAGCCAGGGTGACCACGGGCGGAGCATTGTTGACAGAGATCCGCACGGTCGCGGTGGAGCTTGCGTTCTTCGTGTCGGTCACCTTCAGCCGCGCGTCGAAGTTCCCGCCCTTCATGTATATGTGGGAGGGGTCCCGTGTCGCGCTCTTCGGGGTTCCGTCGCCGAAGTCCCACTCGTACTTGAGCGTGTCGCCATCCGGATCGGTGGAGCCACTGCCCTTGAAGGCGACCTTCAGCGGCGACGCGCCGAACATCGGCGTCGCGCTCGCGACGGCGATCGGGGTGGCGTTGTTCGGCGAATACGCGACGTGCACGACCGACCCCGTGCCGCTGCCTTGGCCGAAGTTGACGTAGTACAGCTCCCCGTTCCGCTGCTCGATGTCCACTCCGAACCAATCCGTGGCGAAGTCCTTCGTACCGGTCGGCTTGCCGGACCCATCCAGCTCGAGGCGCTTGATGAACCCCTGCACGTAGTCACCGAAGAAGATGTCACCGTCGAACTCGTCCGGGTACGGGCCGCCGACGGGGTAGGTCGGACCGCCGATGATGGACGAGCCGGAGCCGTGCGCATAGAAGTGATCGGGCATCGTGACCGCGGACGATGAAAGGGCCTTGCAGGTGGGCTCGTTCGAATAGCCGCCGACCGGCTTAGTTCCCTCGTAGCAGGGCCAGCCGTAGTTGCGGCCCGGCTGCGCGAGGTTCAGCTCCTCCCACGACCCCCAGCCCACGTCACCGACGGCAGGCCGGCCGTTCGGTCGGATGGTGAACCGGAACGGGTTGCGGAAGCCCTTTGCCCACACCTTGGTGCAGACCTGGGTGAGGTTGTCGACCTCCGGGCAGAACGGATGACCGGGCAGTCCGAGCCCGTTGCGATCGATGTGGGTCAGCTTGCCGCTGAAGCTCTGCTCGTCGTGCGTCCGCACCGCCCGCGGATCGACGCCGCCGTAGTTGGCCCCGTCACCCGACCCGATCCACAGGGTTCCGTCGGGAGCCGACCGCACGGTGCCGATGGAATGGGACCCGCCGTCGGATGGGATGCAGTCCACGTTGTTCGCCGGCAGCGGGCACGGCTGCGTGGGATGGCTCCCCAGCAGCACGGTCTCCCCGGACGCGGTGGTGTTGTCCGGGTTCACGGTGACGCGGGTGAGCCGGGACGACTTCGGCTGGTCCGAGGCGGAAGTCTTCGCGTCGTACGTGTAGAGCAGGTAGAGAAACCGGTTCGACGCGAAGCTGGAGTCGACGGCGATGCCGAGCAGACCGCGGTCCCCGGCTGTGTTCACGTGGCCGGAGATGTCGACCAGCGGCTTCGAGGCCAGTGTTCCGGCGGCCGTCACGACGCGCACGCGGCCACGCTTCTCGGCCACGAGCATGCCCACGCCCGGCGCCCAGTCGACAGCCGTCGGCTCGGTCAGCCCGGAGACGACCGTGCGCTCCTCGAAACCCGTCGGCAGCGTCGCAGCCGTGGCCGAGGAAATGCCGGCAAGAAGGGCAGTACCTGCGATTGCCAAGACTGCGGCGGCCCTCCCTGGCCAATACCGCATCGCCCTTCCAGGCTAGACGGGCATCGGCCCGCCTGCCAGCGAAAATTAGGTCTTTACCGCTTGCGCTTGGGACGGCGGCCGTACATGAGAACGAGCAGCCGCTCGAACAGCTTGGCCGTGCCGGCCTTGTTCGGGAACATCGTGGGCTCGCGCTTCGTCCCGAACCGCGTGATCAGCAAGGTCTGCGTGGCGCAGTACTTGCGGATTCCAGGCGCGCCGTGGCGCGCACCGAGGCCCGACTCGTTCGCGCCGCCGAACGGCGCCTCGATCGCCAGGTAGTTCATGAGCGCGTCGTTCACGCACGCGTTGCCCGCCTCGAGCCGGCGTGCGACCGCCTCGCCCTTGGCCACGTCCTTCGAGAAGACGCTGGAGTTCAGCCCGTAGCGGCTGTCGTTTGCGAGTTGCACCGCCTCGTCGGCGTCGCGCACCTTCATGATCGGCAGCGTGGGGCCGAACGTCTCCTCGGTCATGATCTTCATCGTGTGATCGACGCCGGTGAGCACAGTGGGCTCGAAGAACTGGCCCGGGCCGTCACCGGCCCTGCCGCCGACCGGAACCTCCGCGCCCTTGTCGATCGCGTCCTGCACGTGGTTGCGCACGATGTCCACCTGCGGAGGGTTCGTCATCGCGCCGACGTCGACGCTGCCCGCCTGGCCCGGCACGCCCTGGCGCAGCGCACGCGTCTTCTCGATGACCTTCTGCACGAACGCGTCGTGCACCGGCTCCTCAACATAAACGCGCTCCACCGAGATGCAGATCTGGCCGCTGTTCCGGAACGCCCATTCCACGGCCATGTTCGCGGCGCGGTCGATGTCGGCGTCGCGCAGCACGATCATCGGGTCCTTGCCGCCGAGCTCGAGCGACACCGGGATCAGCCGCTCGGCGGCCTGCACGGCGACCTTGCGGCCGGTTGCGGTGGAGCCGGTGAAGTGGATCATGTCGACGTTGTCGACGAGCGCCGCACCGGTGCGCCCGGCGCCGGTCACGACCGAGAAGACGTCCTCGGGGACGCCGCACTCGAGCGCGGCCTCGCCCATCAGGAGGTTGGCGAGCGGGGTGACCTCGCTCGGCTTCAGCACGACCGAGTTGCCCGCCATCAAGGCGGGGATGCAGTCACCGAAGCTGTTGGTGAGCGGGTAGTTCCACGGGCCGATCACTCCGATCACGCCGTGGGGCCGGTAGCGGACCACGACCTTCTTCCCCAACAGGAGCAGCGAGTGCGTGCGGACCTTCTCGTCGGCCAGGTACTTGGGGGCGTTCTTGGCCCAGAACCCGAGCGCGTCGCAGACGTAGAACAGCTCCGCCAGCAAGGCGTCCTCGCGCGTCTTGCCGTTCTCGCGCACCAGCACCTCGAGCACGCGGTCGCGGTTCTGGACGAGCCAGTACCGCAGCTCGAGCATCGCTTCGGCGCGGCGCTCGAATCCCTGTGCCTCCCACCCGGGCTGCGCCCGGCGGGCGCGCTCGACGACGGCCTCCACCTGGGCCGGCGTCATGTCGTCCACATGGCCCATCACCTCGCCGGTCGCCGGGTTGTGCACCGGGATGCGGCCCGCCTGCTCCGGGGGCGCTCCGTTCGAGCGAACGCTGGTGTCGGACTGCTCTAGCGCTGACATGTCGTCGAGACCTCCTGGCCGTGGTCGGTGCTCGCAGTCTACGGCCTGAGGCCAGGCTGGGAGCGGAAGAACACGCCTAATCCCCCAGACGGCGGATGCCGATGCATGAGTGGATGTTCAGCAGGTCACTGCACCGCACGAACCCTGCGTCCGTTGCCGCCCTCCTGATCGGCATCGCCCTGGTCCCGGTCGGCGTCGGCGCAGCCGTGGTCGAGCACGACCGCGCAGCGGACTCCCGCCAGCGAGCGCTGGACAACGAGGCCCGCGCCCAGGCCGAGCGCCTCGATTCCTACTACTCGCGGGCCCGGTCACTCGCCCAGATCACGGCCCGCAACCCGTCCTTCCGTGACTTCTACGCGGAGCCGGGTGCGCGCAGCCAGAAGATCCGCGCGCAGGGGGCGACGGTGCGGAACGCCAACCGCGCCCTCGCCTATCTCGAGGAGCTCTTTCCCGGGAGCATCGGTGAGGCGTGCTTCATCGACCGCCGCGGGGCCGAGAACGCGCGCGCGGTGAAAGGCGATATCGAACCCCCGTCCGCGCTGTCTGCGGACGAGACCGGTGCGCCGTTCTTCGATCCGGCATTCGCACTTCAGCCCGGCCAGGTGCACCAGTCCGCGCCCTACGTGTCGCCGGACACGAACGAATGGGTGATCGCGAACTCGACGCCGATCCGGGCGCCGGGTCAAGCGAAGCCCGCGATCGTCCACTTCGAGATCACGATCGAGAGCCTGCGCAGCCGCGCCGCGGGCTCGAGCGAGCGGTTTGACGTCGCGATCGTGAACTCACGCACGGGCGACGTGATCGTTGACAGCCGGGTGCCCCAGCGCGCCGGGAAGCCGCGGGAGCACCGGCACCGCGATGGAGTCCACCTGCACCCGGCCGTTCCCTTGGGCCGGCCGAACGACGAGCGGTTCAAGAGCCTCGCCGGCTCCGGCGCGCGGACGGGCACGTTCGAGGTGGAAGGCAGGCCCGCCGCCTTCGCGCGGGTCGACCCGCCGGCTCACAACGCGAACCACTGGATCGTCGCAGCCGTCGCGCCGACAGCAGCGGCCGCCTGGTACGAGAGCCTCGGCGTCTCCGAGATCGTGATGCTGATCGGCGCGCTGCTGCTCCTCACCTTCGGGTTCCTGAGCCTGCGGTCCTCGCAGCGCGAGCTGAAGGACGCAGCGCTGCGCGACTCGCTCACCGGCATGCCGAACCGCCGCAGCCTGATGGCCGACCTGGAGCGTTGCGTGCGGACCGCCACCCCCGAGCGCCCGCTGCTGCTCGGGTTGTTCGACCTGGACGGGTTCAAGGCGTACAACGACACTTTCGGGCACCCGGTCGGCGACGCGCTGCTGGCCCGGCTGGGACACAACCTGTTGTCCGGCGTCGCGCGCACCGGTGGCGCCTACCGGATGGGGGGCGACGAGTTCTGCGTGCTGGCCACGGTCGAGGCGGGGCGTACCGAGGCCGTCCTCCAGATCGCCTCGCAAGCGCTCAGCGAGCAGGGCGGCGGCTTCCACATCACGGCTTCCTACGGCGCGGTGCTGCTGCCGAACGACACGACCGATGTGGCGGAAGCGCTGCGCATCGCAGACCAGCGCATGTACGCGCACAAGGGGGCGGGGCGCGCATCGGCGGGCCGTCAGAGCACCGACGTACTGCTGCGTGTGCTCGCCGAACGTGACCGGCACCTGGGACAGCACCTCTCCGAGGTGACCGAGTTGAGCCTGCGGACCGCGCGCCTCCTGAACGTCCCCGAGGAGGAGATGACAGCCCTCGCGCAGGCCGCGTCGCTGCACGATGTGGGAAAGGCCGCGATCCCGGACGACATCCTCAAGAAGCCGGGGCCGTTGAGTGACGACGAGGTCCCCTTCATTCACCGCCACACGATCATCGGCGAGCGCATCCTGGGCGCCGCGCCGGCTCTCTCGAAGCCGGCCAAGCTCGTGCGCTGGAGCCACGAGCACTTCGACGGCCAGGGCTATCCCGACGGGATCGCAGGCGACGAGATCCCCATGGGCTCCCGGATCATCTGCGTGTGCGATGCGTACCACGCGATGGTGTCCGGTCGCCCGTACCGAGCCGCGCGCGGCTCGGACGAGGCGGTCGCCGAGCTGAAGCGATGCGCGGGGACCCAGTTCGACCCCGTCGTCGTCGACGCCTTCTGCGCCGTGCTCGCCGAGCAGGGGCCGGCGGCGAAGACGTTCGCCGGCACCGCAGCCGGCTGAGCCTCCGGCACAGCGCTCGTTCCCTTCACGCCCGCGTGGGTAAGCTCCGCGCACTCACGCGAGCGAATTCGAAGGAGAAGCATGGGACTACTCGACGGCAAGACCGCGATCATCACGGGATCGGCACGCGGCATCGGCCGCGCCACCGCGGAGCTGTTCGCGGCCGAAGGCGCGCAGGTGACCATCAACGACATCGACGGGGACATCGCCGAGCAGGCGGCGTCCGAGATCAAGGGCGAGACGGTCTCCGTGTCGGGCGACCTCACCAAGCCGGGCGCCTGCGACGAGGTCGTGCAGAAGGCGATCGACTCGTTCGGCAAGGTCGACATCCTCGTGAACAACGCGGGCTACACCTGGGACGGCGCCGCGCACAAGATGAGCGATGAGCAGTTCCAGGCGATGCTCGACATCCACACCGTCGTCCCGTTCCGGATGGCGCGCGCGGTCGCCCCGCACATGCGCGAGCCCGCCAAGGCCGAGCGCGACGCCGGCCAGGAGGTGTTTCGCAAGATCATCAACATCACTTCGATCTCGGGCACCATGGGCAACGCCGGTCAGGTCAACTACTCGTCCGGGAAGGCGGGTGTGACCGGCCTGACCAAGACGCTCGCGAAGGAATGGGGCCAGTTCAAGATCAACGTGAACGCAGTCGCGTTCGGGTTCGTCGAGACGCGGCTCACCCAGGCCAAGGAGAAGGGCGAGACGGTGAAGGCCGGCGAGGGTGGGCCGGAGGTCGCCATCGGCGTGCCGGAGCAGATGCGCAACATGGCCGCGATGATCATCCCGCTGCAGCGCCCGGCGCAGCCGGAGGAGGCCGCGGCTCCCGTGCTGTTCCTGGCGTCGCCGATGTCCAACTACATCCACGGCCAGGTGATCAACGTCACCGGCGGCCAGTTCGGCGGGATGTTCTGCTAGTGGGGCGAGTCGGCGACAAGCTCGCCGAGCTGGGGCTGGAGCTGCCCGCGCCGATGACCGCGCCACCCGGCGTCGTCCTGCCCTTCGAGCTGGTGCAGCTCAGCGGCGATCATGCCTACGTCTCGGGGCACGGCCCGTGGAACGGCTCCGAGATATTGGTGCGAGGCAAGGTTGGTGCGGTGGTGTCGCTGGAGGAGGGCTACGAGGCGGCGCGGTTGACGGCGCTGTCGATGCTCGCCTCGCTGCAGCAGGTGCTGGGCGAGCTCGACCGCGTCACGCGGTGGGTCAAGGCACTCGGCCTGGTCAACTGCGCGCCCGGGTTCAACAACACTCCCGGTGTGATCAACGGCTTCACCGACCTGATCACCGAGTTGTGGGGGGACGCCGGGCGCCACGCGCGCTCGGCGATCGGAGCGGCCGAGCTGCCGTTTGACATGTCGGTCGAAGTAGAGGCAATCGTGGAGGTGTCATGAGTTTGGAAACAACTGCGCCCGACCTGTTCGCGCGCTACCTGGACGACTTGGAGGTGGGCGACTCGTTCACCACCAAGGGCAGGACCGTGACGGAGGCGGACATCGTCAACTTCGCGGCCCTCACGTGGGACACGTACCCGCTGCACGTCGACGCGGAGTGGGCGGCGAAGACGATCTTCGGCGAGCGCATCGCGCACGGCATGCTCGTGCTTTCGTTCGCTGCCGGCCTGGTCCCGATGCAGCCCGGGCCGATCGTCGCGTTCTACGGCATGGAGAAGGTGCGGTTCTTCGCTCCCACCAAGATCGGCGACACGATCCGGGTGCACGTCGAGCTGAAGGAGAAGGATGAGCGCGACGACAACGTCGGACTCGCCACCTTCCACCAGGCCGTCATCAACCAGCGCGACGAGACCGTGTGCAAGTTCATCACGAAGGTCGTGCTCAAACGGCGAGCTGACGCGTAGTGGCACTGGCCGAGCCGAGCAGGCTCACCAAGCCGTTGCCGGGCGGCCGGGAGGGCGCGACGGTGGTGCTGCACCCGCTGGTCTGC
>DASRIA010000014.1:0-25317 GCA_035650255.1 Solirubrobacterales bacterium
CGCGAACAGGAACTGCGACATGAACTCGCCCCCGTAGGGATACGGCGGGCGGATCGCGGAGACGATCGTCTTGCCGGTCAGGATCATCATGTCGCCGACCTGCTCGAACAGGTTCTTGGCGGGCAGGAAGGCCCTGTCGGCAGCAGCTCTGACCATCAGCTCTCCCCCATCCCGAGCACAGCTATGGGCATCCCGACGAGATCTTGACGCGCCACCAGCCCATCAGCATGCCGACGAGGCCGAGCCTGGGCGTCGAGTGATAGTGCTTGCAACCGTCCTCGCCGAGGTCGTCGTTGGAGACTCGCCGCCACTTGTGATCGGCGGGGTCCGCGACCATCTCCTCGAGCGTCGCGCGCTTCTCCTCGAAACCCTCGGCCTGCTCGCGCTGTGCATGGCGAATCTCCTCCACGCGCTTCGCGAGGTCGTCCCGCAGCGACTCGAGGTCGCCGATGTCGAGCACGCGCGGCGCGCTTGAAGAGCCGACGCGCCAGTCGAGGTCGTCGCCCGGCCGGGCTGCCGCGAACAGGGAGGTCAGCTCGCGCTCCAGCCGGGCGATCTGGGTGCGGAGAGTGCGTCGGGCCGCACCCTCGTCCACCTCGACCTCGAACGGCGCAAGTGGCGCCACTGCGTCGAGCCGCTGCCGGATCGCCGACCGCGCACGCCCGAACGCCTCGCCGTCCTGGTACAGCTGAAAGGCCCAGTTCGCGCCCATCCCGAGCGAGTGCAGCTCGAAGGCGAGCTGGCGCGGGTCCACGTCCGCCGACACGTGGCCGGCCTCCTGCGCGTCCTGGATCGCGGCCTCGAGCGCCATCAGCCACTCGCTGACCATGCTCGCGATCTCGTCCCGCACGGGCCCGGGCCGCCCGTCGAACTCGAGCGAAGCGGCCGAGAAGAAGCATCCACCGCGGAAGACCTCGCGCTCCATGTAATCGAGCCACGCGTCGGTCAGGGAAAAGATCTCCTGAACGCCGCCGCCGACCCGAGCCGATGCGACCACCTCGTTCAGGAACACCTCGCGCGCGGCCTGCACCGTCGCCACCTGCAGTTCCACCTTCGACCCGAAGTGGCCGAACAGGCCGCTCTTGCTGACTCCGAGCTCCTCGGCAAGCCGCCCGATGGAAAGCCCTTCGAGCCCCTCCGTGGAAGCGATCTGGATGGAGTGGTCGAGGATCGCCTTGCGCGTCCGGTCACCGCGGGCGCGGCGGCCGTCGGCTCTCTCCTCGACCTTTCCCAAGCCGGCTTCCATGATCTGCGGCGCAAAATAGCATAAGAACGAACGGTCGTGCGAAATTATTGGGAAGCCGCTGGTTTTCGGCTTCGGGAAGCCGTTTTCACCAGCAGCGAGGCGCCGATTGCGCCGCCCAGGTCGCCCAATTCGGCGATCCGGACATCGGGCGGCTCGGGCGCGAAGGCGTGGGTCATGATCTCGGCGGTGATGCGCTCGAGGTATGCGGGCCCCAGCCGCACGCCCAGGCCGCCCCCGATCACGACCGCCTCGACGTCGAGCACGTTGAGGGCCGACGCGACCCCTGTCCCCAGAGCCCTGACCGCGCGATTCATCAGCCGCGTCGCGACCGGGTCGCCGCTTTGGAGGGCGCGCTCCCAGACTCCGCTCGTGAGCCGGTCGCGCCCGCGCTGCTCCATGATCTCGAACAGCATGGTCTGTCTCCCGCGCGCAACTGCGCGCCGGGCGCGGGCCTCCATCGCGGCGCGACCGGCGTAGGCCTCCATGCACCCGCGGCGGCCGCACGGACAGCGGCGGCCGTTCTCGCGCACGACGACATGCCCGATCTCGGCCGCGGATCCACGGCCCGTCCAGGGCTTGCCGTCGAGCACGATGCCACCTCCCACGCCGGTGCCCCAGAAGACTCCGAGGATCGACCCGAACCCGCGGCCGGCGCCGAGCGAGTGCTCGGCGTTCGTCGCAACCTGGACGTCGTTGCCCACGCGGACCGGGGCACCGACTGCCTCGCCGAGCGCCTCGGACAGCGCGAAGCCGTCCTTCAGGCCCAGCACATGGACCGCGCGCGAGACGGTGCCTGCGGCCTCGTCGACCGGCCCCGGCCATCCCACGCCCACGCCTGTCAGCGAGGACGGTTCCAGCCCCGCGTTCGCGAGCGCATCGCGCACCACCCCGTCGAGCTCGGCGACCACCTCGCCCGCGGGCGCCCGCCCCGGGGTGGGCCGCCGCGCCTCCCCCACGACCGCGCCACGCGCGTTCACGATCGCGGCCTGCATCTTCGTGCCGCCCACGTCGACGCCGGCGCGGACGGTGGTCATGTGGACAGGGCCCGCGTCACGGCTCCGCCGAGGGAGCGAAGGCCTGCCTCGACGTCGAGCCCGATGTGCAGCCGCAGCGCACGGCGGCCACGCTCGGCGAGCACGGCCAGATCGCCGCGCGCCTGCGCCGCCTTCACCACGCCGAACGAGAATCCGTTGCCGGGAATGTCCAGGTCCACGACGTCGTCGCAGGTGATCTGCAGGAACACGCCGGTGTTCGGGCCCCCCTTGTAGGCCTGGCCGGTCGAGTGCAGGAAACGTGGCCCGAAGCCCACGCACGTCGCGGCCCGCGTCCGGTCGCGCACCACCGCGCGGATCTCCCGCAGCGCCTGCTCGTGCGCCGGCGAGCGCTGGATGTACGAAAGCAGCGCGACGTAGTCGCCGTCGTCGACCCGCCCGAGGTGCGCGGACAGCAGGGCGTCGAGCGACGTGTGCACGCCGAGCGCGTCGGCGTTGCGCTCGTCGGCGTACGCCGACAGGCCGGCCTCCTCGAGGATCGGATCCTCCTCCGGCAGCTCCCCGGTCTGCACGTACTCGTCGGTCAGCTCGCGAGTCCTGACCTTCGACGCCTCCACGTCGGGCTGGTCGAACGGGTTGACCCCGAGCAGCGCGCCCGCGACCGCGGTCGCGAACTCCCACACGAAGAACTGGGCTCCCAGGTCGAGGCGGTCCGCCAGGTCGATGCGCACCACCGGGTGCCCGGCCTCGGCAAGCGTGTCGAGAGCGGCATCCTGGGCGGCGTCGGGCTCGGAGGCGAGCCGCAGGTAGGCGAACAGCCGGTCGTCGCCGTACGTGTCGGGCACCCCGAGTGGTTCGGCATCCACCGGGATCAAACCCTTGCCGTCCTTGCCGGTCGACTCGGCCAGCAGTTGCTCCAGCCAGGCGCCGAAGTCGGCGATGCCGGGCGATGCGACGAGCGTGACCTTGTCACGGCCGGCGAGCGCACAAACCGCGAGGACCGCGCCGAGCAGCAACCCCGGGTTGTCGGCAGCCGGGGTCGCAGGGGCGCACGCGGCGCCCGCGCGCCGCGCCCGCTCGAGCATCTCGACGACGTCGACTCCGGCAACCGCCGCAGGCGCCATGCCGAAATTGGACAGCGCGGAGTAGCGGCCGCCGATCGACTCGCAGCCGTGCAGCACCGCGCGGAACCCTTCGGTCTCGGCATCTCGCTCGAGCGCGGAGCCGGGGTCCGTGATCGCCACGAACCGCGCGGCAGCGTCGTTTCCCAATGCCTCGCACGCCCGCGCGTAGAAGTAGCGCTTGAGCACATTCGGCTCGAGGGTCGATCCCGACTTGCTCGAGACGAAGAAGAGCGTGCGCGCCAGGTCCACCGATGCTTCCGCGGCGCGTACCTCCGCCGGGTCCGTCGAGTCGACCACGTGCAGCAGGGGTCCGCCGTTCGCGCGCCCGAACGTCTCCGACAGCACCTCGGGGGCGAGGCTCGACCCGCCCATGCCGAGCAGGAGAACGTGGGTCAAGCCGTCCGCGCGTGCGCCGTCGGCCAGCTCACGCAGCGTGTCCGCGTGGTCGAGCTGTTCGCCCGCCACGTTCAGCCACCCGAGCCAGCGGGACTCGTCGGCGCCGGTCCAGAGCGTCGCGTCCGCTTCCCACAGGCGCGCGACCTTGCCGCCCGCGCTCCAGTCATCGAGCACGGCCTCCACTTCGCCCCGCAGTTCGGACGGGAGCGCGAGCTTCACGCCGCCTCCGCGATCTTGACCAGCAGCTTCCCCTTGTTGTCGCCGGAGTAGAGATCCATCAGCGCGGTGGGAGCCTGCTCGAGGCCCTCGCGCACGTCCTCGCGGTGGCGCAGGCGGCCGTCCTCGATCATCGGCGTCAGCTCGGCGAGCGCCTCGTCGGTCCGCGACAGGTAGTCGAACACGACGAAGCCCTCCATGCGCGCTCTCTTCACGAGCAGGTTCATGTAGTTGCGCGGTCCGGTCGGGTTGTCGGCGTTGTAGTTGGAGATCGCACCACAGAGCACGACACGAGCGTGCATCGCGAGGTTGGCCAGGGCGGCTTCCAGGGTCGTACCTCCCACGTTGTCCCAGAACACATCCATGCCGTCCGGGCACAGCTCGCGCAAGCGCGCTTTCACATCCTCGGCTTTGTAGTCGATCGCCCCGTCGAGTCCCAATTCGCCTGTCAGCCACCCGCACTTCTCCGCGCCGCCCGCGATGCCGATCGTCCGGCACCCCCAGGAGCGGGCGAGCTGCGCGGCCACGGACCCGGTGGCGCCTGCGGCGCCGGAGACCACCACGGTCTCGCCCTCCTTCGGCTGCGCGATCTCCTTCAGGCCGAAGTACGCCGTCAACGTCGTGATGCCGAGCACGCTCAGCGGCCAGGTGAGCGGCGTGCCGGCGGGGACCTTGTTGATGGACCAGTCCCCCTGCGCGACGGCGTAGTCCTGCCAGCCGAACAGGCCGACGAGCACGTCGCCCTCGGCGAAGTCGGGGGACCGGCTCTCGACCACCTCTGCCGTGCACATGCCGCGCATCACCTCTCCGATACCCACGGGAGGCACGTAGCTGCGGTGCGCGGTCATCCACGTGCGCATCGCGGGATCGAGCGAGAGATAGAGGTTGCGGACGAGGCATTGGCCCTCGTCCAGCTCGGGCACGGCCGACTCGCGCAGCTCGAAGTGCGAAGGCTCGACCATGCCCTCGGGCCTCGCGGCCAGTAGCCACTGCCGGTTCACTCGCTCGTTCATCGCTCTCCTGTTCGGGGGGTTCGGGCCGCGGTCCCTCGCCGGTCGTCGCTACGCTACCCGAGCCGATGGGGCTAGCACAGCTGGAGGCCGCCCGCGCGCTTGCGCCCCTGCTGGCCGCGCACTCCGAGGAGGGAGAGCGCAGCCGGAGGCTCCCGCGCGAGGTCGTCGAGGCTCTTGTCGCGGGCGGATTCTTCCGGATGCTGGTGCCGGCGTCCTTCGGGGGTGCCGAGAGCGACCCAGCGACCTTCGTCGCGACGGTCGAGGAGCTGGCGCGCCGCGACGCGTCCGCGGGCTGGTGCATAGCCGCCTGCGCGACCAGCGGCATGATCGCGGCGTACCTGGACGAGGCGGCTGCGCGTGAGGTCTTCGGGGCCGGCGCGTCAGTGTCGGGCGGAGTGTTCGCGCCGCGCGGGACAGCTCATCACGAGTCGGATACCTATCTGGTCACCGGCCGCTGGGCGTTCGCGAGCGGCATCGACCACTGCGACTGGCTGATGGGCGGTTGCATGGTGATCGAGGACGGCACGCGGAAGATGCTGGCGGAAGGCCGGCCCGACATCCGCCTGGCCCTCTTCCCCGCCTCCGAGGTCGAGGTGATCGATACGTGGAGCGTCTCCGGGCTCCGGGGCACGGGGAGCCACGACATGCACGTGCACGAGGTTCGCGTGCCCGAGGAGCGCACGACGTCCCTGCTGACCGACGCGCCCATCGAACGCGGGCCGCTGTACGCGTTTCCGATCTTCGGGCTGCTCGCGCTGTCGATCGCGGGTGTCGCGCTCGGCATCGCGCGGGCTGCGCTCGAGGAGTTGGTGGAGATGGCGGGCGGGAAGACCCCCACGCTGAGCTCGCGGCGGCTGGCCGAGCGCCACGCGACCCAGGCGGCGGTCGCGCGCTCGGAGGCCGCGTTGCGCGCGGCGCGCGAGCTGCTCTATGCGGAGATCGAACGCGGCTGGGCCGAGGCGCGCCGGCACGGCGAGGTGAGCGTCACGGAAAAAGCCGCGCTGCGCCTCGCGGCGACGCATGCCACAGCGGCGTCGGCAGAGGTCGTGGACACCACCTACGCGCTCGGTGGCGGGACCTCGATCTACGAGACCAGCCCGCTGCAGCGGCACTTCCGCGACGTGCACGCGGCGACGCAACACATGCTGGTCGGCCCCCAGACGTGGGAGTTGACCGGCAGAGTGATGCTTGGCCTCCCCACGGAGACCGAGCAGCTGTAAGCCCGGAGCGCGGAGCTCCCGGATTTCGCGGTTAAGCGAAATCCGGTCTATCTCTTACTCGTGCGAGAGGACGTCGACGGGCAGGTTGTCGACCGCGAACGCCACGTTGTCGACGTAGCACCAGTTCCACTCCTCGCCCGGCTCGAAGGAGTGCACGATCGGGTGGCCGTGCTCGGCCGCGTGCTTGCTGGCGTGCTTGTTGGGCGACGAGTCGCAGCAGCCCACCTCGCCGCATGTCAGGCACAGCCGCAGGTGCATCCACCGCGCGCCCATCGCCATGCACTGCGAGCAGCCCTTGGTGCTGCTCGGCGCGACCGGCTGGATCAGGTCGAGGTGCCCGCAGATCTCAGCCACGCTGGTCCCTTGCCTGGAAGCGCTCGATCATCCGGTCGAACATGCGATCCGGGAGGACGGTGGCGAACAAGGCCATCATGCGCGTGCGCGGGCCGACCAGGTAGCGGGTTCGCGGCTTGTCCGCGGTGAGCGCGTGGGCCACGACGTCCGCCACCTCCTTGGGCGGGATCGCCTCCTTCATCCGCTCGGCTGCGCCCGCGCGGGCCGCGGCGATCGCGGGCCCGTAGTGCTCCTCGGCCTCGGGCATGCGCTCCAGCAGCTCGTCCGCCTTGTTGTTTCCCCGCTCCCAGATCTCGGTCTTGATCGGACCGGGCCGCACAATCGACACCTGGATGCCGGACGGCGCCAGCTCACGCCGCAGCGAGTCGGTCAGTCCCTCCATCGCGTGCTTGGAGGCTGCGTACGGGCCGAGCAGCGGCAGCGCGACCCGCCCGCCGATCGAGCCGATGTTCACGATCCGCCCGCGGCTCGGGCGCAACATCGGCAGGAACGCCTGCGTGACCGCCACCTGGCCCGTCAGGTTCACCTCGATCTGGCGCCGGAACTCGTCCATCGGCAGGTGCTCGAGCGGCCCCGGGACGGCGATCCCGGCGTTGTTCACGAGCCCGGCGAGGCGCCCGCCGGTCGCCTCGCGCACGCGTGCCGCCGCGGCATCGATGGAGCTCTGGTCAGTGACGTCCATCCGCACGGGCTCGATGCTGCCGTTGCCGGCCGCCCGCAGGCGCTCGGCGTCCTCGTCGCGCCGCACGCCGGCGAACACCTGGAACCCGAGCGAGGCGAGATGCAGCGCCGACGCGTGCCCGATGCCGGTGGAGGCACCCGTGATCACCACGGCGCCGCGGGTAGGAGCAGCCATCGACGCGAGGATATCGAGCGCTGGAGGCTCGTCAACCAGGCGCCGCGTCCGGCTGCGCCTCCGCCCGGGCGAGGAACTGGAGGATCGCCCCGGTGTCGAAATGGTGCATCGCCGAGCTGACGATCTTCCCGTCGCGGATGCGGTACTCGCTGATCGCCGGCAGGTCGACGTGCGTGCCGTCGGCAGCCGTCGCCTTCTGCCGCCAGCGGACGAAGACCTTGTCCCCGGCGCCGGCAAACTCCGGTTCCAGCGCCTCGTCTCCCGGCTGCTGCACCGGCTGCCACGTGCCGAGGTACCCGAGGCCGTGCTCGACCACGCCCTCGTGCCCCTGGTACTCCCCGCCGTAGGGCAACGACGGGGCCTCACGTATCACCACCCGCGGGTCGTACAGCTCGAACATCGTCTCGAGGTCTCGCTCTTCAACCGACCGGAATAACCGGCGGACGATCTCTACGTTCTGGTCGCTCACGATGCCTCCTGTCGGTCGTCGGGTTCGAGCGCCGCGCGCACCGCCCGGGCCAGGGCAGGCCGGGCCGCAGCCGGCGGCCGGCGGCCGGCGAGGAGATGCCGTCGCAGCGCTCCGTTGGGGAGATCGAACGTCGCCAGCGCCACCTGCTCGATCCGCTCCTTCCCGGCCCGCCCGAACAACCGGCGCGCCAGCGTCACGAGCGCTTTCTCGAGCGGCCGGTTCAGCTCCGCGAGCTCGGCGGCGAGGCCGGCCGGGAGGGGCATCTGGATCAGGTCCTCGCGCCGCAGCGACGCGAGCAGTCGCGCGTCGCCCGGTTCCTCACGGGCGAAGTCGTAGACCGAAAGCGCAGCGGCCACGGCCGCGTCGCGCGGGTCTCCTTCCTCCTGGAGCGCCTCCAGGAACCGAGCCTGCGAGCGCCCGACTGCGCGAATCCACAGACGCGCGAGCAGCGCATCGCGCGACCCGAAGGCGTGGTAGATCGACCCGATGGGCGCGCCGCTGGCGCCGGCGATCGACTCCACCGTGGCGGCTCTCGTCCCCTCCTCCACGACCAGGGTGCGAGCCGCGTCGAGGATGGCCTGCGGCTGGTGCAGTCGTCGGCGTCCGATGGGCGGGATCGTATTAGAAGGATTCTTCTAATTCAACGCCTGGCCGCTAGCGCGGCAGCGAGGGCGCAACGATCCGGTACGCCTTCAGCCCCAGGCTGAGCCGCTCGCGGTCCTCGCTCGCGGTCGGGTCGAGGCCGGTGAGCTGCTGGATGCGCTCCAGCCGGTAGGCGACGGTGTGCCGGTGCGCGTAGATCGCGCGCGCGGTCGCATTCATGTTGCACTCCTGCGCCAGGTACGCCTCGAGCGTCGCGAGCAGGTCCGTGTGGTAGCGGTCGTCGTAGGTGACCACTGGGCCCACGGTGTCCTCGAAGAAGCTCCGCATCTCGTCCGGGTGCGAGGCGAGCACGCGAAACAGCAGCCGGTACACCCCCGAGCCCGCCTCCGACATCGTCTCCGCCATCCGTTCGTCCCGCGACACGACCTCGAGCACCAGTTCCGCCTCCTCGACCGCGCGGTGCAGCTCTCCCGCGTCGGCGTACAGGGACGAGATCGCGGTCGGCCCGTGCTTGCGCAGCCGCTCTGCCAGCCCGCGCGCGGCAGCCTCCGGGTGCGTGCCTTCACGGGTGTCGGCCGGGAGCAGTGCGTAGATGCGCCCGTCGAGCAGCTGTGCGACCGCGCCGGGGTAGTCGTCGGAGACGAGGGCCGTCAGCTGCTGGGGCCTGGTCGAACGCACCTCGGTAACCACGACGATCGCGCCTGCGGACAGGTCGCAGCCGAGCCTCGCGGCGCGGCGCAGCACGTCCTCGGCCGGGATCGCGGCCTCGCGCAGCTCCTCGAGCAGGCCGCCGCGCAGCTGGGCCGCCGCCTGCTCCCGCACCGCGTCGAGCGCGACACCGGTCATCGCGGCCAGCGCCGCCAGGTGCAGCACCTCGCCGGCCTCGGCCGGCGCGGGCCCGTCGCCCTCCAGCATCGCGACGATGCCCACCTGCTCGCCGCCCGAGTTGACCGGCACCGCAAGGGCGACGCCGCCCGGCAGCGCCGCGGCCGCGTCGCGCCCCCGCATCGCGGCATGGCGGCGCACCGCGGCGAGGGCCGTGACGTCGGAGCGCGGCGCGACGGTCGCGAAGCCCGCCGCCGGCACCACGATCGCCACCGGGCGGCCCACTCGCTCGGACGCGAGGACGGCCACGCGCTCCATGCCCTCGCCGTGCAGCACCGCCTCCACCATCTCCTGATGGACCGCCCGCAGCTGCTCGAGCCCGCCGGCGGCGGGTTCGGTGCGATTCGTGTGGGCAGGCTCGGCACGCATGGCAGGCGGCGCCCAGGGCGCTTCGTCCAAGGTAGGCGCGTTCAACGGCCCCGGCTTTGGCCCGCGGGCCGAAATCGGGCGGCCGGCCTTCTCCCGGCGGTCGAGGCCGGAAGCCATCCGGCGTTTGGAGGATTCTTCGTTGCGTGAAGCGACTGACACCGCTGGATGGGTCGTTTCTGAGGGTGGAGACCTCCAACGCGCACATGCACGTCGCATGGTGCGGCCTCTTTGCGATGCACGGCGACCGCCCCCGGCCCACGCTCGAGCAGGTTGCCGACGGCATCGACGCGCGGCTCGTCTTTGCGCCGCGCTTCCGGCAGCGGCTGGCCTTCCCGCCTCCGGGAATGGGCGAGCCGTACTGGGTCGACGATCCCCGCTTCCACGTGCGCGCGCACGTCACGCGGCTTGCGCCCGAGAACCAGGCCGTCTCGCACGAGCGCTTCATGGCGATGGCGGGCGACGCGCTGTCCGAGCCGCTGCTGCGCGACCGTCCCCTGTGGCACCTCTACTTCCTGCCGCGGCTCGAAGACGGGAAACTCGGCATCGTGTTCAAGATGCACCACGCCCTCGTGGACGGCAAGTCGGCCGTCGAGCTGGGACTGCTGCTGTTCGATGCCGACCCGGACGCGCAGCCGATGAAGCCGGAGGAATGGAAGCCCGCCGGGCCGCCCGGCGCGCTCGGCCTCACGCTCGCCTCGCTGCGCGGCGCGGGCGAGGGGACGGTCTCGGCGGCGATGCGCCTGACCCGGCTGGCACGGCCCGGGCAGGACAGCGCGGCCAGCACGGTGCGGCGCGCCGCGCTGGCCGTCGACCGCGACCTGCTGCGGTTCGCGCCGGCCTCCTTCCTCAACGCGCAGCTGGGGCCACGGCGCATCCTCGTCTGCCACCGCGCGCGCATCGACGAGCTGATCCGCATCAAGCGGATGCATGACGTGACCGTCAACGACGTCTGCCTGGGAGCGGTGACGGGCGCGCTGCGTGCACTTGCGCTGAGCTGCGGCGAGCCGGTGCGACCGCTGAAGGCCATGGTTCCCGTGAGCGTGCGCACCGACAGCGAGCGCACCGCACTCGGCAACCGCATCTCGTTCGCCTTCATCGAGCTGCCGCTGGAGCTGGCCCGCGCGGAGTCGCGCCTGCAGCGGGTGCACGAGCAGACGGCGGCGTTCAAGTCGTCGGACCGGCCGGCCGGGTTCGAGTCGCTGATGGGCGCCCTCGGGTATCTCCCGAACGCGCTCAAGACACCCGCCGCCAAGCTCGTCGGCAGCAAGCGCGTCTACAACCTGACCGTGTCGAACATTCCCGGCCCGCGGTTCCCGGTGTACATGTCGGGCGCGACGCTGCGCGAGGCCTACCCCGTCGTCCCGCTGGCGGAGGGGCACACCCTCTCGATCGGGATGTTCAGCTACCGCGACTGGATGTTCTTCGGGCTGTACGCGGATCCCGAGGCGTTGCCGGAGGTCCGCCGCCTCCCGGGCGCGCTGGAGCGTGCGCTGTGGGAGCTCCGCGGCCACCGCCCGCACGGGGTCCGCCGCCGCCGGTTCCGGCCGAAGCGCGGCCGCGTCCGGCACCTCGCCGCGGTCAGCTGACGCGGCGGTGCCGAACTGACATCCTCCAGCTGCATGAAGCGATGGATCGTCCTATCGGTTCCGTTTGCACTCGCCGCAGGGCTCGGGGTCGAACTGCTGGACGTCTTGTGGGGCGACGAGTTTCAGCTGGACGAGGCCGCCTTCACGAGCGTCGTCTTTCTCGGGCTGTTCGTGCTCCTGGATCTGCACGGGCGAATCAAGGGCGCGTGGCCCCAGGCACTCTGCTTCGGGCTCGGTGCGGCGGCGATCGTGATGTTCGGCGACATCGTGCATGGCAACGGCATCGTGGGGCTGGAGTTGGCCCTCTTTGGCGCGGCGGCCTTTCTGGCCTCCCTCCTGCTCTCCTGGGGAGAGGACTGGGCAGAGAAGCATCGCCCCGCGGGTTTGAATGACGACACAGGAGGCTGAGGTGGCAGAGCGCTGGTTCCCGCAAGACGAGCTGGACGAGATGTCGCGCCCGACGATGGACCGCGCGATCGAGGCGATCGAACGCGGCGACCTCGACGAAGCCAAGCAGCTCTGCGAGGCGATGAAGAGCGAGTGGCAGCTCCTGCACGACCTGATGGCGGGCGGCATGGCGGGCCTCGTGAGCTTCGTGCAGGAGCGCCTCGGCGACGACGGCGTCGAGGAGGCCTGGCAGTACAGCCTCGAGCGCGGCTGGCGCTCGCACGCCCAGGCGATCGTCAAGCAGGACCGCCGCTGGATG
Source organism: Solirubrobacterales bacterium (assembly GCA_035650255.1). Taxonomy (GTDB): domain Bacteria; phylum Actinomycetota; class Thermoleophilia; order Solirubrobacterales; family JBBDJG01; genus DASRIA01. The sequence continues at coordinate 12,036 of DASRIA010000014.1, forward strand.
GTCCACGCGCTGGCGGCCAACTGGCGCGCGCACTCGTGCAGCGGAACGGGTCCCAATCCGGGCGCGTTCACGATCACCGAGGACGAGGAGAAGTTCACCTTCGCGATGAACCCGTGCGGCTCGGGTCAGCGACTGTGGCGCAACGGTGCGTACGAGGGACCGAACGGCTTCGGCGTCACGCGCGACGCGCACGACTGGAGCTACGGGCGCGCCGGCTTCCCCCTGTACTGCACGCACTGCTCGTTCATGAACGAGATCCTGCCGATGCGCTGGACCGGCATTCCCGTGTATCCGAGCGATCCGCCCGACGACTTCGACCGCGATCCGTGCGTCTGGTACTGGTACAAGGACCCGGCCGACATCCCGGCGCGCTTCCGCGAGCGATACGAGCCCGGCACGATCGGCGATTGAAGAATCTTGGGGGCTATGACCCCCAAAATGCTGCAATCGCGTTCGCTCAGGTGATCGAGCGCGTGTTGAGGCGCAGGCCGCCGTCGATGCCGATCACCTGGCCCGTCACGTAGCCCGCGCGGTCCGATGCGAGGTATGCCACCAGCGCGGCGACCTCCTCCACGCCGGCCATGCGCCCGGCAGGCAGGGCCTGGGTGACGCGCTCCAGCACGTCCGCCGGCATCGCGCGCACCATCTCCGTCTCGACGAATCCCGGCAGCACCGCGTTTGCCGTGATGCCGCGGGCGACGTTCTCGGCCGCGATCGTCTTCACCATCCCGATCAGCCCCGCCTTGGAGGCGCTGTACGCGACCTGGCCGGGCAGCCCGCTCTCGGCCGCGCCGCTGGAGATCGCGACGATCCGGCCGTAGCCGCGCTCTCGCATCCCGGGCAGGCACGCCTGCACCGTCCGGAACGCGCCGGTCAGGTTCACGTCGATGTCGCGCTGCCACTGTTCGGGCGACATGCGGTGTGCGGGCGCGATCGTGGTCGTGATCGCGGCGTTCGGGACGCAGACGTCGATGTCGCCGAGCTCCGGGAATTCGTCGCGTGCGACGTCGAGCCGCATGTCGCAACCCTCGGCGACGTCCACCGTCACGACCTCCATCCCGTCCGCGCGCAGGGCGTCCGCGATCGCGGCGCCGATGCCGCGCGCCGCGCCGGTCACGACAGCCTTCACAACTCGGTCTGGTGGGTCCCCGCCCGGCCCGCGTCGGACTTCTCGTAGAAGCGGCCGAGCAGCGCCCTCGTCTCCTCGAGGTCCGGCGAGGACCATCCGTTCATGGCATCGATGCGCAGCTGCTCGTCCAGCGGCCGCCCGATCACATCCATGATCGTCTCCTTGGCCGAGCGCACGGCGGTCTGGCTGTTGCGCAGGATTTGCTGGGCGACCCGCTCCGTCTCCTCCATCAGCCGGTCGTGCGGCACGACCTTCGACACGAGATTGCACTGGAGCGCGCGCTCCGCATCGATGGGCTCGCCGGTGAGCAGCATCTCGAGCGCGAGCCCGGAGCCGCACGTGTTGACCAGCCGCGCGATGCCGCCGTCGCCGTGATGGAAGCCGCGGCGGACCTCGAACGACCCGAACATCGCGCGTTCAGACGCGATGCGGATGTCGCAGGCCAGCGCGGTCTCGAACCCGCCCGCCAGCGCCCAGCCGTTGACGGCCGCGACCACGGGCTTGTAGATCCGATGCAGCCCGCGGGTCAGCCCACCCAGCCCGGTCGCCACGTTGTCGCGCACGTAACGCGCCGTGAGGTTCTCGATCCGCGGCGGGATGAACGTCTTCAGGTCCGCCCCGGCGCAGAACGCGTCCCCCGTGCCCGTGACGATCGCCACGTCGACGGCGTCGTCGTCGCGGAAGTCCTCCCACGTCTGCCACAGCAGGTCGTGGGTCTCGGGATCGATGGCGTTCTTCGCCTCGGGCCGGTTCAGCGTGACGTACGCGATCCGGCCGCGCTTCTCGTATATGACCTTTGGCACGGCGCTACGAGGCGACGGGCTCGGGCTGCGGCTCGTACTTCCGCAGCTCGCGACGCGCGATCGACAGCTTGTGCACCTCGTCGGGCCCGTCCGCGATGCGCAGCGTCCGCGCGCCCGCGTACATCGCCGCGAGCGGGAAGTCGTTGCTGACCCCCCCGCCGCCGTGCACCTGGATCGCCCGGTCGATCACGCGGACCGCGACCTCGGGAGCCGCCACCTTGATCGCCGAGATCTCGATGCGCGCGCCCTTGCTGCCGGCCTTGTCCATCAGCCACGCCGTCTTGAGGACGAGCAACCGCGCCTGCTCGATCTCGATGCGCGACTCCGCGATCCACTCGCGGATCACGCCTTGGCGGGCCAGCGGGCGGCCGAAGGTGACCCGCTGGTGGGCGCGCTCGCACATCAGGTCGAACGCGCGCTCCGCCATCCCGATCGCGCGCATGCAGTGATGGATGCGGCCCGGTCCGAGGCGCGCCTGCGCAATCGCGAACCCGGAGCCCTCCTCGCCGAGCATGTTCGAGGCGGGCACGCGCACGTCCTCGAACAGCACCTCGCAGTGACCGCCGTGCCCCTGGTCGTAGCCGAACACCGGCAGCGTGCGCACGATCTCGACGCCCGGCGTGTCGAGCGGCACGAGGATCATGCTGTGGCGGCGGTGCGGGTCGGCCTCGGGATCGCTGACACCCATGAAGATCGAGATCTTGCATCGCTCGCTGGCCGCGCCGCTGGTCCACCACTTGTGGCCGTTGATGACGTACTCATCGCCGTCGCGTTCGATGCGGCTCTGGATGTTCGTGGCGTCGGAGCTGGCGACGTCCGGCTCGGTCATCGCGAAGCACGACCGGATCTCGCCTTCGAGCAGTGGCTCGAGCCAATCCCTCTGCTGATCGGGCGTGCCGAACTCGGTCAGGATCTCCATGTTGCCCGTGTCCGGGGCCGCGCAGTTGAGGGCCTCCGGGGCGATGTGGCTGCGGCCCGTGATCTCCGCCAGCGGTGCGTATTCCAGGTTCGTCAGCCCCGCGCCGAAGCGCTCGTCCGGCAGGAAGAGATTCCACAGCCCGCGGCTGCGTGCCTCCTGCTTCAGCTCCTCCATCACAGGCGGATGGAAGTAGGGATCCCCCGAGTCCTCCACCTGTTCGAACCACACGCGCTCCGCCGGATAGACGTGGCTGTCCATGAACTCGAGCAGGTTCTCCCTGAGCTCCTGGGTCCTGGGGCTGTAATCGAAGTCCATGTGCTCTCCTCCGGAAATTGGCTCGGAGGAGCAGCTTATCTAGCGGCCGTGCGCGCTGTGAAACGATCAGGGGCATGGCCACCGGCGATCTGCGGCGCCTGCGGCGCCATCACGGCTACCCGCTCTTCTACGCGACCGCCACCATCACCCGCCTCGCCGACGACATGTTCTCGGTGGGCGTGGTGCTGCTCGTCTTGGAGCGCACCGGAAGCGCGGCCCTGGCAGGCGCGACAGTCGCGGCGGTGACGCTCCCCAGCCTCGTGACGGGACCGCTGCTCGGCGCGTGGCTCGACCGCAGCGGCCGGCGGCGGCAGGTGATGATGCTCGACCAGGTGCTGGCGGCGACGAGTGTGCTCGCGATCGTGGCGCTGGCCGGAAACGCGCCGGACTTCCTCGTCCCGACGGTCGCGCTGCTGGCAGGCATCACGTGGCCGCTCTCGTTCGGCGGCTTCACCAGCCTGATCCCGGTGATCGTCCCGGACGAGCTGCTCGCGCAGGCGAACGCGCTGGAGGCAACCAGCTTCAACATCGCGATCATCGCGGGCCCGGCCCTGGCCGGGACGATCTCCGCGCTCTCCGGACCCGACACGGCCCTGATCGTCGAGGCGGTGCTGACCATTGCCGCGCTCGGGCTGATCGCGTGGATCCCCCAGATGGATGCGCGCGAGCCCGGGGCGGAGCCCGGACGTTCCCTGCGCGCGATCGCACGCGATGGGCTGCGGGTGGTGGCCGAGACGCCGGCGTTGCGCTCAGTGACCGCAGCGGGGGCCATCGGGCTCGGCGGCATCGGCCTGCTGACCGTCGCATTCCCCTTCTTCGCCGAGCACGAGCTGGGCGTGGATCGCAGCGTGTCCGGCTACATGTGGGCGGCGTTCGCGGGGGGCTCGATGGTCGGGGCGCTGGGGCTCGTGAGGCTCCAGACACGATTCCGTCCCGAGAACGTGATGCTCGGCTCGCTGGCGGCACTGGGCTGCCTGATGTTGACCTGGCCCCTCGCCGCCTCGCTGCCGGTCGCCCTCGGCCTGATCGCGCTCGGCGGGTTCGTGGACGGCCCCGGGCTCGCCGCGACGTTCGGCGCGCGCCAGCGGTGGACGCCGCGCGAGCTGCTCGGCCAGATCTTCACCACCGCCGCTTCTCTGAAGGTCGGCGCGTTCGCGGTCGGAGCTGCGTGCGCCGGGCCGGCGGTCAACGCATTCGGCGCCCGCGGCACGCTGCTGCTCGCCGCGAGCATGCAGTTCACCGCGGTCGCGGTGGGCCTGCTGCTGCGCCGGTCGCGGAGCCCGCTAGATCTTCAGGAGGATGATGGTGTTGACGCCCAGCGCGACGGCAAACGCGATCGTCCAGCGGTTCAGGTTGCGCTCGACCAGCGACCCGCCGCCGAACGGGCCCGCGCCGGCGCCGCCGATGCCGAAGGCGCCCGAGAGGCCGCTGTCCTTGCCCGAGTGCAGGAGCACGAGGAAGATCAGGACGAAGCAGATGAATACCTGCAGGACGCTGAGGATGGTGTACACGGCCGGAAAGTGTAGCCGCCGGCCCTACCGCCCCGGCCGGATTGTCGGGAGCCCTCCCCGGAGACCCAAAACCGTCTCTAGTCTCCGGTGAGGGCTCCCGCCAACCCGGCTAGGTAGCTGCCCCCCTACCCCACCTGGTTTTCGTCCTCAGCCTCGCCCGGTTTTCGTCCATCAGCGTGGCCGCTGATCGGTGAGAGAGAGAAGACGGAGCTAGGTCTGTTCCTTCTTGGAGAACTTCGAGGGGCACTTCGTGATCAGGCTGTCGCGTTCGGCGACGAACTGGCCGTTCTCCATCTTGCCCTTCAGGATCACCTCGCGGCCCTCGCGGAAGGGGTCCGGCACGGCTCCGGAGTAGCGCACCGGGACCGACGCCGTGCCGCTGCGGTCGCGCACCCTGAAGAGCAGCCGGTCGTCGGTGCGGCGCACCGAGCCGTCCGCGACCTTGCCGGTCAGCTCGTATGACTTGCCGGGCGTCGCGTTGGCGAGCAGCTCGGAGGGCTGGCGCGTCTCGGTCGCCCCGCTGAACGACGTGTAGATCAGCGCCCCGCCGAGCAGGACGGCGACGCTCAGTGCGATCACGAGGCGGATCGTGCGCTTGCGGCGGGGATCCATGGCCTGCCCCATTATTCCAGGGGCGCGGGGTTATTCGGTAGGGGCCGGCTCGCGCGGGCGATCGCGGCGGGCCCGCTTCGGGGGCCGGCGCGCGTCGGCGGCCGCCACCAGCTCCCGGAGGGCCTCTTCCAGGCCCCCCGTCACGACGTCGATGTCGTCCATCGCGTCGAAATCCCCCAGGAGGCCGAAGCTGACCTTCCCGTTGTAGGAGAAGATCGCGACGGCGAGCGCGTGCTTTTCCGGCAGGAACGCCACCGGTACCACCGTCTCGAGCTCCCGCCCCAGCACGTAGAGCGGGAACTGCGGCCCGGGGACGTTGGTCACGATCAGGTTGAAGAGCCGCGTGGAGAAGTTCAGCCGTGAGGCCTGCGCGAGCACCGTGGGCGGCGCGAAGTCGTTCAGCGCCACGAGCGCCTCGGCGCCCATCACCTGCTTCGACTGCTTGATCTTGCCCATCTCCTCGCGCACGATCCGCAGCCGCTCGACCGGATCCTGCGCGTAAACGGGCAGGGGCGCCCTGAAGACCGCGAGGCGGTTGCCCATCATGCCGCGCTCCTCCTCGGTGCGCATGCTGACTGGGACGAGTGCGCGCAGCTCGAGGCCGCCGGTCTTCACGCCGCGGCTGGTCAGCCAGGTGCGCAGCGCGCCCGCCACGACCGCCAGGACGACGTCGTTGACGGTGCCGCCGAAGGTGTCCTTCACCTTGCGGAAGTCGTCGAGGTGCGAATGCACCCAGCGGTAGGTGCGGTGCGGGCCGATCTCGGCGTTGAGCGGCACGCCGGGCGCCGGGTTCATCAGCTCCCAGGCGACCTCGCCGAGCCCTTCGGCGACCTCCACGGCGTGGGCCGCTGTCTCACGCGGGTGTTGCGCGACCTTCAGCGCGCGGCGGCCGAGGCGCAAAGGCACCTTGGCCAAATTCTCCACGCCGCGGGCGAGCAGGTGTGCCTCGCTCGGCTCGGCCTGCGGCTCCCACGGGCGCACCGGCGGGGTGAGGCCGACGGGAACGGGGTTCGCGTCGAAGAGCACGGTCGCGAGGTCGACTCCCGAGACGCCGTCGACCAGCGCGTGATGCGTCTTGCTGATGATCGCGAAGCGGTTGTCTTCGAGCCCCTGCACGAGCCACAGCTCCCACAGCGGCTTCGAGCGGTCGAGCTGCTGCGAGAACAGCCGGCCCGTGAGCTGCTGCAGCTGGCGTTCGTCACCGGGCGCAGGCAGCGAGGAATGGCGCACGTGGTACTCGACGTTGAGGGTGGGGTCGTCGACCCACACGGGCCGCCCGGCCTGCAGGGGCGGAAACGCGAGCTTCTGGCGGAACCGGGGCACGAGGTGCAGGCGCGCCTCGACGTGCTCGACGAACTCGTCGTAGCCGGGCGGCGGCCCTTCGAATACGAGCACCGCGCCGATGTGCATGTGGGCGCGATCGCTCTCCTGGTTCAGAAAGCTGGCATCGGTGGCGCTCAGCCGGTCCAGGTGCGAGACAGCCATGTGACGTAGTCCTCCCTCGGGGATCCAGAAGTCCGCGTAGCTTAGCGGCCGACAGATCCCGCGATTTGCACGTTTTCGTTAACGCAAAGCGGTACCCGTGCGTCTCGGCGTGGGCGGGCAGCCGGCGGGCCTCATCGGAGACTCCCCGGTTTTTTCGTCTCCGAGGAGGCCCTCTGCCCGGCCGCCCCCGAAGAACCTACGCGTCGGCGATCAGCGACTCGACCTTGGTGAGTGACTTCTCGACCCGGCCGACCATGCTGTCGAGCGTGTCCCGCGCGGCGTCGACGCTCTTGCTTGCTCCCGTGAGCGAGCTGCGGATCTTCTGCGCCTCCTTCAAAGCGGACAGCGCCTCGTCGGCCGCGTCGCGCACGCCGGCGGCGTCGAGTGCCAGGTCGCGCTCGGCCGCCATCAGGCAGCGGCACCGCGCGTAGCGGTACGCCAGCTCCAGCGCACGTCCGTCGAGCGTCTGCTTGTCGAGGGTCACGATCATCTTGTTGCCCTCGTACTCGTGCAGCTGCTGGCGCCCGGCGGGCACCTTCTCGTCGGCCGCGACGAGCAGGATCGCAAAGCCGGCGTCGCGTTCGGCCAGGGCTGCGTTCAATGTGTCCCAGGCGCGGTTCTTCGACAGGCGCTCGTCCTTGGCGTCGATCGCGATGCGGCCGCGCGCGGAGCCCGACCCGGCATCGATCTCGATCACGATGTCGCCCTTCTTGCTGCCGCTCTCGGAGCGCTCGTCGCCGACGTGGTGGGCGACGTCGCCGCGGGCCGCAGCCATCTCTTCGAGCAGCTCGAACGCGTGCTGCTCGAACGTCCGGCCCTTGCCGGTGCCCTTCTCACGCTCGGCGGCAAGCTCCGCCTCCGCCTCGCGCGCGCCGTGGATGAGCTTCACCTCGCCCTCGAGCTGCGCGATCTTCTCCAGCAGCTTCTCGTGCGACTCGCCGGACCGCTTGACCTCCCGGACGACGGCTGCCTTGAAGTCGGCCAGCGGGTTGTGGCCGTCCTCGGCCGAGAACTGCCGCAGCAGGTCCTGGCGCGAGTCGCTGAGCGACTTCGCCACGATCTCCTTCACCTGGTGCTGGACCGCGGTGTTGCGATCACCGCCGAAGTGCTGGGCGATCAGCTCGGTGAGCTCGTCCCCGTGGGCCTCGAGCACCTTCGACATCGCGCCGCCGTCCTCGCCGACGAACCGCTCGAACTGCTTCTCGAGATCGTCCCCGATCCGGCGCGCCCGCTCGGCGAAGGCATGCTCGGCCTCGGCGGAAGCGCGCTCGAGTTCGCGCCGGATCGCCTCCACCTCGGCGCCGGTCGCCTCACGATCGAGCACGCGCGCACCGATCTCGAGCGCGTCCGCCACCGTCTCGGCGGCACCGATGTCGCGGCCCTCGCGGTGCTCGATCAGCTCGACCAAGGTGCGGTCTTCGACCGCGAGCCTCTCTATAAGGACCTCGTCGCCGTCGACGCTGACGCGCGCGTCGTGTGGCGCCGCGCCCTCGTCCGGGACCGGTTGCAGGGATGTTTGAAGGGTCCGCACAGCTTCCATGTCGAACTCAGGAAGGTATCTCTGACACCCGACGGAACGTGGAAGATGCCGTGATGCTCCGTCGTTTCCCGGCCGCCCTGACCGCAGCACTGGCCGTACTCGCCCTGGCCGGCTGCGGAGACGAGTCCGGCGGCGACTCCCCCTCCGCACCCGCGGACGTCCAGCCTGCGGGCACGTACTCGTACTCGACCGGCGGGTTGGAGCGAGTCGGCGGCCCGCTGCCGGGGCGCCACCGCTTCGGTCCCACGAGCACGGTGCGGGTCGATCAGTCGGGCTGCGACCTGACGGAGCGCTGGGACGCGCTGCCGGAGCGCTGGGCGGAATGGCGCTACTGCATCACGGGCGACACCTGGCGGCTGGAGTCGGTCACCGACCACCACGAGTTCTTCGGCCAGGTCGAGGAATACGAATACCGCTGCTCCGGGCGGCGTGTGCCGCGCCCCGCACAGATCCGCCAGGGATTCACGTGGACGGACCGCTGCCGCGCGCCGCGCATCGCAGCCGTGGCGCGCGGCGAAGTCGTCTCGGTCGGGCCGCTGCGCGCGGCAGGCGAGCGTGTCGAAGCGGTCCGCCTGCGCGTCCGCACGGCGTTCACGGGGCGCGTCACGGGCGCCTATGTCATGGACTCCTGGCTGCGCCGCACGGACGGCCTGCTGCTGCAGCGCACCTTCGAGAGCGCGACGCGCGCCCGGTCGGCCGTGGGCACGGTGCCCGCGCGGGAGCGCTACACCCTCCGCATCCGGTCGCTCACCCCGCGCTGACATCGCGTGTGTAGGGGATCCGCAGGCGGGTAAGGGCCAATCACATGCTTATCGCAGCCATCATCGCTTTCTGCATCCTCTTGTTCCTGGTGGCGATCCTTGCCCCGCGGATGTCTCGACATCTGGAACGCGGCGGAGCGAAGCCGCTCAGCATGGGTCAGCGGGGCGCCAGCAAGGCTCCGGGCCCGCTGGGACGCTGGCTCCAGAAGCCGTTCGGGTCATCGCGCAAGGCCGTGCACAAGAGCGGCTCGGCCGGGCGCCGCACGCGCTCGAAGCTCGACTAGCGCAGCCTCAGCGCCGGAAGACCAGCTTCGTCCAGTCGCGCTCGAGCAGCGCGGCAGGCGCGTCGTCCCAGTCGACGACGCGGGTCGTCACGCGCTCCGGCGCGATCCTCCCGCTCGCGGCCAGCTCGAGCACGTGCGGCATGGCCGGCCGCGCGTGCACTCGCCCGGTCACGAAGGTCACGCCCTTCATGTACATCTCCAGCACCGGCAGGGCGGGCTGGTCGCCGAAGTAGATGCTCGTGCTGGTGCAGATGCCGTCCGGCTCGGTCGAGCGCAGCGCCAGCATCAGCTGTTCCGCGTCGTTGCTCGCATCCACGGTGACCTGGAACCGCCCCGGCCGCTCGCCGGAGCGGTCCTGCGCCTCCGCGCCGATCTCCTCGGCGATCGATCGCCGGCCGGGGTCGGAGTCGACGTACACGACGCGCTCCGCCCCCAGTGCGACGGCGATCGCCGCGGCGTACAGCCCGATCGACCCCGGCCCCGCCCCGCCCATCACGAGCACGGCCGCGCCCGGGTCGCGCTCGAGCGGCGGTCCCACGGCGCGCCACGCGTCCGCAATGTTGTCCGAGGCGCTTGCGACCGCGGCGGGGTCCATCCCGGCCGGGAGCGGGACCAGCATGTGGTCCGCATAGGGAACCCGCACCGCTTCGGAGAGGAACCCGCCCCAGTCCCCGCCGGCCTGCCCGAACCCGTACATCGAGAACGGCGGCACGGTGCGGCAGTTGGCGGTGCGCCCGCGCCGGCAGGCTGCGCACTCCCCGCAGGACACCTGGAACGGCACGCTCACGAGCGCGCCGGGCCGCACTCCGCGCACTGAATCACCGACGTCGACCACCTCGGCCACGCACTCGTGCCCCAGCGCGATGGGCGCCGGGAAGGGCGTCCCTCCCACGACCATCGCCCAGTCGAGGTCGCAGGTCGCCACGGCCACCGGGCGGACGACCGCCTCGCCGTCGCCCTCGATCGTGGGCGCGTCCGCGTCGCGGAACTCCACTCCCTCGCCGGTCCACGTGAGCGCCCGCATCGCAGCCGATCCTAGGCTGGAGCCGGAGCCCGCTGTGTGACGTGCATTACTCCGCGTGCTCGCCGACCGAGAACCAGTACGCGATCCCCTCCGGGTTGACGTACACCGGAGCGCCGTTCGCTTCGAAGGTGAGCTGGATCGGCGCCGATCCGCCCGCCGCCGCATGCGCCTCGCGCACGGCTCCGACGTCTTCCAGCACGCGCAGCATCAGGTCGCTGTCGCCGAGGAACTTGATCACACTGGCCATGTCGCCTCCTGTCCTGGTGATGACTCGGTCTCTACATAGTGGGGTCCGGGAGCCGATGCTAGATGGGACCAGGCCGCCGGGCTGCCGCCCGTGGGTCAAGTGTCGCCATTGCAAAGCCGAATTCAGGCAATAGCGATGTCGACAGGACCCACAGCCAGCGGGGTGCCGCCGCCGGTGGAAGCCCCCTTCGAGTCCCAAGACCCGGCGGACCAGCCTGAACCCGGCCTGGCGGGCCGGATTGCGCGCGTGAGCCCCGTGTGGTGGCTGAACTGCGCCATCGCCGGTGCGGCGGTCGCGCTCTTCTTGCTGGTCGTGCAGGACCTGCCGGCGCTGATCGACCCTCATCTGCCCTGGTGGGGCCTCGCGATCGGCTTCCTGGTGGCCGAGAGCTGCGTGGTGCACCTGCAGTTCCGGCGCAGCGCGCACTCGTTCTCGCTGGGCGACCTCCCGCTGGTGTTCGGCCTGCTGTTCGCCACGGGCGGCGACGTCGTGCTGGGCGCACTGCTGGGCTCGGCGGCGACCCTCGTGATCGAGCGGCGCCTGGCCCCCGTGAAGCTGGTCTTCAACCTCTCCCAGTTCGCGCTCGCGGCCTCGATCGCAACGATGGTCGTGCACGGCGTCGCGCCCGAGGGAGCGGCGCTCGACCCCGCCACGTGGGCCGCGGTACTGCTCGGCACGATGTCGAGCGCGGTCATCACGGTGATGCTGATCGGCGTCGCGATCTCGCTGTCGGAGGGCACCCTGCGCCTCAGCACGATCGGCCAGATGTTCGCAATGGACTTCGTCGTGACGGCCACGAACACCTCACTCGGCCTGGCCGGGGCGATCGTGGTCTCGACCGACGCGCGGGCGATCCCGCTCCTCGCGGTCCCGGCGCTCGTCGTCTACCTCGCTTACCGCGCATATCTCATGGAGCGCCAGCGCCACGAGCGGCTCGAGTTCCTGTACGAGGCCACGCGCACCCTGTCGCGCTCCCCCGAGATGGTGCTCGCGCTGGAAGGCCTGCTGGAGCGGTCGCTGGAGTCGTTCCGCGCAGAGATGGCCGAGATCGTGCTGTTCGGCTCCGAGGGCAATCCGCCGCTGCGGACCACCCTGGGCCCCGGGGACTACAAGGAAGTGATGGAGCCGATGGACTCCGTCGTGGCCGGGGAGCTGCGCGCCCTGGTCGACGCCGACCGGCCCGCACTCCACATCACGCGGCCGTTCGGGTCCGAGCAGCTGCGGCGTTACCTGGACGGCCGCCTCGTGACCGACGCGATGGTCGCCATGCTGCCCGGTGAGGACCGCGTGATCGGGACCATCATGCTGGCGAACCGGTACGGCGTCATCAGGTCGTTCACCGACGAGGACCTGAAGCTCTTCGAGACGCTCGCCAACAACGCGAGCGTCGCGCTCCAGTACGACCGGCTTGAGCAGGCCGTGCACCAGCTGCGCGCCCTCCAGGACCAGCTGCACCACCAGGCCTTCCACGATCCCCTCACCGACCTCGCGAACCGGAGCCTGTTCAGCAACCAGGTGAAGGCGGCGCTCGACACCGCCACGGGCGAGGTGGCCGTGCTGTTCATCGACCTGGACGACTTCAAGACGTTCAACGACTCGTTCGGGCACGGCGCCGGGGACGAGCTGCTGGTCGCCGTCGCGCGCCGCCTGCGCGAGTCGGTGCGCCCCGACGACGCCATCGCCCGGCTCGGAGGCGACGAGTTCGCCGTGATGGTGAGCGACGAGGGGTCCGTCGGCGAGAGCGCCACGATGGTCTCCGAGCGCATCATGAAGGCCTTCGAGCAGCCCGTCAGCGCGGCCGGCGAGATCATCTTCGTGCACACCTCGATCGGCATCGCCACCACGCACGACTCGCAGGACGCGGACGAGCTGATCCGCAACGCGGACCTCGCGATGTACCGCGCCAAGGAGTCGGGCAAGGGCCGGTACGCGATGTTCGACCCGAGCATGCGGGACGCGGTCCTGAAGCGGCACGGCCTCAAGGAAGAGCTGCAACGGGCCGTGGAGCGCGGGCAGCTGATCGTCGAGTATCAGCCGATCGTCTCGCTCGAGAGCGGCGACGTGAGCGCCGCCGAGGCGCTGGTGCGATGGAACCACCCGGGCCGCGGCCGGCTCCTGCCGTCCGAGTTCGTGCCGCTCGCGGAGGAGACGGGGATGATCATCGCCCTGGGCCAGTTCGTGCTCGAGGAGGCTTGCTGCAGCGCCCGCGGCTGGCAGGCCGCGGCACGCGGCCAGGCCGGCATCGGGGTGCACGTGAACCTTTCCGCCGTCGAGCTGCGGGATCCCAACCTGCCCGCGACGGTCGAGGCGGCGCTGGAGCAGTCGGGACTCGACGCCAACCTGCTCGTGCTCGAGATCACCGAGAGCCTGCTCCAGGACGCCGAATCGAGCCAGACGGCACTCCGCGCGCTGCGGGGCCTGGGCGTGCGGCTCGCGCTCGACGACTTCGGGACCGGCTACTCGTCCCTCAGCTACCTGCGATCGCTGCCGCTCGACATCCTCAAGATCGCCAAGCCCTTCGTGGAGGGAATGGCCCGCGGCAGCCAGGAATCCTCGTTCGCGCGGATGATCATCGACCTGGCCAACGCGCTCGACCTGCATGTCGTCGCCGAGGGCATCGAGTCCGCGGAGGAGCTGGAGGCTCTCCGCGAC
>DASRIA010000015.1:0-4546 GCA_035650255.1 Solirubrobacterales bacterium
TGAAACGCAAGGCCCAAGGCCGCTCCCGCCCTGGTTTTTGGCACTCCCCCTGCTAGAGTGCCAAAAGGCTTTCCGCGGCCCAGGCGCAGCCCGGCCAACCGGTCCGGCGGACCTGCGTGGAGGCCGCTGACCAGACATCACTCGAGCCGCTTCACCAGGAGGTAAGGCGTATGAATCTGAAGCCTCTCGGGGATCGCCTGATCGTGCAGCCGGTAGACGAGGAGGAGACCACAGCCAGTGGGATCGTCCTGCCGGACACGGCCAAGGAGAAGCCCCAGAAGGGAAAGGTGCTGGCCGTCGGAGACGGCAAGTGGGACGAGGACGGCGAGAAGCGCATCCCGCTCGACGTCTCACAGGGGGACGAGGTCCTCTATTCCAAGTACGGCGGGACGGAGATTCAGATCGAAGGCGACGATCTACTCGTGCTTCGCGAGTCGGACGTGCTCGCCAAGGTAGAGGGCTAGGCCCTTTCGGAAAGGTAAGGAACGTATATGGCTCATAAAGAACTGAAGTACAGCGAGGACGCCCGCCGGTCGCTCGAGGGCGGAGTCAACGCCGTCGCGGACGCCGTGAAGGTGACGCTCGGCCCGCGCGGCCGCTATGTGGTCCTCGACAAGAAGTTCGGCGCGCCCACGATCACGAACGACGGCGTCACCATCGCCCGTGAGATCGAGATCGAGGACGTCTTCCAGAACCAGGGCGCACAGCTCGTGCGCGAGGTCGCAACCGCGACCAACGACGTGGCCGGCGACGGCACCACGACGGCGACCGTGCTCGCTCAGGGAATGGTCCGGCAGGGCATGAAGAACGTCGCTGCCGGCGCCAACCCGATGGCGCTCAAGCGCGGCATCGAGCAGTCGGTCGAGCAGGTCGTCGAGCACCTGCGCACCAAGCAGTCGAAGGAGATCACCGGCGGCAAGGACCAGATCGCGCGTGTTGCGTCGATCTCGGCCCGTGACGACGAGATCGGGAACGTGATCGCGGACGCGATCGAGAAGGTCGGCAAGGACGGCGTCGTGAACGTCGAGGAAGGCCAGACCTTCGGCATGGAGCTGGAGTTCACCGAGGGAATGCAGTTCGACAAGGGCTACATCTCCCCCTACATGGTCACCGACCAGGAGCGCATGGAGGCGGTTCTCACCGACCCGTTCATCCTGATCGCGAACCAGAAGGTCGGCGCGGTGCGCGAGCTGCTCCCGGTGCTCGAGCAGGTGATGCAGAACGGCAAGCCGCTGCTGATCATCGCCGAGGACGTCGAGGGCGAGACCCTCGCGACACTCGTCGTGAACAAGCTGCGCGGCACGTTCACCGGCGTGGCAGTCAAGGCGCCCGGCTTCGGCGACCGCCGCAAGCGGATGCTCGAGGACATCGCGATCCTCACCGGCGGTGAGGTCATCACCGAAGAGATGGGACTGAAGCTGGAGAACACCCAGCTCAGCCAGCTCGGTCAGGCCCGCAAGGTCGTGGTCGCAAAGGACACGACGACCATCATCGACGGCGCCGGCGACGCGGAGGCGATCAAGGGCCGCATCAAGCAGATCAAGTCCGAGATCGAGAACACCGACTCCGACTTCGACCGCGAGAAGCTCCAGGAGCGGCTCGCGAAGCTGTCGGGCGGTGTCGCGGTCGTGAAGGTCGGCGCAGCCACCGAGACCGAGATGAAGGAGCGCAAGCACCGCGTCGAGGACGCGCTGCAGGCGACTCGCGCGGCGCTCGAAGAGGGCATCGTGCCGGGCGGCGGAGTGGCCCTGCTGAACGCCACCGAGGCCGTCACGCTCGACGGTTACAGCGACCCGGACGAGCGCACCGGCGCTCAGATCGTGCTCCGGACGCTCGAGGAGCCGCTGCGCCAGATCGCAGAGAACGCGGGCGTCGAGGGCTCGATCGTGGTCTCCAAGGTGCGCGAGCTGAAGCCCGGCGAGGGCTTCAACGCCGCCACCGGCGAGTACGGCGACCTCGTCAAGGCCGGCGTGATCGACCCCACCATGGTGACGCGCTCGGCACTGCAGAACGCAGCGTCGATCGCCAAGAACATCCTCACCACCGAGTGCGTGGTCGCAGAGATGCCCGAGAAGGAGCCCGCCATGGGCGGCATGCCCGGCGGCGGGATGGAAGGCATGATGTAAACAGCCGCCGGTCTGCAAGCAGGCCGTCGGGTTTGTGATGGGACGAGGGCTCGGCATTCGCCGGGCCCTTTTCCTTTGCGAGCGCCGCGGGCGTGAAGCACAGGACTTCAGGTGGGCGAAGCCCTCGATGTGCTTGGCGGTACGATCGCCGCGTGATCCTCGAACGCCTCGAAGTCACGCCCCGCGAGCTGCGGGAGCGCACGGGCTGGGAGATCAGGCCCGAGGGAGCGTGCAAGGCGGACCGGTGCGTGCCGCTACCCGACGCCGGCGGCGAGCGCGTGGACGTGCGCGTGCTGGCCGAGCGGCTCGGCATGGCGCTCGTGCAGGACGACGCGCACGGGCTGTGGGCGCTCGGTCCGGAGTCGGGTGAGCGCGCGCTCCTGTCGGCGGAGCTGCCCGAGGTCACGCTGCCCGACCGTCACGGGACGCCCTTCTCCCTCGCCTCCCTGCGGGGGATGAAGGTCCTGATCGTGACGTGGGCCTCCTGGTGAGGGTGCCGCTTCGACCTGCCCGTGTGGCAGGCGCTGCGCAACGAGCTGCACCCGCAGGGCCTCGAGGTCGTGACCGTGGCGCTGGACGTCGGCGGGGCGGATGCCGCCGGCCCGTGGATCGACTACGCGAAGCCTGAGCATCCCGCGCTGATCGACGCGGCGCACCGGATGGACGAGCTGTTCGGCGTGGTGAACGTGCCGAGCGGGATGTGGGTGGACGAGGACGGTGTGATCGTGCGCCCGCCCGAGCCGGCGTTCCCCGGCAAGGCGGTGATCGCGGAGCTGCCGGTCCCGAAGGAAGCGCCGCCGCGCATCCTGGAGATGATGCAGGAGGCCGCGAAGATGCGGATCGAGCCGGAGCGCTACCTGGCCGCGTTGCGCGACTGGGTCGACAAGGGGCGCGAGAGCGCCTTTGCGCTCGATCCCGGCGAGGTCGTGGCCCGCTCGGCGCCGCGTCCGCCGGAGTGCTCGCGCGCGGCCGCGTGCTTCGAGCTGGGCCAGCACCTGCACCGCGCAGGCCAGGTCGAGGACGCGGTGCCGTGGTTCCGCGAGGCGCACCGGCTCCAGCCGGGGAACTGGACGTACAAGCGCCAGGCATGGGAGCTCGTGGACCCGATCCTCCAGGGGCCGAGTGAGGAGTACGACGGGGACTGGCTCAGCGACGTGCGCGAGATCGGGGCGGAGAACTACTACCCGCGCGCCGAGCTGTAGCGTCCGGGGGCGTGCGCCCCGGACTTCAACCCGACTCTGCGCTCGACCGCGTCGCGATCCGGCTGAACCTGGCGCCCGTCGCCGCGGGCCACGCGATGTTCGGCATGCCGATGGCGCGCGTCACGATCGCGGGTCAGCGGCTCGGGGTCTTCGCACGGCTTGCGCGCGGGTCCGCGACCGCGCAGGAGCTCGCGGGCGAGCTCGGGCTCTCCGCAGACGGAGCGATGCTGCTGCTGGACTCGCTGGCCGCGCTTGAGCACGTTGACAAGCGGGGCGCGGAGTACTCCCTCTCACGGACCGGGCGCAAATGGCTCGACCCTGCCTCGGACGACTACGTCGGGACGTACATCGATCACTCGTACGACTACTGGAGCTGGTGGGACCGGCTCGAGGACATCGTGCGCACGGGCGAGGGCATCGAGATCCACGACTTCCCCGCCGATCACCCGCATTGGGACAAGTACATCCGCGGCCAGTTCGAGCTGGCGCGGATCAGCTCGCCCGAGGTCGCGAAGGCCCTGCGGCTGCCCGACCGGCCGGAGTCGCTGCTCGACGTCGCGGGAGGCCACGGCTGGTACTCGGCGGAGCTGTGCCGCCGGCACCCGACGCTGCACGCAACCGTGCTCGACCTGCCGGGCAGCGCCGCGGTCGGGCGGCGGATCATCGCCGAGCAGGGGATGAGCGAGCGCGTCCGGCACATCGACGGCGACATGATGTCCGCGGACTTCGGCGGCCCGCATGACGGTGCGATGTGCTTCAACATCGTGCACCACCTCCCGCCGGAGCAGAACGTCGCGCTGCTGCGGCGCATGCACGACGCGCTGAAGCCCGGCGGCACGGTCGCGGTGCTCGACCTGTGGCTGCCCGAGGACGACCGCCGCCCGGACGCCGCCGCGCTGCTCGGCCTGTTCTTCTTTCTCACGTCAGGCGCCGCGACCTACTCCGAGCGCGACGTGCGGGGCTGGCTCGCCGAGGCCGGCTTCGAGCGCGTCAGGCGGGTGGGAATTCGCCGCCTGCCGGGTCAGGCGCTGTTCGAGGCGCGGAAGGCGGGCTGACCGCTACTCGCCGATCGTGCGCCGGTACGCGCTGGCGAACGGGCCGAGCAGGAACGACCGCGGGCCGTGCCGGCCGAGGTTGGCGCTGAAACGGTTCCCGATGCCCGGGATCACGACGCGCCGGCCCTTCTCCGCGCCTTCGATGCCGGCTTTCGCGACATCC
>DASRIA010000016.1:0-46395 GCA_035650255.1 Solirubrobacterales bacterium
CGAGGACGAACGTCTCCCCTCCCCGGGCGAGGCGGCCGGCCCTGATGATGAGCTGGACCGACTCCGGGATCGTCATGAAGTAGCGCTGCATCTCGGGGTGGGTGACGGTCACGGGGCCACCCTGCTCGATCTGGCGGCGGAAGAGGGGCACCACGCTGCCGCTCGAGCCGAGCACGTTGCCGAAGCGCACGCAGCAGAAGACCGTGCTCGCGTGGCGACGCCCCAGGGCCTCGACGATCCACTCCGCCATCGCCTTCGAGGCGCCCAGCGCCGTCGCCGAGTTCACCGCCTTGTCGGTCGAGACGAGCACGAAGCGCTCCGCGCCCGACGCGGCCGCTGCGGTGGCCGTCACACGCGTGCCGATCGCGTTGTTGCGCACCGCCTCGAGCGGGTTCTCCTCAGTCAGCGAGACGTGCTTGTAGGCGGCCGCGTGGAATACGACGTCGGGGCGGAACCGCTGCATCACGTCGCTCATGCGCTCCGGCTCCTTGCAGTCGCCGAGGATCGATTCGCAGGCGGTGAAGTGGCGGTCGCGGATCAGCTCGCGCTCGATCTCGAAGAGATTGTCCTCGGCATGGTCGAACAGCACGAGCAGCTTCGGGCGCACCCGCGCGATCTGGCGCGAGAGCTCCGCGCCGATCGAGCCGCCGGCGCCCGTCACGAGCACGATGCGGTCGCGCAGGTACGCGCCCGCCTGCTCGATCTCGACCGTCACCGGCTCGCGGCCGAGCACGTCTTCGACCTGCACCTCGCGCACCTGCCGCATGAGGCCGACCGAGCCGGCGATCAGCTCGAACACGCCGGGCAGGGTGCGCACCGGGATGTCGCGCTCGCGGCATGCGCGCACCACGCGCTCGCGCAGGATCCCGGGCGCGGAGGGGATCGCGATGATCACCTCGTCCGGCTCGACGTCGTCGAGCAGGCGCCCGATCTCGGTCGTCGTGCCGAGCACCTTCAGCTCGTGGATGCGCATGCCGCGCTTGCGGGGATCGTCGTCGACGAACCCGATCGGCGTCTGGCGCAGCGACGGCGTGCGCAGCATCTCCTTCGCCACCAGCTGGCCGCCCTCGCCCGCGCCCACGATCAGCACCTCCTCGCCCTTGGGCAGCACGGCGCCGCGGGGCGGGCGCTCGACGAAGCTGCGAATCGCAAGGCGCACGCCGCCGATCAGCGCAAGCGTCATGAGGCCGTCCATCACGGCGATGGAGCGTGGGAGGTCGCTGTCGGTCGGCGACCACACGTACAGCAGCCCCACCATCACGAGGCTGGCGACGACCACCGCCTTCAGGATCGACTCGAAGTCGCGCAGCCCGACGTAGCGCCACCACTTCTCGTACATCCCGAACGCGGCGAAGATCAGCACCTTCCCGACGACCACGAACGCGATCGTCTGCCACAGCAGGTCGCTGTAGCGGTCCGGGATGCCCTGGTCGAACCGCAGCGCGAACGCGAGCCAGTAGGCGAGCGCCACCAGGCCCGCATCGACCAGCAGCTGAACGAGGCGATGCCGGTAGACGGGGTCGTTCACGGCCTTCCGCATCAGCCGCAGTTTACGGGCTACCAGCGGCGAACCGGGGCGCTGCGATGGCGCTTGACCACGCTGTTTGCAGCCTGTTCGCGCAGCTAGGGGGCGCTGCGGAGCGCGTCTGCCACCGCCGTTGCGGCCGCGCGGCCCAGTGTGGGGCCCATCGGCAGCGCGAGGTTCGACCGCGCGGCGAGCTCGGTCCCGGGCAGATCGCCGTCGGTCGCAAGACCCGCCATCGCGGGCTGCAGGTGGACCGGAACGCGGTAGTAGGACCGGGCGCCGATGCCCGCCGCGGCCAGCCGCGCGGCCAGCCCATCCGGGTCCTCCGCGCGAGTCACGAAGAGGTGATGGACCGGCTCTTCGTCGCCCGCAGGCGCGGGGAGCGAGACGACCGCGCCCACACCCGCCTCGGCATACGCTGCGGCCAGCTCGCGGCGCCGTTCGTTCCACCCGTCGAGCCGGGTGAGCGTCACGCGCAGCGCGGCGGCCTGCAACGCGTCGAGGCGCGAGTTCCACCCGATCTCCTCGAAGCTGGCCTTGTCCCGCGAACCGTGGAAGCGCAGGATCCGCGCCTGCTCCGCGACGTTCGGGTCGTCGGTGGCGATTGCCCCGCCGTCGCCGAGACAGAAGAGGTTCTTGGAGGGGAAGAAGCTGAACGTCCCGGCATCGCCGAGGGAGCCGGCCCGCCGACCGCGCAGCCGCGCGCCCGCGGCCTGCGCCGCGTCCTCGACGACGACGATGTCACGGCCGGACAGCCGCTCGCGGATGTGATCGACCGGCGCCATGCGGCCGAACAGGTCGACGGCGATCACCGCCCGCGTGTCCGGTGTCAGCGCCCGCTCGACCGTCTCGGGCGTCACGCAAAAGGTCTCGGGATCGACGTCGCAGAACACCGGGCGCGCGCCGGTGTGCGGGATCGCCTCCGCGCTCGCGTAGAACGTGAACGACGGAACCACCACGTCGTCGCCGGGCCCGACGCCGAGGGCCTTCAGCGAGATCGTCAGCGCGTCGGTGCCGTTGGCGACGCCGATCACGTGCCCGACTCCCAGGTACCGCGCGAACTCCTGCTCGAACGCCTCCACCTCGGGCCCGAGGATGAAACGCCCGGATTCCAGGACTCTTTCCATGGCGGCCTGGACGTCGGCGCGCACCTCGCCCAGCTGCGCCTCGGTGTCGAACAGGGGGATCCCCACTGGCCTCCACGCTACCCTGTCAACCCGCCGCCACGGATGGCCGATAGTCCCCTCAGCACGTGCACGCCGTCTTTCAGACAGCTTCGCTCACCGAGCCGATCGTCGACTTCGCGACGAACGTGGTCGGCGATCTCGGCCTCGCCGGGATCTTCTTCCTGATGCTGCTCGACAGCGCCTGCATCCCGACCTCGAGCGAGGCCATCATGCTGTTCGCGGGGTTCGAGGTCTCGGACGGCCGCTTCTCGATGTTCGAGATCGTGGCCGCCGGCGTGCTGGGCAACGTCGTCGGGTCGTGGATCGCGTGGGGCATCGGGTGGTACGGCCGCGTGGAGTTGCTGGAGAAGCACGGCAAGTGGTTCCACATCACGCCGAAGCACCTCGCCTGGGCGGACCGCTGGTTCGAGCGCTACGGCGCCCCGACGGTGTTCTTCTCGCGGATGCTGCCCGTGATCCGCACGTTCATCTCACTGCCGGCAGGCGTGGCGCGGATGCCGTTCTGGAAGTTCACCCTGCTCAGCACCGCCGGGATCATTCCCTGGGTGGTCGCGTTCGGGGTCATGGGCGAGGCGGTCGGCGACCGCTGGGACGAGTGGCAGGAGAACCTGCACTACGCCGACTACGTGATCCTGGCGGCGATCGCCGGCGGGATCGTCTATCTGCTGTGGCGCCGTCGCCGCGGCCCGGGCAAGCCCGAGTCGGATCCCGGCCGGGCGCCCGTCCCTGATACGACTCCGTAGTGGTCGGTCTCGGGACGTTCGCCAGGAAACGACGCGGACTCCGGGATCGACAGGCAAGGACGCAGGGAGTCCCCGTACTGGTAGGTACGGGGACGACTGAGGACGCAGCATGTTGGTTCCGGAGTCCGTCGTTTTCGGTGAAACGTCTCGAGACAGGCCACTAGGTGACAGACCTCCCGCTCGGAGAGGCGGTGGTCCTCGGGGCGATCCAGGGGCCGACGGAACTCCTGCCCGTGTCCAGCTCCGGGCATCTGATCCTCGTGCCGGCCCTGCTGGGCTGGAGCTACCGCGAGCTCGACCCGGAGCTGCGCAAGTCGTTCGAGGTCGCACTGCACGCCGGCGGCGCGCTCGCGCTGCTGATCGGCCTCCGCAAGGAGGTGCGCGCGTACCTGCGCTCATTTGGACCCGAGAACCTGGTGAGCCTCGCGCTGTCGTTCGCACCCGCCGCCCTCGTCGCGTCGCTGTTCGAGCGGCCGATCGAGCGGCGCCTGGGCGAGCCGGTGCCGGTGGCCGCCGCGCTCGTCGCCGGGTCGGCCGCGATGGCGCTCGCGGACAGCGCTCCGGAGGAACGCTCACGTGAGCAGGCCGGCCCGCTGGACGCGCTCGCGATCGGGTTCGCCCAGGCCTTCGCGCTCGCGCCCGGCGTGTCGCGCAACGGCGCCACGCTGACCGCCGCGCGGGTGCTGCGGTTCCGGCGCGCGGACGCGAACGTGATCTCCCGGCAGATCGCGTTGCCGGTGATTCTCGGCGCGGCCGCGCTGAAGGGCGTGCGGCTCGCGCGGCGCGGAGTGCCGGAGGGGATCGCGCGGGGCATGGTCGCGGGGGCGGCGACGGCGTTTGCCTCCACGCTGCTGTCGCTGCGGCTGATCACGATGCTGGAGCGCAGCCGCTCGCTGCGGCCGTACGCCGCCTACCGCGCCGCGGTGGGGACGGGCGCGCTCCTGGTATTCGCCCGGAGGGGCACGTGAGCGACGCCTACGCGCGCGCGGGAGTGGACACCGGCGAGGCGCGCGGCGGCGTCGGCGCGCTCGTGGCGGCGCTGGCGCGCATCGACACCGGGCGGCCGAGCCGCTCGCTCGTGCCGTCGGGCCACTACGCAAGCGTCCTCGCGCTCGACGAGCTGACGGCGGTCGCGATCTGCACCGACGGCGTCGGCACGAAGCTGATCATCGCCGAGGCGATGAACCGCTTCGACACGGTCGGCATCGACTGCATCGCGATGAACGTGAACGACCTCGTATGCGTCGGCGCCGAGCCGATCGCGCTCGTGGACTACGTGGCGGTCGAGCAGGCGGACGAGACGATGCTGGCGGCACTGGGCGAGGGGCTGCGCGAGGGCGCGTCGCAGGCGGGAGTCGAGATCCCGGGCGGCGAGCTGGCGCAGGTCCCGGAGATGCTGCGCGGGCACCCGTCGCCGCGCGGCGTGGACCTGGTGGGCACGGCGATCGGCGTCGTGCCGCGGGATGGAATCCTGACCGGGGAGCGCATCGCCCCCGGCGACGTGGTCGTGGGAGTTCCCTCCAGTGGGTTGCATTCCAACGGCTACTCGCTGGCACGGCGGGCATTGCGTGAGCAGGGTGGGTACGGGCTGGAGGACGTGCCGCCGGAGCTGGGCCGCCCGCTGGCCGACGAGTTGCTCGAGCCGACCGTGATCTATGTCCGCGCCGCGCTGGAGCTGTTGCGCTCGGAGGTGCAGGTCCACGGTCTCGCGCACATCACCGGCGACGGCCTGCTGAACCTGCTGCGCCTCAACCCGGGCGTGGGGTTCCACATCGACGCACCGCTCGAGCCACAGCCGGTGTTCGGCCTGATCCAGCGTTGCGGCGACGTCCCCGACGCGGAGATGTGGGAAGTGTTCAACATGGGCACCGGACTGTGCGTGGTGGTGGACGGCGGCGACGTGCCGGTCGTGGTGGAGCTGCTCGGCAAGCGCCATCCCGGCGTGCGCGTGATCGGTGAGGTCACCGGCAGCGTGGGAACGGTGCGGATGCCGGGCGTCGGCCTGGTCGGCGACAAGTCGGGCTTCCGGCGCGGCTGACTCTCGCGGAGGTCATGCCGGCTCCCACAGGTGGCCCGTGAGGACCGGCACCGCGCGGACCTTCCACGCCTCCGCCAACCCCCACAGCTCGGCGGCGGCGCGCGGGCCGGCCAGGTCGCACAGCACCTCGACCTCGCGCGTGGTCAGGCGGCCGAAGCGGGCAAGCGCCTGCTCGACGCTCACGTGCCCGTCGCCCGACGGCTCGGCGCCGCAGGCGATCGCGGCCTCGCGCAGCGCGTCATATGCCACCGCGCCGCTCACCACCCGCCGCTGCTCTCCCCCTTCGAACACCGCGGTCGGCAGCGGCACCCCGCCCCTGCCCGCCGCAGAACGCCCGTCCGGATCGGCCGCCTCCCCCGCCAGCGCCTCCGTCGCCTCCAGGTCGGCCCCGAACGCCTCCGTGATCGCGTGCGAGCGCAGCGACGAGCGAAACCGCTCGACGTCGAGGCCGGCCGCACGCGCCTCCTCGACCAGCGCCTCCGCCCCGTCCAGCTTGCGCCGCTCGCAGACGATGGCCTCGCGCAGGCGCCGCAGGTACGCATAGCCGCCGTCCGCCGCCTGCTCCTGCGCCGCCTTCACGGCCATGCAGGCCGGATATGTCGACCGCAGGGGCCCGTCCCGCCACAGCAGCGGGTCCAGCGGCGCGCCGGTCTTCTCGCTGACACGCAGCCATTCCTCCATCAGCTGCGCGCGGACCTCGGGCGGCAGCGGGGCGGCCGGAGACTCGCCCGGAGCCAGATCCCGCGCCAGCCCGGCCATCACCCAGCGCCACTCCAGCGATTCCCCGAACTCGGTCATCAACTTGCGAACGGCGGGTTCGGCTCCCCAGGACCAGGGACATCCGGGGTCGGTGTGGTAACTAACGGTCACCATCGCGATCAAAATACCGGGGTGATCGCGAAGCCCCGGATGGCGAGGGAGATGGACCTACCCGACCCGCAACTCGGATGTCACCAACCGGCATGACAGTGATCGGCACCCGCCTCGACGGCCGCTATCGGATCGAGGACCGCATCGGCACGGGCGGGATGTCGACCGTCTACCGGGCCTTCGACGAGACCCTCGAGCGCCAGGTCGCGATCAAGATCCTGCACGGGCACATCTCCGAGGACGCGCCGTCGCTGGAGCGCTTCCGCCGCGAGGCCCGCACCGTGGCGCAGCTCTCGCACCCGCACGTCGTGATGGTGATCGACGCCGGGGAGGACGACGGCCACCCCTACATCGTGTTCGAGCACGTGCGCGGCGAGACGCTGAAGGAGCGGATCAAGCGCGAGGGACAGCTGCCGGTGGCCGAAGCGGTCGCTTACGCGATCGAGATCGGGCGCGGGCTGCACGCTGCGCACGAGCGCAACCTCGTGCACCGCGACGTGAAGCCGCAGAACGTGCTGATCGACGACGAGGGCCGCGCGAAGGTCACCGACTTCGGCATCGCGCTCGGCCTCGAGAGCAACCAGCTGACCGGCGCCGGCAAGGTGATCGGCACGACCGACTACGTGTCGCCCGAGCAGGCGCAGGGGCTGGACGTCACGGGCCAGTCCGACGTGTACTCGCTCGGCATCGTGCTCTACGAGATGCTGACCGGCCGCGTTCCGTTCTCAGGAGACAACCACGTCAGCGTCGCGATGAAGCACATCCACGAGGGCATGCCGGACGTGCGCCGGATCCGCCCCGAGGTGTCCGCGGTGCTCGCGTCACTGATCGAGCGCGCCACCGCAAAGGACCCGCGTGCACGGTACGCGTCGATGGCCGACTTCGTGAAGGACCTCGAGGAGGTGCTGGCCTACGAGAGCGCGCGTTCGGGCGGTGCGACCGGCGAGGCGACCGCGATCCTGAGCCAGCTTCCCGGCACCGGGCGCAGCACGCGGCGGCGGCGCATCCTGCTCGCGATCGTGTACGTGGCGATCGCGGCAGCCGTCGCAACGCTTGCCGCGCTGCTGATCAACGGCGAGGACCAGCAGAGCGAGCCGCCCTCGCAGGGTGATCTGACGGCGATCTCGCTGGGCGACCGCGACGCGACCGACTACGACCCGCCTCCGGGCGACGGCTCCGAGCGCGGCGAGGCCGTGCCGTTCGCCATCGACGGCGACCCCACCACCGCTTGGGAGACCGAGCGCTACGACACGCCCGATTTCGGCAACATCAAGAAGGGCGTCGGCCTGTACCTCGACGCGGGCCGCCCGATCGTCGCGCGCGGGGTGCGGATCGTGACTCCCAAGGATGGCTGGAGCGTGCGCTTCTACGCGGCCCGCGACCAGGTCCCGGAGGAGCTTGGCGGCTGGACGCTCGTGGGCAGCGGCGAACTCGACTCCACCCGCAAGACCTTCGGCCTCGACACCGCCAACCGGCCCGCGCGCTACTACCTGGTCTGGGTCACGAGCCTTACCGAAGGCGCGACCGGCGGGTCGAGCGCGGCGATCTCCGAGGTGCGGCTGCTGGGCTAGCGCGCCGGCGCCCCGCACCGAGGTGATTGCACCTGGGGCTGTAGTACAACCACATCTGCTCTCACCTGTTGGTGGGTGGCTAGAACGAGTGGGCGCGGGCGCGCTCGTAGCGCTCGACCGCGTAGCCGAGCAGCCGGTTCAGCAGCTCCTCGTACGACACGCCCGAGGCCTCGAACAGCCGCGCGAACACGCTCGTGCTCGTGAAGCCGGGGATCGTGTTCAGCTCGTTCAGCAGCACCTGCCCCTCGTCCGTCACGAAGAAGTCGACGCGCGCGAGGCCCGAGCAGGCCGAGCGCAGGAACGCCTCCTGCGCGATGCGCCGCACGCGCTCGCGCTGCGCGGCCGAGATCGGCGCCGGCACGACCAGCTCCATGCCGCCCGCCGTGTACTTGGACTCGTAGTCGTACCAGTCGGCGTTGGCGATCACCTGGCCCGGCTCCGACACCTCCGGCTGGTCGGTGCCCATCACCGAGCACTCGACCTCGATGCCCGCCGCGGCCGCCTCGACGATCGCCACGGGGTCGTGCGCGAGCGCCGACTCCACCGCCGCGACCAGCCCGCCGGGCTCCGTCACCTTCGAGATGCCCACGCTCGAGCCGAGTCGTGCCGGCTTCACGAACACCGGCAGGCCGAGGCCGCCGAGCGCATCGAGGACGGCATCGCGGCGCTGCTCCCAGTCGCGCTCGGGCACCGCCTCGTAGCGCACCTGCGGCATCCCTTCGTGCGCCATCAGGTGCTTGAACGTGACCTTGTCCATGCAGACCGCGGAGCCCATCACGCCGGCGCCCACGTACGGCACGTCCGCCGTCTCGAGCAGCCCCTGCACGGTGCCGTCCTCTCCGAACGGGCCGTGCAGCACCGGGAACACGACCTCTGCGTCGAGGACCCCGCGCCCCGGAGTGATCGACACGACGTCGCCGTTCTCGCGCCACACGCCGTCGCGGCCGATCACGACCGCGCGCACGTCGTGCCCGGCGCGCTGCAGCCCTTCCTGCACGGAGCGGCCGGAGTCGAGCGACACCGGATGCTCGCTCGAGCGCCCGCCGGCGAGCACCACGACTCTCATGGAGTGGGTGTCTCGCCCGGTGTCGTCAACACGCCCACCGTGATCGTCACGGTCGCACGCTCGCGGCGCTCCGTGCCGCCCTGCGGCGATTGCGAGAGGACGGTCCCGTCCTCGTCGGGCTGGTCGGTCTCGCGCGTGCGCACGCTGACCCTGAAGCCCGCGTCCTCCAACTCCGCCTCCGCGTCGCCCTGGGTGAGACCGGTGACGTCCGGCACCTCTCGCACTTCCCCGTTGGAGACGAAGATCGTCACCGACGATCCCTCGTCCACCCGCTGGTCCGCGGCCGGGCTCTGGTCGACCACGGTGTCGACCGGCTCGCTGGACGAGCGCTCGCGCACGATCGGGCTGAGCCCCTCCTCGCGCAGGCGTGCGACCGCGCTCTCCTGGTCCTCGCCCACCACGTTCGGCACCACCACCTGGCCGGGCCCGGAGCTGACGAACAAGGTCACTGCCGAGTTGCGCTCGATCAGGCGGTCCGGGCCCGGGTCGGTGCGGATCACGGTCCCCTCGGGCACCTTCGTGGAGCTTTCCCGCTCCACCTCCGGGCGCAGGTCGGCCCGCCGCACCCGGCGGCGCGCATCGTCGTCGCTGAGCCCGACCACGTCCGGGACCCTGACCGTCGTCGGGCCGTTGGAGACGAACAGGGTCACGACGGAGTCCTGCTCCACCTGCTGGCCGGGGTTGGGCGACTGCTCGAACACGAAGTCCCGCGGCGCCTGGTCGGCCCGGCGCTTGACCTCCACGCCCAGGCCGGCGCGATCGAGCCGCTGCGTCGCCTGCTGGAGCGTCTGGCCCACGACGGTCGGCACCGTCACCTTCTCTCCCCCGCTGAGCAGCAGGAAGAGGCCGATCGCGATCGCCGCCAGCGCGGCCACGATCCCGGCCGCAATCCAGCGGTTCCGCCGCCGCTGCTCCGGCTCGAACGGCTCGGGAGCGGGCTCCTCCGCGACGGGAGGCGGCGGCGCCGGTGGCGTGGGCGGCGGCGCTGCGGGAGCGGGCGGCGGGGGCGCGGACGCGACGCCGACCGGAGCGTAGACCGCCGTGCTCTCCGTGTCGACGGGGCCGCGCTGCAGCTGCACCTCGACCGCCTCCAGCGCCTTGATGAACGAGTCGGAGTCCGGATACCGGTCGGCGGGGTCCTTCGCCAGCGCCTTCAGGACCACCGCCTCGAGCGCGGGCGGGATCGAAAGGTGCAGCGAGCGCGGCGGCGGCGGAGCCTGGTTGACGTGCTGGAGCGCGACCGCCACCGCGCTGTCGCCCCTGAACGGCGCGCGGCCCGTGAGCAGCTCGTACAGCACCACGCCCACCGAGTAGAGGTCGGAGGCCTCCGTCACCGGGCGGCCCTGCGCCTGTTCCGGCGAGAGGTACTGCGCGGTGCCCATGATCGCCCCCACCTCGGTGATGTCCGAGCCGGCGGCGCGCGCGATGCCGAAGTCGGTGACCTTCACGTTCTCCTCGCTGTCGAGGATCACGTTGTGCGGCTTCAGGTCGCGGTGGATCACGTTGCGCCGGTGCGCGAAGCGCGACGCCACGAGGATCTGCTTCGTGATCGCGATCGCCCGCGCCGGGTCGAGCGGCGCCTCGCGCACGATCACCTGCTTCAAGGACTCCCCCTCGCAGTACTCCATCGCGATGTAGTAGGTGTCCTCGTAGTCGCCGCGGTCGTAGACGCCGACCACGTTCGGGTGCTGGAGGCCGGCCGCCGACGAGGCCTCGCGCCGGAACCGCTCCACGAACTCCTGGTCCTGGGCGAACCGCGAGTGCAGCAGCTTCACCGCCACCTTGCGCCCGAGATGCATGTCCTCGGCGCAGTAGACGTCTGCCATGCCCCCCGCGCCGATCTTCTGCAGCACGCGGTAGCGGCCGTCGATGACCGTGTCGGCCGGCAGGTCAGCCACGGAGCAGGGACTCCATCACGCTCTTCGCGATCGGTGCGGCGACGGTCCCGCCCTGGCCGGTCGTCCGCTCGACGGTGACCGCGACCGCCACGCGCGGATTGCCGACCGGCGCGAACCCGATGAACCACGCCTGGTTGATGTCGTTGCCGACCTCCGCGGTGCCGGTCTTGCCGCCCACGTCGATGCCCTGCAGCGCGGCCGCGGTGCCCGTGCCCTCTCTGACCACGTCGGACATCATCGACGCCAGCTGCGCGGCGGTGCTCTCCTTCATCACGCGGTTCTGCTCGCTCGGCTTCACCCTGCGCACGGTGCGCCCGTCGCGGTCCTTCACCTGCTCGACGAGGTGCGGGCGCATCAGGCTGCCGCCGTTCGCGACCCCGGCCGCCACCAGCCCCATCTGGAGGGGGGTCACCTGCAGGCGCTCCTGCCCGATGGCCACGCGCCCGATGTCGATCGCGTCATCGGCGTCGAGGAGGCGGCCGCCGCGGCCGTACACGCCGCTCGCGCGGATCTCGTCCCGCGGCAGGTCGATCAAAGGCTTGCGGTCGAACCCGTAGCGGCGCATGTACTCGAACATCGTCTCCTTGCCGAGCTTCTGCCCGACCTCGCCCCACACCGTGTTGACCGAGTTGGTGAGCGCGGTGGTGAGAGTGATCGGGCCGAAGTCCTCGTTGCCGAAGTTGTTCAGCGGCACGCCGCCGATCCGCTTGGGCGACCTGCCGCTGACCACCGAGTTCGGGCTGTACCTGCCGGTGTCGAGCGCGGCGGTGGCGGTCACGACCTTCATCGTCGAGCCGGGCGGGTAGCCGCTCTGCACGGCGCGGTCGAGCAGCGGCGACCCCGGCGCGCGGCTCAGGTCCCCGAACCGCCGCGGGACCTCGTTCGGGTCGTAGGAGGGGATGCTGACGAGCGCCCTGACCCGGCCCGTGGCCGGCTCGATGGCCACCACAGAGCCGTTCCGGCCGGCCAACCCGTCACGCGCAACCTGCTGCGCCTCAGGGTCGAGGGTGGTGAACACGTCGTTGCCCTCCCGCTCGCGGCCGCGGATCTCGTCGAGCAGGGACTCGAACTCGTCCCGCTTGCCGGTGAGGTCGCTGTTGTACTCACGCTCCAGGCCCACGCGCCCACGCTCCACGAAGCTGTAACCCACCGGGTGCGCGAACAGCGCTCCCTCGGGGTAGATGCGCTCGTAGAACCGCGGCGACTCGCCGACCGCGCGGTTGCGCGCGATCACCCGCCCGTCGCGCGCGACGATCAGCCCGCGCCGGATCTGCTGCTCCTCGAGCAGCGGGCGCTTGTTCGCGCGGTTGGCCTCGAGCTCGTCCGCCTCGAACACCGACCACCACGTCGTGAACGCGATCAGCACCACGAACAGCAGGGTCACGAGGCCGAACAGGTTGCGGATGCGCGCGTTCACCGCTCGACCACCGGGCTGCGCCGCGAGCGCGGCGCCCGCGCCTGCTCGGACACCATCAGCAGGAGCGCCAGCAGCACGAAGTTCGCGACGATGGAGCTGCCGCCGTAGCTGACGAACGGCAGGGTCACGCCCGTCAGCGGGATCACCCGCGTGACTCCGCCCACGATCACGAACGCCTGCAGCGCGAACACGGCCGTCAGGCCCGCGGCCAGGAGCTTGGAGAACCCGTCCTCGGACAGCACGGCGACGCGGAAGCCGCGCTCGGCGAACAGCAGGTATGCGAGCACGACGCCCGCTGCGCCGAACAGGCCGACCTCGTTCGCGATCACCGCGTAGATCAGGTCGGTGTCGGGTGCGGGAGGGATCTGCGCGCCGCCGGGCAGGTTGAGCAGCGCCTTGCCCAGCCCCTCGCCGAACAGGCCGCCGTCGGCCTGCGAGAACAGCGACTGCGCGATCTGGAAGCCCGACCCGTCCGAGTCCTTCCACGGGTCGAGCCAGATGTCGATGCGCTCCTGCACGTGCCCGACGGTGCTGGCGAAGAACCACGCTCCGGCCACGAACAGGATCAGGCCGGCGACGACGAACGAGGCCCGCCCCGTGGCGACGTACAACACGGCCAGGAACGCGCCGAAGAACATCAGCGAGCTGCCCAGGTCGCGGATGAAGACGAGCATGAACATCGACGCTCCCCACACGACGAGCAGGGGCCCGAAGTGCTTGAGGCGCGGGATCGTGACGCCGAGCAGGCGGCGCGAGGCCGCGACCATCGCCTCCCCGCGCTCGTTCAGGTAGCTCGCGAGGAAGACGACGATGCAGAGCTTTGCGAACTCGGTCGGCTGGAAGCTCAGCGGCCCGATGTCCACGCCCAGGTAGGCGCCGTTGACCTGCGCGCCGATGCCGGGCAGTCGCGGCAGCATCAGCAGGCCGATTCCGACCGCGGCGATGATGTAGCGGTACCGCTCCAGCACCCGCACGTCGCGCAGCATGAGGATCGTGAGCGCGAACAGCGCGATGCCCGCCACGAACCAGCCGGCCTGCTGGCGCGCGAGCGTGTCGTCGATGCGGTAGATCACCACCAGCCCGATCGCGGCCAGCAATGCGCAGAGCGGGAACAGGTACGGGTCCGCGTGCGGGAGTGTCGCCCGGATGAAGAGGTGCACGGCGAGGCACAGCCCGAGGAAGATCGCCCCATAGGTCAGGCTTGCGTTGCCGACCTCGGCCTGGCGGGCCGCGAACACGGCTGTGAACCCGGCCGTCACCAGCAGCGACACCGGGATCAGCCCGAGCAGCTCCCGGTTGCGGGCCGTCACTCGTTGCCTCTCTCGAGCCGCCGCACGATGTCCGCCGCGTCGTCGCGGGAGCGCAGCTGATGGTCGAGCACCCGCCGTCGCTCGCGCACCGGCAGCGAGCGGCCCGGAGTCGAGCTCACGTAAACGGGGTCGTAGAGGTCGATGCCGAGCGGCAGCTCGTAGGGGACTCCGCGGTAGAGCGTGACGAGTCCCCGCTCGTCCTGGCCCACGAAATACACCTGCCGCACGCCGATCACCGCGCCCACGGCGATCCCGGCCAGGACGGCCAGCACGACCAGGGTCGCGATCGCGCGTCTGACGGTCACCCGCCGCCGGCGGCGCTTGGGGGGAGGCGCCTCCGGCTCGCGCTGCGACGGGGGAGGCACGACCGCCGCCGGCACCTCGTGCGTGTCGGTGTCCGCCTCGACCGGCGCGGCACCCACCATCGTCTGCTCCATCGCGTCGGCGTCCTCCTCGTCACCGCCGAGCCGGAACATCACCACGGTGATGTTGTCGCGGCCGCCCATCTCGTTCGCCTCCGTGACGAGGCGATCGGCGGCCGCGCGCAGGGAGTCGCTGCCGGCGACGATCTCCTGCAGGCGATCCTGGCGGACCATGCTGGTGAGGCCGTCGCTGCACAACATGAACAGGTCGCCGCTGCGCGCCTGGTGCGTGTGCACGTCGAGCTGCACGTCCGGCTCGACGCCGAGCGCGCGCGTCACGACGGAGCGCTGCGGATGCTCCTCGGCCTCCTCGCTCGTGAGCCGGCCCTGCCGGCGCAGCTCCTCCACGAGCGAGTGGTCCCGGGTCAGCTGGCGCAGCTCGCCGTCGCGCAGCAGGTAGGCGCGGCTGTCGCCGACGTGCACGATCGTCACCTCGTCACCGGCGAGCAGGGCGCCCGTCAGCGTGGTGCCCATGCCGCGCAGGTTCGAATCCGCCTCGCTCTGCTGGAAGATCAGGCGGTTGGCCGCGTGCGCGACGCGCGCCAGCTGCTGTTCGGGGTTGCCGTCGTCCGTGCGCTGTTCGAAGGACTCGGCCGCGATCTGGGACGCGACCTCACCCGCCTGCGCGCCGCCCATCCCGTCGGCCACCGCAAAGGCGGGTGCCCGCGCGTAATAGGAGTCCTCGTTGGCGCGCCGCTGCCGGCCCGCGTCCGTCCGAGCGGCCTCCTCGACGATCCTCAACATGAAAAGGCGGTCGGTCTGTATGCAGATCGACCGGTTGGTCGCAGGACGAAGTACCGGTGGCCCGTCATTGCTCGAACCTGAACTCGGTGTCGCCGATGCGGATCCGGTCGCTCGGCTTCAGCGGCTGCTGTGCGCCCAGCCGCCGTCCGTTCACGTAGGTGCCGTTGGTCGAGTTCATGTCCTCGATGTAGACCACGCCCTCGCGGTCGTACAAGCGGGCGTG
Organism: Solirubrobacterales bacterium; assembly: GCA_035650255.1. Taxonomy (GTDB): domain Bacteria; phylum Actinomycetota; class Thermoleophilia; order Solirubrobacterales; family JBBDJG01; genus DASRIA01. The sequence continues at coordinate 15,015 of DASRIA010000016.1, forward strand.
GCGGCTGGATGCGAACGAGTCCTCGATGCAGATGTCGTTGGCGCCGGCGCGGCCGATGCCCAGGCCGGGGCCGACGCCGTACTCGGCGCCGCTCGCCAACCCGGCCCCCCGCTCCACCACCAGCCGGCCCGAGTACGGCCGGGCCGCATTCGCGGGATCGGCGGGCGCGTACTGGTCCGCCGCCGGGCGGCCGAGGTCGCGCAGCGCGCTGCGCGCGACCCACAGCAGGAACAGGTAGAGCACGCCGAGAAAGGCGAACTGCAGCAGGACCTCGAGGGGATCGGACACCCGCGGCTCCGGTCCTTCAGTCGACGTCGAAGCGCATGGTGGATGTGCCGGCCGCGATCTCGTCGCCCGGCTCGAGGCGGGCACTGGGAACGCGCCGGCCGTTGACGGCGATGCCGTTGGTCGACTCGAGGTCCACGACGAACCAGTCCGCGCCCCGCTGCTGAAGCTCGAAGTGCCTCCGCGACACGTTCGGGTCTTCGAGCACGAAGTCGCACCGGCGGCTGCGTCCCACGACCGCCCGCGGCTGGTCGAGCACGAACGTCTTCCCGCCCAGGCTGATCAGGGCGCGCGCCGCGGGCCGCTCCGGGACCGGCTGCGCCACGGCCTGGCGCACCTTGGTCGCCGAGTAGACCATGGTCGCCCCCAGGTCGCCCTGCGAGGCCTCGTCCTGCGCGGACTCGGGCGCCTTTACGAGCCGCGCCTGGATCCCGAACTCGCCCATCCGCAGGCGCTTGTCGGTCTCGAAGGTCACCTTCGGCCTGGTCAGCAGCGCGAGGTTCTCCCGCGAGGCGTGCTCCAGCAGGTGCTGGGCCAGTTCCTCGAGCAGCGCGGGCTCGTATCCCTCGAACTGGCGGCGGTCCTCCCGCGCCAGGAACACCACGTACTCGTTGGGCACGTAGGTCCGCGAGACGGAGACGGCCTTGTAGGACTCCATCTCCTTGGCCAGGCGGCGCGCCAGCTCCACGGGCTGCACCCGCGCCCTGAAGGCGCGGTTGAACACGCCTTCGACCAGGCCTTCCAGCTTCGTTTCCACGGTTCTCAGGATGCCCACGGTGAAACGCCCTCTGAGAGTCGGCTCAGAGTCGGCAGGGGAGGGGCAATGCTACGAAACACGTCCCGCGCCACGGGATACCCCCCGCATGGCCCCTGCCACAGAGCCTGCGCGGATACCGACTCGCCGCCTGGCTCGTCATACTCTCCGCTCGTAAGCAGGCCAAATGGCGTCCGCGCATCGAGGAGAGCGCAACTTGTCGTCTTCGCAAGGAAGACGGGCCGCACGGCCCCGCAGGGGCACCAGAGGGCCCGGGTCGATGGATTCCCAGACGCTGATGGTGCGGCGCACCATCGCGCTGGGCGGCGGCATCCTGCTGATCGTCCTGATCGTGCTGGGCCTGAACAGCTGCCTGGACAACCGCAAGGACCGCGCGTTCCGGGACTACGCCTCAGACGTGCGGGCGATCGTCCGCGGCTCCAACGACATCTCCGAGAGCTTCTTCGACCTCCTCTCCAGCCCACAGCGAGCTGACGCGCTCGACGTGCAGACCCAGGTCAACGCGCAGCGCGCCGACGCAGAGCAGCTGGTCCAGCGCGCCCGCGACACCGACCACCCAGACGAGCTCGACGGCGCACACGGGTGGCTCGTGGAGGCGCTGCAGTTCAGAGCCGACGCGATCGAGCGCATCGCGGCGCAACTGCCGGCGGCGCTCGGCGACCAGCGCGGCTCGAGCGACGCGGTCAACGCGATCGCCGGGCAGATGCAGGCGCTGCTGGCGAGCGACGTGATCTACCTTCAGCGCACCATTCCTCGCCTGCTGTCCGCATACGACGAGCGTGGCATCGAGGAGCGCTTCCCCACCGACCGGTTCCTGCCCGACCTCGGCTGGCTCGACCCCGACACCGTGCAGACGCGGCTCAGCCGGATCGCGGGAGAGGACAGCCGCACCGCCACGCCCGGACTGCACGGCACGGGCATCCAGACGGCCACCGTCCGCCCGGCCGACGTCGAGCTCACCGAGAGCGGCGTGAACCGCGTGCCCGTCAGCGACCAGCTCACGTTCGACGTCACGGTCCAGAACCAGGGCGAGTCGGAGGAGACCGACCTGGGCGTGTCGGTGTCGATCACGAACGGCGAGCGCATCAACGTCGATCAGACGATCCCGCGCATCGCGGCAGGCGAGTCGGAGACGGTGAGCATCCCGATCCAGCAGGCACCCAGCACGGAGGCCGTCAGCACCGTGACGGTGGCCGTCGACCCGGTCCCGGGCGAGGGCACGCGCGAGAACAACCGCATCCAGTACCAGGTCGCGTTCACGGCCGAGTAACGGAAAGGCCGTCCCGTAGCCGCCGGAATTTCCGGCTGAGGAAATTCCGAACTTTTCTCCGCGTTCAAGGCGGGACGATCCTGGGCTCTCCGGGGACGCGGATATCCTTCGCGCGTGCCCGATGACCTCACCACGACTGCCGGCATCGCCGCGCTGGCAGCGGGTGGCGTTGCGCTGCTCGCGCTGCTTTGCGTCCTGGTCCTGTGGATCAAGCTGCGCCGTGTCCGCAAGGCGCAGACCGCCGTGCTCGGCACGAGCGGCGAGCGCGACCTCGTCACGCACGCCGAGAACCTCGAGATCGGCTTCGCCCAGCTGCAGGGACTGGTCGAGGAGACGTTCCGCCGCGTCGAGGAGCGGCTCGAGCAGGACGAGGGGCGCATCCAGCGCAGCATCAGCAAGACCGCGGTCGTCCGTTACGACGCCTACGGCGAGATGAGCGGTCGCCAGTCGAGCTCGATGGCGCTGCTCGACGACAACGGCACGGGCGTCGTGCTGTCCTCCATCCTGCACCGCGAGCAGGCCCGCATGTACGTCAAGGGCGTCCGCGACGGCCGTTCGGAGATCGAGCTCTCCCCCGAGGAGGACGAGGCGGTCCGCACCGCGCTCGGCGCACCCGCAGTTGCCGAGACGCGCAGCTAGTGGTCCGGTGAGAGTCGCGTTCCTCGGGCCCGAGGGCACCTTCTCCGAGGAGGCGCTGTTCGCTGCCGCCGGCCACGACGGGATCGAGGCGGTGCCCCTGCCGACGATCTACGAATGCGTGGCGGCGGTCAACGACGGCCGCTGCGACCGTGCGCTGGTCCCGATCGAGAACTCGCTGGAGGGCTCGGTCAACGCGACCCTGGATGCGCTGGTGTTCGAGGCTGACGACGTGCAGATAGTCGGCGAGGTGGTGCACCCCATCACGCACACCCTGATCGCGAAGACGAAGCTGCCGCTGGAGCGCATCGAGCGCGTGCTGTCCCATCCCCAGGCCAGCGGCCAGTGCGCCCGGTTCCTGCGCGAGCAGCTCGCGCAGGCCGAGGTCATGGGCGCCCAGAGCACGGCCGACGCCGTCCGCATCGTCGCCGAGACGGACCGCCCCTGGGCAGCGCTGGGGAACCACATCTCGGCCGAGCTGTACGGCTGCGAGGTGCTCGCCGAACGGGTCGAGGACACGCCGGAGAACGAGACGCGCTTCGTCTGGCTGGAGCGGTCGGCCGGCCTCGAATCGGTCGAGCTGCCGGCAGATCGAGCGTCTTCGTTCAAGACGTCCGTCGTCTTCTGGGGCCTGCCCGACCACCCCGGCGCGCTCGTCGACGTGCTCCAGGAGTTCGCGACCCGGAAGATCAACCTCAGCAAGATCGAGTCGCGGCCGCGCAAGCAGGGGCTCGGGCGGTACGTGTTCTTCGCCGACCTCGCCGGCCGCGCCGACGACCCACCCGTGGTCGATGCCCTGGAGGCCGTCGGCGGAGCGGTCGAGACGCTGCGGGTGCTCGGCTGCTACCCGAGTGCGTGAATGGGCGCCCCGGGGTGTGGTTACACTTTTCGCAGCGAAGTGGAAGCCGCGACCGCCAATGTCACACCGGCGGGGCCCGCAGGGCAAGGCCGGGAGACGGACAGGGAGAGTGAGCCAGCCGGGGAGCGGGTGGTGTCATCCGCGGGCGGCCGGGTGCTGGTGCTGAACGCTTCCTACGAACCGCTGAACGTGTGCACGGTCCGCCGGGCGGTGGTGCTGGTCCTGAAGGAGAAGGCCGAGCTCGTCGAGAAGAGCGAGCGCGCAGTGCGGTCCGAGAGCATCACGCTCCCGCACCCGGTCGTGATCCGCCTGATCTCCTACGTCCGGATCCCGCGCGACCAGCGCCGGCGGCGCATCACGCGGCGCGCGGTCTTCGCCCGCGACTCCTGGACCTGTCAGTACTGCGGCACGACGTCCCACCTGACCGTCGACCACGTGGTCCCGCGCAGCCGGGGAGGCCCCAGCGAGTGGGAGAACATCGTCACGTCCTGCGCCCCGTGCAACCGCCGCAAGGGCAACCGCACCACGACGGAGACCGGCATGCACCCGCGGCGCCAGCCGCGTGCGCCGGGCCCGACCGTCTTCATCCGCGTGGCCGCGCCGGTCGTCCCGACGGCCTGGCAGCAGTACTTGATCTAGACGCCTATGCGGCGGGCGCGCCGTTGCCCGACGGCTCGTCGCCGTCGGCGGCCTCGGGCTCGTCGACCTCGAGCTGCGGCGGCGCCGCGCCGTTGCCGTTCTCGTCGCCGGCCGAGGCACCGATGTCGGCGTCGCTCTCCTGCACCAGCGCAACCGCGCTGACGGTGTCGTCGCCGCGCAGGTTCATCACCTTCACGCCCTGGGTTGCGCGACCCATCTTCGAGATGCCGCGCACGCCGGTGCGCTGCACCATGCCGCTCTGCGAGATGAAGACCAGCTCCTGGTGCTCGCGCACGATCAGCGCGCCGGCCAGCGCGCCCTTGCGCTCGGTCATCTGAATCGTCTTCACGCCCTTCGTGCCGCGTCCCTTGACCGGGTAGTCCGCGATCGCAGTGCGCTTCCCGAAGCCGTTCTCGGTCACGACGAACAGCTCGGTGTCGTCACGCGCCACGTCCATCGCGAGCACGGCGTTGTCCTTCTCGGCGACGTTCATGCCGCGGACGCCCGAGGTGTCGCGGCCCATCGGCCGCACGCGCGTCTCGTTGAACCGCGCCGCGTAGCCCGACCGCGAGACCATGATGATGTCGTCCTCGCCGCTCGTGCCGCGCACGTCGACGAGCTGGTCGCCGTCGCGGAGCTTGATCGCGATGATCCCGTCCGCGCGAATCGGGGTGTTGTACGCGGTCAGCTCGGTCTTCTTGATCAGGCCGTTGCGTGTCCCGAACACCACGTACTTGTGCTCGGAGAAGTCGCGCGTCGGGATCACGGCGCGCACGCGCTCCCCTTCGCGCAGCGGCAACAGGTTCACGAGCGCGCGGCCCTTCGCCGTGCGCGCGCCCTCGGGCAGCTCGTAGACCTTCAGGCGGTACACCTTGCCGGCCGTCGTGAAGAACAACAGGAAGTCGTGCGTCGAGCAGATGCGCAGGTGCTCGATGTAGTCGTCCTCCTTGGTCTCCATCCCGATCACTCCGATGCCGCCGCGGTGCTGCTTGCGGTAGGTCGACAGCGGCAGGCGCTTGACGTAGCCCGACCGCGTGATCGAGATCACCATCTGCTCCTCGGCGATCATGTCCTCGAGGTCGACCTCGCCCTCGGCGGCGATGATCTCGCTGCGGCGCTCGTCGCCGTAGATCTCCCTGATCTCTGCCAGCTCTTCCTTGATCAGGCCGTACAGGCGGCTCTCGTCCCCGAGGATCGCGCGCAGCTCCTTGATGCGTTCCATCAGGTCCGCGTGCTCCGACTTGATCTTGTCGGTCTCGAGCGCGGTCAGGCGCTGGAGGCGCATGTCGAGGATTGCCTGCGCCTGCTCGGCGGACAGGTCGAACTTCTCGATCAACCCTCCACGGGCCTGCTCCGGGTCCGACGACGAGCGGATCAGCTGGATCACGGCGTCGATGTTCGACAGCGCGATCAGCAGGCCCTCGAGGATGTGGGCGCGGCGCTCGGCCCGCTCGAGCTCGTCCTTGGTCCGGCGGGTGACGACCTCCTTCTGGTGGAGGACGTAGTAGCGGATGACCTCGCGCAGATCGAGCGTGCGCGGCACGCCGTCGGCCAGCGCGACCATGTTCACGCCGAACGTCTGCTGCAGCGACGTGTGCTTGTAGAGCTTGTTGAGCACGATCTCGGGGATCGCGTCGCGCTTCAGCTCGATCACCAGGCGCATGCCCGAGCGGTCCGTCTCGTCCCGCAGGTCGCTGATCTCGGCGATCTTCTTCTCGCGCACGAGGTCGGCGATGCGATCGATCAGGTTGCCCTTGCCGCCCTTCTTCACCATGAAGGGGAGCTCGGTGACGATGATCGCCTCCTTGCCCTGGCGCAGCGGCTCGACGTGCGCGCGGGCGCGCATCACGACGCGGCCGCGGCCCGTCTCGTACGCCTCGCGGATGCCCTCGCGGCCCACGATGTAGCCGCCGGTCGGGAAGTCGGGGCCCTTGATGTGCTTCATCAGGCCGGCGACGTCGATCTCGGGGTCGTCGATGTAGGCGACCACCGCGTCGATCGTCTCGCGCAGGTTGTGCGGCGGGATGTTGGTCGCCATGCCGACCGCGATGCCGGCGGAGCCGTTCACGAGCAGGTTCGGGAACCGCGAGGGAAGGATCAGCGGCTCTTGGCGCGACTCGTCGTAGTTGGGCGTGAAGTCGACGGTGTTCGCGTCGATGTCGCGCAGCATCTCCGTCGCCAGTCGCGCAAGGCGCGCCTCCGTGTAACGCATGGCGGCGGGCGGGTCGTCGTCGATCGAGCCGAAGTTGCCCTGGCCGTCGACCAGCGGGTAGCGCAGCGCGAAGTCCTGCGCCATGCGCGCCAGCGTGTCGTAGATCGCGGAGTCGCCGTGCGGGTGGAAGTTCCCCATCACGTCCCCGACCACGCGGGCGCACTTGCGGTACGCGCGGGTCGGCTGCAGGCCGGCCTCGTGCATCGCGTAGAGCACGCGCCGGTGCACCGGCTTGAGACCGTCGCGCACGTCCGGCAGCGCACGGCCCACGATCACGCTCATCGCGTAGTCCATGTAGGAGGAGCGCATCTCCTCCCGCAGGCCGCGCGGCTCGATGTTCCCTGTCAATGCGTCAAGCGTCGCCATCTATCGCTCCCTATACGTCCAGGAACTGGACATCGCGGGCGTGCTTCTCGATAAACGCGCGTCGCGGCTCGACCTGGTCGCCCATCAGCATCGAGAACAGCTGGTCGGCAGCCGACGCGTCGTCGATCGTGACGAGCTGCAGGGTGCGCGACTCGGGGTCCATCGTGGTCTCGCGCAGCTGGTCGGCGTTCATCTCGCCGAGGCCCTTGAAGCGCTGCAGCCGCACGCCGCGGCGGGCGAGCCCCAGCACCTTCGTGCGCAGTTCCTCGAAGGACAGGGCATCCACCGCGTGGTCGTCGAGGCTCAGCTTGAACGGCGGCGTGCCGGCCAGGTTCTGCAGTTCCTGGTGGACCCGGATCAGCTGCTTGTACTCCCGCGAGCCGAAGATGTCGCTGCCCAGCGCGTGCGTGGTGGCCAGGCCGCTCTTGCGCTCGATCGCCTTCACGCGGATCGAGCCGTCCCCGTTGGTGGAGAGCACCTCGGTGTCGTACGGCTCGCCCGCGGGGGCCTTCTTCTTGAACGCGGCGACGATCTTCTGCACATCGGTCAGACCCTGGTCTAGGACGGCGGACTCCTCTAGGAACGTGATCACCTCGTTGCCGTGAGCGGCGCGCAGGGCGGATGCCCAGCCCTCGTACTCCTTGACCAGGCGGGTGAGGCGCTGCCAGCGCTGCTGGGTGAGGTTGAACTCCTCGCCCGAGCGGTCGGCGACCTCGATCTTGTCGAGCTTGTCGCGCAGCAGCATCTCCTCGAGCTCCGACTCCTTCTCGATGTACTGCTCCTTGCTGCCGGCCTTCAGGCGGTACAGCGGCGGCTTCGCGATGTACACGTAGCCGCCTTCGATCAGGCCCTGCATCTCGCGGAACAGGAAGGTCAGCACGAGCGTGCGGATGTGCGCGCCGTCCACGTCGGCGTCCGTCATCAGGATCACCTTGTGGTAGCGCAGCTGCTCGAGGTCGAACTCCTCGCGGATGCCGGTGCCGATCGCGGTCACGAGCGCCTGGATCTCCTCGTTCGACAGCACCTTGTCGATGCGGTTCTTCTCGACGTTGATGATCTTGCCGCGCAGCGGCAGCACCGCCTGCGTGTTGCGGTCGCGCGCCTGCTTGCCGCTACCGCCGGCGGAGTCGCCCTCGACGATGAAGAGCTCGGCCAGCGCCGGATCGCGCACCGAGCAGTCGGCGAGCTTGCCGGGCAGCGTCGAGTTCTCGAGCGCGGACTTGCGGCGCGTCAGGTCGCGCGCCTTGCGCGCGGCCTCCCGGGCGCGTGACGCCGCGATCGCCTTGCCGATGATCTGGTTCGCCTCGGCGGGGTTCTCCTCGAGGAACTCACCCAGCTTGCGGTTGACCGTGGACTCGACGAAGCCCTTCATCGGCGGGTTGCCGAGCTTCGACTTCGTCTGGCCCTCGAACTGCGGATCGTGCAGCTTCACCGACACGATCGCCGTCAGGCCCTCGCGCACGTCCTCGCCCACCAAAGAGTCATCCTTTTCCTTCAGTAGACCCTTCTTGCGCGCGTAGTCGTTCAGCGTCCGCGTCAGCGCGGAGCGGAAACCGGACAGGTGCGTGCCGCCTTCGGTCGTGTTGATGTTGTTGGCGAAGCTGAAGATGGACTCCTGATACGAGGAGTTCCACTGCATCGAGATCTCGGCCTGGCCTTCGTCCGACTCGCCTTCGAAGTAGACGATCTTGCGGTGGATCGGGTCCTTGTTCTCGTTCAGGTAGGCGACGAAGTCGCGGATGCCGCCCTCGTACTGGAACTCGATGCGCTCGCCCGCGCCGCGCTCGTCGACCAGCTCGATGCGCAGGCCCTTGGTGAGGAAGGCGGTTTCCCGCATGCGCTGCGCGAGCGTCTCGAAGTCGTAGGCGATCTCCTGGAAGATCTCGAGGTCCGGGAGGAAGGTGATCGTCGTGCCGGTCTCCTTGGTCGCTGCGCCCTTCTTCAGCTCTCCCTGCGGGACGCCGCGCTCGTACGCCTGCGTCCACACGTGGCCGTCGCGCTTGATCTCGAGGTCGAGGCGCTCGGAGAGCGCGTTGACGACGGACACGCCGACGCCGTGCAGCCCGCCGGAGACCTTGTAGCCGCCACCGTCGCCGAACTTGCCGCCGGCGTGCAGCACGGTCAGCACCACCTCGGCCGCGGGCCGCTTCTCCTTCGCGTGCATGTCGACCGGGATGCCGCGCCCGTTGTCGGACACGGTCACGCGGTTGTCCGGGTGCATCTGGATCTGCACCGAGTCGCAATGGCCGGCCAGGGCCTCGTCGACGGAGTTGTCCACTACTTCGTAGACGAGGTGATGGAGGCCGCGCTCGCCGGTGGAGCCGATGTACATGCCGGGCCGCTTGCGGACCGCCTCGAGACCCTCGAGGACGGTGATGTCCGATGCCTTGTAGCTGGAGGCCTTGCTGCTCGCCGGAGACTTCTTGCTGCTGCTCCGCTTGGGAGCGGACTCGTTCCCGCTCGCAGTCTGATCCGACCCGTTTTTCGGCACTAAGTTCCTTCCTGCTGGGGCGGCGGCGGCCGCATTGATAAACGCCCGTTCATGATGCGCGCACGCGCCTGTTGCGACTGCCGTGTGCGCGCGGTTGCGGGCGCCTGAAACGTGCAGGCAATTCTAGCAGGTGAAGGTGCCGGATCTGGCCTATGACCTGTCGAAATTTCCCTCTGTAATGCGGAAAAACGCGCACCGGCCGGTCGCTCGTCCGCAGGCGTCCCCGGCCTGCTGCAGCTGGACTCTAGAGGGCTGCCTAGACGCCTTCTCCGCGCCCCGCCATGAGCCGCCGGCGGGGCCCCGAAAGGGGCCTTTCAGCCCCCGACCACGAACCGGATCTCCCGCACCTTGCGGTCGGCGGGGCGGGCCTCGTTGAGGCGCTCCAGGACCTGTGCCGACATCATCGAAAGCTCTGCCGCCCACACCCCGGAGGAACAGCGCACGCTCACGACGCCGGCCTTCTCCGAGACGGGCTCGCACTGGCGCGCGACCGCCGGGCCGGCGGCCGTCTGCCACTCGTCCTGCACCTCGGCCAGCAGCGTGCGCGGCGCCAGCCGTGCCTTGAGCTGGGGGAGCGACTCGGCCAGCGGCCGCGGACGCCGGCTCACGCGATCTCCTCGGCGCGATCCTGTTCCCCGGCCGCGGCAGGCGGGCGCACCTGCACGCGGGCCGCGTCCACATCCGCGGGCAGGGTCCGTGCGTCCGCGGTCGAGATCAGCGCCTGGCCGGGGCCGGCCAGCGTCTGGAGCAGGCGCTCCCGGCGCTCCGGATCCAGCTCGCTGAGGACGTCGTCCAGCAGCATCACCGGATGTGTGGCGCGCATGGCCGTGAGCACGTCGCGCTCGGCGAGCAGCAGGGAAAGGAGGCCGAGGCGCTGCTGTCCCTGCGACCCGTAGCGGCGCAGGTCGCGTGTCCCGGCGCGGAGCACGAGATCGTCGCGGTGCGGCCCGTGCAGTGTGAAGCCGCGTTCGAGGTCGGCATCCAGCCGCTCGCGCAGCTCGAGCTCCAGCGCGTCGGATGACCGGGCCTCGCTGCGGGGGCGATATTCGAGCGTGGCCGGCGCCGGCAGGCCGAGCTCGGCTGCGCGCCGCGTGAACGGCTCGGACAGCGCTTCGACCAGCTCCCGGCGATGGTCCATCAACTCGACTCCGTGCCGCGCCAGCTCGCGATCCCACACGTGCAGCGATTCGGGCCCGACCGCCCGGGCGCGGACGCGGCCCAGCAACGCGTTGCGCTGCGCAAGCGCCTTCGCGTATGACGCGCGCGTGCCGCGGCGGGCCGGCCACACTGTCGCAGTGAGGTCGTCCAGCAGGGCGCGGCGCATCCCGCCGGGTCCCTTCACCAGCTCGAGATGGTCGGGCGCGAAGACGCACACGAAGAACGGCGGATCGCCGGCCTGCGGATGGGTCACCCGCGTGCCGTCGCGCTGCACGGACTTCGGGCCGCGCGACTGCAGCACGACCTCCGTCGTGTGCTCGGCGCCCGCGGCGGCGATCCGCAGGCGCACCCGTGCAGTGCCCTGACCGAAGCGGATCAGCTCGCGCTCGTTCGACGTCCGGAAGGACCGCCCGGTGCACCCGACGTGCACGGCCTCCATCAGGTTCGTCTTGCCGGCGCCCACCGGGCCCTCCAGCACCGTGATGCCGCCGGACAGCTCGAGCTCTGCCCGCTGATGGCTGCGGAAGTCGCGGACCTCGAGCCGTGAGACGTGCAACTGCCCGCTACACGTTCAGGCGCACCGGCATGATCAGGTAGAGGAACTGGTCGTCCTCTTCCCCGCCGGCGGGCTCGATCAGCCCCGGCCGCAGGGCGCTGATCAGGCGCAGGCGCACCTCTTCGGCGCCCACGCTCTCCAGTCCGTCCTGGAGGAACTGCGGGTTGAAGCCGATCTCGAGCTCGTCGCCCTGGTAGTTCACCGGAACCGACTCCGAGGCCTCCCCCACGTCCGGGGTCTGCGCCGACAGCGTCACCGTGCCCTGCTCGAAGCGCAGCCGCAGCGGCGCGTTGCGCTGGGCCATCAGGCTCACCCTGCGCACGACGCCCAGCAGCTCCGACTTGTCGATCACGACGTCGTGCTCGTAGGACTCGGGCAGCAGCTGGCGATAGTTCGGGAATTGACCATCGATCAGGCGCGACGACAGCGTCACGCGACCCGACTCGAACACGACCTGGTTGTCGCGAGTGACGATCGACACCGCCTCGGGGTGCGTCTCCGCCACCACGCGGCCCAGCTCCTGCAGCGCCCGGGCGGGGACATTCGCCTCGAACGCGCTGCCGTTCATCCCGGGCACGGCCGCCTCCTTCACGCTCAGGCGGTAGGAGTCGGTCGCGACCATCCGCAGCGTGCCGCCCTCGAGCGAGACGAGGATGCCGGTCAGCACGGGCCGCGTCTCGTCGCGCGAGGCCGCCTTTGCGACCCGCTCGATCGTCGCGGCCAAGGCGCCGGCGTCGAGCTGCACCGCGGTGTCGGCATCAGCGCCGGGGAGCTTCGGGAAGTCGCCGGCAGGCAGGGTGCGAACGGCGAACGAAGCACGCTGGGAGGTGACCTTCACCACGCCTTGGTCGGACGCGGCCTCGATCGTGACGCGATCGCCGTCGGCGACCCGAACGATGTCGAGCAGCAGGCGGGCCGGCAGCAGCAGCGTGCCCTCCTGGTCGACGTCGGCGGGAAGGCTCGACTGCAATGCGATCTCGGTGTCCGTGGCGGCGAGACCGACGGAGTCGCCGGCCGCTTTCAGCATCACCCCGCCAAGGGCAGGAATGGCGGAGCGGGTGGCAGCTGCGCGAGTGACGAGCTGCAGCTCGGAAAGAAAGGGTTGCCTCTCGACAGACAACTTCATGCGGACATCCTCATAGTTATGTGAAGGGAGTAGAGGGTGTGGATTCTCTGGCTTGCGGCCCAGGGGGTCCCAAAGAGGGGCTTTTCCGCCTGTGCGGGGGCCTGTGCGGTGCCGGTGTGGGACATCGGGTCAAGCATCGTTGAGCTCACGGAGCAGGTTGTCCACAAGGTCCTTTGTGGGTTGATCGACCAGCAGCTGGCGCTGGACCTTGCGGTGGGCGTGCAGGACGGTGGTGTGGTCACGGCCCCCGAACCGGCGCGCAATCGCGGGCAGTGAATGGTCGGTGAGCTCGCGACACAGGTACATGGCGACCTGGCGAGCATAGACAACCTGACGGCTGCGCCTGGCGGAGGTGAGCGCCTCCGGGTCGAGCTGCAGGGCGTTGGAGGTCCGGGCCTGGATGCGCTCGATCGAAAGAGAACGGGAAGGACCGGCCGCGTCCTCCGGTGACATCGCGGCGATCACCTGCTCGGCGAGCTCGAGGGTGAGGGGCTGCTGGGTCAGGGAGGCAAAGGCCCGGATCCGCACGAGTGCGCTCTCGAGGGAGCGGACGTTGCCCTGGATGCGCCGCGCCAGCAGGTCGAGGACGCCGCTGGCGGTGAGGTCGCTGCCTGCGTCACCGGCCTGGCGGCGCAGGATCGCCAGTCGCGTGGCGTAGTCGGGCGGGGTCAGCTCGACCAGCAGGCCGCCCTCGAGGCGGCCCTTCAGCGGTGCGTGCAGCAGCGGCATCGCCGCCGGCGGGCGGTCGGCGGACAGCACGACCTGGGCGCCTGCCGTGAGGGCGGCCTCGATCGTGTAGAGGAACTCCTCGGACGTGCGCTCCTTGCTCTCCAGGAACTGCACGTCGTCGAGCAGCAGCACGTCGACCGAGCGGTAGCGCTGCTTGAACAGCGGCGCCTGGTTGTGCTGCAGGGCGGCGAGGAACTCGCTCGTGAAGGTCTCGGCGGTCGCGTAGCGCACGTTCAGGCCGCTCACGCACAGCGAGACGTAGTTGCCGATCGCCTGGAGGAGGTGGGTCTTGCCGATGCCCGGCTGGCCGCAGATGAAGAGCGGGTTGTAGACCTGGGCCGGGAGCTCGGCGACGGCCAGCGACGCGGCGTGCGCAAACCGGTTGGTGGCCCCGATCACGAAGGCCTCGAAGGTGTACCCCGGCTTGAGGGACATGCGGGCGGCGGCGGGCGGCGGTGGCGCGTCGCCTGCGATCAACTCGATGCGGCTGATCGCGGGGTTGACGGTCAGGGCCGCGTCGAGCAGCGCGCCGAACCGGCGCCGGACCCACTCGCGAGTGCTCGCCGGCGCGCGCAGATACAGGACTCCACCCTGCGCTCCGACCGGCGCGAGGGGCTCGATCCAGGCTCGATACACGTCCGGCGGAAGCGAGCCGCGCAGCGTGTCATCGACGTGGCGCCATATCTCCTCGACCTGATCTTCCACGCGTCCTCGTCGGCTTTCGAAGGTGACCCACAGAGCCCGGAATGGGCGGCTGGACCGCGCGTTCCTCCCCCGCGGGGCGGGCGATTCTAACGCCGCGAATCAGAGCTTCCGGCATGCCGCGGCGAGGCCCAAGCGGCCATGTCGCAATACGCGTCCAAAAGAATTCGGGCCCGTTCACAGGACGTGTCGGGACGACGTCCGGCGGTCGCGGGGGACCGGCGAGGCAGGCCTTATACTGAGCGGCCCCGGCCGGGATCCCGGCCGCGACTTGATCACGATCCCAGGCTCGACTGCCTCTTCCGCATGAAGCGCACGTACCAACCGAAGAAGCGCAAGCGCGCTCGGACGCACGGCTTCCGTGCGCGGATGCGCACACGTGCCGGCCGGCTCACGATCAAGCGGCGGCGCAAGAAGGGCCGCGCGCGCCTGACGGTCTGAGGCGGGATCCCGGGTGCACATGAACGAACGCCGGGGCGGGATGCGGCACAGGCGTCCACGGCTGACGCGCAGCGCGGACTTCGACCGCGTCTACCGCCGCGGGCGCTCCGCGGCGACGCGCTCGTTCGTGTTGTACGCGTTCCCCTCCGCGGCGGTCGACGCCGAGGAGCGCGAGGAAGGCGACGCGCCCAGGGACGAGGTCCGGCTGGGGGTCTCCGTCGGGCGGCGCGTCGGCGGTGCGGTCGAGCGCAACCGCGTGAAGCGGATGCTGCGGGAGGCTTTCTGGGCGCTCGACGACCAGCTGCCCGAGGGCCACGACTTCGTGATCGTGGCGCGGGCCGGCGCCGCCGAGACGGCCGAGCAGGCGGGGCTCGACGGCGTGCGCTCCGAGCTCGCCGAGCTGCTCGAGCGGCTGGCTGCCCAACCGGCGGAACGCAGCGCCTGAGATGGCGGGCGGACTGGCAGGGCGCGTCCTCACCGCCCCGATCCGGCTCTACCAGCGGCTGATCTCGCCGGCGCTGCCGCGGCGCTGCAAGTACGAGCCGACCTGCTCGGCGTACGGCGCCCAGGCGATCCGCGAGTTCGGTCCCGTGCGGGGCCTGGTGCTGGCCGTGTGGCGCATTCTCCGCTGCAACCCCTTCAGCCACGGGGGGTACGACCCCGTTGAGGCGCAGCGCCTGTTCCGATGAGCCCCGTACTGGCGAACATCTTCCAGCCCCTGATCGACGTCGCCGACTGGGCGATCACGCTGCTGCACGACGACGTCGGCCTCAGCTGGGGCTGGGCGATCGTCGGGCTGACCGTGATCGTGCGGCTGCTGATGATCCCGCTGACGATCAAGCAGATCAAGTCGATGAACGCGCTGCGCGTGCTGCAGCCTCAGGTCAAGGCGATCCAGGAGAAGTACAAGGACGACCGCCAGCGCATGCAGCAGGAGATGATGAAGTTCTACCAGGAGAACAAGGTCAACCCGTTCGCCTCCTGCCTGCCGCTGCTGCTGCAGCTGCCCGTGTTCATGGCGCTGTTCTTCCTGTTGAACGGGACCGAGTTCAAGGAACAGGTGCGCGCGTCCGGGGAGCAGAGCTTCTTCTTCATAGAGGACCTGACGGCCAAGGCCACCGGCGGCGACCTGATCATCCTGATGGTGCTGTTCATCGGGTCGCAGATGGCGTCCACGATGGTGATGTCGGTGACCGCGGACAAGACGCAGCAGCGCATCATGCTGCTGCTGCCGCTGGTGTTCGCGGCGCTCGTGCCGAGCTTCCCCGCCGGGCTGCTCGTCTACTGGATCACGACGAACTTCTGGACGCTCGGGCAGGCGATCGTGGTCCGCAAGCTGTCGCCGCCGCCGGCGCCCGTCGGCGGTGTGGCGGGGGCGCCGCAGCCGGCCGCCGCGCTCGCTGCCGATGGCGGTGGTGGCGGCACGGCCGCGCCGCGCAGACCGCCCCCGCCCCCTCCCCGGAAGAAGAAGCGCCGGCGGCGCTGAGGTAGACGTTGGCGGACTCGCACGATCCGGGGGCGGGACGGATTGAGGCCGAGGCGTCGAGCGCGGGCGCTGCGAAGTGGGCCGCGATGAAGGAACTCGAGCGCAGCTACCCGGGCATCTCGATCGACCACGTCAGCTTCGAGGTGTTCGAGGAGGAGGCGGAGGACGAGACGGGCCCGGTCACGCGGGTGGTGGCCACGGCGGACCTGGAGCGGTGGCAGGCGGCCGAGCGCGACTTCGCCTGGCCCGACGAGCCCGCAGAGCGGGTGCGGGAGATATTGCGGCGGGTCGTTTCCGCGCTCGGGTTGCGCGCGAGCGTCGACGTCACGGAGCGCGACGGGGAGATCTGGGCCGAGGTCAGCGGTCCCGAGCTGGGGCTGTTGATCGGCAAGCACGGGCAGACGCTCGACGCGCTGCAGTCCGTGTGCGGTCAGGCGGCTTTCCGGGGCAGCGAGGACCGGGTCCCGGTGGTCGTGGACGCGGCCGGATACCGCGAGCGGCGCGAGGGCGCGCTGCGCCGCCAGGCCGATCGCGGCGTGGCGGACGCGCTGCGCTACGGGCGCGCGATCGAGCTGGACTCGATGGGCTCCCAGGAGCGCAAGGTGGTCCACAACTACCTGAAGGACCGGGCCGACGTGGACACCCATTCCGAGGGTGACGAGCCCTTCCGCCGGATCGTGATCACGCCGCTCCGCACGCACGGGGCGTAAAACGTGAAACGGCCGGGCGGCCGGGCCGCGGCCCGGCTGGATGCACTGGCCGCCGAGTGGTCGCTGGATCCCGGTGCGGTGGAGAGCCTGGGGCTGCTGCTGGCGATGGTCCGCGATGACGCGCGCGCCGCGACGTCGGTCCGCGATCCGGCGGAAGCGGTCGACGTGCACGTCGCCGACAGCCTCACGGCGCTGCCGGTGCTGGACCGCGCCGCTCCCTCCGCGCAGGTGGCGGACATCGGCAGCGGCGCCGGCTTCCCGGGGCTGCCGCTCGCGATCGCGCGGCCCGGCATGCAAGTGCACCTGATCGAGGCGACGCGCCGCAAGTGCGATTTCATGGAGACGGCGGTGGCCGCGCTGCAGCTCGGGAACGTGACGGTCGTGAACGCGCGCGCCGAGGACTGGGCGCGCGCGGCCGGGCGGGAGCGCTACGCGGCCGTGCTGGCCCGGGCGGTCGCGCCGCTGGCCACGCTGGCGGAGTACGCCGCCCCGCTGCTGGCGATCGGGGGTCTGCTGGTCGCGTGGAAGGGCGCGCGCGCCGAGGACGAGGAGCGTGCCGGCGCTGCCGCCGCGGCTGCGCTCGGGATGCGCCCGCTGACGGCCGAGCGCGTGCGACCGTACCCCGGCAGCCGGGCGCATACCCTCCACCTCTACGAGAAGGTGAGAGCCACGCCGGCCGAGTTCCCGCGACGGGCGGGCAGCGCCCGGAAACAGCCGCTGGGCGCGTAGACAGTTCGGGTCCGAACCATCGCGAAGGGGTCTCCCGCAGGGTGGTTCGGGAACGAACCGATCGGCCGGAGGTAGCCGGGAGGAGACGACGGTTCGGCGGCGAACCATACCCCGGGAGCCGCGCGGCCGGCGGTGCTACGACCGCGACCGCGTGTATCGTCGGCTCCCTTGGCGATGGCGACTGTATATGCGGTGGCAAACCAGAAGGGCGGCGTGGGCAAGACCACGACCGCGGTCAACCTCGCCGCGTGCGTGGCGGAGGCGGGTTCCCGCACGCTGCTCGTCGACCTCGACCCGCAGTGCAACGCCACGGTGGCGCTGGGCCTGCCGAAGGACCACGAGCCCAACACGTACACCTGCCTGCTCGGCGACACCCCGGTCGCGGAGGCGGCGATCCCTTCGGCGATCGCCTCGCTGCAGGTCGTGACGTCGACGCCCGACCTCGCCGGCGCGACGGTCGAGCTGCCGCGCCTGGACTCGTCGGAGCTGCGCCTCCGCGACGTGCTGCAGCCCGTGCGCGAGTCGTTCGACCACATCGTGCTCGACTGCCCGCCTTCCCTGGGGCCGCTGTCCGTGAACGCGCTCGTGGCCGCGGACCGGGTGCTCGTCCCGGTGCAGGCCGAGTACCTCGCCCTCGAGGGCCTCGCGCAGTTCCTCGACACCCTTGGTCTGATCCAGCGCGAGCTGAACCCGCGGCTCGAGGTGGCGGGGATGCTCCTCACGATGTACGACAGCCGCACGAAGCTGGCGCAGGACGTGGAGGACGAGCTGCGCCGCCACTTCGACGGGCTCGTCCTGCGGACCGTGATCCCGCGCAACGTGCGCATCGGCGAGGCGCCGAGCTACGGCAGGCCCGTGATCCATCACGATCCTCACTGCGCCGGCACCGACGCCTACTTCGAGCTGGCGAAGGAGGTCGTGAGCCGTGGTTGAGCGCGGCATCGGCCGCGGCCTCGCCGCGATCCTGCCGACCGCGGCAGGGGACGACGAGACTCTGCATCGCATCCCGCTCGAGCACATCACGCCGAACCCGAGCCAGCCGCGCAAGTCGTTCGACGAGCAGGACCTGCGCGGGCTCGCGGACTCGCTGCGCGAGCACGGCGTGCTGCAGCCGATACTGGTTCGCCCGCTCCCGGGCGGCCGCTACGAGCTCGTCGCCGGCGAGCGCCGCTGGCGCGCTGCGCAGCTGGCCGGCCTCGATCGGATACCGGCCGTCGTGCGCAGCGCCGCCGACAGCGAGCGCCTGGAGCTCGCCGTGATCGAGAACATGGCGCGCCAGGATCTCAACCCCGTCGAGTCCGCACGCGCCTGCGCGGCCCTCGTGGACGAGTTCGGCATGACGAAGGAAGACGTCGGCCGCCGCGTCGGCAAGAGCCGCGTGGCCGTCTCGAACCTGGTCCGCCTGCTCGAGCTCCCCGACGAGGTGCTGTCGATGCTCGAGGCCGGCACCCTCTCCGAAGGACACGGCCGTGCGGTGTTGCAGGCGCCCGATCATCACGCCCGCCGTCGCGTCGCACGCGAGGCACGCGACCGCGGCCTCTCGGTGCGCCAGACCGAGGAGCTCGCCCGCGGCAACGGCGCGCGGCCTGCGAAGGGCCGCGCCGCGAAGCTGCAGAGCGCCGACGCGCTCGAGGCGACGCGGCAGGCGGAGGACATGCTGGCCGCCCTGTTCGGCCGCGAGGTGAAGGTGCGCCTGGGTCGCAAGGGCGGCACCGTCGAGATCCCGTTCGACGACCTCGCCGAGCTGAGCGAGCTCGCCCGCCGGCTCGCAGCGCGCCGGGCAGCCTAGCCGCACAGCCGCGCTTCATCCGTTCGCTGCCGCCAGGCGGCGACTACGATCCGCGCGATGCCGGTCGACGAGCGCGACAAGGTCCTCGAAGGCCGCGACGGCTTTCTGTTCCTGATCGACGACGGCACCGCGCCGCCGGGTCAGCAGGTCGGGCGGCAGCTGACGGACGCGCAGCTCGAGGAGTGGCGAGTGCTGCTCGAGGGCCGCATGGAGCGCGCCGCCGCGATCGGTGCGCAGTACCTGTTCGTCGTGGCCCCGGACACGCGCTCCGTGTATCCGGAGATGCTCCCCAGCCGCTACCGCACGGCTGCGCGCCGGCCGGTCCATCAGCTGATCGAGCATCTCGAGTCGTGCGGATCGCCGGCGTCCGTGCTTTACCCGGTCGACGAGCTGATCGCGCACAAGTGCAAGCAGCCCGTGTGCGAGCGCGTCGGCACGCACTGGACCGACTTCGGCGCGTTCATCGCATACCGCGCGATCCTGGAGGCGCTCGCCGACAGCGTCGCGGGCCGCGTCTTGACCGAGCGCGACATCTACTACATGGACGGCGTCAGCGGAATGGACCTCGGCGGCAAGCTCGATCCCCCGCGCACCGAAACCGTGCGCGCCGCACGCGTGGTGCATAACGCCGGACACCCGGTGTACGACAACTGCGTCTTCTCGACCGGCTCGCTGATCGCCACCACATGCGGCGTGGCGCCGCCCACGCGGTGCATCCTGTTCGGCGACTCGTACATGTACGGGTTGCTGAAGTTCTTTCCCGACACGTTCGGCCGAGTCGTGTTCGCACATCGAGCTTCGATACCCGAAGACCTGCTCGAGGCCGAGCGCCCCAACCTGGTGCTCTCCGTGATGGCGGAACGGGACCTGGTGCGCGTGCCGCAGGACATCGCGGGCCCAAAACAGGGTGAGCTGGAGCAGCAGAGGCGTGCGGCCCGGGCGGTGCGCGGTCCGTATGCACCCCAAGGAACTCGCATCAACCTCGCGACCGTGGCTCAGGTGGAGGCGGTTCGTGCTCGCATGCTGGCGGCCGGCGGAGTCTGCGATGCGACGATCGTGTCCCTGCTGGCCTATGCCGGGCTCGGCAGCAGGGACGTGCTGACGCTGCGGTGGCGCGACGTGGGCGGCGACCACCTGCACGTTCCACCCCGCGGCGGTGGCGACCGGGTACGCCGCGTGCCCCTCTGGCCGTCCGTGACGGGCGATCTCCGCCGCTGGCAAGAAGAGCGACCGGCCGCCGGGACAGCGCACGTGATCTACGACGACGGGGAAGGATGGGGTGTGAGCTACTGGGGGGACTGGCGCGAGCGCTGTTACACGCCCGCCGTGCGCTCGATCGGGCTTGGTCGCCTCGCTCCGTGGGGGCTGCACAACACGTACGTGCACCTGCGCCTGATCGAGGGCGCACGGCCGGCGGAAGTCGCCGCGGAGATCGGCACGCCGGTGCACGACTACGCCGTCGCGCGAGCGGCGGTCGTGGCCGGCGGCGACTGCGCGCCACGCTCCGGCGAAGCGGCCATCCAGGCCGCGCGCGCGGCGCTCGATGCCTCCGGGAGCGGCACCGGCCGTTAGCTAGAATCGCGAGCGGCCGTCACGGCGGCCAGCGGGGCGATTAGCTCAGTCGGTCAGAGCGCCTCTCTGATAAGGAGGAGGTCCCTGGTTCGAGTCCAGGATCGCCCACTTTGGAACCCGCATCCTGTGCGGGTTTCCTCGTCAGGGCATCACCGCCGCAGCATTCAACGGTTCACCTATCGAGCCGTCGCAACGGCAGGCTCAACCGAGATGGCTGCTTGCGCACCCTCAACGGATGTTGTTACGCGATAGCTCCTTGCTACTGCCGTGCTGTCGCGTTACAGGTGCAGGAGGTATCCACATGAAGAGAATCGTTCTCTTGACAGCCATTGTTGTTCCAGTGTTTGCGGCACTCGCCGCACAAGCGTCATCTGCTCCGCCCGCCGGTAACTCGAACCTGACGATCTCGGCGAAGCCGACCACGATCACGTTCGGCCAGGCCACGACGATCGCGGGCAAGCTGAAGGGCCCGAAGGATCCGATCACCGTCACTCTGCACCAGAACCCGTACCCGTTCACGGACGCATTCGATGCCATGGGGACGAAGCCCACCGCCGGCAACGGCGACTACTCGTTCACCGGCGTTCGTCCGGCGCAGAACACGCGCTATCGCGTGACGACCGCCGCGCCGGCGCTGGCCAGTGGCGACGTCGACGTGCTGGTGCGTATCAAGGTGGTGCTGCGCGTGAGCGACCGCACTCCCAGGGCCGGCCAGCGCGTGCGCTTCTACGGCACCGCTGCGCCACAGCACGACGGGCGCACCGTCCGTCTCCAGCGGCAGACGTCAACGGGCTCCTGGACCACCGTCGCGCGCACGCCGCTGCGAGACGCCGGCGAGGAACGCTCGAGCTTCAGCCGTCGCATGCGGGTCAGCCGCGACGCGGTCTACCGGGCACGCGTGTACCGCGACGTCAACCACGCGACGGGCACCAGCAGTTCGAAGACTCTCGACGCGCACTAAGGCTTCCTCGAGCGCGGGGGTACGAAGATGCGTCGGCCGTGACAGGGCCGACGCACCCGACGCAGGGGCCGGTTCTCGCCCACCGAGGAACTCCGTCGCTCGATGCTGATTCCGCCCAACGGCGGTCGGCCCGGCGACCGCGGCCGTTACGATCGAATCGTGGGCGAGGTTCACGACGATGCCTGGCGGACACGCTTGCCGCAGCGCATCGTCTACGACGCAAAGGTCGTCGAAGGCCGCGACGGCTACCTGTTCATGGCCGACGACAACAACGAGGTCATGGCGCAGCACTCCGGCGAGCGGCGTCTCAACGACGTGCAGCTCGACGGGTGGCGCCGCGTCCTGGAGGAGCGCACCGAGCTCCTCGCCGGCCGTGGCTGCGCGCACCTCGTGATGGTCGTCCCGAACAACCACTCGGTGTATCCCGAGAAGCTCCCCGCCGACGTCGAGTCGGCGCCCGAGCGGCCGGTGCACCAGTTGATGGCCCATCTCCAGTCGGTCGGGTCGGCGGTGAACATCATCTATCCGCTGGACGAGCTCGTGGCGGCGAAGGAGAAGCATCAGATCTGCTCGCGCGTCGACAGCCACTGGACCGACCGCGGGGCCTTCCTGGCGTTCCAGAAGTTGATGGAGGACGCGGGCACGCTCGTGCCCACGCGGATGATCGACGACGAGGACGTGGTCTTCATCGAAGCGGAGGTGGATGGTGACCTCGGCGAGAAGCTCGACCCTCCGCGCAAGGCGATTCAGGACATCGCGCGAATGCGCAACCGGTATGCACGCCTCGTCTACGACAACTGCGTGGACGGGACGGGCGCGATCGTGCTCACGAATTGCGTGGTCGCGCCCCCGACGACGTGTCTCCTGCTCGGCGACTCCTACGCGTACTTCCTCGCACCGTTCCTGTCGGAGTGCTGGCGCCGCTTCGCGTTGATACACGCGCCCACGCTCGACTCGGGCGTGGTGGACGCCCTCCAGCCGGACATCGCCGTGACGATGGTCGCCGAGCGCTTCCTGGTCGCCGTGCCGCACGACCCGAGCGGGCCCACGATGAAGGAGCGCGAGCAGGAGAAGCGCGCCTACGAGCGAGTCCGGCCACCGGTCCTGTATTGGATGTGGCCGAGCATCATGTCCGCCGGCCCTGTGGAGCTGATGCGCGCGCGGCTGCTGAGAGAGGAGCGCGTGCGCGATGCGGCGCTGGTGAGCGTGATCGCGTACGCGGGGCTGCGGCCGGCCGAGGCGATGGCGCTGCGCTGGTCCGACATCGACGCCGATTCGATCGTCGTCCAGCCGCTGCCGCGCATGGAGGCCGACGGGGCCGGCCCACGCCGCGTGCCGCTGTGGCGGCCCCTCGCGGAGGACCTCGAAGCCTGGCGGCGGGAGTCGGACGGCGACGGCGGGCGACGGGTCTTCTCGGTTCCCGGCCGGCCCTGGGCGGTCGACATGCGCGTCTGGCGGCTCGAGACATATCCGGAGGTTGCACGCGCGGCCGGGCTCGACGACCTGGCCCCCGGGACCTTGCGCAACGTCTTCTGTGCCCTCCTGATCAGCCAGGGGTGCTCCGTGGAGGAGGTCGCCGAGCTCGCGAGCATCACGCAGACCGAGGTGTGGGAGACCTTCGGGTGGCTCCTCAATGACGCAAAGCACGCCGAGCCGCTGCCGGCGGAGCGCGCAATCGCCAGGGCGCGCGCCGCAGTCGGGCAATAACCGGGATCTGCCGCCGATCGCCGGGAGCCTTCCCGGGGGGCGTTCCTATAATGGGCGGCCCAGCCGTCGCGAGGGTCAGGAGTGACCGCAGTGCAGGAAATGGTCATCTATGGAGTCAGCTTCGACATGGTCGGCAAGCAGCCGATCGTGCTGCTGAAGACAATCGATGGCAACAAGTTCCTGCCGATCTGGATCGGCCATCCGGAGGCTGCCGCCATCCTGATGAAGCTGCAGGGCGCTTCCACGCCGCGGCCCATGACGCACGACCTGATCAGCGAGATGATCAACGAGCTGGACGCCCAGTGCACGCGCGTCTCGGTGACCGAGCTGAAGGAGAACACCTTCTATGCCTCGATCACCCTGCGGGTCAACGGCCAGGAGATCGAGATCGACTCGCGTCCCTCGGACGCGCTTGCCGTGGCCGTCCGCACCTCCGCTCCCATCTTCGCCGCCGAGGACGTGATCCAGGAGAGCGCGATCGAGTTCGAGCAGGAGGCCGAGGACACCGAAGAGGTCGTCGACAAGTTCAAGCAGTTCCTCGACGAGGTGACGCCGGAGGACTTCGCCGCGGGATCGGGCTAGCCGGCGGTCGCGGACGCGGGCGTCCGCGCCAGCGCCTGCTCCAGCATCTTCTCGACGAGCTGCTCGAACGTGATGTCCGCCGCCTCGGCCGCCTGCGGGAGCAGGCTGGTGTCGGTGAGGCCGGGGATCGCCTGTGCCTCGAGCACCTGCAGGCCGTCGTCGCCGAGGATCATGTCGACGCGCGCGAAGCCGTAGCAGCCGAGCAGCCGGTAGACCGCGACGGCGAGCTCGTGCGCGCGCGCCGCGACGTCGCCCGGCAGGTCGGCGGGACACAGGAACTCGGTCTTGCCGATCTCGTAGCGCGCCTCGAAGTCGTAGAAGTACTGCTGCTCCGGCTTTGCCTCGACCACCGGCAGCGCGCGTGGCTCACCTTCGTCCTCGAGCACCGAGACCGCCAGCTCGCGGCCCTCGACGTGCCGCTCGAGCAGCACGCGGTCGTCGTAGCTGAAGGCCGCGATCAGGGCCTCGGGCACGTCCTCCGCGGCGCGCGCGAACTTGATCCCCAGGGCGGACCCCTGGGCGGCGGGCTTCACCACCACCGGGAAGCCGAGCCGTTCCTCGATCGCCGGCAGCGCCTCGCCGGCACCGAGCTCCTTGAAGGCGATCTCGCTGAACGCGAAGAAGTCCGGGGTCGGCAGCCCCTCCTCCAGGAGCATGTGCTTCGTCAGCACCTTGTCCATGCACCGCATGCAGGCGAGCACGCCTGAGCCGGTGTAGGGAATGCCCACGATCTCCAGCAGCTCCTGCACCGTCCCGTCCTCACCGCCGCGGCCGTGCAGAGCCACGAACGCCACATCTGCATCGCTCGCGCGCAGGTCGTCCACCAGCGTCCGGCCGACGTCGATCGATACGAACTCGATGCCGAGCCGCTCGAGCGCGTCCTCGACCCGCGCCGCGGAGCGCAGCGACACCTGGCGTTCGAGCGACGGGCCTCCCTTCAGCAGCGCGACGCGCCGCGGGGTCATGAGCCCTGCGCGCGCCGCTCGCCGCCGCGGCGCGGCAGCTCGACGACATCCGCGAGACGAACGTCGGGCGGAGGATCTGCGGGCCGATCCTCGGGCTCGTCACGCGACGGCGCTTCCGAGCTCCGGCCGGCGAATGTGGAGAACAGGGAGATCTGCTCGTCCACGACCTTCCCGATGCGCCGCACTCCCTCGACGATCCCGTCGACGTCGGCGCCGGAGAAGTTGAGTCGCATGGAGCTGCCGCCGCGGCCGTCGACGTACGCGGCCGACCCGGGCACGAAGGCCACGCGCTCCTCGCGCAGCGCCTTGGCGAGCAGGTCGCCGGTGTCGATGAAGTCGGGCAGCGTCGCCCAGATGAACAGCCCGCCGCCGGGCTGGGTCCACTCGGCCTCGCGCGGGAAGAACTCCGCCAGCGCATCGAGCATCGCGTCGCGCCGCTGCCGGTAGACGCCGCACAGGTCCTGCACGTAGCGGCGCCAGTTCGATTCCTGGAAGTAGATCTCGACGAACTGCTGCGTGAGGGAGGAGCTGCACAGGTCGGCCGCCTGCTTGCCGAGCTTGATCTTCGAGAGCACCGGGCCGGGCGCGGTCACCCAGCCGAGCCGGATGCCCGGCGACAGGATCTTCGAGAAGGTCCCGAGGTAGATCACGTACTCGCCGCCGTCGAGCGCGTACAGCGGCGGCAGCGGCTCGCCCTCGTAGCGCAGCAGGCCGTAGGGGTTGTCCTCCAGCACCAGCAGCTCGCGCTCCCGTGCGATCTCGACCAGGCGCCGGCGGCGGGGCGCCGACAGCGTCACGCCGGCCGGGTTCTGGAACGTCGGCACCGTGTAGATGAACTTCGGCCGGCGCTGCTCGCCGTCGAGCCGCGCGAGGGTCTCCTCCAGCAGGTCGACGCGCATCCCGTCCGAGTCCATCTCGATCTGGATCACGTCCGCCTCGTAGCTCGAGAAGGTGGGCACGGCGCCCGGATAGGTGGGCGCCTCGCAGATCACCACGTCGCCGGGGTCGATCAGCGTCTTGGTGACGAGGTCGATCACCTGCTGGCCGCCGGTGGTCACGACGATGTCGTCGGCGTCGGCGCGCATGCCCTCCGCGGCCATCACCTCGACGATGCATTCCTTCGTCCGCGTGGAGCCCTCGGTGGGCCCGTACTGGAGCGCGCTCGCGCAGGACTGGCGCGCGATCTTGTCGGTGATCGCGGCAAAGGACTCGGGCGGGAACGAAGACGTGTCGGGGAGTCCCCCGGCGAGCGAGATGACCTCGGGCCGGGCCGTGATCTCCATCAGGTCGCGCATCGCGGACGAGCGCATGTGGCGCGTCCGCTTGGCGAAGAGACCGGCGTAGCGCTCGATCTCGTGGCTCGTGGTCTGGTGCCTGTCCTTCACTGGTGAGAGCTTCGTCCTCCCGGCTGGCGAACCTGTTGGTGCTCGGGACTGTGCATAGTGTGGTCCGGCCACGAGCCGCTCGAGGCGGCGACAATGGAACATAGAGGATAGACATGGACCTCTTTCTGGCAATCTCGCAGGGAATCGGAACGTCGCTCGCGACCGGCATCCGCGCGCTGCTCGTCCCCCTGTTCGTCGGCGTGATGGCACGCCTCAACGTGGGCATCGACTTCGAGCGCACGGGCTTCGAATGGCTCGAGGCCGTGTGGTGGCTGGCGCTGCTCGCGGCGCTGGTCGTGGCCGCGTGGCTGGTCGACCGCTCGGACATCGACGTCCCCGAGGGTGTCTGGGCGGTGGTCGCGATGGGCCTCGGCGGCATGCTGTTCGCCGGCGCCCTGGAGGACGAGAACTACTTCGGCGAGGCGGGCATCGTGCCCGGCATGGCCTGCGCGCTGCTCGGCTTCCTGGCCGCGCGCGCGTTCCTCGGCGGCGCGGTCGACCGGCTGGCCGCGCGCGGCGAGAGCGGGGGGACCATCAACGCGCTGGGTGACGTCGCCGCGCTCGCGGTCGCCGCGCTCGCGGTGTTGCTGCCGCCCGTGTCGCTGGCTGCAGTCGCGTTCTGCCTCTGGGTGCTGCTCGCGCGGCGGCAGCGCGCGGGACAGAAGTACGAAGGCCTCCGCATCTTGCGGTGACTCGCACCGGTCGTCCCATCGCAAACCGCCGGATCTGCTTGCAGATCCGGCGTAGATGTTCATGACCAAGCTCGTCTTGGTCATGGTGGACGCATTGAAGCCGGCCATGCTGGAGCGCGCCGTGGCGGAGGGCCACGCGCCCGCGTTCGCCGAGATCCTGCGCCGCGGCACGTACTACCCCGACTGCGTGAGCGTGTTCCCGTCGGTCACGCCCGCCGCCGCCGGGTCGATCACCACCGGCACGATGCCGGACGTCCACGGGGTGCCGTCGATCTGCTGGTACCACCGGGGAGAGAAGCGCTACGTCGACTACGGCTCGTCGGGTGCGGCGGTCCGCACGTTCGGCGTGCTGCGCGCGCTCACCGACACGGTCTACAACATGAACTTCGACCACCTCCAGCGACGCACGCTGACGGTGTTCGAGCAGCTGGACGACATGGGAGTGCGCACGGCGTGCACGCCCTTCCTGATCTTCCGCGGCCGCACCCGCCACGAGCTGGGCGTGCAGGGATGGTTGCGGCGGGTCGCGCAGGCCGCGAACTTCCGGCACCCGGTCTACGGGCCCTCGGAGCTGTTCTACGGCGAGCTGTACTCCTCGCAGGCGGTCGACTGCCGTCCCACGCTCGCGCGCCCGGGCACGCGCGATCCCTATTCGGGATGCGTCGGCGCGTACGTCGAGCGCCACGACCTGTACGACTTCATGCTCTTCTCGCTGCCCGACAACGACCATCACTCCCACCGCTTCGGGCCTCAGGCGACGGTGGAGTCGATCGCGCGCGCCGATCACCACCTGGCCGAGCTGGCCGAGCCCGCGGGTGGCATCGAGCGCTTCCTGGACGACCACGCCGTGGTGCTGATGTCCGACCACGCCCAGGTCGCGGTGTCGAAGCGCGTGCACCTGGCCGCTGCGCTGTCCGACTGGCAGGTGCTGCAGCCGAACGATCCCGATGCCGACGCCGCCGAGCTGGCGGTGGCCCCGGGCGCCCGGTCGGCGATGGTGTACCTGACGGACCCGGAGCGCTTCGGTGCGCGCGGCATGCAGCGGCTGTTGAAGCAAATGCGCGCCATCGAGGGCGTCGAGGTCCTGGCCTGGAAGGAGGACGGCGGCGCGTGCGTGTGGAGCGCGCAGGGCGAGCTGCGATTCCGGCCCGGTGACACCCTCCGCGACCGTCGCGGGATGGGGTGGGACGTGGAGGGTGAGCTGGCCGCCCTGGAGCTCGAGACCGGCGACGGCATCGCGGTCAGCCGCACGTATCCGGACGCCCTGCGGCGGGTGTGGTCAGCCCTGTCGTGCGGAGGCGCCGGCGACGTGCTCGTGTCCGCGGCGCCCGGCTACGAGTTCACCGACTGGGGCGGAGCCGATCACGTCGGCGGGGGGAGCCACGGCTCCCTGCGACACGGCGACTCGCTGGCGACCCTCGCGTTCGTCAACTGCGGCCCCGACGTGCAGCCCGACGGCGACTGGCCGGCGCAGTGGTCGATCACCGACGTCGCGCCGATCGTGCTGTCTCACTTCGAGCGCCGGTGATCCGCCGCCGGGTCGTCGTACGTGGTCACGTGCAGGGAGTGTTCTTCCGCGACTCCGTGCGGCGGCGCGCGGCGCAGGGCGCGGTCGCCGGTTGGGTGCGCAACTGCCCCGACGGCAGCGTAGAGGCGGCCTTCGAGGGGGAGGCCGAGGCCGTGGAGGCGCTCGTGGGGTTCTGCCGCACCGGGCCGCGCGGCGCGCACGTCGAGTCCGTCGAGGTGACGGAGGAGGACCCGCGCGGGGATCACGGATTCACCGTGGGATGAGCCGTCCACCGGCCGAGCGCACCGGAAGGTCGGCTATCTTGGGGTCGGTGCAGCGAGAAGCCCCCCTTGCCGCCCGCCACCACGCGCTGCGGGTGGGCCGCGGCCTCAGGAAGCCCGCCAATTGGATGCAGCTGGTCAAGTTCTCGGCCGTCGGCGCGAGCGGGTACGTCGTCAACCTGGCGGTCTACACGACGCTGGTGAAGGGCCTTGGCGTCCACTACATCCTCGCCGCGGTGCTCGCCTTCTGCGTCGCGGTGACGAACAACTTCCTGTGGAACCGCCACTGGACGTTCCGCGCGACCGACGGTCACATGGGCTTCCAGGCTGCGCGGTTCTTCACCGTCAGCGTGATGGCGCTCGGCCTCAACCTGATCGTGCTCCAGCTGCTCGTGAGCGCCGCCGACGTGGACAAGGTCGTCGCGCAGGCGATCGCGATCCTCGCCGCAACCCCGCTCAACTTCATCGGCAACAAGCTTTGGAGCTTCGGCAAGCCCGCACCGCGGCGCTCGCTGTAGCGCTTGCCTGCGGGCTGCTCGCCGCCGCGCCGGCACCGGTCTCGGCGCAGGAAGCGGAGACCCGCAGCCAGGCTGTCCGTCCCGACGCGACCCTCACCCGCCCCTCGTCACCGACGCGGCCGCCGCGCGACCATTTCCTGAACGCCGTCCAGGCCGCGCGGATCGCGGTGCGCTCCGCCAAGCTGCGGGACGAGCTACGCCGGCACGACAGCGTGCGGAGGCAGACCTTCGCGAAGGGCCCCGGCCGGTGGCAGGTGAGCTGGTACGCGGGCGGCGACGAGGTCGCGCAGGTGATCGTCGACGAGCGGCAGGGACGCGCGGTCGAGGTGTGGACCGGTCCGCAGGTCGCCTGGCAGATGGCGCGCGGCACCGAGGGCGCCTTCGGCCGCAAGGTCAACGCCCCGCAGGTCTGGATACCGCTGGCGCTGGCGTTCTTCATCCCGTTCTTCGACCCGCGCCGGCCGCTGCGCCTCGTGCACCTCGACCTGCTGGTGCTGCTGTCGTTCTCGATCTCGCACGTCTACTTCAACCGCGGCGAGATCTTCACGTCTGTGCCGCTCGTCTACCCGGTGCTGGCCTACCTCCTGGTGCGCATGCTGATGCTGGGGCGGGCCCACCGCGCACCCCGCCCGCCGCCGTTCCTGCTCGTTCCCGCGACTTGGCTGCTGCTCGGCCTGATCTTCCTGATCGGCTTCCGGGTCGGCCTCAACCTCACGAACTCCAACGTGATCGACGTCGGGTACTCGGGAGTGATCGGCGCCGACCGGATCACGGACGGGTCCGACCTCTACGGCGCGTTCCCGGAGGACAACCGCGCGGGCGACACGTACGGCCCCGTGAACTACTACGCGTACACCCCGTTCGAGCAGATCTTCCCCTGGTCGGGGTCGTGGGACGACCTCCCGGCAGCCCATGCGGCGGCGCTCGCTTTCGATCTGCTCACGATGGTGGCCCTGTTCTTCGCCGGCCGGATGCTGCGCGCGGGGAGGGAGGGCAACGTCCTCGGGCTCGTGTTCGCCTACGCGTGGGCCGCGTTCCCCTACACGCTGTTCGTGCTCAACTCGAACGCGAACGACTCGCTGATCGCGCTGCTCGTCACGGTCGCGTTCTTGCTGCTCGCACATCCGCGTGCGCGCGGCGCCGCGCTGGCGCTCGCCGCCTCGGCGAAGTTCGCGCCGCTCGCACTGGTGCCGCTGTGGGCGAGCTATGACCGCAGGCGGCTGCGCGACGCGATCGCGTTCTCGCTTGCATTCGGCGCCACCGTGGTGCTTGCGTTCGCGCTCGTCGTGCCGGACGGCGGGGTGCGGGAGCTGTGGGACCGCACGATCGGATTCCAGCTCGGCCGGGACTCGCCGTTCAGCATCTGGGGCCAGGAGGACCTGGGCCCGCTCCAGGACATGGTGAAGGGCGCCGCGTTGCTGCTGGCCGCTGCGCTCTTCTTCGTCCCGAAGGAGAAGTCCAAGCTACAGGTGGCGGCCTTCGGCGCGGCCGTGCTGATCGCGATGCAGCTCAGCCTCTCGCACTGGTTCTATCTCTATGTGGTGTGGTGGCTCCCGCTGGCGGTCATCGCCCTGCTGGGAACGACGGCTAGCCCTCGGCCGGAACCATCACCTGTTCGAACGACTGCGCCAGCCCGTTCTCTTTCGTCTCGATCAGAGCGCCCATCACCCATACGTCGTCTGTGGCCGTTTCGAACTTGATCGGCATGTGGGTCATGAACCGCTCCAGGATCTGCTCCTTCTTCACGCCGATGACTCCCCCGCGGGCGCCCGTCATGCCGAGGTCCGAGAGGAAGGCCGTCCCGCCCGGCAGCACGCGGCCGTCGGCCGTCGGGACGTGCGTGTGCGTGCCCACCACGGCCAGCGCGCGGCCGTCGAGGTGCCAGCCCATCGCGACCTTCTCGCTCGTCACCTCGGCGTGAAAGTCGACGACGAACGCGTTGGTCTGGCCGGCGAGGCGATCGAGCAGCGAGTCCGCCTCGGCGAACGGCGAGCGCGCGGCCTGCAGGTGGAGCATCCCGATCAGGTTGATCACGCAGACCCGCATCCCTCCGGCCTCGACGATCACGTGGCCCCGGCCGGGGCTCCCGGCCATGAAGTTTGCGGGCCGGATCACCCGCTCCTCCGAGTCAAGGTATTCGTAGGCCTCGCGCCGGCGGTACGTGTGGTTGCCGAGCGTGATCACGTCGAAGCCCATCCCGAACAGGTCGCGCCCGGTGCGCTCGGTGATCCCGAGGCCCCCGGCGGAGTTCT